>CBFIEH010000013.1:0-55286 GCA_965661605.1 Flavobacteriales bacterium | reverse complement strand
CCTGCAAGAAGCGCTCGGCACTCAAGACGTTGCCTGTGTGATTGATGCGAAGCACCTCTGCGTGAATTCACGCGGTATTCGCGATATCGACAGCAGCACCGTGACAGCTGAGTATGGCGGAAAATTCCAAGACCTCGAAGTGCGGAAAGAGTTCTTGGATTATATCAATATGGAATTGTAATTTGGTCTCAAGATTTGATCCTATGAAGATCCTCACTTCTTACTTTTGCAGCTGTTGCTGTTGTTGCTGATTCGCCTTTCCTGAATCGTTCGTTCAACAACCGCAAAACCAGCTATTATGGATCTGACCAAAGAATTTCCTTTAACCGTATATAACTCGCTCGGACGCGAGAAACAAGTTTTTAAGCCGATCAACCCGCCCTTCGTGGGGATGTATGTCTGTGGCCCTACCGTTTATGGTGAGCCTCACCTGGGACATGCCCGTGCGGCAGTGGTTTTCGACATCGTATTCCGTCACCTGAAGTACCTCGGGTACAAGGTGCGCTACGTGCGGAACATCACCGATGTGGGGCATTTGGAAGACGAACTCGCCGGAGCCGGCGAGGATAAAATCACCAAGAAGGCGCGTTTGGAGCAGCTCGAGCCCATGGAGATTGTGCAGAAGTACACCTATACCTACCATGAGGCCTACGCCAAGCTCAACACCTTGCCGCCGAGCATCGAGCCGAGTGCCACCGGACATATTCCCGAGCAAATCAAGATCGTAGAAACCATCTTGGAGCGTGGCCATGCCTATGAAGTGGATGGAAGCGTCTACCTCGACATGGCCAAGTACGTCAAGGACTATCCCTTTGGCCAACTCTCCGGTAAAGTATTGGAGGACCTCCAAAGTGGAAGTCGAAGCTTGGACGGTCAAAGCGAAAAGCGTGACCCTAAGGATTTCGCGCTTTGGAAAAAGGCCAAGCCGGAGCACATCATGAAATGGGATTCGCCCTGGGGCGAAGGCTTCCCGGGCTGGCACCTCGAGTGTACCGCTATGAGTTCTAAGTATCTTGGAGAGACCTTTGATATTCACGGTGGCGGAATGGACCTTCAATTCCCGCACCACGAAGGAGAGATTGCGCAGAGCTGCACAGCCTTTGGGCATGCCCCAGTGAAGTACTGGCTGCACAACAACATGCTCACCCTTGAGGGACAGAAGATGGCCAAGAGTAAGGGCAACTTCATCAACTTCGAGGAAATGACCACGGGAAACCACGACTTGCTCGAGCGACCGTACTCACCGATGATCATTCGGTACTTCATGCTTCAAGCCCACTACCGCTCGCCCATCGACTTCTCCAACGAAGCGCTTCAGGCGGCCGAGAAGGGATACTTGAAGATGATGCAAGCCATGGATGACATGGACCGCATGAAAGCAGGGGATGTGGACGAGTACGATGCCTCCACTTGGAAAGAGCGCGCTCTAACGGCTATGAACGACGACTTCAATACGCCCATCTTGATTGCTGAGCTCTTTGATGCTGTACGGGTCATCAACTCCAACATTGACGGTAAGTTGAGTCTGACCCAGGCCACCATTGACGAGATGAAGGTCTTCTTCCACGCCATGGTCGAGCAGGTGCTCGGTCTGGAACGAGAGGATGCCGGAGTTGGAGACGATGGATCCCTAGACGGCGTGATGCAGCTTCTGATTGAGTTGCGCAATACCGCAAGAGCCAATAAAGACTGGGCAATGTCCGACAAGATTCGCGATCAGTTGAACGAGCTCGGTATTCAGTTGAAAGACAGTAAAGAGGGGACCTTCTGGACCCAAAACGGATAAGCTATGATTCTTTCTGGAAAGCAAATTCTCGCGCACATGGGCGAGGACATCAAAATTGACCCCTTCAACGAAGGGCAGTTGAACCCCAACTCATACAACCTCCGCCTCCACAACGAAGTGTTGGTTTATGACAATCCGGTGCTCGATATGAAGTCGGAAAACACGGCGACCAAGATGGTGATCCCGGAAGAAGGCCTGTTGCTCGAAACCGGAAAACTCTACTTGGGCCGAACCATAGAGCACACCACTACAGAGAGCTTTGTTCCCATGTTGGAGGGTCGCTCATCCATCGGACGCTTGGGCTTGTTTGTCCATGTGACGGCTGGGTTTGGCGATGTAGGCTTCAGCGGGTACTGGACCCTTGAGATGTTCTGTGTACAGCCGATTCGCATCTACCCGGGCGTGGAAATCTGTCAGATTTTCTACCACAGCATCGACGGTGACTTTGAGAAGTACAGCTCCAACAAGTACCAGCACAACAAAGAGGTACAGCCCAGTATGCTGTATAAAGACTTCGAGAAATGAAAACGGTAAGGGCCATTATCCAGGCGCCCTTTATCTTTCTAATTCGGGTATATCAACTCGTTCTTAGCCCGCTATTATCGCGCAATTGCCGGCATACCCCGACCTGTTCGGCCTACACCATTGAAGCCATTCGCGAATGGGGTGTGATCAAAGGAATTTGGCTCGGATCTAAGCGCATAGCGCGATGCCATCCCTGGGGAACTTCCGGCTATGACCCGGTGCCTAAACGGCACGATGCTAGTTCAAGAACTGAAGGTTGATTCCGGTAAAGCCCCGTCATATTCATACATTTGAGCAAACCCTTACTGCACATGGATTCTATCCTTTTTGAACAGGTGGGCGCGGTTGGCGTGATCCGACTGAATCGGCCCGATAAATTCAACAGTTTCAATCGCCCAATGGCCATGGCCATGCAAGAGCGCTTAGACGCCTGCGAGGCAGATCCAAGCATTCGCGCCATCTATGTCATTGGAGAGGGCAAGGCCTTTTGCGCGGGTCAAGATTTGGCGGAGGCCATTGACCCCGAAGGCCCAGAACTGACCAAGATCGTCAGCGAGCACTACAACCCCATCATTAAACGCATACGCGGCATACGCAAGCCAATCGTGGCAGCCGTCAACGGTGTGGCCGCAGGAGCGGGAGCCAATATTGCCTTGGCCTGCGACATAGTCGTGGCTACCGAGAGCGCTTCCTTCATTCAAGCCTTCAGTAAAATCGGACTGATCCCAGACAGCGGAGGCACCTTTTTCTTGCCCCGCCTCATTGGATTTCAAAAAGCCAGCGCCCTCATGATGATGGGTGATAAGGTAAAGGCCACGGATGCAGAACAGATGGGCATGTTGTACAAGGTCTTTTCGGACGAGACTTTCGCCGAAGAATCTATGGCTGTGGCGACCACCTTGTCACAGATGCCCACGAAAGGTTTGGGCCTGACCAAGTGCGCTCTGAACCGAAGCATGCGCAACAACTTGGACAAGCAGTTGGAGCTCGAAGATGAGCTGCAAACGCGTGCGGGAGGAACAGAGGATTATGCGGAAGGCGTCAATGCTTTCTTGGAAAAACGCAAACCTGAATTCAAGGGAAAATGAAGATAGGAGTTGTTG
Organism: Flavobacteriales bacterium; assembly: GCA_965661605.1. Classification (GTDB taxonomy): domain Bacteria; phylum Bacteroidota; class Bacteroidia; order Flavobacteriales; family ECT2AJA-044; genus ECT2AJA-044. The sequence goes on along the minus strand of CBFIEH010000013.1, from coordinate 51,872 downwards.
GATCAGGATCGATGGGCAGCGGAATTGCCCAGGTAGCGGCCCAGAGCGGGCATGAGGTGGTGGTGTTTGACATCGCGCCGCAGGCGCTTGAAAAAGCTGATGCGAAGCTGCAGAGAATATTGGCGCGTTTGGTTGAGAAAGGCCGGATGAGTGAGGAAGAGACCAGGGCCCTTCACGGGCGTATATTCTGGGTGAGCGATCTTCAGGCCTTTGCGGGTTGTGGACTCATCATCGAGGCGATTGTGGAGCGCATGGACGTGAAGCAAAAGCTGTTTCAGGATCTTCAAGAGGTTGTTGACGACGAGTGCATCTTGGCGACCAACACTTCCTCTTTGTCCATTGCGGCCATTGCCAGCGCCTTGGATAAGCCGGAACGAGCCATCGGCATTCACTTTTTCAATCCAGCGCCCTTGATGCCGTTGGTGGAGATTATTCCGGCCGTTCAAACTGCACCCGAGGTGATGGAGGCCGCGCGCGACTTGATTGATTCATGGGGGAAGGTCACCGTATTGGCGAAGGATACGCCGGGCTTTATTGTGAACCGCGTGGCGCGTCCATTTTATGGAGAGGCGCTTCGGATCTATGAAGAGGGCTTTGCAGATTTCGCCACCATCGATTGGGCCATGAAAGAGCTGGGAGGTTTTCGAATGGGGCCCTTTGAACTGATGGATTTCATCGGGAACGACATCAATTACGCGGTGACTGAAAGTGTGTTTGCGGCCTTCTATTACGATCCCCGTTACCGTCCGAGTTTCACGCAGAAGCGACACTCGGAGGCGGGCTGGCTAGGACGTAAAACGGGTCGTGGGTACTACGACTACGGGGAAGGTGCAGTGAAACCTGAACCCATCACAGACCGCGAACTGGGCGAACAGATTGTTTGGCGCGTACTGGCCATGCTCATTAACGAAGCGGCCGATGCGCTCTATTTGAATATCGCGACGAGAGAAGATCTGGACTTGGCCATGACCAAGGGTGTGAACTATCCAAAAGGGCTCCTGGCCTGGGCCGATGAGAAAGGCATTGAGCATACTTTGAAAACACTTGAACGCTTGCAGGCGGAGTACGGTGAAGACCGTTACCGTCCGAGTCCACTGCTGCGCAAGATGGCGCGCGAAAACAAGAAATTCTATTCATGAGGAAAGGGGCCGCAGTTCTGGTCTCTTTATTCCTGGCGCTAACCCTTAGTGCCCAGGAATTTCATTTTGAGCTGGATCGATTGCCTCAGGACATGACCGTCAGAGCGGTTGAAGCTTGGAATGCCGACGTCTTTTGGATGGGGGGTGACGAATTTCGCGTGGCCAGTACTTATGACGGTGGGCGGACTTGGCGTGTAGATACCTTGGTACCGCCTGGGGAGATTGCAGAACCCTTGCAGTATCGAAGTATTGAGATGTTGGACGATAGCACCGTACTAGCCCTCTCGGCTGGCAGTCCAGCGGTGTTGTGGCGAACAGAGGATGCCGGTCAAAACTGGTCCATCGCCTGGAGAGAGGATGATCCTAAGGCCTTTATGGACGCTCTGCGCTTTTCGAGTAAAGGCTACGGCTGGATGTTTGGGGATGCCTTTGACGGTGCACTGGCCATATATCGATCCATCGATCGAGGAGCATCTTGGAGTCGCATTGATCCGGAACTTTTGCCCGCGGCGCTGCCCGGAGAAGGAGGGTTTGCGGCGAGTGATCAACTCATCGCCTTTGGAAAGGGCTGTACGTATTTTGCCACTGGAGGAATCAACAATCGATTAATTCGAACCTGTGATCAAGGGGTTAGCTGGGATGCGGTTTCAACGCCTATGCCGCAAGGACTCGAAATGGGTGGGCCGATGGGGCTGACTTTGACGGACTCTGTGGGATTCATGGTCGGAGGAAATTGGGCGGAGCCTGAGGCGAATATTCAGAGTATGGCCCGGACCTATGACGGTGGCGAGACTTGGGTGAATTTCATGCCCTCGAGCAATCCGGGGCATCGGACGGGGGTAGTGATGCATCGTGCCGTAGGCACAAATCCCGCTTTAATTGTGGCAGGCCGTTCAGGGGTCGATATACTTTTTGACGGGGAGTGGAGTTCTGTAACGGAGCGGGGCTTTTACACGGTGGTACCGGTGCCGGGAACCTCGCGGTATTTGTTGACGGGCAAGGGCATTTGGGCCGTGCTCGAGTGGTATTAATTTCTACCTTAGCGCCTATGCTGGGCTACATCACTTGGACCATTGAACCTGAGATCTTTCCGAACGTGGACTGGCTGCCCGTGCGTTGGTACGGACTCATGTTTTCCTTTGCATTTTTCTTCGGCTATACCATTGTGCAGCGCATGTTCGTTCATGAGAAATTGAATGAGAAATGGCTAGACGGCCTGCTCATCTACATCATGGTGGGAACCATTGTGGGTGCACGTCTCGGGCATGTCTTCTTTTACGATTGGGAGTACTATTCGCAAAACCTCGGTGAGATCGTCATGATCAATAAGGGAGGCTTAGCGAGTCATGGAGCCGCTATTGCGATAATTCTGTCGCTGTGGTTGTGGTCGCGTCGTTATTCGAAGAAGTCAGTCCTCTGGATACTGGATCGCATTGTCATTGTGGTGGCCTTGGGAGGCTTTTTTATCCGAATGGGGAACCTGTTCAATCACGAAATCATCGGTGTGGCGACCGACTTACCCTGGGCCTTTATCTTCACCAAGGCCTATGTTCCTGACCCATTAACTCCGCGTCATCCGGCTCAGCTTTATGAAGCGTTGTGCTACCTCGGGATTTTCCTGGTCATGATTCGTCAGTACTACCGGACCAACAAGAAAGACCTTCAAGGTTATTTCTTTGGTTTCTTTTTGGTAGCCATTTTTGGCGTCCGATTCGTGATTGAATTTGTGAAGGAGAACCAAGTGGAATTCGAGGAAGGAATGGCCTTGAATATGGGTCAATGGCTCAGCATACCGGCCGTCATGGTGGGTGCTTACTTCATGTATCAGGCCAAGGAGGTCAAATAGTCCCCTATAGACACTTAAAGTAATCGAAAGGCTCTAGGCAGTCATTGCATTGGTACATGGCTTTACACGCCGTTGAACCGAACTGACTGACCATACGGGTATTCTTGGATTTACACTGAGGACAGCGCACCGCATCAGGTTCTCCAAACAACGCTTTCTTATTGACACTGCCTGCGGCAGGAGGGGCAATTCCGTACTCTTCGAGTTTACGACGGCCACTCTCGGACATCCAATCCGTGGTCCACGCGGGATCCAGTACGGTTTTCACCTCAGCGTTTTCATAGCCGTGTTCGGCGAGCTTGGCTTTAATCTCTTCTTCAATAGTATTCATCGCCGGGCATCCGCTGTAGGTCGGTGTAATGGTCACCATGGCTTTGCCGTTGTCCAAGGCAACATCGCGCACCACGCCGAGATCGACGACCGTGAGTACAGGAATCTCCGGATCGCTGACCTCTTCCATCCATGCCCAGATGTCTTCGGTCGCGCTCATCGGTTTACCATTTAGCGTTGGGAATACTGCGTTGTAGGTACTGGAGCTCAGAAAGTAAGTAGCCCAAATGCTCGGAATGAACGCCTTTGCGACCACCGGAATGCATCCATCCACTTTCGGGAACATTCACCGTAGCTTCTGTCAAAATTTCGCGGACTTTGCTTTCCCAGAGGGGTTTGAGGCTCGCCAAGTCAGGGGCGATGCCCACTCCAACCAAGGTCTCATCTACTTCATCCATCTCGAACATCTCGCCCGTGTAGGACCAAAGATCATTCAAGGGTTCTTGTACGCGGCGATGACTTTCTTCTGTTCCGTCGCCCAAGCGAATCATCCACTCGCTTGAATAGCGGAGGTGATAAGTCACTTCCTTGAGGGACTTGGTGGCAATAGCTGCCAATTGCTCATCGCTGCTTCCTTTCAGCTCTTCTAATTGCAAATAGTGGAAAACGTCAAATAGGAACTGACGAACAAGGGTTCTCCCAAAGTCTCCGTTGGGGAGCTCGGTCAACAATACGTTTCGGAATTCACGCTCACGGCGGAGATAGGCCAAGTCGTCCTCGCTTCTTCCTTCGCCCTCTAGATCTCCTGCATAGCTCAGGTAGCTCCGGCTTTGGCCGATGAGGTCCAAGGCCACATTGATCAAGGCGATGTCCTGCTCGAGGATAGGACCATGTCCACACCACTCGCTTAGGCGGTGACCTAAGATCAGGCTATTATCACCCATACGAAGGGCGTAGTGAAAAAGGGCTTCTTTGATTTCCATAATGGCTTACATGTGACCGACTTCCTTCGGAATGTCGTAGAAGGTCGGGTGTCGGTAAACTTTGTTGTCCGCGGGTTCAAAAAGGCTTTCACCCTCCGTTGGGTTGGAGGCGATGATGTGCTTCGACTCGACGACCCAGATGCTGATGCCTTCTGATCGACGAGTGTAGACATCACGAGCATTTTCAACGGCCATATCGGCATCTGCAGCGTGCAGAGAGCCTACGTGTTTGTGGTGCAAACCACTTTTGCTGCGGATGAAAACCTCCCAGAGAGGCCAATCACTTGGTTTTGATTCGCTCATGCGGTTTCGGCTTTTCGCTGACGACGTTTTTCAGCATAGGCATTGGCCGCTTCACGCACCCATAGACCATCTTCTTTGGCCTTCAAGCGAGCAGCTACACGTTCCTTGTTGCACGGCCCATTCCCTTGAATCACATTGTAGAATTCTTCCCAGTCGATGGGGCCGAAGTCATAATGACCGCGCTGTTCATTCCACTTGAGTTCGTCGTCAGGTACACGCAATCCGATGAATTCGGCCTGCGGTACAGTTTTATCGACAAATTCCTGACGGAGTTCGTCGTTGGTTTTTCTCTTGATCTTCCATTGGATGCTGCGCGCACTGTTCGGCGACTCCGCATCGTTGGGTCCAAACATCATCAGTGATGGCCACCACCAGCGATTTAATGCATCCTGAGCCATTTCTTTCTGCTCGGGCGTTCCGTTGGCCAAGGTCGAGATGATCTCGTACCCCTGACGTTGGTGGAAGCTTTCTTCTTTACACACGCGAATCATGGCGCGGGCATATGGGCCATAGGAGGTACGACACAAGGGTACCTGATTTTGGATCGCTGCTCCATCAACCAACCAACCAATGGCACCGATATCGGCCCAAGTTACGGTGGGGTAATTGAAAATACTGGAGTATTTCGCTTTTCCCGTGTGTAAATCGTCAATGAGGTCTTCGCGCTTGGCACCGAGCGTCTCGGCTGCGCTGTACAAATACAATCCGTGTCCTGCTTCGTCTTGAATCTTGGCCAACAAAGAGGCCTTGCGACGAAGGCTCGGCGCACGTGTTATCCAATTGGCTTCGGGAAGCATGCCCACAATCTCGCTGTGTGCGTGCTGCGAAATCTGGCGAATGAGTGTTTTGCGATACGCTTCTGGCATCCAGTCGCGCGGCTCAATTTTTTCTTCGCGATCGATTGTCGCTTGGAAGGCAGCTTCTAGTTTCTTTTCGTCCATAGTGTAGGGCTTGAACCAGTTTACAAGTATACGAAAAACGGTCGAGGGCTAAGAATTGTTTGATGGGTGTAAAACCCTATTTTTGCTGGACTTAACCGACGAAACATGCCTCAATTCCACACCCTTAAGGTCAAAGAAATCCGACGCGAAACAGAAGAATGCGTAAGTCTGCAGTTTGATGTGCCGGAAACTTTGGATACGGACTATCGGTACATTCAGGGACAGTACCTGACATTGAAGACGGAAATCGACGGGGAAGAAGTGCGTCGGTCCTATTCCATTTGCAGTTGTCCTTTGGACAATGAATTGCGCGTGGCCGTTAAGGCAGTGCCCATGGGAAAGTTCTCGACCTATGCGAATGAGGTGCTTCAGGAAGGAGACTCCTTGGAGGTGATGACGCCCATCGGGAAATTCTATACCGAATTGAAAGAAGAGCAGGCCAAGCATTATGTGGCCTTTGTTGCGGGCTCGGGAATTACACCGGTCATGTCCATCATGAAGACCGTACTCCGAAAGGAGCCCAACAGCCATTTTACGCTCTTTTACGGAAACAAGAATTTCGACAGCATCATTTTCCGCGATGAAATTGAGGCGCTCAAAAACGATTATCTAGAGCGCTTAAGCGTGTACCACTTGCTCAGCCGTGAGCTCACTGATGCACCACTGTTCAACGGACGTTTAAACGGGGAAAAGGCGGCACAATTCTGCGATCGTCTTTTTGACTGGAGTTCGATTGATGAATTTTTCCTGTGCGGTCCTGGCGAAATGATCATGGACATAAAAGACACCTTGATTGAGAAAGGAGTGGACAAAAAGAAAGTCCACTTTGAACTCTTTACCACACCTGGACAAGCCAAAGCTGCGCACAAACCGATGGTGGAAAAAGCGCCGGAGGCGTACGATGCTCAAGTTCAAGTGACCTTGGATGGAATGACCTACGCTTTTGGACTGGATGAAGATGGACCCAATATCTTGGATGCCGCCCTCCACCACGGCGCCGATGTTCCTTTTGCCTGCAAAGGAGCCGTTTGCTGTACGTGCAAGGCCAAGGTGATGGAAGGAAAAGTCGAGATGGACTTGAATTACGCCCTGGAAGAGGATGAGCTCGAGGCCGGGTATGTACTGACCTGTCAAGCGCACCCGCGCAGTGAGAAGGTCTTAGTTAGTTTCGATGACTAGGGTAGAGGAACTGGTGGAATTGCTCCACCTCAAGCCCCATCCAGAGGGAGGCTTTTTCCGGGAGAATTATCGGAGTGAACGCAACATCCCAGAAGATGCCTTGCCGCAGGGATACGGCGGAACCCGAAACCACAGTACAGCCATCTACTTCTTACTTCCAGCCACGACGTTTTCGGCGTGGCACAGAATCAATCAAGATGAGGTCTGGCATCACTATGAAGGAGGCACCATACGCATACACATGATCAGCGTCATTGGTACCTATGCTTGTGTTGAGGTCGGGCCGGACTTGAAGAAAAAGCAAGAATTCCAAGTCGTTATTCCCGGGCAAACCTGGTTCGCGTGTGAGGTCCTAGATCAGGATTACGCTTTAGCCGGTTGCACGGTAGCTCCCGGTTTTAGCTTTGCGGATTTCGAGTTGCCCACCCGTCAGCAGCTGCTCGATCGCTTTCCCCAGCATGCTGAAATCATCACGCGCTTGACCCACGAATAAAAAAAGCCCCGGACTCCTCCAGGGCTTTCTCACTTTAACAAGCCAGTGTTAAGTGTTTCTGCTACGAAATAATCTAAACGCTAGGTCTATTCATTAGACGCAAAAGGCTTGCCAAAGTTTAATTAACTCAAACCTTCATACTGTAGACGGCCATGCCGCCATTTCATTACAGTACAATTCCAAATACCACTGGGGTCAATTCTGGTCCGCGGTTTTCTTGGAACAAGGTGTTCAGGCCATAGCGCGCAAAGAAGTTCACTCCTGCGATCCCAATTTGTGCTTGTAGACCGTATTGGAAGTCGGTCAAGAAGTAGTCTGACTTGGTGACCATCTTCACTTTTTCGTTGTTGTCATCACGGTATTTAAACTTTCCATTTGAACCGGTACGGAACCCAGCATAGCCTCCAAAGCCTAAGTTGAACCCATTCTCAAGAGATCGTTTGTCACTGAAATCGAGTTGCAACATCAAAGGAATATTGATGGTGGTGACATTCATTTTATTCTTGTCATATCCAGTCTGCAGATTGTCGACGAAAATCACTTCTTCCGCATCGTATTGACTCCGCACGTAGCGTCGACATACCCCCAGCATTTTGCCGGCGAACCTATCGTAGAGCGCCCGTTGAGCTTTTCGCTCTCCTTTGAGACACTTCCGTATCAGTTGCTCTTCCGAATTTCCGAGGTTGATCAGTCGCACTGTTTCCGGGTTTCAATTAGATAGACACGGAAATGGGATTCCGCGTTGCCTGAGTGTGAAGTTTTTTTTGCATTTATTTCTTAACCTGCTGAAAAACAGGACTCTGAAAGTTAAATATTTTTAGTGCCTACGGCACGATGTCCCGCTAACTTCCCTTTTCCTTACCTTCGGAAGATATGGCGAAACGTAAGAAAAGCGGCAATCTGAAATATAAGAAGAAGGAACTTCAGCGCCGCGTCCTTCGAGCCTACCGAGACAACTCCGGAAAGGCCCTCAACCACAAACAAATTGCCGCGCAAATCGGCGTCACCAATGCCCACGATCGCAATCTGATCGTTCAAATCATCGCCACGCTTGCTGCTGAAGGAGTATTGGAACAAGTTGACCGGGGCAAATTCAAAGCCAAACGTCACCAACGTCACTTCACCGGCTGGGTCGACATGACCAAGAATGGGGGAGGCTATGTCATGCTCGAAGATACCGATGAGGACGATATCTGGATTTCGCCGCGCAATATGAAACACGCCCTTCACGGAGACTACGTGAAGGTCTATGCCCATGCGCGTCGGCGCAATCGAAAGCCCGAGGGGGAGATCGAAGCCATCATTGAACGCGCGCGAACCGAGTTCGTAGGTAAAATCGAAATCAGTAAACAGTTTGCCTTCCTGGTGCCGGACAGCAGGCGGATGCACATGGATATTTACATCCCACTCGACAAGCTCAAAGGCGCTTCTCATGGTCAAATTGCCTTGGTCAAAATGACTGATTGGCCGGAGTCTGCATCCTCACCTTTCGGAGAAGTTATTGACGTACTCGGGAATCCAGGTGAAGCTGATGCCGAGATGCACGCGGTACTTGCGGAGTACGGATTGCCCTATCGCTTTCCTGAAGAAGTGGAAGAAGCGGCTGCCCAAATTCCCACAGAACTAGACCTTAAAGAGATCGCCCGTCGTCGGGATATGCGAGACACCACCACCTTTACCATTGACCCGGTTGACGCAAAGGATTTTGACGATGCCCTTTCTGTGAAGGTACTTGAGGACGGCCTGTACGAAATTGGCATCCACATTGCCGATGTTTCGCACTACGTTCAACCTGGAGACATCATTGACCGCGAGGCTTACGACCGGGCCACTTCCGTTTACCTGGTAGATCGTGTGGTGCCCATGCTGCCGGAAGTGCTTTCCAATGGCCTGTGCTCTCTGCGCCCCAATGAAGAGAAGTTCACGTTTTCAGCCGTTTTCAAAATGAACGATGAGGCCGAGATCTTGCACAGCTGGTTTGGCCGGACGGTCACCTACAGCGATCGCCGATTCGCTTATGAAGAAGCTCAAGAAATTCTGGAAGGCGCTGATGGCGATATGGAAAACGAACTGCACCTCTTGGACCGACTCGCCAAGAAAATGCGAGCGAAGCGCATGAAATCTGGGGCAATTTCTTTTCACAGCGTAGAGGTCAAGTTCAACCTTAACCCTGAAGGCCAGCCCTTGGGGGTGTTCTTCAAGGAATCCAAGGACGCCAATCAGCTCATCGAAGAATTCATGCTCTTGGCCAACCGAAAGGTGGCGGAGTTTGTCGGCCGCACACCTGAAGGAACCTACTCCAACAAGGCCATGGTGTATCGGGTCCACGACGAACCCGACCCGACCAAGGTGGCAGAGTTCAACAATTTTGTCAAGCAATTTGGTTACCGAATGACCTTGACCAACCGCAAGACCATCACGAATTCGCTGAACAGTATCCTGCATCAGGTGCAAGGACAGCCTGAAGAAAACATGATCGAGAAGCTCGCGGTCCGTACCATGTCCAAGGCTATTTACACCACCGAGAACATCGGTCACTACGGTCTTGCCTTTGACTACTATACCCACTTCACCTCACCCATACGTCGCTACCCGGATGTCATGGTTCACCGCCTCCTTCAGACGTATTTGGACGGTGCTCACCAGGCCAAGGACCCCGATAAGTATGAGGCTCGATGTGAGCATTCCAGTGAGCGGGAGAAGATGGCCGCCGATGCCGAACGCGCGAGTATTAAGTACATGCAAGTGCTCTACATGTCCCAGCACATTGGCAAAGAGTTCCTAGGCGTGATTTCTGGGGTGACCCAGTGGGGCATCTTCGTGGAGATCAACGAAAACAAATGCGAGGGCCTTGTTCGCCTATCGGAAATCGACGACGATGTCTACACTTTTGACGAGGCTAACTACTGCATCATTGGGGAGTATACGGGTAAGATTTATCAGTTAGGTGATACCGTAATGGTACGCACCAAAAGAGCTGATCTCAACCAAAAACAACTGGACTTCGACCTCGTACTGGGGGACGATGAAGATTAAAAAGGTCAAGCGCAGCAACGTACTTCTTAAGGACAGTGCACCATCAGGTTTCCGAGGCTGGCTTCCGCAATGTTGTTCTTCATGGCCTGCTTTGCGACTCCACAAATCTCGCTATTGCGATCCAGAGCTTCCAGTAACTTTCCCTTGGTCAGATAAGGACTAACGCGCTCTTTATCCAACTCTATGGAGCGATTGATGTCAATCAACCCCGCTGCTGGATTTCCCTTTTCGGCGAAAATGCGTGCCCGCTGCTCGTAGGCGACTGAGTTTTGAGGTTCAGCGACGATGAGCTGATTACAGTAGTTCATGGCCTCATCGAAATTGTCTTTTTCAAGCTCGACCTCTGCAAGCAAGCGAATCACTCCAGGGTCACTTCCTCCGTCCTTGCGGAGCAAGTATTCCAAGTCATTGATGGCTGGATCCAATTCGTGTGCATTGATGTACATTTCTGCCCGGCCCAATCGAGCGGGACGATTTCCGGGATCATTCTTGAGCACCTCCGAATATAGATCGACTGCTTCGCTGAAATAACCCATGGCTGAAAGCGCGCTGGCTTTGCTGCTCAAGAGGTATGGGTCCGTTTCGAATTGACTCAGACCTTCTTCATAGATCTCCAATGCTTTGGGAACTTGATTCAAGTCTTCATAGTATCCACCGAGCTGCGCATAAAGACGGGCGTTGTCGGGATCGTCAGGGAAGACCTCAATGCATTTCTTGATGGCGACAATGGCACAGGCCTTATTGTTTCGGTCCAGGCACCCTTGGATACCCGCTAAATAGGCATCGCGGTTCTGGGCCCATCCGGTAAACGAAACGGCCAATATGGAGAAGGAAAGAAGAGAAGAGCGTAACAATCGATTCATAGGGAAGGCTTGGTTTGGTACGCTTAAGTTACTAAACGATTTTGATTTGCCTTGATCTCTGCGACCTCTTTTTGTAAATCTCTAATGGCTTGAGTCCAAACCCCATCGCTGCCGAAATCGGACTCGAAGGCCCCACTGATGTAGTGGGTAAAACTCCAGATTTCACGGACCTCTGCAAAGGGAACTACATAGGGTTCATATGCGGGATTTGTGGAGACCAGCAATAGGCCGTGAGCCTGAACGTGAACCTGCTTGAAGACAATGCCCTCGTCTTTGGTCAAGACCATGCACTCTTGACCCGCGGGGAGGGCTTCCCAGTTTTGCGCGAACTCTCCGATGACAATAGAACCATCTGGAACGGGAGGCATGGAGTCTCCGGAAATGGGGAAGGCGCGATACTTGCGCTGATCGCTCAAAAAAGGCAATCGGAAAGTAGGGAGGGAGGCGATGTATTCGGGGTCGGCAAAGCCTGTGGTATAACCTGCCTTTGCCTTGGTGTCTACGAGTTCAATATTTTCTTCATTATCTGCCCCAACGGTAGTGGTGAGAACCCTCAGTTTTTGACCGCTTAGATCCGCGTCTTGTTGCCAAGCCGCGATTTTTTGCTCGCTCCACTTCGACAAATCTTCGCGCAGCAATACATCCACGGACAAGCGGTAAAAATCAGCCAGCTTGAGCAGCATCCCGTAGGGAGGCTCTACGGTGCCTAGTTCATAGGCGCTTAGTGAAGAGCGTGAAATATCCAGTTCGTTTGCCACGTCTTGCTGTGCAAGGCGTTGACGTTTTCTGAGCAGGTGAAGATTGGGTCCGAATGCCATGAAACTTTTCAACAGGGGTTGCGTTCTATTTTTCCGATGACTAATTTGTTGTCATAATATTGACAAATATACTGTCAAATAGATCAAAACACAATTTTTCAACCCGGAAAATGAAAGATAAGAACATCGTTCACCTGGATTTAGACACCTTTTTTGTGTCCGTGGAGCGCTTGCTCAATTCGGAGCTCGTAGGTAAGCCGGTGATTATTGGTGGAACCAGCGATCGAGGAGTTGTAGCCTCTTGTAGTTATGAGGCACGCCGCTTTGGAGTGCATTCCGCCATGCCGATGCGTCAGGCCAAAATGCTCTGCCCTGACGCCATCTATATCCGCGGAAATTCCATGAATTACAGTAAGTATTCGGACCTGGTCACGGAGATCATCAAAGAGGAGGTACCCCTCTATGAAAAGAGCTCGGTTGATGAATTCTATGCAGATCTCACGGGCATGGACCGATTCTTTGGATGCTACCAGTTTGTCCGAGAGCTTCAGCAGAAGATTACCCGGGAGACGGGGCTCCCCATATCCTTTGGATTGAGCACCAACAAAACGGTAGCGAAGGTGGCCACAGGAGAAGGTAAACCCTATGGACATATGCACATTGCCAGTGGAGCGGAAAAACCGTTTTTGGCTCCGCTCTCGGTTCGGAAGATTCCTATGATTGGCGCTGCGACCTACCGACAATTGCGCGACTTAGGCGTAGAGTTTATCCGCACCCTACAGGATATGCCGCTCGAGTTGGTCGAACGGGTCTTTGGCAAGCACGGACGCATGATGTGGCTCAAGGCTAATGGCGTCGATAACAGTCCGGTCATCAGCTACCACGAGCGCAAGTCCATTTCCACCGAGCGGACCTTCCAACGAGATACGATTGACGTCAACAAGCTCCACGATTTACTCGTCGCCATGACCGAAAGCCTAGCGTATCAACTGCGTCGCGGAAACAAATTGACAGCCTGCATTACGGTCAAAATCCGGTACTCGGACTTCAATACCCACAGCCTTCAGGCGCGAATTCCCTACACGGCTTCTGACCATGTGCTCATCGAAAAAGCGAAGGAGCTTTTTTACAAGCTCTATAACAGACGCCTTCTCGTTCGCCTGGTCGGTGTCCGCATGAGTCATCTGGTCGGAGGCGGTCACCAAATCAACCTATTTGAGGACACCGAAGAGCTCATCAGTTTGTATCAGGCCATGGACAAGATGCGCCATCGTTTTGGCGAAGGCTCGGTCAAGCGTGCGGTGAGCATGGGGGCTCGGACCATCGGCCGGATGCACAATCCTTTTGACGGACGCCCTCCTGAACTTTTAGCCAACCGTAAATCCTGACCGCATGCTGCTCAACAACCACAGCTATTACAGCCTCAAGTACGGCACCATGAGTGAGCAAGAACTCTTGGAACAGGCTCAGATTCACGGCTACAAGACCTTGGCTTTAACCGACATCAACAATACTTCGGCAGCGCTCAACTTTGTTCGGATTGCCCACCGCTACGGAGTTCGACCAGTCTTGGGTATTGATGTTCGGCGAGGGTCGGACCAGCTTTTCGTGGCCTTGGCACACGACAACGATGGCTGGTTTGAACTCAATCGTTTTCTCTCTCCATACCTCGTACACGAAACGGAGCTCGAGCTCCCCGATCGGGCACCTACTTTTGAGCACGTATCCATTATCTATCCACTGGTTAAGGCCCCCCGAAGATTGAGGCCCAACGAGTATGTGGGCGTTCATTCCCGCGAGCTCACCAAGTTGCCCTTTTCCCCTTTTGCCAAGCGCCGAGACAAGCTCGTTGCCCTGCACACAGCTACTTTTCGAAATAAGCGGGATTACAACGCTCATCGCCTTTTGCGCGCCATTGACAAGAACACGCTCTTGAGCAAGTTGCTCAAGGCAGAGGAGGGCCATCCCGATGATCGCTTCCTCGACAAACAGCAGTTGCGAGCAGCGTACAAAGGGCATGAGTATCTGTTGGAGAAGGCGGAAGGCTTGTTGGAGCGCTGCAGTATTTCTTTCTCCTTCGGAATCAACAACAACCTCAAGCGATTGGCCAAGACGGCAGAAGAAGACTTTGCCAAGCTCAGAAAGCTCACTTATGAAGGGGTTAAGTACCGCTACAAGAATCCGGATGATGACCTCTTCGACCGCATTCAAATGGAGCTGGACATTATTCAGCAGAAGGATTATACGTCCTACTTTTTGATCAGTTGGGACCTGATCCACTACGCCAAAAGCAAGGGCTATTTTCACGTGGGTCGGGGGAGTGGAGCCAACAGTGTGGTGGCCTATTGCTTGGGGATCACCGATGTGGATCCCATTGAGCTCAACCTTTATTTTGAGCGCTTCATCAACCTGTACCGCGAGAACCCACCGGACTTTGATTTGGACTTCAGCTGGACCGACCGGGATGATGTTACGCACTACCTTTTCAATAAGTATGGAAAGGAGCGAACCACTCTCCTCGCCACCTACATCACCTTTCAGTTCAAGTCGGTCTTGCGGGAGCTCGGTAAGGTTTTTGGCCTTCCCAAGCACGAAATCGACAGTCTGCAGCAGAAGGTCAAGTACCGCGGGCGGCTCGATGAGATTGAGCAGCTGGTGCTGCGCTACAGCCAATACATTCACGGATTTCCCAGTCACCTGAGTGTGCATGCCGGAGGCATTTTGATTTCTGAGCGCCCCATGCATTACTATACCACCACCTACGTGCCGCCCAAAGGTTTTGAGACCACCCACTTTGACATGGTCGTTGCCGAGGACGTGGGCCTGTACAAGTTTGACATCCTGAGTCAGCGCGGTCTGGGCCACATACGCGACACCCTAGATGAGGTAGAGCGCAATCGAGGGGTAGCGCTCGACATTCACGATATCCCCGCATTCAAAAAGGACCCGGCCATCAAGGACCTCCTTCGCGTGGGACGCACTATGGGTTGTTTCTACGTAGAGTCTCCGGCCATGCGTCAGCTGCTGCACAAACTAGGTACGGATGACTACAGTGGCCTTGTAGCGGCGAGTTCTATTATTCGACCCGGGGTGAGTCAAAGTGGAATGATGCGGGAATACATCTTACGCCATCGCTATCCGGAAAAGCGAAAGGAGGCACATCCCATTATGCAGGAGATCATGCCCGACACCTACGGTGTGATGGTTTACCAAGAGGATGTGATCAAGGTGGCGCATTATTTTGCCGGCCTTACCCTGGGAGAAGCCGACGTGCTGCGGCGAGGGATGTCGGGTAAGTATAGGTCCCGAGAAGAGTTCTCTCGGGCGCGGGACAAGTTCTTCAGCAATTGCCGAGAGAAGGGATACAGCGATGAGCTCACGACGGAGGTTTGGCGACAGACGGAGAGCTTTGCCGGCTATGCCTTTGCCAAAGGACACTCTGCCAGTTATGCTGTAGAGAGTTATCAAAGTCTATTTCTGAAGGCCCATTATCCGTTGGAATTCATGGTGGGAGTCATCAATAATTTCGGGGGCTTTTACCGGACGGAGTTTTATGTCCACGAGGCGCGGATGGGCGGTGCAGAGATTTGTGCGCCCTGCGTGAACCGAAGCCAGCACGCCACCACCATTTATGACCGCAGCCTTTTCTTGGGCTTTCAACACATGAAGTCCTTAGAACAGCGCGTGGTTCGTCAGCTGCTGGCTGAACGATCTACGGGAGGTGCCTATCGGGATTTGGAGGATTTCTTGAAGCGCATTTCCATTTCCTTGGAGCAGTTGCGCTTGCTGGTCCGTGTGGGTGCCTTTCGATTTACCGGGAAGACCAAGAAGGAACTGCTCTGGGAAGCGCATATGCACCTGAGTAAGGGGAAGTCCAAGCCCCGCAAGCAGGAGCTGTTCCAGATTCGGCAGAAGAAGTACGATTTGCCGCCGCTCAACGGACGAGATCGCGAAGACGCTTTTGATGAGATGGAAATCATCGGCTTTCCGCTCGTGGCTCCTTATGAGCTGTTAGAGGAGCCCGTAAAAAACAAGCTAGGCGCGGTGCATTTGAAGGAAGCCTTGGGTCAGCACGTCGAGGTATATGGCTATTTGGTGACCATCAAAGACACCAAGACCAAGAGTGGAAAACGCATGCACTTCGGAACGTGGATTGACCAGAATGGCTTGTTTATGGACTCGGTACACTTCCCGCCGCAGGCGGAAAAAAAACCCTTCCGCGGGCGCGGCATTTACCGCATCCGGGGAAAGGTTATTGAGGAATTTGGGTGCTATGCGATCGACTGTGACGACCTGGAGAAGCTGCCCTACATCGAGGATCCGAGGTATGCTTAATGAGCTACTCTTTTGCTGCCTTTCGCTCCTTTCTGTTCTTGCGCCGCAACTCCATTTTGGTCGGAGGAGGTAAGACCGAGCCCGTGTAGACTGGCTTGCATTCGATCATTCCGACGTCTTCTAAGAAGTTCTCAACCGGACCAAGTAGGGTCTTGACGATTTTCACCTTGCTACGCTCCGTTGCAGCCAGAGTCCCGTAGACTTCTTGACCGACGAGACTGCATCCCGCTCGATTGATTACGTCTACTTGCACTTCCAGGGTATCCTGTCCAGTATCTACATAGCCCACACCGGAGATTCTCGTTTCATGTGTGGACAAGGCCACATCTGTGAATTCGAACCGTCCCGAGTCCACTTCCACATGACTCAGAAGTCGACGGATAAAAGTGGTGTCGCCTTTGGAGAACAAGGCCAAGTTTGCATAAGCTCCGCCTTTAGACGCGGCCAATCCAATAGGACCAGCAACGAGAACGGCCCCAACATCGACGAGGTTGAAGTTTTGACTACGCTTGAATTTGCGTACGAATTTGTCGATGTCCACATTGGCCAGAATAAGCGAGTCACCTTCAAAGACGATACGACCCTGGAGGTTGGACATCAAATCCACGTTCAGCCCCTTAGTTCTGAGATCGATTTCCATATTGGCCGTGCCGAAAAAGGGCATAGAGTCGAAGGCATTATCCATCAAGTCCTTCATTTCGAACTGATGGATTTTGAGGTCAACCGCATACTCTGGAACGGGAGAAAAAGGGCGAATGCGCAATCCGCCTACTCCTGGTTTACCGAAGATCGGCTGACTTCCTGAGTTGAATCGATACTCCCCTTCACGGACGTCCAAAACAAACTCGGTTTGCTTAAGGACATAGGGGTCCATGTCAAGTCCATTAATGGTAAGTAAGGCTTCGAGCGAAAGTCGGTCGAAGAAAGGACCGGTTCGAAGCCCATAAGAGAGCTGTGGCCCAGCAAGCCCGATGCTGTCAATTCTTAAGTCGACGCTGTCCGAATGATAGAGCAGTTCTGAGGCTTTGAGGTCAATTTGGGTAATGAGGAGGTCGTTTTTCGTCACCACCACATCTGCATTGACTCGAATTCGACCTTCGATCCGTTCCCGGTCCAATTCGTCATCTTCTCGATTGAACTGCTCCTCCAAATGCGTGACCACTCGGGCCGAGGCAATGGTCGAGTCACCGTGTTGCTTGAATTCAGCATCAAGTGTGGCGATTCGCAGCTTCAATTCATCCTTAAAGCGATCCGCCCGATAGATAAACTGAAAATCTCGAGCATGCACGGAGTCAATGGAAAGCAGCAAGGGATTTTTGCCTCGATCCTCACTCGTCCGTTCCGTAAACGGTTTGTTCAGAGCCAGCGCTTTTTCAATACTGAGTTTTCCACCCCATTCATCAACGAGAACCATTTTTCCGCCGGTGAAATAGACGTCTTCAATAGTGAATTTTTTGCGCCACAAGGAAAATACCGGAAGATTGATGTACATGTACTCGACATATGCTACCGTATCTCGCGCGCCGGGCTCCGAGGTCTGGTGCAGCACAATGTCCGCAACTCGCAACTCGATTTCTGGAAAGTTCTGCAGTCCGGAGATGTGTACGTCATCAAACTGAACGCGCCCCTTTATTTCACCATTGACCTCTTGAACAATAGTCTTGACAATTTTATTGCGCCTTGCATTAACAGCAATGACTCCGACTCCAACTAAAACGCCGAGTACGAGCAAGGTCCAGAGCAACGCAATCCGAAGGCGCTTCACTTATTCGAGAATGATTTTGAAAGTTCTACCGTGATCTATTTGTAGCAAATATAGTCCAGGACTGGCATTCAATTGCACCCGCCCTTCAACCTGTACAAAATCGTGCTCCAGTACCTTACCGTAGACATTTAGTAGGCGATAGCTTTAGCCCTCACGGGCCGATGGTATGACCAGACTTCCCTTCCCCGGATTGGGGTAGGGCGACTCATCTGAGTTCCATTCCTCCAAACTGGTGGATCCACCCAAGGCATTGATCAGAGCCCAGAGTTGATTGTCGTAGCCACTGGCGGCAAAGAGCCCTTGCCCACCATCGTTGCCGAGGCGGACCACGACCCGATTCTGGCTGGGAACAACATAGAGTTTTTGATCGTTCTTGCCCAGACCAGCAATGAGGTCACTTGGAGCATTGGGAATCAAGGGACCGGGAAAGACCGCCGTGCTTTGGGGCAGGCGAAAGGAAGGCTTGCCGTTCAACCACCACAAGTATCCGTAACTCTCATTGGCGGATTGCGAGGTATTGACCATTTGATCATAATAGGACCCGGGACCGGAATCCATGATGGTATTTCCCGCCCAATCTCCACGCGCCAGGACTAATAACCCGAAACGCGCCATGGATCGAGCATTGGAAATGAAGACTCGATTGTCTCCTAAGGGAAGATAGGAGCCCGTAATGCCCGTGGTAAAGCTCAGTTTTCCCAGGATGTAGTTCGTGATTCCAAAGGGGGTCACGGAATCCAACATATGATAGAGCAGGGTGTAGGCGGCATTGTGGTAGTACCAAGGCTCGGAAGCTGAAGAGCACGTGAGACATGAGGGGTCCGTACAGTCCGTGTTTCCACTAAAATCCAGCCCGGTGGTCATGGTCAGGTGTTTTAGGACGGTCGTCGAGTCCTCAAAAGCGGATCCACACGAGGACCACCCCGATCCCAAGTAGGCCTTAGAATTTTGTAGAACGACGAGATGTCCGTCGGCCTCGGCCAATCCAATGAGAAATGCGGTCATGGTTTTTCCGGCCGAGGCCCAGTACCACAAACTGTCTTGGGTAAAGGAATCGAAATACACCTCATGAGCGATTTTTCCATTCTCTAGAATGATAAAAGCTTTGGTGTCCGTAGTATCTAGAAAGGTATTCAGCTCTTGAAGGGCTTGTGCATCATAGCCGGCACTGACGGTATCCCAGGTTTGGTTGGTATTGATCGGTGGGAAATACGTTTGAGCCGAGGAGACGGTAGCGAGCAGAAGCGCAAGTGCCGAGAAGAGTGTCCTATGGGTTAAGCTGAAGTTTCGCACAACGCAATCATTTTCTGGAGCGTGTTCAAATTTCGGGTGGTGGCCGAAACCTGAAGTTTGCGTTCGATTAAGTTGTTGCTGAGTTTGGCTTTTCCGGCTCCATTGCCCAAGTAGAGATATACGGTTTGACCGTCTATGGCCAACTCTTCATTTGGATAGTCCAATTCGCTCAGACTGGTGGTTGATTCTGGTGACGGACATTCTTGAAGTAGCGTAAAGTACAGTTGCTCCAAAAGGTATTTTTTCCCTCTAAAAGGGATGTCGGCGAGGATAGACTTGAGCTGCTCAACGGTCCGGACGACCACCGGAACTTCCCATCCATTGTGTTGTAGAATGGCCTCGGATAAGGCACGTTCAAGTACGCGAGGTTCGGCGTCGGCCCGTAGGGCCAAATTTCCGCTCTGAATATAGGTTTGAACTTCTGGAAAACCGCTTTCCGCCAACAGCTGTCGCAGGAGGGGCATTTTGATTTTCTTCTGCCCGCCGACATTGATGCCGCGTAGAAAAGCGATGTACTGCATGGTCTGAGGTTTCGCTATTAAAGGTAGCGAAATCCAAAATGGGGATGTCAAACTCCGGTGTTATTGATTGCGCGCACAACGCTCTCACTATTTTGAATTGATCCTTAGGAGGTTTTAGCGAGTTTCAAGCTTTTGGAATTAATGCAGAAGCGCAATCCAGAGGGGGGTGGGCCATCTGGAAAAACGTGGCCGAGGTGGGCATCACAGATGTTGCACAGGACCTCGACGCGGACCATTCCAAAAGAGACGTCTTTTTCGTAGGCAATAGCGTGCTGTTCTATGGGTTCCGTAAAGCTGGGCCAACCGGAACTCGAAGAGAATTTTTCGGTGGAGTCAAAAAGGGGTTCATCGCAGCAAACGCAGTTGTACTTTCCGGCTTCATGGATTTCACAGTATTCGCCGGAAAATGCGCGCTCCGTTCCCTTGTTTCGGGTAATTCGAAATTGCTCCGGGGTCAGTTGAGTGCGCCACTCTTCATCGGTTTTTTCAACGCGGCGAGGGGCTTCTGGTGAGCCGTGATTGGCATATCGAATGACGTCGTTCCAATTCATGCGTTCAGTATTTTCTGATCCCTGAGAATAAGATTTTGATGATGTTCCGCATGGTAGATGGTAAAGTACATCATTTCCCGAAGGGTGAGCTTGCCAATAGCCGGGTGCGGAGCGATGATTCGATCGAGCTGTTCTTCACTCATTTTTAAGATGAGCCGATTGATAACCCGAACGCTTCTCAGGAGTCGGCGGGTCCATTTTTCTTTGTCCGAGAAGGCAACGCTGCGGGGTTGATATTGTTTTTGTGCGACGTAACCGGGCTGGATCTTCTCCAAATACCGAGCAACAAGACCCTCGTAGGTTCGGCTGGGGCGATTGGCCACGCCAAACTTCCATTTGAGGACAGACTCTGGAAGATGCAGAGCCAGGGCCAATGGTTTTACGGATTTTGCCAGATGCTCCATTTGTTGTCCTGGAGTCCACTTCGACTCGGGGGCAGATTCGAACTCGGTAGGACTCAACTCATTGATGAGTGCCACGAAAGCTTCGTACTCGCGAAGGTTGACTTCGACAATTTGGTCCTTATCCATTGATTCCATGTAGCTTAAATCTGCGCTTTCCCATGCAATCTCAAAAAATATATTTGTAGGGTGTACAAATCAGACCTCGCGCTTCTTCCTTTCGTCGAGGTAGTTAAAGGTGACCCATCGTTTGAACCCGATGATGACCATTTGACTTTTGTTCAGTTGATCCAGCTCCGTTGTCTTCCACAACATCGGAAGTAGGGCTTTGCTCAATCGGCTCAGTAGGTGAAAGAAGGTATAACGCATTACGCCAAAGGTACGTCCTTGTAAACAACTTCTCCTTTGTCCGGATACGGGATGGTCTTGAGAATGTGTTCCGTAGAGGCCAAACGAGCGTCTGTTTTCTTATCTGCTTGAACGATGATCCAAGGAGCTGTGGGGATATTGGTCTTGGCAAACATGGCTTCCTTGTACTTGGTGTATTCATTCCACAGTTCTTGGGCCCGCTCATCCACTGGACTCATTTTCCACTTTTTTAGCGGACTTTGGCTAATCTCCGCAAAGCGCTCCGCTTGTTTCTCTTTGGAAATCGAGAAGTAAAACTTGATGAGGTGGATACCCGACTCCTGAATCATCCGTTCGAATTCATTGACTTGACTCATGAAAATCTCGTACTGGCCAGGCGTGCAAAAACCGTTGACCGGTTCAACGATGGCGCGGTTGTACCAGCTCCGGTCGAAGAAGACGATTTCACCTTCTTTGGGTAGCTGGTTCACGTAGCGTTGAAAGTACCATTGACCAGCTTCTTCGTCTGTTGGTTTTCTCAGGGCCACAATACGAAATTGACGCGGATTAATGTGGGCCGTGATTCGTCGGATGGCCCCACCTTTTCCCGCGGCGTCTCGGCCTTCAAAAAGGATGACCACTTTTTTCCCCTCATCAATGACCCAGTTTTGCAGCTTGATCAACTCTTCTTGTAGTTGTCTTAACCGCAATTCATAGCGGGTATAGCGCAAGACGCGTTCAAGATCGGTCTTTTTGTGCTCCATGAGCTTGGTAATCCCAACGCGGGTATTTAAGATGGCGACATCTTCTGGACTGAGATCGGAAGCTTTCATATCAAATGTCGATTTGTTCGAGTTGGCGATAATAGCGTTGGACAATATTCGGATCCGGGAAGATGGTCGTTTTGGCCTTCTCCTTTCCGGGATATTCGAATTGGCTGAGTACGTGACGGATGCTCTCCAATCGTGCATTGCGCTTGTTGTTGGCCTTCACAATGGTCCAAGGACTAAAGGCACTATGGGTGCGGGAAAACATCTGCTCCTTGTAGTAGGTGTATTCATCCCAGAGCTCCTGCCCCTTCTGATCCACTGGACTGAATTTCCACTCCTTGAGCGGATTCTTCAATCGGCTGTCAAAGCGTTTTTTCTGCTCCTCTTTGGAGATGGAGAACCAGAATTTGATGACGTGAACGCCATCTTCGTAAAGCATATGCTCAAATTCGGGAACCTGTCTTATAAAGAGTTCGTATTGCTCCTTGGTGCAAAAGCCCATAATGGGTTCGACTACTGCACGGTTGTACCAGCTGCGGTCAAAAAAGACGATCTCACCCGGTTCCGGAAGCACTTTGATGTAGCGTCGGAAGTACCAGGATCCCATTTCGGCATCTGTGGGTTTAGTGAGCGCGACGACGCGCATAGAGCGGGGATTTAAGTGCTCCTTGAAACGCTTAATGGCCCCTCCTTTCCCAGCGGCATCGCGCCCCTCGAAGAGGATGGCAACGCGCATATTCTTTTCGGCGATATAGCGCTGAAGCTCTACCAATTGGGCTTGAAGACGGGAGAGTTCTTCTTCATAGCGGAGGTTTCGCTGAAACTTCCGCAGATCTAAATTCTTATCGTTGGCCAGGGCTTCGAACCCTTTACGGGTTTTGAGCTGAGCCAGCTCTTCGGCAGTAAACATAGTTCTGAATTGTGTTGCCAAGTACGTAGGTTTTGAAATGACGACCTATGACCAAAATCAGGCCTTAGGGTCTGTATTTGATTAAAGTACCTCCTCCGGGGAGTGGACTGCGCTCCAGGACCTCAACGGCCTTCGGGTCAATCGCTATATTTCCGAAAAGCGGGATACCGGAACCGAGGTTTACAGGAAGCACGAATTGCCAAACCTCATCGATGAGCCCTGCGGCCAAAAGCTGACCATTGATGGAGCCTCCACCAATGCACCAAATATGACCTTCCGCTGCGGCCTTTAGGGCGCGAATGTGGCCTTCGAGGTCAGTTGAGATGACTTCTACGGTGTCATTAGCGGCGACAGCACTCCGGGAATAAACCAGATTGTGGGTACTTGGATAGGGCCAGTCTCCAAAGGTGAGTACTTGGCGATAAGTAGCTCCGCCTTGTACCGTGTGGGAGCAGCTGGAGTAGAAATCGGTGTACCCGAAATCCTCGCCTTCCGGAGCTGGCGGAATCCAGTTTACACTTCCTTCGGAGTCAGCGATGAACCCATCCAGCGTTGTGGCAATGTAGAGTATCACCATCAGGCGTTGATTTCTATATTCGGATTGATTTTGAGCAGTGTCTCGATGAATTCACTTTTCCGGACCGGAGAGATGACCACCGCATCCCCTTGATCAAATTGCACGTAAAGGCGATCCATGGAAAGGGCGGGACCGGCTAGTATGGTCCGGGTTTTCTGCAATCGGTTGATGTTGGCAATGGGAATTCGGCGCGATATAAAGCCCCCCCCTCGGACGACCAAATCCTGTTCTGCAGTGATGGCGTAGAAGGTGGTGAGGTACATCGCGGAAAGGAAGATGAGGGTCAAGCCCATAATGACCGCAGCTCCCCAGGTTCTTTCCGAAAGGGTCAAGATCAAGCCCGCTATGTTGGGTACGAAGACCAACAAGGCAAGTGGGATATTGACTTTGGACCGGTAGATTTTGGTTATGGCCATGCTGTTAATGGATGTTAAGGAGCAAACAAGTTGGGGTGGAGCGTGTTATGCAAGAAAATTCAGTTGATATGAAAAGTATGCTACTCACTTTGGTGCTCCTCGCCGCAACGCCGACCACCAAAATGCAGTTCAATTTCGGAAAAAAGGACGTGAATAATTGGGTCGTGGTCCTCGACGGTGTAATGGGCGGTCGTTCTACTGGAACCGCAAGTTTTACCGAGAAGTCCATGGTCCTCGAAGGTCAGATTTCCCTCGAGAACAACGGCGGCTTTGCCTCGATTAGAAGCCCATGGGGCAGCTATGATTTGAGCGAGGCCAAGGGCATCCGCATCAAATTGAAAGGCGATGGCCGGAAGCATACCCTGATGTTGGAACCGACCAAGCAGTGGTACCTCCCTACGTACGTTTATGACATCAAAACCAAGGAGAAATGGCAAACCATTGACATTCCTGTGAAGGATTTGCGCATTTCGCAGGTGGGAAAACAAATGGATCAGGGTCCCTCACGGGACGATTTGAAAGCCATCAAGCGCATGGGCTTCATTCTCTTTGACAAGCAAAGCGGTCCGTATCGACTTGAAGTCGCCTCGATCGAGATTTACTGAGCGCACTTTGCCCAACGCTTTAAGGCCTTGATGGCCTTATTTCGGGCATACGCCTTTTCCAAAGTTTCCAGGGCGCGCTCCACAATTAAGGTAAATTCTCCGGCCAATTCGGGATAGTCGCGCACGGATCGATCCAAGACTTCCACGGCGTAGGCTTTGGTGTATTCCGTCTCCCTTTGCGTTTCCAGCTCATCGATGGCCTTGCTCAAGAGCAGTTCTCGCTGCTCTTCGGTCAACTCTAAGGGCGCAAGTTCACGCAAAAAGGCGCCGAGTTGTTGATGAGTAGTGATCTCGGGGAGTGCACGAATGATTTGGTCTAGGTGCTTGTTCCAGCAAGACCGATCGGCTCTGATGGCCCATTTCATGACCCAGGCTGCGCGCCAGGAGTAGGGGTGGCCTTGACTGATTGAAAGCTCAACGACCGTATCTCGAAAAGCCGTATCTCGGACAAATCGATCAATCAAGGGCTGCATGCCCGCCTTGCTGGGATGTTTTAAATCGGCCCGTAGGGCCTCCAAAGCTTCGCTCATTTATTCACCAAAACCACCACCACCACCGGAGGGTCCGCCGCCTTGGCGTCCGCTGCGGTTGCGCTCTTGTTTGAGGCGATAGCTAAAGGTAAGCAACCATTGACGTTGGCGCCACTGAAATTCACTTTCGCTGAGGTAACCGGGTTCGTCAATGGTCCAGCGACGTTTTCGTGAGTTGAAGAGGTCGCGGACGTTGAGGGTCAGGCTTCCTTTTCCACCGAAGAGGTCCATGCCGACGCTGGCATCAACGGAGGAGATTCCCTCCACGCTACCCTGGGCGTTTTGCTGGGGGCCGCGATAGAACCAACTGACCTGTCCTTTGAGGTCCTTGGTGAAGTTCCACTGAGAACTGACTCGGGTAGTCCAGGAAGTGTTGGTGGCTCCGAAATCTTGCCCTTTGTAATCTCCAACAGTGACTTGATGAAATACGTTCAGGTTTCCGTTCAGACGCCAGTTTTGACTGATGTCGGCGTTGGCGGTGAATTCAAAACCATAGGCGTCTTGGACCGCGAGGTTCACAGGCGTGCGCACCGTGTTCCCGATGGAATCGATGACGGAGATGCGGGAAATAATACCGGTGCGATGGCGGTAATAGGCTGATGTTAGAATACTACCCTTGTCGAAGTACACCAAGTAGCTCCCCTCAAAAGAGTTGGTGTATTCAGGGTCCAAATCTGGGTTACCGGCCCAGAAGTTTCGGTTGTCGTTGTAGCCGGTGAAGGGCAATAGTTGTCGGAATCCTGGACGACTTAAACGGCGCGAATAACTCAACTGGGCCGTTTGATTTTCCCTTACTTCATATCCCAGGAAGGCACTAGGAAACCAGTTGAGATAATCCCTTGGGTTGGTTTCCCCGGTTTCGACCAATTCGGTTTCGAGATCGGTGTATTCCGCACGCAATCCTCCTTGCCAGGACCAGCGCCCGAGGTCTTGACTCAGGATGGTGTATCCGGCGTAAATGGCCTCGCGGTATTGGAAGTAGTTGTTGAATTCGTCGATGGCCTCCCAATCGCCATTGAACCCATCGCGGGTTTCGACCAAGAAGTCATTGTCGATGTAGCGGAGGGTGTTACGGGTCCCGAGCTCCAGTACTAAACCATTCCCCAATGGATCAATGTAGTCACTCTGGAACAGGAAGTTGACCTCATTTTCGGTATTGGAGGAGCGCTGATACAAACTGTCGCTCTCCGGATAGGTGCTGGTTTGAAGAAGGTTGCTGTTTTCGAGGTCGTTGTCCTTGATGTACTGGAAATCCACGGTCCACTTCCGGTCCTTCTCATCGAAGGTGCGGAGGTAGTTCAGGTTGATTTCATAGGTGTCCTCGAGTTCAATCTCTTCATCGGCCCGTAGGGTCTCTCCTAGTGAAATACCTTCATTGGTTTCATCGAAGTAGCGGATGTCGACGAGGTTCTTTCCGTCCTCGGTATCGTATAGACCGCTGACGGTAAGGGTGTTCTGATCGTTTAGAAAGAAATCCGCACCCAGGCGGTAGGTTTGGCTCCAGCCTCCGCGCAACTGATCGCGCGTGTTTCGGAAGGTGTAGGAGGTATCCTCATTGTTGATGATCTGTGTTCCGGAGCCGCCTCCTGGGCTATTGACGTATCGGACCGAGGAACTTCCGAAGACGTTCATCTTCTCTGTTCGGTAGTTGGCGTTTAGGGTGACTCTGTAGTCGTCTGGATAACCTGCGACCACTTGAACGGACCCGTTGAGTCCTCCTCGGCGCTCTTTTTTCAGAACGATGTTGATGATTCCGGCTTCACCCTCTGCATCGTACCGAGCACTGGGATTGGTGATGACTTCAACGCTCTCGATGAGGTCCCCCGGCAATTGGCGCAGTGCATCCGCAATATTGGTTCCTAGAAGTCCAGAAGGTCGTCCGTTGATCAAAATCCGGACATTTTCAGAACCGCGCAGACTGACATTTCCCTCCACGTCCACCGTGACGCTTGGAACATATTCGAGAATTTCACTGGCGTTCAAGCCCGCAGACTTGAGGTCTTCGCCGACGTTCATCACGCGTTTGTCCAGCTTCAATTCCATTTCGCTGCGGCGTTCGATGATCTCGACTTCGCCCAGGGCGAGGCTCGATGGACTCATCTCCACGCGGCCTAGCTTGATCGATTTTCCGGTGTAGTCGACCGAACGGGTAAAGTCTTCGAAGCTCAAAAAGCTGATTTGAAGCAGGTATTGCCCTACGGGCGGATTCAAGATGAATCCTCCGTCAATGTCCGTGGCGGTGCCTTCAACAATGGCGGAATCTGTGGGCTGTAAAAGGAGAACCGAGGCGTAGGGAACGGCCTGGCCGTTCGGGTCAACGACCAGTCCGGATATTCCGGCAGCTGGAGCGCGCTGGGCCCACAAAGCCAAAGTGAGGACCGTAAAGGCCAGGGTGAATGGAAGTCTTAGGTGCATGTGTTTTGTCTCCTCTGGACAACAAACGGCTTTGGGCCCTTCTTGTTCAGCGGTGCAAATTTAGGCCTTTTTCAAGGTTTTAGCTTGATCAAGGGATAGGCGCCGCTTCCCTTTGTCGTGGAGACGAGAAGAACGTATCGGCCCGAAGCGAAATGGTTCAGGCGAAGATCGAGCGGTCCATGGCCTTCACCGGAAAGCAGCGTTTGACCCGCCAAATTCAAGACGCGGTAGGTATAAGCACCCTCTATCCCCTCGACCTGAACGCGATCTGATGTTGGGTTGGGCCAAACTTTAAGGTCCAGGGATTCGCATTCGGGCATTCCAATTCCCGAGGATCGATCCCAGTGAATCCAATAGCGACGGGTGGGATAGGGGCCTCCGGGATAGTTGGGATTGAGAATGATGGTGTCGTTGTTGACGTAGAGGTATTGCATGTGTACACTCCCGGCAATCCAGAGGTCTTCAGGGCCGTCCGGCAGGAGAAATAGGGGAAGGAAGAAGGACCCCTGAAAGAAGCCTTCGTAGTCCCAATCCTGACCATTGAAGTGATGAACTTCTACCGTGGCGTAGGGGTCGTAGACGAAGGTGTAGTAGTCGTTGCCGCGAACGAGCACGTGGTTGGCATTGAACAGGAAGGAGGCCGAAGAATAGGGGAGACTATCGGTCCGAAGAAGGGCACCGGCCCAGGTGTATTTCTGGAGGTACATGACCTCTGAAGTGGTCGGGCTGAAGGTGAATTCAAGAAACTGATGTACCAGGTGATCGCCGCTGCGGTGGAGGCGATCTTCGACGTCCACGCTGACATAGGGCGAGAGCTTTCCCCACAGTCCGTTGTACTGTGCGTCGAGCACCACAATGTAGTGGTAGAAATTCGCCGTGGATGGCAGGGTCAAGCTCAGTCCGGGGAAGACTCCATTGACGGTGTTTCCCGTAATGGCCATATGGCCTTGGTCGTTGACTTCGATGTCCGCGCAGGTCCGTGCAGGTAAGACGATTTGCGACCAGACCGTGCCGGTATTGGGGTCGCGTTTCAGTACATAGCTGTACAGCGAATTGAAAACGCCCACTTCATAAAGGGTGTCGTTTACGTAGGTTCCCGAAACGGCGCCACTGCGAAAGTCGAACAAGGTGTCTCCATAGGTTTGGGTCCAAAGCACCTGACCCGTGGAGTCTAGTCTGAGTGTGAAACTTCGTTCTTGAGATTGACCGAGCTCCAGGGTCTCACCGCTGGGAGCGAAGTGTCCTTGGAAACTCCCAAAGACGAAAAGCCCGCGGTCAGGGGCTTCGACCAGATCGTGAATGGCGGCAATACTCTGATCCCACTCCGTTCGTTGAACTTCGCCGACTTCGGGGCGATAGTGCACAATGCTCGGGTCACCGGTTTCGGCATTCGCGATGGAAACGGGGACTCCTGCCGGTAACCTTCGAATTTGAATGCCCGCTTGCAAGATGTCGCCATTGGAAAGCTGTAAGACGGCGGTGATTTGGTTGGAATCTTCAGAAGCGATGAGTTCGGTTTGGGTATGCACGGATTGCCCTTCGGCCCGTAGGGCCAAAGCCATCAAAAAGAGAAGCCCGATGTAGATGTGCCTTTTCACGTCTTGAATGTACGTAAGCTGTAGGGAATGACGTTGGAATAACGAATTCTGAATACCGGACGTATGAAAACGATGTGGATCGTTGGGGGCTTAGCCCTGGGAGCTATTGGAATGGCTGTAGGGGGACTTCGGCCCGTTCCTCAGCCAACCGAAGACAACACGATTACCGTGACGGCGGAAGTGCAGGGTATCCGAGCAACGGAGAGCTATGATATTTTCTTTCTCTTGAAGGACGTAGATGGGGTCAATTACTACATCAATCGCGGCGTGGAACAAGGATTGGACCCTGAGGCGCTGCGCGCTTATTTGGTCGGGAAAGAGGTCAGTCTTACCTACGTGGATCACAAATCTCTGTTGGATCCCGGAGGGCGAGCACGTCATTTGGTTGCCGTGAGCTGCGGTGATTCCCTTATTTTTGCCCAGTAAACGAAGGGCATGAGCCAAGAATATACCGGAGCGCATGAACGCGCCAACACCTTAACGCATTTGGCAGGCTTTATTTTTGGCCTGGTTGCTTTTCCCTTATTGGTACAGCACATTTTGAGCGGCGATGCTCGGCCTTTGGACCCTATTGGAGCGGTGGTTTACGGGATCGGCTTTTTGATGGTTTTTGGTTTTTCTTCGCTCTACCACTATCACCACGAACCTGCGCGGAAACGCCTGATGAAGATCTGGGATCACATCAGCATTTACTTCCTGATCGCTGGGACCTACACCCCTCTACTCTTGCGCTATGCCACGCCGGAAGTCCAGACCTGGATGCTGGGAGTATTGTGGGGCTTGACCGCTTTCGGAACGGTATTTAAGATCTTTTTTACCGGTCGCTTTCGCCTGATTTCAACGGCGGTGTACGTGGCCATGGGCTGGTTGATCGTCTTGGCTCCAGCCTCTTTTCGGCAGGCCATCCCGGATGAACAGGTCCTGTGGATCATCATTGGAGGGGCCTGCTACACCATAGGAGTGGTCTTCTACTTGGTAGAGAAAATACCCTTCAACCACGCCATCTGGCATGTCTTTGTCTTGGGGGGTGCCATTTCCCATTTCATGGGGGTATGGCTGATGTTTTAAGGGGCGTCGACAAAGGTGACCGGTCCGCATTGCGAGAAGGGAAGCATGGCAGGTTCGGCTAGAGGAATGCTGTTCTCCTTCAAGAAGCTTTGGAGCAATTCTGGGAATCGATAGTAGTTGCTTTCTTCCATGGAACCAGCGTAAAACTTGTACATGATGAATTGTACTTCTCCCTCTGGGTTGCTGTACAAACGGACAAAGGCGCGGGTCGGTTTTCCCCAGCGGTAATCGCGATCGTTCAAGTATCCACTAAAGTCCGTCAAGAAGTCAATCCACTCCCCCTGGAATTCTTCAAAGCGATCACTCATAACGGGTGAAATCGAATCCGGACCCAAGGCTGGAGGAAAAGCCGCATCCAAAGAGTCAATCAGTTCGGCATCGGAGTGCTCTTGCAGGTTGATGACGGTTTGAGCATTCACAAATAGCCCGCCCAACAGGGCAAGCAGAAGTAATCCTTGTTTCATTCTAGGTTTTTATTTTTTGGTCGGAGGTGTTGGAAAATCCTTCGTTGCCGCAAGGCTAGCCACCATGCTTTGAAGCATATCGCTGGCTGCGTTCGGCGAGTTCGGCATCATCACCAGGTTACTGTTTGCATTTTCACCAACGCTTTGAAGCGTGTCATAGTGTTGGGTGATGACAATTAAGGCAGATGCTTCTTGAGAATTGATGCCGGCTTGATTCAGGACGACCACGGAATCTTCCAGTCCTTTCGCGATTTCGCGACGCTGATCGGCGATCCCTTGACCCTGAAGGCGTTTGCTTTCGGCTTCCGCTTTGGCCTTGGCCACGATCTTGATCCGGTCTGCTTCCGCTTCAAATTCCGCCGCCACTTTCTCGCGTTCCGCGGCGTTGATTCGGTTCATGGCGTTTTTCACCTCTTGATCTGGATCGATATCCGTCACTAGAGCTTTGACAATGCTGAACCCATAGGTTTCCATGGCCTGCTCCAGCTCTCGTTTGATGGCGATGGCTACGTCATCTTTGCGCTCGAATACGTCGTCGAGTTTCATCTTCGGCACTTCGGCACGAACAGTGTCAAAAACGTAAGAGGTAATCTGATCCACGGGGTCGCTCAATTGATAGAAGGCGTCGTAGACCTGTGTGGGACGAATCTGGTATTGGACCGAAACCTTCATCCGGACGAAGACATCGTCTTTGGTTTTGGTCTCTACGAGAACGTCGAGCTGCTGAATTTTCAGGCTCAATCTGCCGGCAATACGATCAATGATGGGAATACGGAATTGAAGTCCTGCTCTTCGAACGCTCTGAAAGCGACCGAAGCGCTCAACGACTGCTGAGGTTTGTTGTTTGACTACAAAGATCGAGCTCACGATGATGAGCACGCCCAGAATGGTAAATATGAGAGAGAAGAGATCCATAATCAGAGGTGTTTTTCCATTCTAAAATTAGTCAATTTCACGCCTTTTTTATCAACCTCGTTTTCAGCGATCTCCATAAAGCCCAAGGCTTCAAAAAAGGGCTTAGCCCAATAGCTGGCGTCCGAAAAGATGCGGTCGTAATTCCGCTTTTTCGCTTCTTTTTGCAGGCCTTTGTATAAGGATTTGGCCACCCGGCGTCGCTGGTATTCAGGGTGGACGTAAAGTACGTCTAGGTAGCCATCCCAGCACAAGGAACCGAACCCAATGAGTTTTCCCGTTTCGTCTACAGCGACCAAGAAATAATCGTCGCGAATCTTGCGGTGCCAGCGGTCGCGGTTGTCCATGCTATCTTTCCAGACGGAACGCTGTTCTTCCGAATAGTGGTCTTCTCCAGCGTCAATGGATAATTGAAACACCTCGGTCACGGCACGAAAATCGTGCGGTTCCCCGCGGCGCACTTTTGGTTTCCAATTGCTTGTCACGACTACAAGTTACTCAAATACCGCTGGCTATTGTTAATTTTTATGCGGGTCCACATCAAATGATGGTCACTCATTTGGTAGGTCCTCCAAGTCTTGTAATAGTCCAATAGTTCGGTTTGGGTCTCGCACTTCTTCCCGTTTGAACTGGCCTTCATCTCGGAGAGATAACGCGGGCCGTCCTGCGACCGAAATACTGATCCGAAAATATCGAAGAGCCCTGCGTTGTTGTTCTTCGGGTTCGCTTCATCGATTTGATCGATGTACTCGAGCGTACTGGGGTCCGTGATGAAGGCGATTTGATCGTAGAAATGATCCTGGCCAATATTGCTCGGTCGTTGAAGCTGAGCGGGAATTTCAAATCCGTGATCCAACAGGGAATGCATGGTCTGATGTTCCGGGCTTACGATGTTGAAGTCTCGGATGTTCCAGGTGGCTAGGAGTAAGTGATGTTCTAGATCCTTATCTGGAATTTCCGTCTCCAATTGCGTTTTTAGGCGCAGCAGATTTTGGGCCACTTCGGTCCGGTCCACGGCGTTCCGGAAATCGCGCCGCAGGTCAAATTAATAAGGCATATCGAGTTGTTTTTAAGTCCACTCGAAACCTTCCGCCTTAGGAATGCGATCCATCATCGGGAGCGCATTTTCGGGCGGTGTCGTCAATTTTCGCTTTTCGGTGTCGATGAAGGCTCCGTCGACCACTAGGGTGGCGACCAGATCTTCACCGCGCTTGAAATGATGCACAAAACTGAAACGCCCGCCATTTTTGGCGAGCTTCAGTGCCTGAAGATCCACGGTGATGGTATCTCCAAAGCGAATTTCGCGTCGGAAGGTGCACTCTTCTCGGAAAAGCACCGGCCCGATTTTGTTCTGTGCAAAGAATTCCAAGGTAAAACCGGCAGCGCCCAAGCCCACCGTACGCAATTGAGCGCAGATATCGTAGTACACGCTATGGCGTACGTGAAAGTTAGGGTCTAGGTCACTCCAGCGAAATTGTACCGTTGTTTCAAATGGGTTCATGAAAGGATTTTATACAGTTGCAGAACGTCTTAATGTGATTCCGGAAATTAGGGAGATGACGAGTCCCATGAGGAAGGTGGTGGAGGCCATGACTAAGGCGTAGACCCATCCATTGGTCATCATAACGGCGCTGCTGTCCATTTGTGCAATCTCTGCTTCAGAGGATCCATTTTCAACCATGTACTCTCGGTAGAAAACAAAGAATTCTTCCAAAAAGCCCGGCTTGATGACTTCATATACGAGTACATTTCCGAGGTAGAAGACCACGGTCGAAACGACGGTAATCAAAAGGCCCGCTTTAAATCCATCCCCGAAGGAATAGCCTCCCGAGGCTTCTTTACGATGCGCGCGAACGCCAAAGAAAACCAAGGACATACACAAGAGCATAGTTGTATATCCAACAACCTCTCCGGAAGCCATATTTTCGGGCTGCAGGAAGCTGTCCGGGCTGACCACCATGGGCCCAAGGAAGAAGATTGTAGCGGCTAATCCGCTGTACACACCGAATCGAGTAGTTATTTTTTTCATAACACAAGTTTTTATGGGTTCAAGGCTTCAAAACTGCGATGCACCCACCAACAAAACCTCCTCCGAAAGTTGGATTTCACCGAAGTCCTACTAAAGTAGGAGTTATTTTTTGACCAGCACGGCCCACTCTAAGGCGTTGGCCACGGCCTGTGTGCGGCGCTTGGCATCGAGCTTTACAAGCAGATTCGACACGTGCGATTTCACGGTCGTTTCGGGCACAAATAGTCGTTCGGCGATTTCTTTATTCGATAGACCCTCCTGAATAAGGTGGAGCACTTCCAATTCCCGCGAGGTGATGCCGAGCTCCTCAATCTTACCCTGATCTACCTTTTCCGCTGCTTCGCGCAGCGGACTTTGGCCCTCACGGGCCGATGCATTCCTTTGCCCCAGCCACAAGCCCACAGCTCCGGCAGCCAACAATGCGGCCGACAACCACAATTCAAATCCACTGGACACCCGATAATAGGTCAACTCACTCAGCTGAATGAGCATCAAAATGGCCCCGATCATAAGGCCGCTGATCAGTAGGATCTTCTTTACTAGTGTTGAATCAAGATTTTGTGCACCTCGCTGTGTCCTTTGTTGGACAAGCGTAAAGTGTACCACCCCACAGGCAGCTCAAGAGTCTCCAAAGCGCCCATGGAAAGCTCGCCTTCGAGGACCGTACGGCCCAAAGCATCATAGATCGCGTACTCTTCGGCTTCTCCTTCTCGAACTTGAATCTGATGATCGGCTGGATTGGGATAAGGCGTCCAGCGCTTAAGGTCTTCCTCTTCCAAACCGGAAGGGTAGGAAACCCGATAGATCCGAGTGGTCTTGGCAGGAAGGTTCGTCACTTCAAGCACGTTTCCTCCGTCAAAGCTCCAGACAAAGCTGTTCACTGGTTCCACTACTTCATAGAGCAGAACGGTTCCCGCATCAGCAATCATGGATTGTACCGCAATATTCACCGAGGAGATGGCCGTATCGCCCAAGTTGGAAACCACGATAAAGGGGTTGTCCATAATGGGATTCAGGGTCAGCCCTGAGCGTTCGTAGGCCAACACGGAACCGGGAATGCTTGTGAAAAGGGGCTTGAACTCACCGTATTGCAGGGCGTGTTCTCGACTGCGAATGTTGATAAGCTTGCGATAAAGATTCAAAAGAGACTGTGGGTCTGCACCCAAAGATTCCACATTGTAGTTCACGTAGCCGAGTGGAACACCTTGCCAGGCCGTCCCAGTTGTAAAGCCCGCATATGGCGGAGTGGGATTCCACTGCATGGGCCGGCGAATGTTGAGGTGATCCCCTTGGCCCACCATGCCGACTTCTTCACCATAGTAGACATAGGGGATGCCGGGAAGGGTCAAGTAGATTCCCGCGGCGGCCTTCATTTTGGCCACATCGCTTTGGAAATTGGTGAAAACGCGATTCTGGTCGTGGTTGCTCAAGAACACACCATACTGCAGCGAATCGTAACTGCTTTGAACGGTATTCATCTGACCGCTAATGGCCAGCGGATCGCCGACGTTGGCGCCAAACTGTAGCGCATTGGCCAAGTCGAATTCAAAGCAATAATTGAAGCGATTGTTGGTCGCATAAGGCACCACATTGGCGGTATTGGTCCAAGCCTCACCAACGGCCATGGAGCCGGGCTTCAGACTGTCCATGATGGCCCTAAATTCTTGCCAGTAGGCAAAGGTCTGAGGTTGATCCTCGAGCTGATTCCCATTTTCATAGAGGTACTTAACCGCATCGCAGCGAAATCCATCTACACCCACGGTATTGAGCCAGAAGTCCATAATGTCTACAATGGAGTCTTTGACCGCAGTATTGGTAAAGTTCAGATCCGGCATTTGGTCCCAGAAGATGCCGTAGTAATGCGTTCCGTCGTTTGAATTTTGATGCCACACATTTTGGCCCCAAGGGCCAGAATAGCCCGGATTTGTGGCGCTCCACCGGTAGAAGTCCCGATAAAAAGGATCTCCATTGCGCGCTGCCTGAAACCAGGGGTGTTGGGCCGAGGAGTGATTCAATACCAAGTCAATGATAACTTTGATGCCTCGGTTGTGCGCCTCGGTCAAGAAATTCTGGAAATCCGCCATGGTTCCATAGTCCGGATTGATGCCGTAGTAGTCCGTGACGTCATACCCGTGGTAGCTCGGTGAAGGGTGAATGGGCATCAGCCAAATGGCGTTGATCCCGAGATCAGATGTGGTGGCTGGATTATTGTCGTTCAGGTAGTCCAATTTCGCCGTGATTCCGTTGAAATCGCCAACGCCATCTCCATCGCTGTCGTAGAAACTGCGGACAAAGATTTCGTAAAAAACGGATTCATTCCACCATCCGGTGGGGTCTTGAGCGAAGCCCAAAAAAGGGACGGAAAGACAAAGGAAGAGCAGGAGTTTTCGCATCTTTCGAAGATACGACCTATCCGGGATTTTTGAGCTTCACCTTCATTCGAAGTCCAATCGACGTTGCCGGGCCTGAGTATGGCCCATGCCCTCGAGCTTGAGGTCCGTCTCGAAGCGGTATTCGTACTCGGGAATGAGGCGCTCTCCAGTGGGACGGAGCAGGTCCAATCCCTCGGCGCGGGGGTTCTTGATCGCCGGATCAATGGGGTAGGCGTTCAAGCTTTTCGGATCGCCAGGAATCAGCAGCGAGGTCACATCGCCCAAAGGCAGGTCATTGCTCAACCAAGCCGATTCGTCTTCTGGTCTGAGAATAAGCGGAGCGCGGTGGTGACCGATGGTGTTCAAGACGCCATAGGCCGCCGTGGTGATGATGGCGAAACTCGACACTTCTTCGCCCGTGTCTTGATTGACCCATTGGTCCCAAATTCCGGCGAAAGCAAAGGGCCGTTGTCCATCGCTCCGATAGACCACGTGCGGTTTGCTCAGACGTTCCTTTTTTGAGCCTTCCAAGTAAGCGTCGGCGGGGACCAAACAGCGTTTGCTGCGAATCGATTGCCGAAACATGGGTTTGCTGATGATGCCCTTGGTGCCGTGAAAGTGTGGATCGTCGTCCTTGTTGTGATCGCCCTCGGCCCGAGCGTTGAAAACGTACATGGGCTTCTTGGCCCAAAAAGGGGTAAAGCCAAACGTGAAGAACTGCAATTCGCCTGGCGTTTCATTGGTGATGACCGGAGCCTTGCTCCCAGGGCCAATGTTCGCCCGAATCTGATAGCCCGTGGGCTGCGGGGCCACCACATTGAAGCGCTTTTCAATGACAGTCAGTTTCGAAACGGTTACGTAGCGGCCGCACATGGGGGAACACTTTGTTTCGAAGATACCTAATTTCAGAGGGACTTTTGCATCGAGCCGTAGGCTTAGATTCGATGGGTAAATGTGAAAGGTTATCTTTGTCCTATGGCCGAAAAACCCCTGCACTCCCGCGTCGTGGACGCGATGTACAACAACGATGCTTTTAGTCAATGGCTGGGCATTCGCCGCGTGGAAGACGGGGCGGGTAGGAGTGTGTTGGAGATGACGGTGCGCGATGAAATGACCAATGGGTTTGATATTGCGCATGGGGGTATTACCTACTCCTTAGCGGACAGCGCCTTGGCCTTTGCGAGCAACGGACACGGAAGGCAGTCAGTCTCGGTGGAAACCTCCATTTCGCATGTCAAGCCGGTCAAAAGTGGAGACGTCTTAAGGGCGGTCGCCACGGAGCGCAGCTTGAGGAACAAAATCGGCATCTACGACATATCCATCACGAATCAAAAAGACGAAACGGTCGCACTTTTCAAGGGCACGGTGTACCGCACCGGCCAGGAGTGGGACGTTTAACACGATACTATGCAAGACGTATTCATCATTGACGGCGTGCGATCGCCGATCGGAAACTTCGGTGGAACTTTAGCGCCTTATCGGGCCGATGACCTCGGAGCTCATGTGCTTCGCGCCCTTCTGGACCGCAATCCGGATTTGGACCCCAGCGTTATTGAGGACGTGATTATGGGCTGCGCCAACCAAGCCGGTGAGGACAACCGGAACGTAGCGCGCATGTCCCTGCTCTTGGCTGGTTTTCCATACACCGTCGGCGGTGAAACGGTGAACCGCCTCTGTGCCTCAGGAATGGCGGCCGCGGTCAACAGCTACCGCGCCTTGCAAAACGAAGACGGCGATGTCTATGTCGCTGCAGGAATGGAGCACATGACGCGCGGACCCTGGGTTATTTCGAAAGTGTCCAAGCCCTTTGGGCGCGATGCGCAGATGCATGACAGCAGTTTTGGCTGGCGCTTCATCAACCCCAAAATGGAAGAGCTCTACGGGACCGATGGCATGGGGAACACCGCGGAAAACCTCGTTGAGATGTACGGGATTTCCCGTGAAGACCAAGACGCCTTTGCGCACTGGAGTCAGATGAAGGCTACCGCTGCTCGCGAAAGTGGTCGCTTGGCCGAAGAGATTGCGCCGGTGATTATTCCGCAGCGCAAAAAAGACGACATCATTTTCAAAGACGACGAATTCATCAAGCCGACCACAACCCTCGAAATTTTGGCCAAGCTCCGTCCCGCGTTCAAGCGGGAAGGGGGAAGCGTCACTGCCGGAAATGCCAGTGGTTTGAATGACGGAGCTGCGGCCCTTTTGATGGCGAATGAAAACGGCGTCAAAGCGAATGGCCTGAAGCCCATCGCCCGCATTGTCTCTGCCGCCGTTGCCGGAGTGGAGCCGCGCATTATGGGTATTGGACCGGTATTCGCTTCTGAGAAGGCCCTCAAACGGGCCGATCTGACCCTCGACGACATGGATATCATCGAGCTCAATGAAGCCTTTGCAGCGCAGGCCCTTTCTTGCACGCGTCATATGGGCTTGGCCGATGACGATCCGCGCATCAACCCGAACGGGGGAGCCATCGCCTTGGGTCATCCCCTCGGCATGAGCGGAACGCGGCTTTTGCAAACCGCTGCTCTCGAGCTTCAGAAAACGGGAAAACAATATGCCCTCTGCACCATGTGTATTGGGGTGGGTCAAGGATACGCCACCATCATCGAGCGGGTATGATCTACGAATTCAACGGTTTCAAGCCGGTCGTTCACGAAACGGCCTATGTGCACCCTCAAGCCAACGTCACGGGAAATGTGATCATCGGCCGAGATGTGTACGTCGGACCCGGCGCCGCCATCCGAGGCGATTGGGGAAAGATCGTCATTGAAGACGGCTGCAACGTTCAAGAAAACTGTGTCCTGCACATGTTCCCGGGCAAGACCATGACCCTCAGTGCCGGTGCGCACATCGGACACGGCGCCATCATCCACGGTGCCAACATCGGCGCCAATACCCTAGTCGGCATGAACGCCGTGGTCATGGACGATGTCCAAGTGGGCGAAGGCTGCATCATCGGAGCCCTGTGCTTTGTCCCCGGTGAAATGGTCATCGAAGACCGCAAGGTGGTCGTCGGGAACCCCGCTCGCGTTGTCAAGGACGTCAGCGACGATATGCTCGCTTGGAAAACCGAGGGCACCAAGCTCTACCAAGAACTCCCCGCCGAGATGCGCGACACCCTCCGAGAGTGTGAACCA
This sequence comes from Flavobacteriales bacterium, assembly GCA_965661605.1. Taxonomy (GTDB): domain Bacteria; phylum Bacteroidota; class Bacteroidia; order Flavobacteriales; family ECT2AJA-044; genus ECT2AJA-044. Next base: position 13,047 of record CBFIEH010000013.1, on the reverse strand, counting down.
CTGCGCGAAGAGGAGCCCAACCGCCCCATCCAGAAATCCGACTATTTTACTTTGAAGAAGACCCGCTGAATGATACCTTAGAGGTATGATGCGGAAACTTTTCACTTTACTCTTAAGCCTCTGCGCCTACGGCGCGATGGCCCAGTCTCCCGTTGTCGGCGATTGGCTCGGAAGTCTACAAACCCCCAATGGTTCCATCCGAATGGTCCTCCACGTGATGGAGGCTGAAGGCGACGGCATCACCGTCACCATGGATTCGCCAGATCAAGGCGCCTATGGCCTGCAAACCGACACCGCTTTTTATTCCGAGGGCACGTTCGTCTTCAAGGTCGACGCTGCAGGTGTCAACTATCAAGCGGGTGTGGCCGATGGCGAAATGCGCGGTACGTTCAAGCAAGGAGCTTTTGAACTCGCCTTGGATTTTGAGAAGTCCAATGCGCCCATAGGTAAGGATAAGCGCTCTCAGGATCCAACACTGCCCTATGATTATGAATCGGAAAACGTTCAGTTCAGAAACAAAAAGAACAAGATTGATCTAGCCGGAACCTTGACCTATCCCTATGGTGCCGGCCCCTTCCCAACGGTAATCCTGATTTCGGGCTCTGGTCCACAGGACCGAAACAGCGAGATTTTCAACCACCGCCCCTTCTGGGTCTGGAGCGATTTCCTCACCAGCAAAGGCTTTGCGGTCTTCCGCTACGACGAGCGCGGCGTCGGCAAGTCTGGTGGCAAGTTCGCCACGGCGACCTCACGCCACTTTGCGAATGATGTTGAAGCGGCCATGGACTACCTCAAGTCTCGAGGTGATATTGTGGACAAGGACGCCATCGGGCTCATGGGCCACAGCGAAGGAGGTATTATTGCTCCGATGGTAGCCCAGGAGCGAAAAGACGTAGCCTTCATGGTCTTGTTGGCTGGACCAGCTATGCCAGGTCGCGATATTCTTATAGATCAAAGCGCGCGCATTTATCGTCAGGCCGGTATGTCCACAGAAGACATTGAAGAAAACGAGCAGATGATGGGAGAGTTGTACGACCTCTTGGATGACGGAATGGAAGAAGAAGCCCTGCAGGAAGCCATGAAAGCAGTCATAGCTGGCTACGCAGAGGGAGAGTCAGAAGAAGAGATAGCTCAAGTTCAAGACGCCATTATGCGTGAAATAAAAAGCGCTTGGATGCGTGAATTCATTCTTTACGATCCACGCCCATCTTTAGAGGCTGTGGAGGTACCCGTCTTGGCTCTTTTTGGAGAGAAGGATGTTCAAGTCTCCCCAGAGCTGAACAAACCAGCATTGGAGGCCGCTTTAAAAAAGGCTCCTATTAAAGACTTCCAAATTATGGTCATGCCAGGTCAAAACCACCTTTTCCAAACTTGTACAACCTGCGCCATCAGCGAATACGGGCAGCTGGATGAGACCGTGAATGAAGAGACCATGAAGCTGGTTATGAAGTGGTTGCGCAAGCATACCTAATACTCTCGAAACAACGCCAATCTCCAATTCAATGCATGGGTAGCCAGTGATGGTCTGAATTACGCGGACTGGTACGAAAACAAGCAAGGGTATCGCGATGCGTCGAAGCTGCAGTAAGCGCTTCGATTAGACGCCCAAAAATATTTTAGATTAGGTTAATTAGTGTGGTTTGTGGAGGGCCCTGCGTACAGCGCGGGGCTTCTCTTTTTACCCCACAAAGAGTTCCGCAATTTGCACGGCATTAGTGGCCGCACCTTTGCGCAAATTATCAGAAACAACGAAGAGATTCAGTGCCTCGCGGCACGATGTGTCTGCGCGCAGCCTCCCCACAAACACCTCATCTCGACCTTCGGCAAATCGCGGCATGGGATACTTGTTGAATTCAGGTTGATCCTGAAGAACGACTCCAGGTGTCTCGCTCAGGGTCTTGCGAATCACGCTGAGGTCATACGGGCCTTGAAATTCGACGTTCACCGCTTCGGAGTGCCCACCTTTGACCGGAAGGCGAACAGCGGTTGCCGTCAAGCTCAACTCTGGAAGTCCCATAATCTTCCGGCTTTCGTGCATCAGCTTCATCTCCTCCTTGGTGTAGTCGTTGTCCAAGAAAATATCACAATGCGGAATGGCATTCATGTCAATGGGGTAGGGATAAGCCTGTTCCACTTTTTCTCCTCGGCGTTCGCCGTCTAATTGGTCTACTGCCTTTTTACCCGTTCCCGTCACACTCTGATAGGTGCTGACAATCACGCGCTTAATGCCGTAGAGTCGCTGAAGTGGCTCCAGGACCATAACCAACTGAATGGTGCTGCAATTCGGATTGGCGATGATCTTGTGCTCCTTGGTGAGCACATGGCCGTTCACCTCGGGCACTACCAAAGGGACGTCGGGCTCCATTCGCCAAGCACTGGAGTTGTCAATGACCACTGTTCCTTGCTCTGCGAAGCGCGGTGCCCATTCTTTAGAGGTGTCACCACCTGCACTAAAAAGTGCGATATCGGGCCGTAGGCCCAAAGCATCTTCCACCGTCATGACGGTGTACTCCTGTCCCTTAAAGGTCACTTTTTGGCCCTTAGAACGGGCCGATGCCACAGCGTAGAATTCCGTAACCGGAAAATTTCGCTCTTCCAAAACCTTCATCATCACGGTTCCGACAAGACCCGTGGCGCCGACAACTGCATTTTTCATCTACTCTGTCCTTTAATGACCTCTTAAGACCCCCAAAGGTAGCAGATTTACACCACGGACGAATTCTACTCAGATATGAAAAGATGGCTTTTTTACACCCTTACATCGATGCTTACCGGTATTTCATCGGCCCAAACTTTGGACGACTTTTCGGACGGCAACTTCACCCATTCGCCTACTTGGCAAGGGGATACCGGGCACTTTCAAGTGGTATCCCAAAGGCTCTTTCTACAAGCACCTGCGCAGACGGATACATCGCAGCTATCGACCTTGATTGATCCGCCAGATTCGGCTTTTTGGTCTCTTGATTTCCGAATGGATTTTAATCCGAGCAGCAGCAATTATTTGCGTTGGTATTTACTCTCCACGGAACCCAATTTTAATGCGGCGCAGGAGGCCTATTTTGTGCAAGTTGGCGGCAGTTCGGAAGATCGAGTTTCCCTGCATAAAAGAGTAGGGTCTACAGATATGATCCTTTGGGAGTCTGGAGTGGATGCCGTGGACTTGGATACAGTACAGCTCCGTCTAAAAGCAACCTATCACGATGGCATTTGGTCTCTCGCTCAACTTCAATCGGGATCTTGGATTCCGCTTGCAAGCGCTCTCGATTCACTGAGCCGCCCTTTTCAGAATACGGGAATTTGGTGCCGCTATACCTCCACTCGGTCTGATCGATTTTCCTTTGACGATTTCTCCTATGTCTTTTCGCCGTGGACGGACACCTTGGACCCCAGCGTAATCCATAGCACTCTTTTGAGCCCGAGCAGTTTGCAGTTGACTTTTAACGAGACCGTTTCCGCGGATAACATTCGGCTTCGAAGACTGCCGTCGGGATCTTGGTTTGACGCTCATCCCAACCGGGAAACGGGCGAGACTTTTCACCTTTCTTTGGACCAGGCTATTCTAGAAGGATCCCTTTACCAGATTGAGTTGGCCGAATGGAGTGATTTGAGCGGAAGAACCCTGGATTCCACCTGGACACTGAGTTATTACCGACCTAAGTTGCGGGATGTGCTCATCACCGAGATTATGGCCGATCCTACTCCAGCCGTCCAGCTGGAGAACAGGGAGTATATCGAACTCTATAATCGGAGTGCTCAACCTGTTTCTCTAAATCGATTGGTGCTTTCCGTCAATGGTACACAGACCAATCTCTCAGAAACCGCCATTCTTCACCCAGGTGCTTTTCACGTGCTCTATGATCTGCCCAGCTTACCCAATTCGGGAGCACAAGTTTTACTCATGGACTCCTCTGCACGGCTGATTGATGCCGTAGAATACTCACCAAGAATGCATGAGCATTCCTATAAGTCTGAAGGTGGTTGGAGCCTTGTGTTGGCGGATACCTCTCGATCGTGTATGGGGTCTAGAGTCTGGGTGTCCAGTTCTAATCCAAACGGTGGCAGTCCTGGTGAGTGGGATGCTTTTTCGGACCTACCTCAACCGAGGAATCGTTGGCTCAGCTATGGCTATGTGTACAACGAGCTTGAATTGCGGTGGTTTCACTCTTTAGATTCAGTGTATTGGGCAGAAAATCCCCCAGAGGTCATACAGGAAGGGGTTCTTCTTTATCACACGCTCAAAGCCCCCTTTCGAACGGAACGAATGCAATTTTCAAAGCCCATACCCAATGAGGGGTTTCTCTTGTACTGGCCCAAAGGGCTTCGCGATTGCGTGGGAAGGTATTTTGTGCCGGATACATTGCATATTCTACCAGTGGTACCTCCTGACAGTGGGGATGTTCGGATTTCAGAGGTTCTTTTTGAGCCAAGTGATGGGCATGTTGAATGGCTCGAATGGGTCAATTCAGGTGAGCATGCGGTTGAGTTAGGAGAACTTCGGCTCGCAGAATACAACCCTCGATTTAATTCCCTCGATCAAGTACGGATTCCATTTGCTGAGTCTCTGGTCATGAATCCCGGAGAACGCTGGGTTTGGACAACAAATCGAGAGGAACTTTGGTCCAGCTATGAAGAGCTCGATAGCTTTTCCGTTCACAGCACCGCTGAGTGGCTGTCTTTGATCAATGACTCCCTGTCTGTAGCCCTTATGACCTCTGGATTTGAGGTGCTCGAGTCCTTTCGGTATAAACGGGATTGGCATGTGCCCTTTTTGTTAGAAACCGCTGATGTTAGTCTTGAACGAAGAGATTTTACCGCCTCTTCACGCTCGTCGTTCAATTGGTACAGCGGACCTTCAGCCCGTGAAGGAGGGACGCCGACAAGACCCAATTCACACGCTGAGACGCGGCCGCGCTCATCGGGCCAAGTTCGGCCTGAGTTATTCACGCCTAACGGTGACGGAATTGCGGACTTTTCAGTTTTGTCTTGGAGTTTTCCCGAGCCGGGGTGGACGGCTTCCGTTCGCTTGATTAATCTGAGTGGCCAATTGGTTTTTGAACATCCAGACCGAGGCATTATGCCCAAGAACATGGAGTGGTCCTGGTCCGGTCAAGGCTTTTCCTCTTACCGATGTGCACCGGGTATTTACATCTGGGTTTTAGAGGCCCAAAATCCCAGTGGAAAGCGTGAATTCCACCGGATTCCCTGCGTTCTTTCTTTTTAGGGCGTTCGCTTTGTCTTATTTTAGCTCCCTACACAAAAGGAGCATCAATGAAACTTAAGAATTACGCCCTCGGTCAGTGGGTCGAAGGATCAGGAGAAGGTCAGGCATTGTACAACTCTGTGACCGGAGAGGTCGTTGCCGAGGCCAGCAGCAGCGGCTTGGACTTCGGAGCCATGATGGACTACGCCAGAGAAGTTGGCGGCCCTGCTCTACGCAAGATGACCTTTCATGAGCGTGGACGAATGCTCAAGGCTTTAGCCCTCTTTCTTTTGAAGCAAAAAGAGAAGTATTACGAATTGTCTTACGCCACTGGAGCAACACGAGGAGACTCGTGGATTGACATCGAGGGCGGAATCGGAAATCTATTTGCTAACGCGAGTTTGCGACGCCAATTCCCAGATGAGACCTATTATGTCGATGGAGATGCAGCACCATTGAGCAAGACGGGTTCCTTCATTGGGCACCATATCATGGTCCCCAAAAGAGGGGTTGCCATCCACATTAATGCATTCAACTTTCCCATTTGGGGGATGTTGGAAAAAATCGCCGTCAATCTCTTAGCCGGTGTTCCTGCCATAGTAAAGCCAGCAACGGTCACTAGTTTCTTGACGGAATTGATGGTACGTGACATTGTAGAGTCTGGAATATTGCCGGAAGGAAGCTTGCAGCTGATTTGCGGTAGCGCACGAGGAATTCTGGACTCGGTTAGTTCTCAAGACGTGGTCACCTTTACTGGATCCGCAACCACTGGACGTATGCTGAAGAGTCATCCTCGCTTGGTAGAGGAAGCGGTTCCCTTCAACATGGAGGCAGATTCTCTAAATGCTTCTGTTCTGGGGCCGGATGCCGTTCCTGGAACTCCTGAGTTTGATTTGTTTATCAAGGAGGTTCAGCGCGAGATGACGGTCAAATGCGGTCAAAAGTGTACCGCTATTCGCCGTGCGATTGTGCCTGAAGCATTGCTCGAAGACGTTCAAATCGCGCTGGGACAACGCTTGGCTAAAACCACGGTTGGAAACCCAACCGCGGAAGGAGTGCGCATGGGAGCGCTGGCTGGGAAAGTACAGCTTGATGAGGTTCGCGAGAAAGTTAAAGAATTGATGAACGATTCCGACTTAGTCTGGGGAAGTTTAGACAAGGTTGAGGTCACGGAAGCGGATGCTTCGAAAGGCGCCTTCCTTTCTCCACTTCTTTTGGTAAACAGTGATCCATTCAACAAAACGGCAAGCCACAACGTCGAGGCCTTTGGCCCAGTATCGACACTCATGCCCTACAAGAATTTAGATGAGGCCATTGAATTGGCCAACATGGGTAAAGGGTCCTTGGTTTGTAGTCTGGTAACAGCGGATAACGAGGTTGCCCGCGAGTTCGTGCTTAACGCGGCGGCATTCCACGGCCGAATTCTCATTCTCAATGAGGACTGTGCCCGGGAATCAACGGGTCATGGTTCGCCTATGCCCCTTTTAACACATGGTGGCCCGGGACGAGCTGGTGGTGGAGAAGAGATGGGTGGAAAGCGCGGGGTCTTGCACTACCTTCAGCGGACAGCCATTCAAGGGCACCCGACGACTTTGACGCGAGTCACGAACGTTTATCAACCCGGGGCGGATCGCCCAGAAGCTAATCCACACGTCTTTCGCCAGCATTTCGAAGACTTGAACGTCGGAGATACGGTGTACACGCACAAGCATACCGTCACGGAAGCGGATATTGTCAATTTCGCTAACGTCTCGGGAGATAACTTCTACGCGCACATGGACGCGACTTCCTTGGACGAGACCATTTTTGAGGGTCGTGTGGCGCATGGATATTTCATCCTGAGTAAAGCGGCCGGACTTTTTGTCGATCCGAAGAAGGGCCCAGTTCTATTGAACTACGGTATTGATGAAGCGCGTTTTACCAAACCGGTATATCCTGGGGCGACTTTGGGTGTGAAGTTCACCGTCAAGGAAAAGGTAGATCAAGAAAAACGCAGCGAGGAAGATATCGCCAAGGGTATCGTGAAATTCCTTGTGGACGTATATGATGAAACGGACGAGACCGTAGCCATGGCAACCATTCTCACTATGGTGAAAAAGCGCGATCAAAGTTCCTGATGGCACTGGACAGATCGTCCCTAGAGGCGCCATATTACGCAGTCATCTTTTCGTACGTCCCAGGTCCAGACTTAGAGGGCTATGCAGAAATGGATGAGGAGATCATCAATCTCGCGCAAACCATGCCCGGATATCTGGGACATGAATCTCGAAACGACGGCGAAGGAACCATCTTCATCTCCTATTGGAAGGACAAAGAGTCCATTCAACACTGGGCCCAGAACCAACGGCACCGAGTGGCGAAATCCGGGGGCCAGAACGGCTGGTATGGCTGGTACCACAGTCAAACGTGTCGCGTAGAACGACAGAACTTCTTTGAATTTGAAAAAAAGAGCTCATGAGCATTATTGACGAAGGTCACGTAGAGTATTCTATTGAAAACGGGGTGGCAACCATTGAATTCGGGCATCCCAAAAGCAATTCACTTCCCGGAAAAGTACTGCGGAAGTTGGCCGAGACCATTACCGCTTTAGGCGCTGATGAGGGGGCACAGGTGATCGTATTGAAAAGCGCAGGGGAGCGAGCATTCTGTGCAGGAGCTTCTTTTGATGAGCTTATATCCATCGAGGACTACCCAATGGGCAAGGAGTTTTTCATGGGCTTTGCACGCGTGATCAATGCCGCTCGTAACTGTCCAAAGTTCATCATTGGTCGGGTTCAAGGTAAGGCCGTTGGCGGAGGGGTTGGAATGGCCAGCGCTGTTGACTATTGCCTGGCGACCAAATTTGCTTCCGTTAAACTCAGCGAGCTGGCCATCGGAATTGGACCATTTGTGGTTGGCCCCGCAGTAGAGCGGAAAATTGGAACTGGTCCTATGACCGAACTGGCCATTAATGCCACAGAATGGCGCAGTGCCGATTGGGCTCGCGATAAGGGACTGTATACCGAAATTTACGATTCGGCTGAAGAAATGGATGAAGCCATTGCCACTTTAGCGGGACGCTTGGCCATGAGCAATCCACAGGCCATGTCCTTGTTGAAAACGGCCTTCTGGAACGGAACGGAACACTGGGGCCAGCTTTTAGAAGAACGGGCCGAAATGAGCGGCAAGTTGGTTCTCAGTGATTTTACGGTTAAGGCCATAAATGCCTTCAAGCAAAAAGCCTAAATTCACAACCCCACCCTAGTTTAATCCTCAAAACCTTCTGAAACATGGAATTTAATTCTGATGAAATCATGGCTATGGTCCAAGGTTTTGGTCTCCGATTGATTTATGCGGTTCTCGTAATTGTCATCGGACTATGGATCGCAAAGGCCACCACCAGTGCCGTTAAAAAAACAATGAATAAGCGAGGCGTTGACCCGAACCTTCAGCCATTTTTAGGTGGTATTATTGGTACTCTTCTGAAAGTGATGGTCTGCATCAGTGCCATCAGTATGCTGGGTGTTCAAATGACCAGCTTTGTGGCCATTTTAGGTGCCGCTGGTTTAGCGGTTGGAATGGCTTTGTCCGGGATGCTCTCCAACTTTGCTGGAGGAGTCATGATTCTCATCTTCAAGCCGTTCAAGGCTGGAGACTTCATTGAGGCTCAAGGTCACATGGGTACGGTGAGCGAGATTCAAATCTTCAATACCATTCTCCTGACTCCAGACAATAAAACCATCATTATCCCGAATGGCGGACTCTCTACCGGTAGCATGACCAACTTCAGCACGGAGCCTCAGCGTCGCGTGGACATGACCTTTGGTATCGGATACGGTGACGACACGGCCAAGGCCAGAGAAGTCATGATGGGCCTCATTAACGCCGACGATCGTATTTTGAAAGATCCAGAGCCCTTTGTGGCCGTTTCCGAATTGGCGGATAGTTCCGTGAATTTTGTGGTTCGTGTTTGGTGTAATGCCGCCGACTACTGGGGAATCTACTTTGATATGCAAGAGAAGATTTACAACACCTTCAACACCGAAGGGCTCAACATCCCCTTCCCTCAAATGGATGTTCATGTTCACAACTCATAATGTGAAAAACATGAAGAAAACTTTACTTCTTTTGGCTTTGGGCGCATTCGCCCTTCCGCAAACCCTTTTGGCTCAAGACTCCACGAAGGCGTGGACCACTGGAGCTCAGCTCAATTTAACCTTTAGTCAGACTGCATTGTCGAACTGGCAAGCGGGGGGTGACAACGCCCTTTCTGGAAATGCGCTGTTCAGTGCATTTGCCAACCGTTCTGTCGATCTCTGGCACTGGGACAATAGCTTGGACATCGCATATGGTGTGAACATCGTTGATGGTGATTTCACCAAAACCGATGATCGTTTGGAAATCAACTCCAAACTCGGTCACGATTTGGCCAATCCGAACTGGCGTGCGACAGGATCCTTTACCTTCAGAACGCAGTTCTACGAAGGGGTAGATGAAGACGACGTACGGATTTCAGATTGGATGGCACCGGGGTATATTTTCCTTGGTCTTGGTGCTGATTACGTTCCTTCAGAGAATCTGTCTGTTTATCTATCACCTGTTACCTCCAAGATGACCTTTGTCTTGGATCAGGACTTGGCCAATGACGGAGCTTTTGGTGTGGACGCCGCAGAGCGAGATACAGCGGGTAATATCATCACTGAGGGGCAGCAAGCTCGCGTTGAAGTGGGAGCCTATGTAAAGATTGTCTATACCAAGACGAATCTGATTGAGAATGTCGACTTCAGCAATAAAGTAGATTTCTACGCCAACTATTTGGAGAACTTTGGAAACATCGATATCAATTGGGAGATGCTTTTCACGGCTAAAGTGAACAGTTGGCTCAGTGCGAGCCTCAGCCTAACGATGATCTACGATGATGATATCATGATTGATCGTCGGAATGATGCGGGCGATGTCATCGGAGCCGGTCCGGCCGCTCAGTTCAAAGAAGTATTTGGCGCTGGATTGACCTTTAAACTTCCTTGAGCTAAAACAAACACCACCAACACATGAAGATAGAGCTGCTGAAAGAAGCGTTTCGGTTGATGAGTACGGCCAAAAGTATGGCGGAATTGTATGAGGAAAACGCATCCTTCACCTCTAAATATGTGCACGCTACTTCTCGCGGTCATGAGGCCATTCAATTGGCACTGGGCATGCAGCTCAAGCCTCAGGACTGGGTAGCTCCGTACTATCGGGACGATAGTATTCTCCTTGGAATTGGAATGACGCCATACGATTGTATGCTGCAGCTCATGGCCAAGCGCGAAGATCCTTTTTCAGGTGGGCGAACCTATTACTCTCACCCGAGCCTAAACGATCCGGACAAACCCAAGATTCCGCATCAAAGCTCAGCTACGGGAATGCAGGCCATACCGACTACGGGAGTTGCTATGGGAATCAAACTCAAGGAGCTCCACAAGCTCAACGAAGACTTTGGAGGAGAAGATCCGGTGGTGGTCTGCAGTATTGGAGACGCGGCCATGACGGAAGGAGAAGTGAGCGAAGCACTGCAAATGGCAGTTCTTAAGCAACTTCCGATCCTGTATTTGGTGCAAGACAATGAGTGGGATATTTCGGCGAATGCGGCGGAAACACGTGCTCAAAATGCCGCTGAATTTGCCCGTGGCTTCAATGGACTCGAAACCCGATCTATTGAGGGCAACGACTTTAAGACCTGCTATCAGACGCTTGAAGAAGTGATCGAGACTATCCGGAAGGAGCGCCGCCCTTTCTTGGTTCAAGCCAAGGTTCCTTTACTGGGGCACCACACCAGTGGGGTTCGAAAGGAGTGGTACCGCGACGATTTAGAAGAGGCCGCCAAGCGCGATCCATATCCCTTACTTCATGCCAAGCTACGTGCAGAAGGGGTGAAGGAGGACGAACTAGAGGCCATTGAACAGCAAGCCCGAGCGGCGGTTGAAGCGGACTACGAACGCGCGAAGGCCGCCGAAGATCCGAAACCTGAAGACCTCTTTAACTTCGATTATGCCCCAACCCCGATCACAGAAGAAAAGGGCGAGCGTGAGCCAGAGGGCAAGGAACCCACGATCATGGTGGACTCTGCCTTGTTTGCGATCCGAGAGCTCATGGAAGCTCACCCGGAGACCATTCTCTACGGACAGGACGTCGGGGGACGACTCGGTGGGGTATTCCGGGAGGCGGCGACATTGGCGCAGCAGTTTGGCGATGATCGCGTGTTCAACACCCCCATTCAGGAGGCCTTCATCATTGGATCTACGGTCGGAATGTCCGCTGTGGGTCTTAAGCCCATTGTGGAAGTTCAATTCGCCGATTACATCTGGCCAGGGCTCAATCAGCTCTTTACCGAGGTGAGTCGCAGTTATTACTTGTCAAACGGAAAATGGCCCGTGAACGCCATCATCCGCGTACCCATTGGGGCGTATGGAAGTGGCGGCCCCTACCACAGTTCCAGCGTAGAAAGCATCCTGACCAATATTCGAGGCATCAAGGTGGCCTACCCCTCCACAGGTGCTGACCTTAAGGGCCTCATGAAGGCGGCATTCTACGATCCCAATCCCGTCGTGATGCTGGAGCACAAAGGTCTGTATTGGTCCAAAATCAAAGGCACCGAGGCGGCTAAGACCATTGAGCCGGATGAGAATTACGTGGTTCCTTTTGGTACGTCGCGAGTGGCCCTACGGGCCGATGATGGGCATCGTGCCGCAGGCACCAGTCTCCTAGTTGTTACTTATGGAATGGGCGTTTATTGGGCTACCCAAGCCGCCAAGGCTTTTGAAGGGCAAATCGAAGTGTTGGATTTGCGCTCGTTGTTGCCCTTGGACGAGGAAGGTATTTTCGAAGCTGTTCGTCGTCACAGTAAGGCGCTTGTGGTTACCGAAGAGCCGGTTGGAAACGGATTTGCTCAAGGTGTTGCAGGGAAAATTCAGGAAAACTGCTTCCGTGATTTAGATGCTCCAGTGCGGGTCATTGGTTCAGAGAATATGCCGGCTATACCACTCAACTCCACCCTGGAAGCCACCATGATTCCCAACGCGGATAAGGTACAGGCGGCAATTGCCGATTTGCTGAACTACTAATCTGTCTTGACCCAACGTTGACGGCGTATGGCATCACCCATGCGCACGTGAATCATATATGTCCCTGAGGGCCAGTTTTCCGTGTTTAGGGACACCTGTTCTTGTCGATTTCCAGATTGAAGAAGTACCTGCTGACCCAACATATCAAACACTTGAATTACGTCGAGAAATCTGCTGCTTTCAATTTTTAATTCGCCCGTTCCCGGATTGGGATATATGTTCCAGCTCACCTGCTCTTCTTCAATGTTTGACAAGCACCCGATGAAGTCTAATGTATCCGTCATGAAGGTGCACCCGTTGGCATCCGTAATGGTACAAGCAGCGGACAGACAGACGGCATCTGCGCAGGCATTCGCCAGCGTAATCGTGGGACCATTGGGCGTATTGCTCGGATCATTGAAATCTGTCCAATCAAATTGATAAGGCCCGTTTCCTCCGCTAATGATCAGGGAAATCGTCGACAAGCAGGTATCGGTCAAATCCAAAATGACCTGAGCGGGGAATTGTTCCCCTACCACAAAGATGCTGTCCGAGGCTATTTGACCTTGGCTGTCGGTAACCGTCACCACATACATGCCCACTAGCGTGATACTGATCGACGTTTGCGTATCTCCGGTACTCCAATCATAGCTGTAGGGTGGCGTTCCACCAGAAGGGGTAACCGACGCGGATCCAGGGGTGCCGCTACACGCAATATCAGTGCTGCTCATCTGTAAGGAAAGAGGTGCGGGTCCAGCACCAATGGAGAAGGCTTGACTATGGGAG
>CBFIEH010000012.1:0-65598 GCA_965661605.1 Flavobacteriales bacterium | reverse complement strand
ACTGTAACCGAATATACTCCGGCAGCAAGTCCAGTTGCACTTCCTACATTACCAATGGAACTAGGTCCACTCCATGTATATGTATACGGTGGAGTACCTCCACTCACTGTGGTTGCAACAGCACCGCTACCATCTCCATTACACAAAAGGTTCGTGCCTGAGATAGCATCTATAGAAATCGCGCCTGGTTGAGTAACCGTTACGGACAACGATGTAGCTGTTCCAGCTGCATTGTCTGTCACTATAACACTATACACCCCGGCAGCAACCCCTGTACGTGTCGAACCAAACAAAGAAAAGGTTGACCCGTCCGGTGCAGCTGTACCATCAGATGTGTTTTGATCTGATGTCGCACCATCACTCCACGCATAGGAATAGGGTACTGGACCGCCAGAAGCAGTCACACGAATGATACCGTCCGTGCCACCGTTACAGGTGACATCCTGGTCCACAAACAAAGTAGCGGCTAACTGCGCGTGGGCTACATTTCCCACTAACAGAAAGAATGCCATAGCCAAAAGGCTCAATAAGCTTTTCGACAATACAGATCCTCTGTTTTCCGACGAAAGGATTCCAGGGGTATCGCCCGATGGGCTTGTTCCGTTGGAAACCTGATAGTAGAGGTTACTCATGATGATTTTGATATTAATTAAATGGTGTTTCCTGCTATACCAATATATCTCGGTAAGGCGTACCTCCCCGAGAATTTGGGACAAAGATAATCTTATTTAGTAAACTACAAAAACTCTCATCCAGCAAAATAATCGCACGAATCCCTTGACAAACAAAGGAAACCTGAAATCTTAACTTTTGATTAACCATGATATAATGATTACGCTCGGTCATAACAAGGCTAGACGGGAGAATAAAATTTTCTCAAGACTAAGTCAAATATAATGCATCCTACCTGCATGCGCAGACCTGATACTCTAACTTATTAAAAAATACATGTTAATAACCCTGGCCAAGATGCTCAAAACGGCAAATCATAAAGAGAATTTACGTCAATTCGAGAAAATTCAACTAATAGCTTGATTTTCAGTTCTTTAGGTTCTTAAAAAACGGAGCGCATACTCACGTTTTAGCAGGGTTAATTTAATTTTTAATTATACGCTTCTACAGAAGCCTTTTAGATAGTATACGCCCCTAAAATCAATTTTTCTAATTATTATGTTAATTCATCGCTCTTAATGCTCCAAATGGTCCATTCTTCCTCTGCTTTTTCCAAAGCCGAAACTGATTCTTCATGCTGGACGTAATGTTTTTGCTGTTCTGAAAAGTCAATGGCGCCGAATTCATCCGAAGTCATTCGAGCCTCCATTTCTTTTACAGCAGAGGTCAATTCTTCCACTTTCTTTTCCCACTTACTCAAATTCCTTAGAATCTGCTTTCGCTCCTTGTACGATGGCCCAGTACTCTTTCCGGATTCTTTAACTGCTATAGCCTTTTCTTCTACCGACCGCTTTTCAACCTCCCGCATATCGGAGGCCTTTCGCTCCGCTAGGAAATATTCAATATCACCGAGGTGAGGTTTGACGGTTCCATCGCTGAATTCAAGGACCCTATCCGTCAAGCCCTTCAAGAAGTGACGATCGTGACTGACTACGAGCAAGGTTCCTTCAAAAGTGAGCAATGCTTCCTTTAAGGCGTCTTTGGAAATCATATCTAAGTGATTGGTTGGCTCATCGAGGACTAGAAAATTGACAGGTTTTGTCAAAAGACGACACATAGCCAATCGCGCACGCTCACCACCACTCAGAACAGACACCTTCTTGTCGACGGTTTCACCGCTGAAAAGAAAGGCACCAAGCATGGAGCGGACTCGAGGCCGCACATCGTTGGGAGCCACAGACTCAACTGACTCCAATACGGTTTGATTGGGATCCAGGCTTTCCGCCTGATCTTGAGCGTAGTAGGCTATATGAACATTGGTTCCGAGGATGCGATTTCCAGCATCCGCCCGTAGGGCCCCTACAATAATCTTAGCCAAAGTGGTCTTTCCTTGACCATTCTGGCCGACAAAGGCCCAGCGATCTCCACGGAGGAGCTCAAAATCGACATGTTCGAGCACCCAGCGATCGGTGTAGTTCTTTCCCACTTCTTCTAGCTGGATGACGTCCTTGCCGGAACGCGGGACCTCAGGGAAGGTGAAGCGGACTGATTTCTGGTGGTAATCGTCAACCTCGATGCGTTCTAGCTTGTCGAGTTTCTTGATCAAGCTCTGGGCAAAGGCGGCCTTGGAATCTTTGTAGCGAAACTTTTCGATAAGTTGCTTTTGGCGTTCGATGTCTTTGTCTTGATTCTTCTTCGCCTGAATAAGCTTTTCACGCCGTTCTTCTCTGAGCACGAGGTACTTAGAGTAATGTGATGAGTAGTCTTCGATTCCTCCATTGATGATTTCAATGGTACGCTTGGTGACGGCATCGAGAAACTGTCGGTCGTGAGAGATCATCATTATGGCGCCCTCGTGATCCTTAAGGAATTCCTCGAGCCATAGAATGGCCTCGATATCGAGGTGGTTGGTGGGCTCATCGAGCAGTAAGAGATCATGCTTGGACAACAGGAGCTTTGCGAGTTCTACGCGCATGCGCCATCCTCCCGAAAAAGTCGAAAGTGATCGATCCAATTCGTTGGACTTGAATCCCAATCCAAAAAGGACTTTTTCCAGTTGCTCCTCGACTTGATCGCCCCCAATCAAATGAAAGCGCTCCTGAGTATTGGTCAATTCTTGAATGAGTTCCATGTAGCTGTCCGATTCGTAGTCGGTTCGCTCGAGGAGTTCCTGGTTGATCTGCTCAATGCGATCATTCATTTCCTTAATGCCGGCAAAGGCTAAGCCTGCTTCCTCACGAACCGTTCGCTCTCCTTCAGGAGTGATGTCCTGGGGTAAGTAGCCAATGGTGAACTCACGGGGTTTGCTGATGGAGCCCGCAGATGGGCTCATCCAGCCCGCAAGGAGCTTGAGCAGAGTGGATTTTCCAGCTCCGTTTTTTCCTGTGAGACCAATTCGGTCTGCAGGTTTTACTTGGAAGCTGACCTCTTTGAATAAAGCGTCTCCACCGAATTCATGACGGAGTTGTGTGACTGATATCATGGACTTACCAACAATTTTTTATTCTCTTTGGCGTAACTTTGACGCTCAAATTCCCATTACATGTTCAAGAAGGGGTCCCGCCTGTTCAGCATCTTTCGAAATCGATGTCCCAGATGTCACAATGGACATATCTTTCAATCGAAGAATCCGTATGCCTTGAGCAGGATGACGCAAATGTACGAAAGGTGCAGCCACTGTGATTTAAAATACGAAATGGAGCCGGCCTTTTGGTATGGTTCCATGTACGTAGCCTACGGGTTGGCGGTGGCGGTAAGTGTTGCTATGTTCGTGGCGACTGAAGTACTATTCGATTTGACCGTTACCGAGTATCTTATATTTAATGGTATAGCCTTGTTGGTACTGATTCCCGCGATGTGGAGAGCTTCACGGTTGGTTTGGATCAATCTATTTGTGAGTTATAAGGAAGAGTTCGATCAGTAAAATCGGGCAATATCAACATCGGGCCGTAGGCCCATTCCATGCAGCAAATGATCCGCTAGCTCGCTAGCAAGGAGGGGAGCCATAAGTACGCCGCGGCTTCCCAGTCCATTGAAGAATACATCCCTTTCGTTATGATTAGATCTGCCTAGAATGGGGCGGCGGTCCTTTGTGGTCGGGCGAATACCCCACTCTCGGTCGATGATTTCGTAGGGTACGTCAATTAATTTCCGAATCTGTTCTTCAAGGAAGGATTGTCCCTTTTCCGAAATGTCCGGGGTCAAATCATAATGGTCATAGGTAGCACCGATTCGAAGTTCACGCTCACCTACGGGTAATATGAAAACTCCGGCCTTGATGATTGCCTTTGTATCCCATGGTTCCTTGAGCCGAATCCTCAAGAACTCCCCCTTACTGGGGCGAAGTGCATCGGCTGGAAATCCCTTGATTCTCCGCGCACGAACTCCATTGGCCCAGATCACTAGGTCAAACTCAGAGGATGTTGAATCGTCAACTTCTATGGGCTTGAACCGACTCACCGAAGAAAAATAATGACGCACCGAGTCCATGAACGATTGTGTATCGAACCAACCGGCGTGGTAAACCTGGCCCATTCCATGAGCTCCTCGTAGTCCTTTAGGTAGAGGCTCTAATGCAGGACTCAAGTACTCACTGAATACTGTGCTACCGCTGGTCTCCATCCATTGATTTTGTTCTGCGATGTCGTGGAAGCGGCGATATACAGGTACGCTATGTCGCCAAAGACTACTTAACTCTTCCTGCCAGCGTGCGTAAAACTGCTCCTGAAAAGGGACGAACTCATCAGCCCGCCAAACCATTTTCATCCGCTTCAAAACCAGTGGATTTACCAGTCCTGCAGCGATAGATGTAGACTGATTCCGTACTTGGTAATCCGCGATGTGAAGATCGATTCCTCGATCCAGAAGTGTGAGCGCCATACATGAGCCCGCTAGACCTTGGCCAACAACAAGCACTTTCATCGAAACAGGTATCGTAGATTCAACCCGAGATCCGCAAGTAGATTTGGACCAGTACTTCCGCCGCCGGTAATTTGGGTATCCGCCATAAAGTGATAGTCTATCCCTAAAGAAAAGGGAATATGTTCAAAGCGGTACTCAAAGCCCATTCCACCATCAAATCCGCCGCCGCTTCCTTCATAAAGGGGCGATTCATCACCGTATGCTCCATAGTGAAGTCCCAAACTCAAATAGCCCTCAAAGTTGCCCGTTCCAATATTCAAAGGTTTGGTGAAATCGGTATGCCATTCCCAAAGACCGGTCATGAGCACCCCATTCCAACTGGTGGTCAGCATGATCTCTAGGGCCTGACGAGGCTTAACGTAGGCCTTGTAGTTGATTCCGTTTGTAACGCCCAGTCTTACACCAACGGAATTCCGGTATTGCGCCTTTGCTTGATTCGGCCAGCAGGAAAGAAGTGGCACAACCACAAGGGTTAGCACCAAAGAAAAAGAACTCCTACGCGAGGCGAAGGAGTTCCTTAGTTTTTTGCTTCCAAATGAATCAATATTCCCAGAGATCATGCTCGAAATTACGAATCTCTTCTTTGATTTTCTCTGCTTCCAGAAGTTGCTCCATTTGAGAATAACGCTTGTAATCATAAACCAGACGATCGTATACGTTATTTTCTTTGGTAATATAACTGTGGAAAATTCGCTTATGGAAAATCTCATCGAAGGTGCGACGCTCAGCATCGTTCATTCGATTGAATGTTTCGTGATTGGCTAGCACCGGACGGGTTTCTGGGAACCACAACCAGAACAACTGCTCCTTCTCGATCTGTCCTGTCGCTTGATTCTCTTTGTATGCTACAGGGCATATTCCGAGAATCCGAACCTCCATTACAGAACGTTCCTTGTCGAAGAACCAGTCTTCTTTAAGCAGGTACTCCAATACGTCACGGCTTTCAACCTTAATGGTGTCCAGGCGCCAAAAAGGCTCCCCTGTGTTGATATCAAAATCCTGCACACTATCCACTGAGAAGATCTTTGCCGAAACTTCTTGTGGCGTCAAAGTCCGTTTGAATTCATCATCCGCATAAGCAGTAATGGATCCTTCATTGACTACAGCTTGGAACAAAACTTCTGAAAGCGACTTACGATCCTTGATCGGTACGATCGGATAATAAAGTGGGTGATTCA
Organism: Flavobacteriales bacterium; assembly: GCA_965661605.1. Lineage (GTDB taxonomy): Bacteria > Bacteroidota > Bacteroidia > Flavobacteriales > ECT2AJA-044 > ECT2AJA-044. Next base: position 59,887 of record CBFIEH010000012.1, on the reverse strand, counting down.
GCTTTTGCTTCAAGTCGATTTTTTGCCAATAGCGCTTCATCCACATGACATCCGCCTCACGCAAGTGGTGATATGGGATCACGCGATTTTCCTTGAAGTGATGCTTGATGAATACCGCATCATCTTCAGCTGTCGGCTGTCGGTTGTAGTCCAATACGGTCTGCGCACTCGCTACGGAGGCGATACCGATCATCGTGGCTACTAAGAATCCTTTTACTGACTTCATGGTACTTAACTATTACTGTACTGTGAAAACGATGGCTCCACAGTTTTTCGTGCCATCCGGGCCTTTTGCCTGAATATTTGTGAAGGAAATGTCTGAACCAGGTTTCATATCCTGAATCAAACTTCTTACTTCACCATTAAACTGGTTTCCGGTAACTCGTACTGTTTGCGTATACTCCCCTTTCTGGGCACGTACGGTAAACGAAGTTACACGGTAGTTGATATCGAATGGGAAATCCTGCAAAAAGGCTCCAATACCTTGAGTTCCTCCTAGCGCAGATTTCGAAATCTTTCCTTCTGTCTTACCAGCGATCATTGCAGTTGGTGGTGGAATACGCTTCACACGGAACTTCATATCTCCAATGTTCTTCATTTTTCCATTCACCTCTGCCGCTACCTTAATAGTAGCCTCAGTTCCTGTTTTAGCTGCCTTGGCAACATATGATCCCTTTGATCCAGAAATAGAGCATCCGGCACATGAAACTTGCAACTTATCTGGTGCAATTCCAGGTACAGACACATCAATTGGATTGTCCACACCTCGGTAGATTACGTTCATTTTTGTAGGCGAGATTACCGCCGCAGAACGCGCTACTTGATAGGTACGTGGGGCCACTCCATAGCTCTGTACACCTGATGGTCCATCAATTTCAATGGCTCCACCCCAAGTGAAGGCTCCTTCTGAAGTAGCGGGTACTTCGTAGATTCCTTTACCGTTGCGGACCGGAACTTGAATTCCCTCTCCGATTGGATTACCTTCTTCGTCGTACTGATTGTAAACAGTAACGACCGGTTGCTTGGTAGAGTCAAATGCCGCGATGAAGATTTCCGCTCGGAAGGTATCACCGGTAAACACATATGAGTTTGGTACAATAGCCGTTGCCTCGAGTGCATTTACCTTTACGTCCGTCGCTCCAATCTTAGCTTGCAAATAAGAGATTACATCACTCTCTGTTGCACGCACATCAGATTGCATTTTGGTCAAGAAGGTTACAATCGCCATCAGTGGATAATGCTCAAAGTTGGCATCTTCCCAGCTAGCTTTTACATCTCCAACTTTCTGCTTACCTGTATCGAAAATAGAGGCAATGTTGGATTGCAATCGATCGCTTCCTTGGGAGTTTTGCAACAATACTTCGCGGTAGCTCTCGAGCTTCCCTTTAAGTTCTGTCGCTTTTTTCTCTTTCACCAACAAGTAACTCGCCGCAACCTCACGGTTGTCCATTTTCTTAGGCTTGTTCTCATCGTCAACGCCACCGGAGCGCTCAATGAGGATATTTTTCAAATCCTCAATGTACTTGTCCATGGCGTCAGCCTCAGCTTTCACGGCGTAAGCGGCATCGCGCCACTGCTTCGTCTTCACTGGGTTGTCTTGCATCGCCGCGTCAAACGAGGCGTATACACCACTATTCTTTTCCTCAACCTTCATATTCGTGGTGCTCATAGAGTTGTTCACCTTTACGAATGCGTCGAGGATTTCCTTTGATACGTTCAAGGCCAAAAGAGCGGTCAACACGAGATACATCATGTTGATCATCTTCTGTCTTGGTGTTAATTTTCCACCTGCCATCCTAGTTCTTTTTTAATGATTAAAGATTAGGATTAAGCTTTGTTGCCGCCACCCATGGCTGACAACATGTTGCCGTAAACGTTGTTAAGTGCTCCGAGGTTTTGAGCCAATGCAGCCACCTCAGCTTGCAAGCGCTTGCTGTCTTCTGCAGTGGTAGTCAAATTCTCAACCAATGCCTGAGAAGCCTCAGACTGGCGGTTAGTAGATTGCAATTGTACTTCGTACAAAGCATTCAAAGACTCCATGTTCTTGGCAGCCTTAGAAACCTCCTCATTGTAGTGTTGTGTAGCCGCAGCGGCTTCGATAGTTTCATTTAATTTGGACGCAGCTTCGCCAAAGTTGCTCAAACCTTGTCCCAAGCTCTCGATCAATGCACCATCGATCTTCGCTTCTTCCAACATATTGTCCAACTCTTGCGTTGGTGTCAAGTTGCTTTTCTTCTTATCGTCCCCGTCGCTGTCCATTCCTGCCAATTCAGGATAAACCAAGCTCCAATCCACTTCTTCATGTGGTTTTTCAAAAGCGGAAAAGAAGAAGATTACCGACTCCGTTCCCAATCCCACGATCAACATGATATCTGCCCCGGGCAAGTGCAAAATCTTGAAAAGTGCTCCCAAGATTACAACAGATGCACCCCATCCGTAGAGCTTCGCCATGTTATTCTTCCATCTTCTAGAGTTTACGTTGAAAAGCGCCATTTTAAGTAGTACTGATTTTGTTAGGTTAAATGTAAATTTAGTAGAGTAGTCTTATTGGAAATCCGCGAGGTCACGTCCCATAAAGGACTGAACGGTACGGAATCCAATGTAACACTTGGCGGTATCCTGGTACTCGAAATCACGAGTAGCCACCTCCAAGTAGTAACCAATATCTTTCCAAGATCCACCGCGAATGACTTTGCGCGTCAACGCTGGAGGATCACTGTCCTTAGCATCGTACTGGAAGTCAGAGTTCATATCGTGTTGGAACTGGTATGCTTGCGGATCGTAGGCATTTACGGTCCACTCCGCTACGTTTCCCGCCATACAGTACAAACCGTATTGGTTTGGCCAGTAACTCGTAGTTTTTACCGTTTGGAATCCTCCATCATCCACATAGTTTCCACGAAGTGGCTTGAAGTTTCCGAGGAAACATCCGCGACTGTTGCGGATGTAAGGTCCTCCCCAAGGGAACATGTTGTTGTCCAGACCACCGCGCGCCGCATATTCCCACTCAGCTTCAGTTGGTAATCTAAATTCTTGCTCATAAGGCTGCTTATCCGATTCTAGATAAGCATCACGGTAGCGCGATCGCCAGTTGGCAAAGGCTCGTGCTTGATGCCAAGTCACCCCTACTACAGGGTACTCATCGAACGCAGGATGCCAGAAGTACTTATCGTGCATCGGTTCGTTGAAACTGTACGAATAGTCATGAATCCAAGCCAAAGTATCTGGATATACCGGTAATTCTCGTTCTTCAATGAACTCAGCGCGAGAATCGATTCCGCCGCCGTACTCACCCGTTCTCCAATCGTATCGGTTCTTTTTCAAGGCCGCTTTACGCTTGTTGATGTAGAAATAGCGGTAAATCAATTTACGCGGATCAACATAGCGACGCCCGTAGAATTGCTCTTCAGGTGTGAAGTACATTTCCTCAAGTGCGTAGCGGAAATCCTCATCGTCTGAGTCGTAGCGCAATGGCTCTTCCCAGTTGAGGCGTGGCTCATCCAAGAAGTTTCCGTATTCGTCCTCTTCAATTAGGTCATATCCTTCAACTCCATTCTCACCCAAGAGAAGGCGAGCAATTGAGTCACGTACCCAGAATACGAATTGACGGTATTCGTTGTTGGTGATTTCCGTTTGGTCCATGTAGAATGCTGCTACAGAAACCGTGCGACTTGTGTTGGTTAGGCCGTAAGGCACATCTTCATCGTTTGCACCCATGTTAAAACTACCCATTGGAATGTACACCATTCCATAAGGGTCGCTTGGGTACCACGTTTGACGATTTTGTACACCCACCAGCTCTCCATGGTCAGAACCCGCACAACCGACGAGTAATAAACCTACGAGGGAGGAAAGAATGAGTTTTCTCATTGCGCTTATAATTAATTCAATCCGCTTGCGCTTCTTGAAATATTCGAGCCTCTTCAATCAAAAACAGAAAATCATCGGCTGGCTTGAAGTCGATGATTTCCTCTCATATACTGAGAACGACAAACTTACAAAAATCTTACGTTCCGGTATCGAGTAGGTTCCTTTGGGGGAATCTCAATCGTGAAGCAATAGTTCACAAATGCCTCAAAACTCCCACTCGAATTGTTCCCGCTTAATGCACTTGTACCAATATCGTACGAAGCACCAAAGCGAAGCTGGTCATTCAACTGATAACCAAGCAAAACCGGAATACCATCCTCGAGCCTATAGCTAACGCCGGCCCAAAACTTGTTATTGTACATCGCAAGTACGGTTGCATCGAAACTGATCGAAGCCAAATCGTACTTGATCAAGGCTGAAGGCATCAACGTCCACTCAGGCGTCAATTCCCAATCATATCCCCCGGTGAAATATAGGTGTTGTGACTGTGTCAAATTCGTTGCTGCCCCAATTTGGTTGTCCAAACCGGGAAGGTGTGTAATGCTAACTCCCGCATACCAGTTGGTAGCGCGGTACATGGCACCGATACCGGCATCCATGGCAATGGCATTTCCGTCACCCTGTGGAATAACGGCATCTCCTGATCCGTTTCCCCCATTTGGATCCACCCACTCAGCATTGGTGATTCCGGCATCCAAGAAACCGAAATATGCTCCAATTCCTAGCTTTCCGTCTCCTGCATCCAGGTGGTAACTATAGCTAAGCTTAACATTTGTACGGGTTAAGAAGCCTTCTTCGTCTCGCATTAGACCGAGTGCCAATCCGCCGTGAAGAACATCAATAGGCATCGAGGCATTGAGGTTCATCGTTGTTGGTGCTCCCTCAAAACCCATCCACTGAGAACGGTATAAACCGTTCACACAAATCGAACCATCCAAGCCGGCAGCTCCCGGATTGTAGTTCACTTGGTTGAACATGTAGTGGGTCCACTGAGGATCTTGCTGTGCCCAGGCGGTCATGACGCAAGCAATCAATCCAAGTGTAAGAATTCTTTTCATAGGTCCGTTTTAGCCCAGTAATCGCGCCACAAAGCACGCGTACAAGCGGTTAAAGGTAACGAAAAATAATTTGCACTCTCCCTTTAGGTTAATGACAAAGGCTGTTGAGTAATGTCAAAAATAAAAGAATTCTGGCAGTAGCAAAATGCTTCTTCAGGAAAGCTTGCGGAAAGCACGCATCCAACGATCCGGAATCTCGTCTTCTGCAGCTTGCAAATAGTCGTTATAACTGCATGGTATTAAAGCGTGACGCTTGTGAAAAATGGAGGGATCACCATGAAGGGGAACCTCAATCCACCAGCGACCCGATCGATCACTTTTATAAAAGTGCAATTCTTGATCCAAAACAGAGTTTGGAACAATGTACTTGGCATAGGTAGATCGGTTTCCAAAAGGAAAATCATTTTTACGCACGCTCACCCCTTCAAAGAAGTACCAAATCATTTGAGCAGCCAGTCGAGCCGTTTGATCGTGCCGGTCATACTGAGGATTGTATTCATAGATCCCAAAGCTCGTCAGTTTGTCGCTCATCCCTGAATACCGGGCTAGTGCACAGGCTTGCTCCCCATACCATCCATTCGGAGATCCGTGCCGATTAGCCGGGGCATCGCTGTGCCGAATACTGCGCATGTCAAAGCTTACAATGTCCGCATCACGCAAAATAGGCTCCGCTTCAGCGATGTTCGAATGGAAGTTCCCGATACGATGACGTTCGAAATGGAGGCTTTCCATCAAGTCGATCTCCTCCTGATGAACGTAATACGTCTGAAATCCTAAACTTGAATAATTGAAAAGGATATTGGGCTTCTGGAGAATGATATGGGAAAGAAAGGTCTCATTGGACATTTCTTGGTTATTTACTCCCAAATCGAAACGGCTGTCGATGGAGCAAATATTCACACTCTGTTCCAGTTTCTCGTAGGCTTTGTAATTGGCAAAGGTCAAATCCTGGCTTCCACCTATTATAATAGGTATGCAGTTTCCTCGAATAAGCTCGTGCACAACCGTACTCAAGGCAAAATACGTATCGTCTACTCGATTTCCTGGCTCTATGTTGCCTAAGTCGACAATGTTAAAAGACCAGCGACCATAGAAGAGGTCGTATAATTCACGACGGATGTAGTCCACACCTTCCCCACAGCCATCATTGCGGCGGGCACGTCGATCTTCTTTCACACCAATCAGTGCGACGCGTGCAGATGACCAGGAAGGAAACTCTCCTTCTTCCACAAAGGCGTCAATCTTCGAACCAACCGACGCCGGATGCTTATTGGTCCATTCCTCAGCAAAATCAGCACGCAGGGGTCGAAAGAATTCACGCATGAGCCAAACTTAGCTTTTTTTGGTTCTGCGGGCACCTCCCCGCTTTTTCGTTTTAGGCGCCTCCGCTTGCAGACGCAAGCACTCTTCCCGAGTCAGCGACTTGGGATCCACATCCTTAGGAATCTTGATGTTCTGACGTCCTATTTTGATATATGGTCCGTAGCGACCATTGAGTACCTGTACCACGGGCTCTTCCTCGTCGAAGACTTGGATGAACTTATTTTTATCCGCCTCTTTCTTGGCTTCGATAAGTTCGATAGCTCTATCCAAGGTCACGCTCATTGGATCTTCCTCTTTCGGCAAGGAAGCAAAAAGACGTCCTTGTTGGACATACGGTCCAAAGCGACCAATGTTGGCCTTGATCACGTCACCCTCATACTCTCCGAGTTCGCGCGGGAGCTTAAAGAGCTCTATCGCTTCTTCGAAGGTGATGGTTTCAATGTGCTGATCCTTACGAAGACTGGCAAACCGTGGCTTTTCCTCATCGTCCACGGAACCGATCTGAATCATTGGTCCAAAGCGACCTATGCGGGCGATGACCGGCTTACCAGACTTCGGATCTTCGCCAAGCTGGCGCTCTCCAGTAGCCCGTTCTGCATTCTCTTGCACGTCTTGAACGGTATCGTGGAAAGGCTTGTAGAAGTCCTGGATCATATTGTTCCACTCCTCCTGACCTTGAGCAATCTTATCAAACTCCTCTTCAACGTGGGCGGTAAAGTGCAGGTCGAGAATATTCCCGAACTCTTGGACCAAGAAGTCCGTCACCACCATCCCAATATCTGTTGGGAACAACTTGTTCTTTTCAGCTCCGGTAATTTCTGTAGCCGTTTCTGTACGCACTGCTCCATTTTCCATGGTCATGATTTCGTACGCACGCTCAACACCCTGTTTTTCCGTTTTCTCCACGTAATTACGAGCGAGAATGGTTGAAATGGTCGGTGCATAGGTAGAAGGACGCCCAATTCCGAGCTCCTCTAATTTCTTCACCAGACTGGCTTCAGTATAGCGGGGAGGGTGTTTGGAAAAACGCTCCGTGGCGGTAATCCGATCCACGTTTAAGGTTTCACCTTCGCTCATACGAGGCAACATTCCCGCTTGCTCCTCACCTTCGTCATCCGTTCCTTCGAGATAGACCTTTAAGAATCCATCAAAAACGAGTACCTCACCTTTGGCTGTGAAAGCAGGTGCCTCACCAGACCCTACAATTTTAACCGTCGTACGTTCAAGCTTCGCCTCACTCATTTGAGATGCAATGGTCCGCTTCCAGATCAATTCGTAGAGACGCTCTTGATTGCGATCCGCTCCTGCTGAATGACGATTCATGTACGTGGGACGGATGGCCTCATGCGCCTCCTGTGCATTATCGGACTTCGTGGTGTATTGACGTGTCTTGCTGTACTCTTCACCGTAGGCCGACTTGATCTCGGCCGCCGCAGCGCCGAGCGCATCTTGACTCAAGTTCGTACTGTCCGTACGCATATACGTAATAAAACCACTCTCATAGAGCCGTTGTGCTACAGACATGGTTTGAGCCACCGAGAAGCCGAGCTTCCGTGCAGCCTCTTGCTGAAGCGTAGATGTGGTAAACGGGGCAGCCGGTTTCTTGGTTCCTGGTCGTTTCTCAACGCTGTTCACTGTAAAGGTCGCAGAGACGCAGGCTTGCAGTGCTTGTTCTGCGCCCTCACGGGCCGATGGACGTGACGGAGCCTCTGCCTGAAACGCCACGCCTTCGCTGTTCTTGAAGAATCCTTGGATCCGGAAACTGTTCTCCGGAGTAAAGGCAATGATTTCTCGCTCGCGTTCAACCAGTACGCGAACAGCAACAGACTGAACACGACCAGCAGACAAACCGGTCTTGACCTTACGCCAGAGCACCGGTGATACTTCAAAGCCCACCAGCCGATCCAATACGCGCCGCGCTTGCTGAGCATTCACCAAATTAATATCAATTTCACGTGGGTTCTCCACCGCACGAATGATGGCGTTCTTCGTGATCTCGTGAAATACGATTCGCTTAGTATTCGAAGGAGTCAATCCCAGAGTTTCGTACAAGTGCCACGCAATGGCCTCTCCTTCACGGTCCTCATCCGTTGCTAACCAAACTATCTCGGCATCTTTAGCCAACTTCTTGAGTTCGGTGACGGTCTTCTTCTTGTCCGTACTCACTTCGTACTTCGGTTGAAAACCGTTCTCGATGTCGATTCCCATGTCCTTTTTGGGGAGGTCACGAATATGTCCAATACTCGATTTGACGAGGTAGTCTTTACCTAAAAAACCTTCAATGGTTTTCGCCTTTGCGGGGGACTCGACGATCACTAAATTCTTTACCATAATGTCAAATTATGCAGCGATAGGGGCTTGCAAATTAAAGGAATAATACCCGCATCAAAACAAAGCCCGTTTTAAATCGTTCCACTAATCGATGAAAATTGAACCTGCCATATTGGCACTCGCTTGCTGGTTTTCGTACCTTTGCAGGCCTAACGAATAAGTAATGAACGAAGTACATTTCGGCAATAAGGTAATCGACGAAGGACGGCAAGGAGAGGCGGTAATGCTCGAAACAGAGGAGCTCGGAAAAGGGCGGAAACTGTACATCGAAAGCTACGGCTGCCAAATGAACTTTTCGGACAGTGAAATCGTCGCCTCTATTTTAGGAGACAACGGATTTGAAACCACGCGGAACATTGAAGAGGCTGACGTGGTGTTCGTAAACACCTGCTCGATTCGAGAAAAGGCCGAACAAACCGTCCGCAATCGACTGAGCCATTTCCACAAGGCCAAAGAGGCCAAACCAGAGATGATCATCGGAGTGCTCGGCTGCATGGCGGAGCGTATGAAAGAGACACTGCTCGAAGAAGAGAAGCTGGTGGACATGGTTGTTGGACCGGATGCCTACCGAGATCTTCCCGAACTCATTAAAGAAGTGGACGGCGGAAGAAAGGCCGTAAATGTCATCTTGAGCAAGGAGGAGACCTATGCCGATATTGCTCCCGTTCGCCTTGGCGGAAATGGAGTCACCTCCTTTGTGACCATCATGCGTGGATGCGACAACATGTGTACGTTCTGTGTGGTTCCTTTCACACGAGGTCGTGAACGCAGTCGTGACCCACAAACCATCGTCAATGAAGTTAAGGACTTGGCGGCCAAAGGATATAAGGAGGTCACTCTGTTAGGCCAGAATGTAGACTCTTATCTATGGTATGGAGGAGGACTAAAGAAGGACTTCAAACAACTAACAGAAGAAGAGCAGGCCCAAGCGGTATCTTTTGCTGATCTGCTGGAAAAAGTGGCCTTGGCCGCTCCGCAAATGCGCGTCCGATTCAGTACTTCTCATCCAAAAGATATGTTGGACGATGTGTTACACACCATCGCCAAGCACGATAATATTTGCAACTACATCCACTTGCCCTTCCAGAGTGGAAGTAACCGAATTCTTGAATTGATGAATCGCGGGCACACGCGCGAATGGTACAAGCAACGCATCGATCGAATTCGCGAGATCATTCCGGACTGTGGAATCTCTCACGATATTATTTCTGGCTTTTGCACGGAAACTGAAGAAGACCACGCAGACACATTGGAGCTCATGGACTACGTGCACTACGATTTCGGCTTCATGTTCAACTACAGCGAACGCCCCAATACCATGGCGCAGCGCAAATTTGAAGATGACGTACCTACTGAGGTCAAAAAGCGCCGCCTTCAAGAAATCATCGCGAAGCAACAAGAGCACAGTCGCGTTCGAAATCAAAGCTATGTAGGAAAGACGCACCGTGTATTGGTTGAAGGAACATCCAAGCGAAGCGAAGAGCAACTCTTCGGACGTACGACCCAGAATACGGTTGTGGTTTTTGATCGCGAAGACTACGCCCCGGGAGATTACGTTGATGTAGCAGTGCACGATTGCACCGCAGCTACACTCTTGGGTAAAGCTGTAGGAAAAGCAGACGGACCTGCTTAATCAAGTCGTAGAACAGAGACTAAAAAAGAGAACACTTGGAATTACAATCGGTCAAACAACGCTTTGAAATTATCGGGAACAGCCCACTGCTGAATCGTGCTATGGAAAAGGCCGTTCAGGTAGCGCCCACCGATATTTCCGTGCTGGTGACTGGTGAGAGTGGCGTGGGTAAAGAGAGTATTCCTCGAATCATTCACAGCCAGTCTGCTCGGAAGCACAATCCCTACATCGCGGTGAATTGTGGAGCCATTCCGGAAGGAACCATTGACAGTGAACTCTTTGGTCACGAAAAGGGAAGTTTTACCGGAGCCACGGCTGCGCGGAAAGGGTATTTCGAGGAAGCCAATACGGGAACCATTTTTTTGGACGAGGTGGCGGAATTACCGCTATCCACCCAAGTAAGGCTCCTTCGCGTACTGGAAACCGGAGAATACATTAAAGTAGGATCCAGTAAGCCGCAAAAGACGGATGTTCGGATTGTGGCCGCGACCAATGTAGACATGGAAGAGGCTATTCGAAAGGGCCAATTCCGCGAGGACCTCTACTACCGAATGAATACGGTAGAAATCCACTTACCCTCACTTCGCGAGCGCGCGGGCGACATTCACTTGCTCTTCCGAAAATTTGCCTCGGATTTTGCCAACAAATACCACATGCCGGTTCTTCAGCTCGACCCGGAAGCCGTGGATTTGATCAATCATTACCGCTGGCCGGGAAACATTCGACAGCTCAAAAATTTCACGGAGGAAATGAGCGTCATTGAGACGGAAAGACTCGTTACGGCGGATACGGTGCGTCGCTACCTTCCGGAAAGTGGACGATCTAACTTGCCCATGATTTATCGGGATCAGCCCGGCGTGAAAAGCGAGAGCGACTTCAGCTCCGAGCGCGACATTCTGTACAAGGTGCTCTTCGACATGAAGAACGACATCAACGACCTCAAGAAATTGACCATGGAGTTGATGAAAGAAGGCGGTCAAGCCGATGAAGAATTCCGTCAGGAAAACGCCCAGCTCCTCGCCAAAGTCTATGAAGATTACGATGCCGGGACCTCCTTGGAAATTCCGGATACTCCGAGCGCAACACCGGCGCCCACGAAGATCATCAACACGGAGATTTACGCCGATGAAGATGTCATTGAAGAGAGTCTGACGCTTCAAGACAAGGAAATTGAGATGATCCGCAAGGCCCTGGATCGCAATGCGGGAAAACGCAAAGACGCAGCCAAGGAACTCGGTATTTCTGAGCGCACACTCTATCGGAAAATCAAACAATACGACTTATGATCCGTCGCTTCCTTTTGATTTGTGTGATCGCCCTTACGGGCGGATGCGGGGGTGGCTACTCCTTCACTGGAGCCAGCATTTCCCCAGACGTCAAGACCGTTTCTGTGGCCTACTTCGAGAACTACGCACCGCTGATCAATCCGACCCTGAGTCAGGTGGTCACGGAAAAATTGAAGGACATCTTCTTGGTACAAACCAGTTTGGAAGTGGTTCAAATGGACGGTGACCTCCAATTTGAAGGAGCCATTGTCGACTACAACGTGCGGCCTTTGGCCATTCAGGCCGATGAGCAAGCTGCGCAAAACCGACTGACCATTAGCGTAGCGGTCACCTACACGAATACCAACGACCCCGAAAAGGACTACGAATCTCGGTTCACGCGTTTTGGCGATTTCGACTCAAATGAAGACCTTGCCTCTGTCGAGGAAGAACTCGTGGAGCAGATCACCACGGAATTGGTCCAAGACATCTTCAACAAGGCCGTAGTTAATTGGTAAAGTATGGAAGCAGGACGCCTGCTTGAATGGATCGATGACCCCGCGCAGCTCAACGGAGCAGCCGCTGAGTCCTTGAACGACATACTTGACTCCTTCCCCTATTTCGTACCTGCCCGAATGCTTCAGCTCAAAGCGCTGGAGCAGGAAAACAGCTTCCGGTACAACGGTCAACTGAAGAAAACAGCGGCATACGTCCCAGACAGAACCGTGTTGTTTGACTTCATTACAAAAGCGAGCATCGTGCCGCAGGCGCCGATAGAACAACGCCCAGAAGAGGTTGTCGATGCACCAACTGCAAACGAAACGCCTCCTGCGGAACGGCAGTTGGAGGATGTGCTGGAAGAGCCTGAGGAGAACACGGAAATTGAAGAGGCCATCCGGGAAGCTGGGGATGCCGAGCCGGTGATTGGGAGGCCGCTCAAATTCGATCGCAGTGAACGACACTCCTTTGCACAGTGGCTAAAGCTCACCAGTATGAAGCCGATCGAGCGAGAAACGGAAAGTGCTGACCCAGCCGTGAAACAAGCGAATTCCACGGAGGTATTTCCGGAAACGGAGGTTGAAGAGCCAACGGGGGACAAGCGCCCGATAAGTCGTCAAGACCTTATTGATCGCTTCTTGGCAGAATCGCCTCGAATGAGTCCTCCCCAGAAGATGGCTCTCGGAAAGGGCAACATCGCTCGGGCAAGTCTGGAAGAAGACGATTCGCTGATGACCGAGACCTTGGCACGCGTGTACACAGAGCAGGGATTGTACGACAAGGCCATCAAAGCCTACCGTTTACTGAGCTTGAAATATCCCGAAAAAAGTGGTTACTTTGCCGACCGAATTAACGAGATCAACGATCTGAAAGAGAGAAAATAAGATGTACACGCTGTTTGCAGTTTTGATTATCATCACTTGTATCCTACTCGTTCTGGTGATTTTGGTTCAGAACCCGAAGGGAGGAGGATTGTCATCTACGTTTGGTGGAGGAAATCAAATGTTCGGCGTTCAAAAAACGACCGACTTTTTGGATAAAGCGACTTGGACCTTGGCTGGTGTATTGCTCGCCTTGACCTTGTTGAGCAACTTTGCGATTGACCGCGGAGAAGGAACCTTGAATGAAGGCTCTCGCGTACAAGATCAAGTTGAAGATGTGGCGCCTATCGTTCCACAAGCTCCTGCCGGAGGCGCAGGTGACTTGAACCAGATCCCTATTGAGGGAGACGGAGCAGCAGAATAAGCCCACCGCTTACAAAACATTGAAAATGCCAGTCTGACAATCGGACTGGCATTTTTTATTGAACCCTGTCAGGAATACCGCGTTGTGGAACTGACAAAATGTACGTTCCACGCCTTGGCACAGTTTTAGCCCGACGCAAGGTGAACGATTTCGAAAATAAGTTTAACTCATAACCCAAGTAGAAATGTCAGAAGTAAACATCAAGCCATTGGCTGATCGCGTGCTCGTAGAGCCAGCTCCTGCAGAAACCACCACTTCTTCTGGTATCATTATTCCCGATACCGCTCAGGAGAAACCACAGCGCGGAACTGTCGTTGCTGTTGGAAACGGAAAGCCAGACGAGCCCTTGACCGTGAAAGTAGGCGATAGCGTCTTGTACGGTAAGTACTCTGGAACCGAATTGTCTTACGAAGGCAAAGACTACATGATCATGCGTGAATCAGACATTTACGCGATCCTCTAATCTGAATTTCAAACCTTAAAAAATACCTTTAACAATGGCAAAGGAAATCAAATTCGACATCGAGTCACGCGATGGACTCAAACGCGGAGTAGACGCGTTGGCCAACGCCGTTAAAGTGACCCTTGGACCAAAAGGTCGCAATGTTGTCATCCAAAAATCATTCGGATCTCCAACCATCACCAAAGACGGTGTATCGGTAGCTAAGGAGATCGAACTCGAAGACGCTCTGGAAAACATGGGCGCGCAAATGGTGAAAGAGGTAGCGTCAAAAACAGCTGACCAAGCTGGAGACGGAACCACTACAGCCACCGTATTGGCACAAGCCATCGTTACAGCTGGATTGAAGAATGTCGCTGCAGGAGCCAACCCAATGGATCTTAAGCGCGGTATCGATAAAGCGGTCACTACCATCATCGCCAATCTTCAAGACCAATCTCAAGCGGTTGGTGATAGCTTTGACAAGATCGAGCAAGTTGCTGCCATCTCTGCAAACAACGACGAAAGCATCGGTAAGTTGATTGCTGAGGCTATGAAGAAAGTGGGAAAAGAAGGAGTCATCACTGTTGAGGAAGCAAAAGGTACCGACACCACGGTTGACGTGGTAGAGGGAATGCAATTCGACCGCGGTTACCTATCTCCATACTTTGTGACGAACAGCGAGAAAATGGAAGCTGATTTGGATGCTCCATTCATCTTGATCTTCGACAAGAAAATCAGCAGCATGAAAGACTTGTTGCCGGTATTGGAGCAGACTTCTCAAAGTGGACGCCCATTGTTGATCATCGCTGAAGATATCGACGGAGAAGCACTGGCTACACTCGTAGTGAACAAGATCCGTGGAGCCCTCAAAGTAGCTGCTGTGAAAGCACCCGGATTTGGAGATCGCCGTAAAGCGATGTTGGAAGATATCGCCATTTTGACCGGTGGTACCGTTGTGAGCGAAGAGCGCGGATACAAGCTCGAGAACACGACCATGGACATGTTGGGTACCGCTGAGAAGGTGACCATCGACAAAGACAACACCGTGATCGTAAACGGCTCTGGAAGCGAAGAGGACATCAAAGCTCGCGTAGGTCAGATCAAAGCACAAATCGAGACAACAACCAGCGATTACGATCGCGAGAAGTTGCAAGAGCGCTTGGCCAAATTGGCGGGTGGAGTAGCTGTACTTTACGTAGGAGCTGCTTCTGAGGTCGAAATGAAAGAGAAGAAAGACCGCGTGGACGATGCATTGCACGCAACCCGTGCAGCCGTTGAGGAAGGCATTGTTGCCGGTGGAGGTGTAGCTTTAGTTCGCGCCATCAACGCCATCGACGGAGTCTCTGGAGAGAACGACGACGAAACCACAGGAATGGGTATCGTTCGCCGCGCCATCGAAGAGCCACTGCGTCAAATCGTGGCCAACGCCGGTGGTGAAGGATCTGTGATCGTTGCCAAGGTAGCGGAAGGTAAAGCAGACTTCGGATACAATGCGAAGAACGACACCTACGTGAACATGCTCGAGGCGGGAATCATTGACCCGACGAAAGTAACGCGTGTCGCTTTGGAGAACGCAGCATCTGTTGCCGGAATGTTGTTGACCACTGAAGCAACCATCACTGAAATTCCTGAGGAGACTCCAGCAGGACCACCTCCAGGAATGGGTGGCGGTATGCCTGGAATGATGTAAGCGAAGCACCGCTTCAAAACATAGGCTAAAGCCACACAAAAAAAGCCCCGGAACGCATATTCCGGGGCTTTTTAATTTCGTGCCGTAGGCACTAAAACACTTAACTCATTAGCTTGCTCTTAACCAGGTCGGCAACGGTTTTTCCTTCCGCGCGACCCGCAGCCTGTGCATTGACCATTCCCATAACCTTGCCCATGTCGCCCATTCCTGAAGCACCAGTCGTGGCGATAGCATCGTCCACAATAGCAGCCAATTCCTCGGCGCTGAGGGGCTCTGGCAAGTAGCCTTCGATTACAGCGAGCTGTGCGGCTTCTTCTTCGGCCAAATCGGCCCGACCCTGTTCGGTGTAGGTCGCCATACTGTCCTTGCGCTGCTTTTGAAGCTTCTGGAGGAGCTTTATCTCATCGTCCTCACTAATTCCCGCTCCACCGCCTTTCTCGGTCTCTGCGAGCATGATAGCACTCTTAATGGCACGCACACTTTCCAAGCGAACCTTGTCCTTGGCCTTCATGGCCTCCTTCATATCCTGGGTGATCTTATCCTTTAAACTCATAATCTCAGATTTGTGGCAAAGATACGACCCGCGTATTTAGTCAACGTTATCGTGTAAAAAGGAATTCTTGGACTTGATTTCAGCACTTCCGTCCTCTTCAGACTCCCCAAGAGTATAGCGCGAAATCGGCGCTTCCGAAGAGTGAGGTACGTGCTCCAAATCAACGCCTTTGCGCTTGTACGCCGGCTCGTTCTCCAAATCTTCGAGACCGTTGGGCACATTCTTAAAGCGATAGTTAAAGGCCTTCAAGCGCGCCTTGCGCTCACGGGCCTTCTGGATTTGAAGGTCCGCCAAGGACTGCTCCGAGGCATCTTCATCCATTTGCTCCTCGTCCGGAGTAGCAGTGGAGACCTCTCGGTCTTCCACTGCTTGTTCTTCAGCGCGGCCCTCCTCAAAGGACACTTCATCTTGCACTTCATCGAACAACGAGTGTACGATGGTTCCATCTTCTGAGCGCTGCTCTGGTTGCGAACGAAGGTAATTTGGCGTCTCCTCGATGGAACCATCTAATCCCAGATGATCCTCCAAGCGAGGTTCTGCATGTTCAGTTTCTTGAATCGGCTCAGCCGGAGCGAACGTCATGACCATCTCTTCTTCAACCTCCTCGACGATGGCCGGCGCAGCATCTACCTGCTCCACTTCATCCTCTACGCGAAGTTCAAAAGTGATCGAATGATCGTTTTGGGTCTCTTCTTCATCAGGTCGTTCTGCGGTTTCCGCCTGAGCCACGGTAAAATCCTCTTCCTCATCCTCCTCGATGTCCAGGGTGAAAATGACGCGATCCTCATCCTCAGCTTCGACTTCCTCATCGAGGCTATGCACGATCGGAGCCTGCGGCTCGATGTGTACTTCTGCTTCCACTTCGGGGGTTTCAACCTCTGAAATAGCCTCAGGAGCCTCTTCGACCATGGCCTCGGGCTCCACCTCAAAAATGGACGCCTCTGGGGAAATGGGCCCGCTCAAGGGACTTGGCGTAGAATCTTCCAGCGTATGGACAATCTTCTTCGGCTCTTTGGGCACGATGTGCACCTGCTCATCGGTATTGAAGCCAGTGGCTATAACCGTTACGCTGATGTGGTCACCCAAGGTTTCGTCTTCACCGATACCCATGATGATGTTCGCGGATCCGCCCGCTTCGCGCTGGATAAAGTCATTGATTTCACCAATCTCGTCGATGGTGATTTCTTCGTTACCGCTGACGATCAAAAGCAATACGTTATTGGCTCCGCGGATCTTGTTGTCGTTCAAGAGCGGCGAATCCAAGGCGCTGTTAATGGCCTCCAGAGCGCGTTGCTCTCCCTTGGCCTGACCAGAACCCATGATGGCCGTTCCACTGTCCGCAAGAACGGTACGCGCATCGCGCAAATCGATGTTCTGCGTGTAGTGGTGCGTAATGACTTCCGCAATTCCACGGCTGGCCGTGGCGAGTACTTCATCCGCTTTAGAGAAACCCGCCTTAAAGCCGAGGTTTCCGTAGACCTCGCGCAGTTTATTGTTGTTGATGACTATCAGCGAGTCGACATTTTGTCGAAGAGCTTCAACTCCCTTCTCCGCCTGATTCATCCGCATATTTCCTTCAAAGCTGAAGGGAATTGTGACGATTCCAACGGTCAGGATGCCCATCTCCTTGGCCACTCGGGCCACTACTGGAGCAGCTCCCGTTCCGGTTCCACCGCCCATTCCAGCAGTCACAAAGATCATCTTGGTATTCTTCTCCAAGATGCCTTCAATTTCATCGATACTCTCCATCGCCGCGCGCTCCCCAACTTCGGGATTTGCACCGGCGCCGAGTCCTTCGGTTAGGGTCACCCCCAACTGCACCTTCAAGGGGACCGGGCTGTTGTTCAAAGCCTGCGCATCCGTGTTGCACACTACGAAGTCTACCCCGCGGATGCCCTGCTCGTACATGTAGTTGACCGCGTTGCTTCCGCCGCCACCGACACCGACCACCTTGATTACCGAACTGCTGTTCTTCGGTAAATCGAAACTTAAATTCTGATTCATTTCCTCCATGTTCCCTGTTTTTCCCTGAACGTCCCTATTCGTCGTTTGCTAAAAATTTCAAAAACTTGTCTACCCAACGGTCGAAGTAGCTCTTCTTCTTGCCGTTGTCCTCCGCCAGCTCTTCTCCCTCCACTGGTTCCGGAGCCTCGCCCCCATCAATCTCTGGAACAGTCGCCTCAGCGCTGTCCAGTTCGGCTTGATGCATCTTACTCAGCTCCACTTCTCTTTGCTCCCATCCGCGCATCACCAATCCTACGGCCGTCGCGAAAAGCGGGCTGCTCAAATCTTCACCTGACTCCTTGGCCAAGTGCTCATTGGGGTATCCAATCCGGGTATCCATACCCGTGACGTACTCCACCAACTGCTTAATGTGCTTGAGCTGGGCTCCACCACCGGTCAATACAATTCCGGCGATGAGTTTTTTCTTGCGGTCTTCGTAACCGTAATTCTTGATCTCGAGATGAACCTGCTCTACAATCTCCACCACACGGGCGTGAATGATGCGCGAAAGGTTCTTGAGGGAGATTTCCTTGGGCTCGCGTCCGCGCAGTCCAGGAATGCTCACAATTTCGTTGTCTTTGTTTTCCCCCGGCCATGCGGATCCGAACTTGATCTTCAACTGCTCGGCCTGCTTTTCGATGATGCTGCAGCCCTCTTTGATGTCTTCGGTTATGACGTTCCCTCCAAAGGGAATAACCGCCGTATGGCGGATGATGCCATCTTTGAAAATAGCCACGTCAGTGGTACCCCCACCGATATCCACCAATACAACACCCGCTTCTTTCTCTTCATCGGAAAGAACGGCGTCTGCTGAGGCCAATGGTTCCAGGGTAATGCCTCCAACTTCGAGCTCTGAATTCTTCACGCAGCGACCGATGTTCCGGATGGCGCTGACCTGTCCTACCACAATGTGGAAGTTGGCCTCCAGACGTCCACCGTACATGCCTCGCGGCTCTTTGATTTCCGCCTGACCGTCTACTTTGTATTCTTGAGGAAGTACGTGGATGATTTCCTCTCCAGGAAGCATCACGAGCTTATGGACATTGTCAATCAAGTCCTTGATGTCCTTGTCGCCGATAACTTCGTCTGGGTTATCCCGAGTGATGTAATCGCTGTGCTGCAAGCTGCGGATATGCTGGCCAGCGATACCGACCACCACTTCTTTGATGTTCACTCCAGAAGTCGCTTCGGCTTCCGTGATCGCGTGCTGAATGGATTCGATCGTCTGGACGATGTTCGAGACCACTCCTCGCTGAACTCCTAGAGACTTGGCTTTACCCAACCCAAGGACTTCAACCTTTCCGTATTCATTGCGACGGCCCACCATGGCCACAATCTTCGTGGTTCCGATGTCTAAGCCTACCGCTATTTCCTGTGCTTCCATAGGTCTAATTCGTTGAACACACCACTTGTCCGGCGTATTTCAGATTCACTGTCGAGTACTTGTTCCAGCCCACTTGAGGGATGGTTTTTTCATAGAAGAGCTGCAATCGCTCCATCTTTTCTTCAAACTGGTCCGCTGAACCCAAGACGATCCGGTGGCGCCCTTTGCGGGCGGTAAAGACGTAATCTTCACCTTCCTCGCTGATGCCCGAAATGTGGGCGCAGCAGAACTCATCGGCCCGTAGGGCCATAACCAGATCATACAGTTCGGCGGTATCCGATGGCGCTCCGTAAAACAACGGCACATGGGCCGTGTAATGCTCAGAAAGCGGCATCTTTTCCCCCTCTTCATCCCAGTAGAACTGTTCCTCCCCGTCAAAGAACCTCAGAATGGGCTCGCGCTGGCTCACTTCCAGATAGAGTACACCATTCCAATCGAAATATACCTCGGCCTTCTGCACCATGGGGTGGGCGCTTAACTTTTCTTCTAACAATCCACTGTTAATTTCCTCGAGGTAAATTCCTCGGAATGAGTCGGTTTCAGAATCGAGGTGCTCCAAGAGCTCTGTTGGAGTCGTAAAGAGACCGCCTACGGCGGGATGCACCACTACCTCGATACGCTGAACCTGCCGCTGGGCGTGCCTTTGCTCGGTAAATCCGACCAAGAGGCCAATGAGGATCAGTCCCAAGACTGCGGTGCCGTATTTCTTGATCAGCTTCATTTTCGCGTCTTTAAGATTTCGGTAATCGGCTCCACGAGCTGGTCAATATCGCCGGCCCCCAGGGTCATCAAGACCTCGACGTCGCGTGTTTCCATCTGACGAAGCAGCTCTTCCTTGTCCCAATAGTCCTTTTTGGGAGCCGTAATGCGTTCCAATAGGGCTGGACTGGAGATTCCATCAATAGGCTCCTCGCGAGCCGGGTAGATGTCCATCAGGATCACTTCGTCGAGCTTACTCAAGCTCTCGGCAAAACCGTCCATAAAGTCCCGGGTGCGGCTGTAGAGATGGGGTTGAAAAATACCCGTCAAGCGCTGGTCAGGATAGAGCTCTCGAACAGAGCCAATCACCGCTTCCAACTCGGCGGGATGATGGGCGTAATCATCCATGTACACCACTCCTTTGTTGCGGAGTTGGATGTCGAATCGGCGAATCACGCCCAAGAAGTTGCGCAGTCCCTTCTTAATTTCTTCGGCAGAAAAGCCGTACTGATGACAGACGGCAATGGCTCCTAGCGCATTTTCTAAGTTGTGTCGACCCGGGTACATCAAGCTGAAATCGCCGAAGTACTCACCTTTGAATTCCACTTCAAAGTGGAAGGCGCCTTTGTCGATTTCGAGTCGGGAAACGTGGTAGTCCGCCTCCGCATCGTCCAATGCATAGGTCAGGGCGTTTCCCTCCAGCGTGCCCTTTTTCACGATCAATTGACCCTCGGGACGGACGCGAGTAGCGAAGATTTCAAAACCTTCGCGGAAAACGCGCTCGTCTTCGTAGATGTCTAAATGATCCGGATCAACGGAGCTGATCAGGGCGATGTTGGGTCGTAGGTGGAGAAAGCTACGATCGAATTCATCGGCCTCAGTGACGAAAATGTTCTCTCGTCCCAAGACCAAATTACTGCCAAAGTTCTTTGCAATGCCCCCGAGAAACCCGGTGCAAAACAGGGCATTCTGGTGCATGATATGGGTGACCATGGAAGAAATAGTCGTTTTGCCGTGCGTTCCGGCAATCGCAATGTTGTATCCGTTTTGGGCGATGTCCCCGAGGACTTCGGCCCGTTTGTGGAATTCGTACCCCTCTTCTTTGAGGTACTGGTACACCTTGTTCGATTCCGGAACCGCCGGAGTATAGACCACGCGGCAATGGGCACGCATGTCTGGGTCCGAGAATACCGTTGGGATCTGAGCCGGATCATCTTCGTATTGGATTTCCATGCCCTGCTTGCTCAAGTCTCTGGTCAAGCGCGTTTCTGTGCGGTCGTACCCAGAAGCCTGAATACCACGTGCATGAAAGTATCGCGCAAGGCCACTCATACCGATGCCGCCGATACCCACAAAAAAGATGAATTTGACGTCTTTAAGATCCACGGTGAATTAGGTTTTTGATTTCTTCTACAATGTCTTTGGTCGCATTTGGCTTCGCGAGTTTGACAATATTCTCGCTCAGGCGACTTTGTAACTTCTGGTCGTTGAGGACCTCCCCCAAGGTCCATCCGGTCAAGGACCCATCGGTCCATGAATGCTCTTCAACCATCATGGCCGCGTTCTTCTCTACCAAGGCCAGTGCATTCTTTTTCTGATGGTCCTCTGCCACATTTGGAGAGGGAATTAAGAGAACGGGTTTCCCCACCAGTGCAAGCTCAGATAGCGTTCCTGCCCCAGCCCGGCTGACAATGAAATCCGCCGCGGCAAAGGCCAAATCCATACGCTCCAAGAATGGGTGAACGTGGACATTATCGAACTCCTTTGCCGCCTTTCGGCATTCGTCTTCATACAGCTTACCACATTGCCAAATCACCTGACCTTGAACAGCGGACAATTCGACCAAGCGTTGAGCCAGATGCTCATTTATCGCTTTAGCCCCCAAACTTCCCCCTATGACCAAAAGCGTCTTCATGCCCGGCTGTAGGCCAAAGTATTCGAGGGCCTCCTGCTTTTTATCACTCACATCAAAAAGGTCCACACGAACTGGATTCCCCGTGAAAACAATCTTTTCTTTTGGGAAGAACTTTTCCAGTCCTTCATAGGCCACACAAATCTTATCCACGGATTTGGCTAGCAGTTTATTGGTAATGCCTGGATAAGAGTTCTGCTCTTGAATCAAGGTCGGCACTCCTGCTTTTTGGGCTGCCCATAGCGTTGGACCGCTCGCGTACCCGCCCGTCCCGATGGCTACGTCCGGCTTGAAGTCCTTGACAATCTTACGAGCCCTAATCATGCTGTGCACCAGCTTGAATGGAAAGGTCAAATTGCGTCGACTCAACGATCGCTGAAATCCCGCAATGTTCAGACCTATAATCTCATAACCCGCTTTGGGTACCCGATCCATCTCCATACGATCGCGCGCGCCTACAAAGAGGAAATGCACGTCAGGATATTGCGCGCGCAGTTCATTGGCAATGCTTAGAGCAGGATAGATATGCCCTCCGGTGCCTCCACCGCTGATTAATATGCGAGGAGCCTTAGCCATGAGCCAGTCCTATTTCGGTTTCAAGATCGATGGTCTCAGCCTTGGTTTCCAGATTTCGGCTAACGCCGAGAATAACACCAAGAGCTACACTCGTCATCCAAATGGAGGATCCACCTGAGCTCAAAAGAGGCAGGGTTTGACCCGTGACGGGCAGTAAATTCACCGCCACTCCCATGTTGATAAAGGCTTGAAAGACGATGGCCATACCGAATCCCACCGCCAAGAAGGCCTGAAAAAGATCCACGGCTTTGGTGGCAATAATCATGATTCGAATCAGGATGAGCGAGTAGATCAAGATGATGCCCAACCCGCCCAAAAGGCCAAATTCTTCCACAATGATGGCGTAGATAAAGTCACTGCTCGATTGCGGCAAAAAGTTCTTTTGAATGCTCTTCCCGGGCCCTTTGCCCACCAGTCCGCCAGAGGCAATGGCCATCTTGGCCTTGGTGACCTGATAATTGGCCTCTTCATTTCCAGAACTGTAGTTTTCGATTCGCGCTTTCCACGTATCCACGCGGTTGCTGATGTTTGGAAAGGCGATGACCACGAGGACAAACATAGCTAAGCCGGCCACTCCCATTCCGATCAGGTAGGCCATATGCTTCAAAGGGTATTTGCCCACAAACATGAGCCCTAGACAAAGCGTAAAGATCAAGGCTGTAGTGGAGAAGTTGGCCGGAAGAATCAAGGCACATACCGCACCTATGGGGACCACTAGTCCTAGAAAGGTCTTCTTGAAATCACTGAGCGTTTCTTGATTCTGGGTCAAGTAGCGGGCAACAAACAAGAGCAAGGCAAACTTGGCTAGTTCTGAGGTCTGGAAAGAAACGCCGATAAACGGAACACGAATCCAACGACTGGCATTGGCATCCCCAATGGTCGTCCCAATCGCAAGTGTGATCATCAACAAGACGATGACAAAGGGCAACAGAATCATGGGCAGGTTTCGATAGTACTTGGGATTAACCTTATGAACCGAATACATGAGGACAAAACCAAAACCCAAATGAATCGCGTGCTTGATCAAAAAACGCACGGTATTGCCACCCGAATAGCTGTAGGCCAGGTTACTGCTTGCACTGTAGACGGGCAAGAAGCTGAAGAGCCCGAGCAATAGGAGCAGGAACCACAAGGCCCGATCGCCTTCGAGATATGTCATCCAACGACGAATCACAACTTGCGGACTTCCTCTTTAAACTGACGACCGCGGTCTTCGTAATTCTCGAACAAATCAAAGCTGGCACAAGCCGGAGATAAAAGCACGGTTTGCCCTTTTTGCGCAACTCCGTAAGCGGCTTTAACGGCTTCCGCCATCGATCCCGCTTCAATCATTTGATCGACCGTCTCACCGAAAGCAGAATTGATTTTCCCATTGTCCGTTCCTAAGCAGATGATGGCCGCGACCTTCTCTTCAGCCAATGCTTTGAGCTGCTCGTAGTCGTTTCCTTTGTCCACACCACCGACGATCCAAACGACCGGCGTATTCATGCTTTCCAAGGCATACCACGTACTGTTGACATTTGTGGCTTTAGAGTCGTTGACGTATTCCACTCCGTGAACCTGAAGAACAGGTTCTAAACGATGCTCCACTTCTTGAAAATCGCTCAGACTTTCGCGGATGGTTTCTTTGCGCACGCCCAAGAGTTTGGCAGCCATACCGGCGGCCAGAGAGTTATAGGCGTTGTGCTTGCCCGATAGGGCCAGGTCATGAATCGACATAGATAGAGGTTCATTATTAAGGTTAATCACAAGGTCTTCACCGTCGAGATAGGCCTCGACTTCTCCCTTCTCGGGAGGGTGTATGCTGAAAGCCCTCTTTTGCGCCTTGATGCGGCGGCGTGTCAGCAGATTCTCTATGATGGGATCATCTGCGTTGTAGAGGAAGTGGTCACCTTCGCTTTGATGCTCGGCAATTTTAAACTTGGCCGCTGCGTAGGTGTAGATATCGTTGTTGTAGCGATCTAGGTGATCCGCTGTAATGTTGAGAATCACCGACACATCGGGTCGAAAACTGGTGATTTCATCCAGCTGGAAGGAACTGATCTCCAAGACGTAGTGGTCGTAATTCTCTTCGGCTACTTGGGCTGCAAAACTGTGCCCTACATTGCCCGCCAATCCCACGTGGTAGCCCGCGCGTTTTAGGATGTGATGCGTCAGAAGAGTAGTTGTCGTTTTTCCGTTCGTACCGGTAATTCCGACGATTTTGGCATCGGTGTATCGCGAAGCAAACTCGATCTCGCTGATGAGCTCAATATCCTGTTCAAGAATCGCCTGAACGACGGGGACATGGTTGGCGATACCCGGACTTTTTACGACTACATCCGCATCCAGGATTCGCGAAAAAGTATGGGTGCCCATTTCAAAGGCGAGCTGATGTTCTTCCAAAGTCCGGCGGTACGGATCCGCAATTTGGCCGTAGTCGGAAACGAAGACGTCATAACCTTGGGCACGTCCCAATAGGGCCGCCCCAACGCCACTTTCGCCTGCCCCTAAAACGACCAACTTTTTCATCGGAGCTTGAGGGTTACGAAGGTGAGTACAGCGAGCATGATCCCGACAATCCAAAACCGCGTGACGATTTTGGCCTCGTGGAAACCACCCTTTTGGTAATGATGGTGCAAGGGAGACATGCGGAAGATGCGACGGCCCTCACCGAATTTTTTCTTGGTGTACTTGAAATAGCTCACCTGCATGATGACCGATAGGTTCTCGGCCAGAAAAATCCCACAAACGATCGGAATCAAGAGCTCCTTGCGAATGGCAATGGCAAACACGGCAATGATCCCACCGATGCTAAGGGACCCCGTGTCGCCCATAAACACCTGAGCGGGATAAGCATTGTACCACAGGAAGCCAACGCAGGCTCCCACAAAGGCCGCAATGAAAATCACAAGCTCCCCGGAATCGGGTATGTACATGATGTTCAAGTAGTCTGCGAAGAAGATGTTACCGCTGACATAGGCGAAGATTCCGAGGGTAACCCCGATGATCGCCGAAGTTCCCGTCGCCAGCCCGTCGATACCATCGGTGAGGTTTGCACCATTACTGACCGCTGTAATGATGAAAATGACGATGGGAATGAAGATCAGCCAAGCCCAATCCTTCAGGTCTTTATTGATCCAAGTGACGGCCTTGCTGTAGTCCAACTCATTGTTCTTGAAGAACGGAATGGTCGTCTTCATGGACTTCTCTGCCTCTCCAAAGACAGGCAATTCGCGCTCTGAGCTGATTTCCGTTTGTGCCGGAGTGGAAGACTTTTGCTTAATGGTCACATCCGGATGGAAATACAGAATGCTTCCAACAATCAGCCCAAGCCCCACTTGACCCATCACTTTGAACTTACCGCGCAGTCCCTCTTTGTTTTTCTTAAAGACTTTGATGTAATCGTCAATGAACCCGATAATCCCCATCCACACCGTGGTGATGAGCAGCAGGATGACGTAGATATTATCCAACTTAGCCACCAAGAGTGTCGGGATCAGAATCGCCGACAGGATGATCAGTCCACCCATCGTCGGGGTTCCCGCTTTCTCTGCCTGACCTTCTAGGCCTAGGTCGCGTATGGTCTCTCCAACCTGTTTGCGCTGGATGAATCGAATGATGCTCTTTCCAAAAACCAGGGAAATAAGCAATGACAAAATCACCGCCAAGGCCGATCGGAAGGTGATGTATTGGAATACTCCGGCCCCCGGGAAGTCGTACTGTTGGTCCAAATACGTGAACAGGTAGTAGAGCATCAGGCTTGAGGTTTTAAGGTTTCGTTCAAAATCTCGAGGTCGTCGAAGGGATGCTTTACCCCTTGTATTTCTTGGTACTTCTCATGGCCTTTTCCCGCGACAAGGATGATGTCCCCGGCCTGCGCCAGACTACAGGCTGTTCTGATCGCCTCACGGCGCGATGTGATCGCGAGAGTTTTCCGTGTTGTTGTCGGATCCAACCCGGCCTTCATGTCCTTTAAGATGTCTTCCGGATCTTCACTCCGAGGGTTGTCGCTGGTCAGAACCACTCGATCGCTAAAGTGGGCCGCAATCTTGGTCATCTCTGGGCGCTTGGTCTTGTCTCGATCCCCGCCGGCACCGACCACCGTAATGACCTGCTCATTTCCTCCTCTGATTTGCGTAATGGTCTCCAGGACGTTCTTGAGCGCATCGGGCGTATGCGCGTAATCCACAATGCCGGTAATGCCTTCTGGTGTTCTCAGATACTGGAATCTGCCCGGGGCCGTGCTCAAAGTGGAAAGCGTGGTCAGGGCTGAAATTTGATCAATGCCCAAGAGGTCGCTCACCCCGTAAACTGCCGCCAAGTTATAGGCATTGAACTTGCCGATGAGTTTGGTGTAGAGCTCGTGCTCATTCATCTTCAGAACGAGCCCGCTAAAGCTGTTCTCCAGGACGCGCACCTTGTAATCGGCCTCCCCCTTCAGTCCAAAGCGGTAGGTCTTAGCGCGCGTGTTCATCACCATGGTTTCGCCGTGCTTATCGTCCCGATTCACCAAGGCATAGGCCTTTGGGGCCAAATCGTCAAAGAGCTTTTTCTTGGCCTTGATGTATTCGTTGAAATCACCGTGGTAGTCAAGGTGATCATGGGTGATGTTCGTAAAGACCGCAACATCTAGGTCCAGACCAGCCATACGCTCCTGGTGGATGGCATGTGAACTGGCCTCCATAAAGCAGTACTTAATACCCTTTTCGACCATCAAAGCCATGGTCTTGTTGATGGCAATTGCGTCTGGGGTCGTGTGCGTGGCCTCGAGCACCTCATTATCGATACGTACGTCGACCGTACTCAAAAGGCCCGCCTTGTGGCCCATGCCCTTCATAAGTCGATACAGCATGGTGACCACCGAAGTCTTACCATTGGTCCCCGTGACGGCGATCAGTTTGAGTTTCTCACTGGGGTGATCGTAGAAGGCTGAGGAAAGGACACCTAGCGCAAAGGCGCTGCTGCGCACGACGACGTAGGTAATGCGCTGGTCAATAACTTCGGGCAGCGTTTCACAGACTATGGCGAGCGCACCCGAATCAATGGCTGAGTCGATGTAATGATGTCCGTCCACTTGAGTCCCGGGCACGGCGACAAAAACACAGTCTTTGGTCACCTTCCGAGAGTCGAATTGCACTTCGGTAATGGCGATGTTCGTGTTGCCCACGACTTCTTCGATGCCCGCTTTGTAGAGGATGTCCTTCAACAATTTCATAGACCCAATTCGAGTGTCAAGTGATCAATCAATTCCACGCGTTCACCGGAGCGAATGCTCTGGCGTTTTACTTTTCCCTTTCCTTTTAAGGTAACGGCGATGCCGTGATTTTCCAGCCAATAGACTGCGTCCATCGCGTCCCATCCACGCAGATCCGGCAGGGCATCGCCTGTGAGTGTGGCCAGATGGTCGGGTGGGGTTTGTTCGGCTGTGGCTATCGCGCCGTGAGGCGCTAAGGAATCTACCGGCAATTGAAGCGCCGGATCGTTGGTGTAAAGGCGATGAGCGATTTCCGCGAAGACAGGGGCGGCCACGCGGTTTCCGTAGTAGCCCGTGCTGTTGTTCGGCTTGGCGACCACGACGATGCAGGAATAGCGAGGAGCATCGGCGGGAAAATACCCAGCGAAGCTGGCTTGGTATTCCGGATACTCGTCCTTTTTCCAGTAGTTGAGTTTGCAGGTTCCCGTTTTGCCGGCCATGGCGAAACGATCCGTGTGGATATTGGTGGCGGTGCCGCGTTGGACCACCCCTTCCAATAAGGCCTGAACCTTGTTCAGCGTATTTTCCGAGCAGATCATCGGATGCACCACTTCCGGCTCAAAGCTTCGGATCATCTTTCCATTTCTCTGTATGCCGGCCACCAAGTACGGCTGCATCATTTGCCCGTCGTTGGCTACGGCGTTGTAGAAGTTTAGGACCTGAAGCGGAGTCATGGATACCGCATAGCCATGCGACATCCAAGGAAGGGTGATCCCACTCCAAGCGACATCACCCGGAGTGGGAATCATTGGTTTGCCTTCACCCGGAATTTCAATACCACATTGGTCGGCCAAGCCCATCTTGTACAGTCGGTCGACAAATTTGCTTGGGCGGTCTTCATAATGTTCGTTGATCACGCGGGAAATACCCACATTGGAACTCACCTCAAATGCACGTCCCAAACTGATGACACCATACCCGCCTTTTCGGGAATCGCGCACTGGAGTCCCGTAGAATTTATACACCCCGCCATTAGTGTTGACTTGTTCCGAGGTGTCGACCACTCCGTCCTCCAAAGCCGCCATCAGCGCGGGAAGCTTAAAGGTGGATCCGGGCTCCGTGCTTTCCCAAACGGCGTAGTTCCGCTTCTCGTAGTACTTTCCGTCTTCGGTACGGCCGAGGTTGACCATGGCCTTAATGGCACCGGTCTCCACTTCCATCAAGACCGCACAGCCGTGATCGGCCTCGTGGATTTCCAATCGACGAAGCAGCGCCTGATGGGCAATGTCTTGCATTTGTGGATCAATGGTGGTGACCAAGTCCGATCCATCCCGCGGTTCCACGCGGTTTCCGTCGTTGAGGGGCTTCCAGTGTCCCCCGGCAATTTTTTGGTTTAGTCGGCGCCCTTTGCGTCCACTCAATTCATCGTTGAAGGCACCTTCTAATCCAACCTTCAATCCTGCACGCTCATAACCAATGGTCCGTTCAGCCATTTTCTTGAAGGGCATTTCGCGTGTATTAACTTGCTGGGCAATGAGGCCACCCCGATATTTTCCCGCCTTCAAAATGGGTGCTTGACGCAGTTGCTGGTACTGAATGAAGTCCACGTCCTTCGCCAAGAATAGGTAGCGGTTTCCAGCGTTTCGCGCTTGACGTAGGTAACGCTCGTATTCGGTCGTTGTCTTGTAGCCGAGAATTCTATTGAGGGACCGCGCCAAACCGGAGACTTCCGATTGGAATAGGTCTTCCGAGACCGTCATCACATCCATGCGCACCTCATACTTGGGCATAGAGGTCGCCAGAAGCGAGCCGTCCGAAGCGTAGATGTTTCCACGGGTGGCCTCTACCTCAATTTGCTTGACCACCGTTTCTTCCGCCTTCGCCATCAAGGCCTCGCCCTCCTGAACCTGAATCCAGATCAGCTTACCGGAGACCGCCAAAGCAAAGACCAGCAGGAGGGCTCCTGCGAAGTACAAGCGTTTGAGTATGTCCGAACGTTCTTTCATTCTTCTTCGGCGTAAATCACATAGGCGGACTCAGCACTTTGACTCAATCCCCGTTCATTCACTTTTTCACTCACCACGGACAACTTGGTCGCGTTCATGAGTTGGGAGCGCGTACTGACGTACTGAGACTTCAATTCTTTAAGCTCCGTTTGCAGCTCAGCAATGCGAAAAACCTTACGGTCAGCAGAATGCGCACTGTAGATGCTGATGAGCGCCAACAGGCCGAGGTAAAGCAGAAATGGCCAGTGAACGGCGTTGCGTTCATCGGCCAAGAAGCTTCCGCGGAGCCATTTCCCCACGTTCCATTTTTGCTCTACGTTTTGCTCTTCTGTCATATCCGCTCAGCGACGCGCAGTTTTGCGCTCCGGGCTCTGTTATTTCGTTCTATCTCTTCCTCTGTCGGCACCAATGGCTTTCGGTTCATCACCTTGAAAGGAACCAATCGGTTGCCGAAAAAATCGCGCTCCGCCTCACCGTCAAGCTTGCCTTCGCGCATAAAATTCTTCACCATGCGATCTTCCAGACTGTGGTAGCTGATCACCGCCAGGCGACCCCCCGTCTTCAGAATCTCTGCACTTTGCAAGAGCATCTGCTCCAATGCGCCCAGCTCGTCGTTCACCTCAATGCGAAGGGCCTGAAAGACCTGCGCGTAGAACTTGTGCTCTTTCAACTTCGGCGCAAGCGGGGCTATCGTTTCCTTTAGTTCGTTGACGCGGTCAAAGGCCTGGCCCTCACGGGCCGATGTAATCATCCGCGCCAATCGCATCGCAGGACGCACCTCTCCATAGCGACGGAAGATGTGGCAAAGCTGCTCCTCCTCGTATTCATTGAGGATTTGTGCTGCCGTCGTTTGTGCCTGCTCGCTCATCCGCATGTCCAACGGTCCATCTTCACGAAGACTGAAACCTCGGTTCGGAGTGTCGAACTGGTGAAAGCTCACGCCTAGATCGGCCAAGATTCCATCCACCAGTTTGACGCCGTGCATACGCAGGAAATTCTTCATGTAGCGGAAGTCCTGAGGCACAAAGACCAATCGGTCGTGCTCAGGAACATTGCGCCTGGCGTCTTCGTCTTTGTCGAAGGCGTACAAAGTGCCTGTAGTCAGTTGGTCAAGGATCGCTTTCGAGTGGCCACCGCCGCCAAACGTGCAATCGACATACGTACCCTCAGGCTTGATCTTGAGTCCCCGTAGCGACTCTTTCAACAGCGCGGGTACGTGGTAATCACTCATCGTCGCCCGGAGTTGGTCCTCCCATGACTTCTTCAGCAAGCGCTGCGAAGTCGAGGTCTGGATCGTTCAACACCGTTTCGTATTTGTCTTTGCCCCACACCTCGACCATGTTGATCGAGCTGGACAGCACCACTTCTTTTTCCAGTTCGGCGAAATTCATCAAGTCCTTGGGCACCAAGAGACGTCCACTGGCATCCGGCTCCACAATCCGAACACCCGCCGTGAAAAGGCGAATGAAGTCGTTGTTCTTCTTCACGAAGCGATTCAGCTTGTTCATCCGCTCCATCACTTTCTTCCACTCCGTCATCGGGTGAATCTCCAAGCACTGGTGAAAAACACTGCGCTTGATGACAAAGCCTTCACCCCAAACCGGCAAAAGCTGCTTCTTCAAATCTGAAGGAAGCAGCATTCGACCCTTTGCGTCGAGCTTGCATTCATGTACGCCAATCAAGCTGATCATCAGTGTTTTCGCTTATTGAAGTCAAATATAGAGCTAAATACTCCACTTTTTACCACTTCCTCCCACTTGTTGATAACTTTTAACCCCAAATCGGGTCGAAAATTGCCCCGAGGGCTTTAAAACACTGATGATGCAGGAGTGGGAGAGATGGGGGAAAAGCGTGGATAAATCGTGCCGCAGGCACTTTCCCTCAAAAAGTCTATTTTTGGTGCAAACTGAGTAGGATGTCGCCACAACTAATTGATGACGGGAAGTACAGCTATTTAGCTGCAGGTGAAGGGAAGCCGCTGATCGTGTTGCACGGTCTAATGGGCGCACTCAGCAACTTCGAAGGGGTGGTCAATTTCTTTTCGAAAGAAGGACATCAAGTCCTGATTCCACAATTGCCCATTTACGACCTTCCACTGATCAAAACCAACGTCAAAAACATCGCCAAATTCGTACATGGATTCATAGACCATATGGGCTTCGAAAAGGCCAGTTTTATGGGGAATTCATTAGGCGGACATGTAGCGCTGGTCTATACTCTAGGGCATCCGGACAGAGTCGATAAACTCATCCTCACCGGATCTTCTGGGCTATATGAAAAGGCCTTTGGAGACACCTTCCCTCGTCGCGAAGACAAGGAGTACGTTCGGGTTAAAACTCAGGATGTTTTTTACCATCCGGAAATCGCGACCGACGAACTCGTTGACGATGTATTTGAGACCATCAACGACCGGGGTAAACTGGTTCGCATTTTGGCCATTGCCAAGAGTGCTATTCGCCACAATATGGCGAAAGACGTCCCCAACATTAAGGCCCACACGTGCTTGATCTGGGGAAAGCAGGATAATGTGACACCACCGGATGTAGCGGAAGAATTCAACCGCTTGCTGCCCAATTCAGATCTGTTCTGGATCGATGAATGCGGACACGCACCCATGATGGAGCACCCCGATGAATTCAATCGCATCTTACACGCCTGGTTCAACGACCAAGAAGGATGATCATACGCGACGTCAAATTCGTCAAGAGCTCCCAAAAGATTAATCAATGTCCTGATCCGGATCGTCCGGAATACGCGTTTATTGGGCGATCTAACGTAGGAAAGAGCTCGCTCATCAACATGTTGATGAACCGCAACAAGCTGGCTAAAGTCTCGGGAAAACCGGGAAAGACGCAGCTGATTAACCATTTCGCCGTCAACGACGAGGCTTGGTATTTGGTCGATTTGCCCGGGTATGGTTACGCTAAGGTGAGCAAGACCCAGCGTCAAGAATTTCAGTCCATCATCACCGACTACATCAGCAAACGGAAGAACCTGGTCAACCTGTTCGTTTTGGTGGACTCTCGACACGAGCCGCAAAAAATTGATCTCGCGTTTATGGAGTGGCTTGGGGAGACCCAGATCCCCTTCTCCATTGTCTTCACGAAGATTGACAAAATGAGCTCCAATGAGCTGCAAAAAAGCCTTGCACGTTATCGGAAAATCATGCTGTTGGAATGGGAAGAACTACCACCCAACTTTCGCAGCTCAGCCACGAGCGCCATTGGACGCGAAGAAATCCTGAGCTACATCAACAGCCTAAATGAGGAAATGGGAGACTACTTCAAGAAGGCTTAGTCCTTGATCCCGATGCGCTTGGCAAAGTCTTCAGCGAACATGCGCATGCCTTCCGCCACTTCTTTTTCATTCGAAGCGCGCTCAAAACTATCGGCCATACCCATTAGTGTTTGGTGATAGAAGATCTTCATTTCATCCAAGAGCATATCCTTGGTCCACAAGTCAATGCGCAGTGTTTCTTTGGATTTCGGATCCCAAACCGACATCATAACGGCCTTGGTGTCTTCATTTTCCACACCTCCATCGGAAGCGTCCCAGCTCATGCGCTCAGGCACTTTGTTCTCGTCGAGGGTTACGTTGATCTTAATCTCTGATTGATGACTCATTGGAAGGGTTTGTATTGAGCATTCTTAAACAACTCCTGAGCATCGCTCATTTGAGCCAGCTCGGGGAGGGTGGTTTCGGGATGGGCGGCCATGTAGGATCGCACAATTTGCCAGCCCAGCCATCGGCCAATGCGCCCAGGACTTTCTTGATCTACCTTTTTGAAGAATTTAGAGAAAGGTGCTTCGGCAATAAACCGGTCGTACAAACCATTGTCATTGCTGAAGAGCAATTCACCTTCCACAAAAAAGGTCCAAATCTCTTCTTCGTTTTCTTCACACCAGTTCAATTCCTCTGGCGTGTATTCCATAATCAGGTGCTTCTCCACATCGGGCATGAAAGCCTCCATGAGATAAAGAACGCGCCCTTCGTAGATCATCTGCGTCAAAAAAGATGTGCTCTGACGCTGGATGGCGACGAGCGGCTCGGCAAGTTGACGGGCGAATTTTGGCGCGAGGTACTCGGGAGAAAATCGAGCCGCAATATACCTCGGGAATTGACCGTATGAACTGTCTGGTCCGAGGAAAAGATCAAGCCCAATGAAGTACAAGGAGTCCGCAGCGATGATGGGGTATTCCCAATCCAATCCGGAAATGTAGGTGATGACTCGGGCCTTGGATGGGGCCATGGGGTAATAGTAGTTTCGATGCCGGAGAATCGAAGTAATATCGGGCCTTAGGCCCTCAAGGTCGGGATAAGCCACGGCTACCTTGGCGTACAAATCATTGAGCAGGGGATCCTGGTGGACGGCGATCCACTCCTGGTCGGTTTGGCCCGTCAAAAAGAACTCGGGAAAATCCTCTTGAATCTGTGGAAGTTCTGCCGGCAATTGCCCGCCTGGAGTGTCAAAGAAAGCCTGATCGAAACGAGCGAACTCCATCTCGATGGAAACCCGAGAAGTATCCACCTTCAAGGGGTCGCGCTGGCAACTCAACCAGGTCATGACCCCGAGGGTCAAAGCGAACAATTTTTTAGAAAAATGTGTCATGGTCGGCAAAGGTAAGGACAATGCGTGTTAAACTTGCGGTATGAATAAGAAGACCATCAGTACCATAGCGATCGCAGAGGCGATTTCGTATATCACCTTTGCCATTACCATGCCTTTGAAGTACGGCCTGGACATATATTGGCCAAATAAAATAGTCGGATGGGCGCACGGTGGACTCTTCATTTTGTACATCGTCGCCATGCTGATCGGTTGGAGACGCTACGGCTGGACATTGGGGCAAACCTTCTTGGCCCTCGCGGCCAGTCTCATTCCTTTTGCGCCATTCTGGGTCGAAAAACGCATTATTCAACCGTCAGAGGACTAGGGTATTGGTTCGGGTTCAGGCAATTATTGGGCCTCTTTGCCGTTCAAAGTGAAAACCTGAACCATGGAATCCTTTGCTGCAAAACCCGCGAAGCTCAAGCATAGCTACCTGCTCCTCGCCACCTTCCTCATCACCAATTTCTTGTTCTTCATTGATGAGGGTTATTTCAATCTGAACTGGATGAAGCATTGGGGGAATTGGGTCATGTTTGGGATCTACTTTCTCTTTATTTACGTCGGGCAGTTTGCCTTTACGGCTCTGGCTTGGAGGTTTGACCGAACACCACTCGCCTATCTATTCGGGATCACCATGGGCACCTTTCTTGGCGCAGGCGGCCTTATTTTGATTCTCCTGTCCTGAGGAAAAAAGTATCTTGAGACTTCTCTTTTGCCCTATTCTATGAGATTAGTCCTATCGGTGGCGAAGCTCGCCCTGCCAGTCGATCTTCTGATGGTGGCGGTCGTAGATGATAAGCTGGCACGGTGCTTGCACCTCATCCATGCACTCAAATCGTAATGAAGAAAGGATTACTCATAGGACTAGGGATACTCTTGGGAAGCGTGGCCTCCGGCCAAAGCTCTAGTATCTTTTGGCGACCAGGGCTTCAAATTGACCCTTGGACACCCTCTATGACGGTTACGCCATTTCCTGAATTAGGAACCATTCGATACTCGTGGGAGCTAAATGGGGGACTACACTTAATCGACACGGATGCTCAAAACCACGACGGAAAGGTCCGTCTTGGCTGGGGTATGCGTTTTATGCGGCATCGACACATCACGCGGGGAATCTCAGCGGAATACGGTTTGGGGTGGCAGCGATCCAAAGCCGCTTTCGAATTGAACGACACCACGTATAAGGTCCGATCGGATTGGCTCGAGATTCCTTTGGGTATGACCTTTCGGTACCGCCAACTCGGTTATTGGACCCCGTACGTTCAGCCGCAATTCATACCCGGTTTCAAACTGACCGAGGAGTTTCGCCGGGAAGAGTCTGAATCTACTGATGTTCTGATTCGCAGTAATGAGGCTTGGGCTGGATTTAGACTTGATCTTCGACTGGCCGCGGGGTGTGAATATGAGCTTGGTCCAAAATGGACGGCCTTTGCCCAAGTTCAATGGCGTCGATCCATCACGAACATCGTTAACTTGGAATCCGTTCTAGATGTAGAGAATAACGAAAACCTATACTTCGGTCAGGTTAACATTGCCGCAGGTTTTATTTTTACCCCATGAAGACATTAGAAGTCGCAGACCACATTACCGAGTGGATTAAGGACTACGCGGATAAATCACATTGCAAAGGCTTTGTAATAGGGGTTAGCGGGGGTATCGACTCAGCAACCTCATCTACGCTAGCCGCTCGAACGGGATTACCTCTCATTTGTGTTGAGATGCCCATACATCAAGCAGCCAATCAGGTATCTCGAGCCATGA
Source organism: Flavobacteriales bacterium (assembly GCA_965661605.1). GTDB lineage: Bacteria > Bacteroidota > Bacteroidia > Flavobacteriales > ECT2AJA-044 > ECT2AJA-044. Next base: position 23,852 of record CBFIEH010000012.1, on the reverse strand, counting down.
ATCACATTGCTTGGCTGAAAGAGAACTTTCTGAACGTATCCTCCGTCGAAGTGGAGCTCACTGACATATTTGACGCTTTTGTTAGTGCTCTGCCACCCGTCACCGGAAGCAAAGATCTTCACGATCACTCTTTGGTGAACACACGAGCTCGTTTTCGCATGACCACCCTTTATTACTTCGCCGCTCTTCACGGCTATTTAGTGGTTGGAACAGGTAATAAAGTAGAAGACTTTGGTATTGGATTCTACACCAAGTATGGAGACGGCGGCGTCGATCTATCTCCCATTGCGGATTTAATGAAAACCGAAGTGTACGCCATCGCCAAAACGCTTGGGGTAAACCAAGATATATTGGATGCTCCCCCAACCGATGGTTTGTGGGGTGATGATCGTACAGACGAGGACCAGATTGGAGCCAGTTATCCCGAACTCGAATGGGCCATGGAATATTCAGGCGAAGAGTCTGTTCTTGACGAAAGACAAAAGAAGGTTCTGAGTATTTACAGACGCTTGAACCGGGCCAACCAGCACAAGATGGAGCCTATCCCTGTTTGTGCAATTCCCGAAAACCTGCGTTAGGTCAGTCGATGACCCAGGTATTGTTCCCGCGAAGTAGAGCGTCCAAATCCCCGGAACCACTTTCTTCAATGTGCGCTTCGAGCTGCTCGTTCAAGGCATCATCATAAGTGAATCGATCCTCTTGGTAGAAGATTCCGAATGGGCGTGGGAAATTCCCTTCGATATTCGGGTCATCAAAGAATCGAACCAACATATCTGCTTTGATGCGATCAGATGAATCGTGTATCCAAAGGTCATCTACAGAAACTTCATCCAAGGAAACCATTTTTGGTCTGAAACCATCCAGAACGATGCCTTTGTCGCGCTCCTCACCATAAATCATGGGCTGGCCTTCTTCCAGCATGATCGTGTTTTCAAGCTTGGTTCGCTTATCGCTAAACAGCTCAAAAGCACCGTCGTTAAACACGTTGCAATTCTGATAGATCTCAATCATTGAGGCCCCTTTATGCTCATTCGCCTTCTTGAGGATCTCGCGAAGGTGCATAGGATCGCGGTCGAGAGACCGAGCCACAAAGGTCGCATCGGCACCCATGGTCAGAGACAGCGGATTAAAGGGGTGATCCACCGAACCCAAAGGGGTACTCTTGGTTCGCTTTCCCAATTCCGAAGTTGGCGAGTATTGACCCTTGGTCAAGCCATAAATCTGGTTATTGAACATCAAGATGTTCACATCAAAGTTTCTTCTCAGGAGGTGGATCAAGTGATTACCTCCGATGGAAAGAGAGTCTCCATCACCGGTAATGATCCAAACACTGAGTTCTGGGCGAGTCGCTTTTAGGCCACTCGCAACCGCGGTGGCACGACCGTGGATTGAGTGCATTCCGTAGGTATTCATATAATACGGGAATCGGCTACTGCATCCAATTCCGGAGATGAATACCATGTCTTCACGCTCTACTCCAATGTCTGGCATGACGCTCTGTACCTGCTTGAGGATGGAATAGTCTCCACAACCCGGGCACCAACGTACATCTTGGTCCGTCTTGAGGTCTTTCGCCATTAATGGAGTCGGATTCTTTTCAGTGGTCATGACGTATATATTTCGGCGACTTTATTCTTGATTTCTGCAGCGGTAAATGGAATCCCCTTTACTTTATTGAAGGCTTTTGCATCTAGGAGGAACTTGTCCCGAATGATGCGTACGAGTTGACCATTGTTCATCTCAGGAATAAGGACGTGGTCGTATCTTCCCAAGACTTCTGCAAGGTTCTTCGGGAATGGGTTTAGGTAGCGCAAGTGAGCGTGTCCTACTTCATATCCCTCAGCCACAAGTTCCAAAACGGCCGTCTTAATGGCCCCAAAGGTGGACCCCCACCCGAGGACAAGCACTTTTCCTTTTTCCAGACCATTGTCAATGGCTTGCTCTGGAATATAGTCCGCAATCTTATCCACCTTGGCTTGACGGGTATCCGTCATGTGTTGGTGGTTATCCGGGTCGTAACTTACATTTCCAGTTCCGTCTTCTTTCTCCAAGCCACCAATACGGTGCTCTAGATCCCGAATTCCCGGAATAGCCCATTCTCGCACGAGTTTCTCATCTCGTTCATAGGGCAAATACTCTTTTCCTTCTACCGGCTTGGCAAACTTGGGGCGTATTTCCGCCAAATCATCTGCGCTTGGATACATCCAAGGCTCGGCACCATTGGCCAAGTACCCATCGCTCAAGAAGAACACCGGTGTCATGTGCTCAATAGCAATCCGTGTAGCCTCGTATACCGTGGCAAAGCAATCACTCGGTGTACGTGCTGCAAGAACGGGAATAGGTGCTTCGCCATTTCGTCCATAAACAGCCTGCATCAAGTCGGCTTGTTCAGTCTTAGTAGGGAGTCCTGTGGATGGTCCCCCGCGCTGTACATTAATGACGAGTAATGGAAGCTCCAACATTACGGCCAATCCAAGCGCCTCCGTCTTTAAGGCGATTCCTGGGCCCGAGGAGGCGGTAACACCAAGGTGGCCACCAAAGCTCGCTCCAATGGCCGAACAGATTCCCGCAATTTCGTCCTCCGCCTGGAAGGTGCGGACCCCGTAGTTCTTGTGCTTAGACAATTCATGAAGAATGTCCGATGCTGGCGTAATGGGGTAACCACCGTAGAAAATTTCAAGCCCGGCTTTTCGGCCGGCAGCAATCACTCCAATCGCGGTGGCTTGGTTTCCCATGACGTTTCGATAGGTACCTGGAGCCATTTGGGCTGGCCGTACCTCGAATCGATTGCTAAAGGTCTCGCTCGTCTCTCCAAAAGCGTAGCCCGCCTTCAAAACTGCGATGTTGGCTTCGGCAATTTCGGGAGCCCGTTTTCCGAACTTACTCTGGATAAAGTCGATCGTTACATCCAGCTTCCTGTTGTACATCCAGTACACAAAACCCAAGACGAACATATTCTTGGAGCGATCCTTCTCCTTCATACCCAAAGAAGTCTCCTTGAGGCAATCTCGAGTCAACTTGGTCACATCCATCTGAACCAAATTGTAATCGTCCAGCGTTCCGTCCGTGATGGGATTTTCCTCTGCAGCGTATCCAGCTAAGCTCAGATTGCGTTTGTCGAAACCGGCGACATTGAGGATCACAGAACCTCTCGGCTTGAGCCGGTTTAAATTCTTTTTAAGGGCCGCGGCGTTCATCACCACGAGTACGTCGCTTTCATCCCCGGGCGTGTAGATGTCCGTACTTCCAAAATTGATTTGAAAGCCCGAGACCCCTGCTACCGTACCGATTGGGGCTCTAATTTCCGCGGGAAAATCTGGGAATGTACTGAGGTCGTTTCCGTAAAGCGCCGCAGTGTTGGAGAATTGGCTTCCCGTCAACTGAATTCCATCGCCAGAGTCACCGGCAAACAGAATGGTGACTTTTTCTACTTCTTGGGCCGTATTCCTCATCTTAAGCCGTTTCCGTTAGACCGATTTCATGAACTGCCACCACTTCAGGCGCATGTCTCTTTACGGTCATTTCAACCCCGTTCTTCAGGGTCATTTGATTCACTGAACAGTCTACACATGTTCCGTGCAGCTGGACGCGTACGATCATTTCCGGTGTGATTTCAATCAAGCTAATATCACCTCCATCGGAAGCCAAGAAAGGGCGAATCTCATCGAGAGCTGCCTCTACGCGTTGCGTTAAATCGCTTTCTGTTGCCATAGCTTAATTCTTAACGGCCGAACACCCGGCCATGTTTGTGATCTCGACCTTCTGAGTCGGAGATAGTTTCTCGTTTCGTTCCACCAACTGCTCCACCATCTTCCGGGTGGCGTCGATGAAGGCCTCCGCTGCAGGAGTGTTTTGCTGCAGAACAGCAGGTCGTCCCACATCCCCAGCTTCGCGGATTGATTGAACGAGCGGAATCTCACCGAGGAAAGGAACACCAATGTCATCGCTTAAGTTGCGAGCACCGCTCTTTCCAAAGATGTAGTACTTGTTTTCAGGAAGCTCCTCAGGCGTGAAGTAACTCATATTTTCTACGATACCCAATACCGGAACGTTGATGGCATCCATCTTAAACATCCCAACTCCTTTGCGTGCATCGGCCAGAGCCACGTTCTGTGGCGTACTTACAATCACGGCTCCGGTCACTGGAACGGCCTGCACCAAGCTGAGGTGAATGTCTCCTGTTCCAGGAGGCAAATCTATGAGTAGGAAATCCAAATCTCCCCAATGCGCGTCCTTGATCAGCTGATTCAAAGCCTTAGAAGCCATAGGTCCCCGCCATACCACCGCTTGATTTGCTCCGGCAAAAAAGCCGATGGACAAAACCTTAACTCCGTGGCTCATGACGGGTTCCATCATGGAACGTCCTCCAACTTCAATACTCTTGGGTCGTGCAAATTCCACGTCGAACATCATGGGCACGGAAGGTCCGTAGATATCCGCATCTACCAAGCCCACTTTAAAGCCCATATCGGCCAAAGCCACGGCCATGTTGGCCGTAACTGTAGATTTCCCTACGCCTCCTTTACCGGAAGCAACAGCCACAACGTTCTTCACGCCTGGCAATTCCGGTCCTTTTATTTCAGGAGCCTTTTCGGGTTGTTCTACACGGATGTTGACCTTGACCACTGCTTTTTCATACAGCTCATCGTGGATCAATTTGATGATATCAACCTCCAGCTTTTTCTTCACGTGAAGGGCGGGGGTTGTTATAGTGACGTCTACGTCGATCTCCTCGCCAAAGACTTGTACATTCTTGAGTGCACCCGATTCCACCAAGTTGGTTCCAATGCCGGGTGTGGCGATTTTATGGAGCACGCGCGTGACGTTTTCCTTAGTCAATTTCATAGGGACAAAGATACGCTAATTTAAAGCCGTTCTAATTTAGATTCCTCCGGCAATTCGATAACCGGATCCCAGTAGTGTTGTTCAAAACGCTGTACTTGATCGTCGATAATTTCGACGCCTTCGCGCTCCAACAATTGCTCCATGACGTTCACTCCGAGGAAGTGATGTTTACCTGTCAAGAGTCCTTTTCGATTCACGACTCGGTGCGCCGGCACATCGTCTTGGCCATGTGAGGCATTCATGGCCCAGCCCACCATGCGGGAAGATCGAGCAGCACCCAAGTATTTGGCAATGGACCCATAGCTGGTCACCCGTCCTTCGGGAATCAAGCGAACCACGCGGTACACTCGCTGAAAAAAGTCCTCACTCTTAGCGCTCACCGAGTTGAAATTTTAAATACGTAATGGGCTTACCTTCAGCCAGCCATTTCCTCTCATAATAAGTCTTGAAGTCCAAAACCGGGTCGCGCTGAGGGTTTCTGTAAATGTCGTGGTTCGACTCCAATACAGGCCAACCCCATGCTTCCAAAAGGCCCAGCGTATACCCGTGCAAGAATTCGCTGTCCGATTTCAAGTGAATAATTCCGCCGGGCTTCAAAATTCGTCGATAGCGTTCTAAAAAAAGCGGATGGGTCAGGCGGTGCTTCGCTCGGCGGTATTTAATCTGAGGATCGGGGAAGGTGATCCAAATCTCCGAAACTTCCTCCGGCCCGAAGCACTGATCGATGAGCTCAATCTGGGTCCGCAGAAATCCAATATTGGTTAAGCCCTCTTCCTGCGCCGTTTTTGCACCGCGCCAGATTCGGGCTCCTTTGATGTCTACCCCGACGAAGTTCGCATCGCGCCGTAGGCGCCCAAGATTGACCGTATAATCGCCGTGACCACAGCCCAGTTCCAGAACGATCGGCTGTTCTTCAGGGAAAAAATCAGCGTTCCAACGACCGCGTAATTCAAGCCCCTGCTCCACCTCCTCACGGGTCGGCTGGACCACGTGTTCGAAGTCTTCCATCTCGGCAAATCGGCGCAGTTTATCCTTTCCCACGTTATGCTTTTGGGCAAAGTTAATTCGAAGATTTAATTATCGCTTAATCCCATTCTCCCGATTTGTTCGCCGCCTGCCCTATCTTCGCAAGTGATGCAGTCAAAGAGAATTTTGGTGTGCCCGCTGAACTGGGGGCTGGGGCATGCGACGCGTTGTATTCCTATTATTCAGGCCCTACGGGCCGATGGATATACACCGGTGATTGCCACAAGTGGCCGAGCTTTATACCTCTTGCGCGAAGAATTTCCAGAGCTTGAATTCTTTGAGCTCCCGGATTATCAAATTACCTATCAAAAGAAAGGGTCTTTTGCCCTTAAAATTTTGACCAGCGCTCCAAACATCATCAAGAAGATTCAAGAAGAGCAGGCTTATTTGAAGAAACAAATGCGGAAAATGAACATCGATGGCATCATCTCCGACAATCGCTTTGGGCTATACTCGGATGAAGTGCCCACCGTGTTCATGACCCATCAGGTCAATGTCAAAGCGCCCGCGGGAGAAAAATTACTCTTCGAGGTCAATAGACGATTCATTCGGAAGTTTGACGAATGTTGGATTCCCGATTTCGGAGGTACCGAGAACCTATCGGGCACTCTAGCGCACGGCTTTCCCGACACCTTCAAACATCGATATATCGGCCCTTTGAGTCGCTTTTCCACGCGTTCGGAACATCCTAGCCCTAAGTTCCAAGTCATGGCCCTGCTTTCTGGTCCGGAGCCTCAGCGTTCTCTCTTTGAAGAAATCGTGGTGGCCCAGATGAGGGAATTAGGGCTTCGTGGCGTCGTTGTTCGGGGAATAACCGAGCAACAGCACGAGGAGGTACGCGACGGAATTCAATTCTACAACTACTGCACAAGTAATCAACTGGAGGATCTGATTCATGAGAGCGAGCTCGTCGTCAGCCGCTCGGGATACACCACCATCATGGACCTATGCGTTTCGGGAAAAAAGGCAGTATTCTGTCCTACTCCCGGGCAAACGGAACAAGTGTATCTGGCTCAATCCTTAGATGAAAAGCAAATGGTTCCATACTTCACCCAAGAAGAATTCGACCTTCAGGCCGCATTAGTTAAAAGTATTGACTACTCTGGACTGCCTCAGTTCGACATGAATCAGCGGAACTGGTCGGAGCTCTTTAAGCTTTTTGAAGGGTAAAGGCGAAGGTAGATCCCACTCCCGGCTTACTTCGGACCGTGATGGACTGCTTGTGTGCCTCGACGATGTGTTTCACAATCGCCAATCCCAAACCCGTACCTCCTTGCTCCCGAGAACGGCTTTTATCGACCCGATAGAAACGCTCGAATAGTCGCGGAAGGTCTTCTTCTGGAATGCCCAATCCATTATCCGAAATCTCGATTAAGATTTTGCTGCCCAAATCAGTAAAATCCAGCTCAACAAAGCCTTCGTCATCATTGGAATAGTTTATCCCGTTGACCATCAAATTAGTGAAAACCTGCTTGACGCGCTCGCTGTCACAAAGGAGCTTAATGGACTTCTGGGTTTTATTCTTGAAGCGCAACTGGACGCCCTTTTTCTTGGCCTTTAGCTCCAGCGTATCCATCACTTCACATGCGAGCTCCACTATATCGGCTGGACTTACATTCATTTGCAGCGCACCTGCTTCGAGCTTGGTAATGGTCTCGAGATCATGAACCAAGCGAATCATACGTTCAACGCTTTTGTTTGCTCGCAACAAGTAGGCGCGATTGATTTCCTCGTCTTCAAGCGCTCCGTCTAGTAGGGTAAGGATGTATCCTTGAATGTTGAAAATCGGGGTCTTGAGTTCATGACTCACATTCCCAATAAATTCTTTTCGGTACGATTCCCGAACCTTCAGTTGAGCAATTTCCTCACGTTGGTTTTCCGCCCATTCGCTCACCTCTCGGCTCACCTCATCCAGATCCGTGGTTACCTCATCGTCCTCGAAATCACCGGAACGGATGGCGTGAATGTTCTTGTAGAGCAGTTCCACTTTTCGGTATATAAACTGGTAAACAGCGTAGCGAAAAATGAGGAAGCCGACAATGAAACTCACTCCAGCAACAGCAGCATCCGCCAATAGATGGGCCTCCGTACCCGAAATACGGTTTGCCAGCCAAAAGCTGAACAGAACAAAAAGGCTGGTGATCAAACTTGCCAAAAGAGCAAGTTGATCGGGTCGATCAAATCGCATTAGGCTTCGAACTTGTAGCCTACCCCCTTCACGGTTTTAATATATCCTTCGCCGATTTTCTCACGGAGCTTTCGAACGTGGACATCGATGGTACGACCTCCAACAATTACCTCGCTCCCCCAGATCTTATCCAGGATCTCATCGCGGTTGAATACTTTACCAGGGCGACTGGCCAATAAACTTAAAAGCTCGAATTCTTTGCGCGGAAGCTCTATTCGTTCTCCTTCCTTAGTCACCTGATACTTTTCCTTATCGATATGCAAATCAGAGACTTCGATCACTGAATCCAGCTCCATCTTGGAGCCAAAACGTCTCAAAAGGGCCCCGACTCGACTAACGAGTACTTTGGGTTTAATCGGTTTGGTAATGTAGTCATCTGCACCTGCGTCAAATCCTGCTACTTGGCTGTAGTCTTCTCCACGTGCGGTTAAAAATGCGATAAGCACATTTGCCGTCTCGGGCGTATTACGCAACACATCACAAACCTCAATGCCATCCATTCCAGGCATCATCACATCCAAGATTATGAGGTGAGGTACCTCCTTCTTCGCGAGTTCAACAGCCTCCTGGCCATTGTTCGAAGTGAATACAGTATATCCCTCTTTTCTCAGATTGTACCCAATGAATTCGAGGATATCTTCCTCATCGTCAACCAGTAGAAGTTTGTAACCGTTCGGGCTCATGGCGTGCAGATTTTGCGGTAAAATTAATTATAAAACCATGCTGTCTTAAACATTAACCAAAGGTTAATAACCTTAACTCAAGGGTAACAAGGCATTAACCATCCGCTTACCTCAAGACTGTTCCTTTGCAAAAAATTACTGAGCATGCGTAAGTTACACATTTCAATGTTGTTGGCCGTATTGGTATTCCTTTCTGTCAACACATTTGGGCAAGGAAACGGAACCATCTCCGGAACCGTCTTGGACGGAGCTAACGACAACGAGCCGATGGCCTTCGCCAACGTTGTAACCGTAGGATCCAGCATTGGATCCACCACCGATTTCGATGGAAACTATTCGTTTAGCGCTCCAGCTGGAACCTACGATGTCATTATTTCCTTCATCGGTTACAATGTCGACACCATTAAAGGGGTTCGCGTAACTACCGGAGAAACAACTATCCTTAATCACACTTTGAACCAAGGCTCCGTTGCTTTGACAGCGGTGGACGTGGTGACTAAGGCCAATAAAGAGTCTGAAGCACAATTACTATTAGAGCGTAAAGAAGCTTCAGGAATCGTTCAAAACATCGGCGCCCAAAAGCTAAAGGAAACAGGTTCCGCAGATGTTGCGGAAGGATTGACCAAGGTAGCCGGACTGTCTGTTGTAGGAGGTCAAAATGTATTTGTTCGAGGTATGGGAGACCGCTACAACAGCGCCTACTTGAATGGAATGCCCATTGCTTCTCCAGATCCCGACTTAAAGGTCATTCCCCTCAATATTTTCCGCACCGCGATCATTCAAAACTTGAATGTCCAAAAAGCGTTCGAGGCACCTCTTTATGGAGACTTTGCCGGTGGAGCCATAAACATTGCTACAAAAGACTATCCAACGCAGCCGTTATTGGAAGTGCGTATGGGGTTTGGAATCAACACCCAACGTAATGGTGGTGACTTTTTCACTTATGAAGGGGGAAATGCAGATTATTTGGGATTTGACGACGGAACACGTGCCTATCCTGACGCTTTGCGTAATGAAGAATTCTACGACAGCCGCACTCAGGGGCAATACAACGAGTTCTCCTATTTATTTAACCGCAAAACCATTACTACACCCATCAATACAGCTTTTGGTGTAACCGCTGGAAATTACATTGCGAACAAAGAAAAGGAGGGTGGATTCGGATTTTTAATCTCTCTTGATCACAGGAATAAGGCTTCTTATCAGCCAGGAATTTACCGTCTAGTCAATCGTCAAAATGACTTCCAAATTGATTACGATGTCCAATCGTGGCAACAAGAAACCAACTCCTCAGTGTTGGCCAATGCCGCATATGAGTTCGACGATAAGAATAAGATCACGTACAACTTTCTGTTTGTGAACTTGAGCACCGACAATTTCCGGGAAACAGGAGATGAAACTGGATTCCATTTTGATTACAACTCTCCCATCTTCACACGCAGATACACCTGGAGACAGAATGACCTAATGGTGAACCAAATCTTTGGAGAGCATGAATTTGGCGATTGGAAAATTCGCTGGGACGGCTCTTGGAATCGCGCCACATCGACAGAGCCAGATCGCCGCCAATTCGTGTATTTGCGCCAAGGAGATGACTTCCTAATCAACACCTTGGACTTCAATGAAAATCACCGCTTCTTTTCCGAGCTCGTAGAGGACGAATACAATGCGCGCGTTATGGCAACCTACAGCATAAAAAAGGATGATAAAGGGGAGTCGCTTTGGGATCTTATTGTTGGCGGTGAGATAAAGCGAAAGGAACGCGAATTCGATTATTGGCAAGTAAATGTTGACTTCCAAAACTACGTGAACGAAGACGGGGACATCATGAATCCCAATAATATGGAAGCCGTGATCAGTGAAGAGAATTTTGAGAACGATAAAATTGCCTATCGAGAAATCGCAGGACCTGCCTCTCTGTATACAGCTAACTTGAACATCAATTCATTCTACGCCCAAACTAGCGGTAAGCTTGGGCCGCGTGCTGAAGGAATGATTGGATTGAGAATTGAAGATGGTCTGCAGACCTTGGACTATCGTGATCAAGTTCAACCGGGAGTTCCGAAACAGGAAACACTGGATCAAATTGCTCTAATGCCAGCTGCCTCTTTTAAGTATGACGTAAACGAAAACAGTGCTATTCGGGCCAGTGCATCCCGAACCATATCCCGCCCTGCCTACCGAGAAGTTGGCCCGTTTCAATACATTGAGTTTTTTGCTGGTCGCCAGAGCATTGGTAATCCAGAACTTCAAAATGGAGCGAACTACAATATCGATCTTCGCTTTGAAACGTATCCTCAGCCCGGGAATTTAGTCGCGTTCACCGTCTTTGGAAAATATCTAGACAGCCCTATTGAACGCGTTCTTGTGGCTACGGCCTCCGGCCAGCTTGAATCCTTCATCAACACGGAAAGTGCTTTAGTAGGTGGAGTCGAGTTCGAATACTTGCAGAATTTGGGTCGTTGGTTCGGAGAGGAAACCGCCTGGAGAAATTTCAGTCTGACCTTTAACGCCTCTGCAATGTATACGGACGTTACGATCAATCAAGATGCAACAGTTAGTGGGTCTTCCGTGATTTCAACAAATGACCAACGTCCACTTCAGGGTGCGTCTCCCTATCTAGTAAATGCGGATCTGACGTACACCAAACGATTCGGCAAAGACGATGCACTAAAAACGACAGCAACTGTGAGCTATAATGTCTTTGGTCCGCGAATTTTTGCGGCTGGGGCACAGGGAATTGGAGACACGTATGAACGTCCGGTTAACACGGTAAATTTCTCTTGGAGAAATCAAATTAGCCAGCATTGGTCTGTCAACTTTTACGCGCGAAACCTGCTGAATCCCCTTATTTTGCAGAAGCAGGAATCAGACCCAAATTTGAGTAATACAGAACCGGTGATTGTCAACCAATACCGTCAAGGAGTCGATTTCAGTATCTCCATTTCCTACAGCGTCTTCTAAGTTACACTCTCTTAACATAAAGGGCGTTTACTTAACATTTTTTTAAACCTCAGGAAAGCGTCTCGTTGAACGGGGCGTTTAGTTTTGTGGCAAGAAATTCAACTTCTAAACCCGTAACTATAATGAAACAATTGAAGTTTAACCGAATGCTTGCAGTTGCCTTGGCACTCGGAGTAACATTGTCCGCGTGTGACAAGGATGATGATGATGACAACAACGGCGGAAACGCTACTTACACCATTACTGATGTAACTAAGAACGGTGTAGACTACAAAGAAATCGCTGGTAATATCAACCAAAATATTACAATGAGCGCCAGCAACAAGTACTTGTTGAAAGACGGTATTTTCGTTATGTCTGGATCTACACTTACTATTGAGCCAGGTACACTCGTGTACGGAGACAACTCTGACGGTGTTGACTTCTTGACCATCAACCAAGGTGCGATGATCAACGCTTGTGGAACTGCTCAGAACCCAATCGTGATGAGTTCACTTCAAACTGAGAAAGGTTCTTGGGGTGGTTTGATCATCAACGGTTTCGGAGAGATCAACAACGGTTCTACTGCTACAGCTGAGTGTAACTCTGGTACGTACGGAGGTACTGACAACGCAGACAACTCTGGTACTTTGTGCTACGTTCGTATCGAATACGCAGGATTCATCTGCGCTACAGACGACGAGTTGAATGGTTTGACCTTGAACGCCGTAGGATCAGGTACTTCAATCAACCACGTACAAATCTTCAAAGGAGCTGACGACGGTATTGAGTGGTTCGGTGGAGCTGCTGAAGTTAAATACGCGATCGTAACAGGTGCTCGTGATGATTCATTTGACTGTACACACGGATGGGCTGGTAAAGGTCAGTTCTTCGTTGCTCATCAGGACAATGTATCTGGAGACCGTGGATTTGAGTTTGACAACAACGGAGATGACAACTCTGCTCTTCCTTGGACAAACCCTACCATCTCTAACGTTACTCTAGTTGGAGAAGATGATGGTGATGCTGAGAACACAGGAATGCGTTTACGTGAAGGTGCTAAATTCCGTATCTGGAACGCATTGGTTACTAACTTCCCTAAGCACGGTATCCGCGTATCTGACTCTATTACATTAGTCCACGTAGACAACGACGATGCTTTTGTAAGCAACGCGAGTGTCTTTGGACTCGGTGGAGGTGGAGATGCTTACCGCGACTGTGCTAAGTTCACTACGGACTATGACTGTGACGAGAATGCAGTAAACTTGAGCGGTTTCGTAGGTACCAGTTCATCAAACGCAAACCCTAATGGAGTTGACGGATGGTTTACATCTGCTCAATACCGCGGAGCTTGCGAAACTGGTGGAAACTGGTGGAAAGGCGGATGGGCTAAGGATGTAGATGGAAACATCATCCAGTAAGAGCTTATCTCAATAGACTTAAAAAGGGCCACTCAATGAGTGGCCCTTTTTACCTTAGGCCAACCTGAATTGTGTTCCGTACCTTGAAGCTTCAAAATTTTGATCGATGAAAAAGCTCTATTTCTTCTTTGCAGCGCTCTTATTTACAAGCACATTTGCTGACGCAACAACGCATCAGGTGAACTTAGGAGGTCCTAACGGAAACACCTTCAACCCATCCACCATCACCATTTTTGCCGGAGATACTGTACAATGGTCGAATCTCGGTGGGTTCCACAATGTAAATGGAAACACGGGTGTCTTCCCTGGCAACCCAGCGTCTTTTGGAAATTCAACTTCTTCATCGGCTTGGAATTATTCCTTTGTCTTCACAAGCCCAGGCACCTATAATTATCAATGCGATCCTCACGCGGGGCTCGGTATGACCGGGACGGTAACAGTACTGCCAGCTCCGGCAGTATCGACCGTGAACTTTACAACTTCCAGCCAGAGTGTTTCTGAAGGAGTAGGGACCTTTCGCATCAGTCTGTCCATTTCGCCAACGACCAGTAGCGCGGACACCATCATTGTCACGGTTACCCCTGGAGTAGGCTTGGACGCAACGGACGGGACATCCACACCTCCTACCGACCAGGTTACGGGAGAAATCATCCTCCCTCTAGCTGCAGGAACGGACTCAACCTTCATCGACCTGAACATCAACGATGACAACCTCGTTGAATCCAGCGAAACAGCCTCGTTTGACATTACCTATGTTTCGTCTGGTCTAGCCATTGGAACGAGCACCAACGTCAGTATAACCATTCTCGACAATGACGCAGCGACTCCTTCTTGTAATGATCTCTTCTTCAGCGAATACATCGAAGGATCTGGAAACAATAAAGGGCTTGAGCTTTTCAACCCTACTCCCAACACCATCGACCTCACCAACTACTTGGTGATCGAAAGCGGCAATGGCGGAAGCTTTGTTGATACCCTCAACTTATCGGGAACCCTAGCACCATACGCCACGTACAGACTTTGCACCGACCAAGCCGATCCCATAATGCTCGCTGTAGCCGACACCATTTTGTCCTTCCCAAGTGTCGCTCACTTCAACGGTGACGATGCTCTTATCTTATGGAATGGAACCGATACCCTAGATGTTATTGGAGAGCCCGGAGTAGATCCCGGATCCAGTTGGCCCGTGGGTTTAGGCAGCACTCAAAACCATACCCTTGTTCGCAAGATCAATATCCAAGGTGGTTCCTTGGATTGGACCTCAGGAGCGAATGAATGGGATGTCTATCCTCAAAACACTTTTGGTCTGTACGGATGGCACACATTCAACCCATGCGGCATTAGCACTCCTGTTTTGTCCTTCGCCTCTGCTGCTCAGCTCGTAGATGAAAGCGCTGGAACAGTAAGTTTCGATGTTGGAATTGCCAATCCAGACCCCAACAACGCAACAAGCGTTCAAGTCTTTGTCACAGGGGGTACGGCCACCAGCGGACAGGACTATGTCTTTTCTTCCCCTACAACAGTGACTTTCCCCGCCGGTAGCTCGGCTTTGCAGCCCGTGAGCATCACGATCGTGGACGACAACATCGCAGAAGGGAATGAACTGATTTCATTCGGCCTTTCAAATGCGACCAATGGCGGAACCATTATTGGGCCCACCTTCTTTATTTCCATTTTGGATAACGATGTTCCCATACCCATGTACTCAGTCGCCGATGTAACCACCAATAATGCCGCCGTTGAACCAGATTCCAACGGAGTATTCTGTTCCTTGGAAGGTGTTGTATTAGGGGGCAATCTGCGCAGCGTAGGGCTGCAGTTCACCTTGCACGACGGGACAGGCGGTATTGGAACATTTGCCGACACTCCGTTAAACAACTATACGGTCACCGAAGGAGATTTAGTTCGCGTATATGGAGACGTAGGATTCTTTAATGGCCTCACTCAGTTGTACATGGATAGTGTTGTCCTCCTGACCCAGGGTAACCCCGTGCCGACCCCAACCGTTGTGACGTTCCTAGATGAAACTACGGAGTCCGAATTGGTGCGCATCGACAATTTAACCTTAGTGGACCCCGCTCAATGGACGGGTACGGGAAGTGGTTTCAATGTTGAAGTCACCGATGGATTGAGCACCTACGACATGCGTATTGACAACGATGTCGACCTGTACAGTCAGCCTGCTCCATCTGGACCGTTTCACGCCATAGGAATAGGAGGTCAGTTTGACTTTGACTCTCCCTATGACGAGGGATATCAATTCTTGCCCCGTTCTTCAGCGGACATCATTTCGACCATTGGAATTGATGAGCAGCGTTCAGAATTCAAAGCTTATCCGGTTCCTTTCACAAATCATCTGGTCATTGAAGTTGAAAAGGAAGCTGAAATCAGAGTTTGGGGGGCAGATGGAAGGCTCGTATATGAAGCACCGATTTCCGGAACGACCAAACTGAACACTTCCAGTTGGGCTACAGGAGTTTACTCCATGGAACTACGCACGGAATACGGCTCTTCTTTACGATCAATTATCAAGCAATAAGTTAGCCCCTTACCTATATTTGCTCTCAAATTCTCGGTCATGAATTACTCTCTTTTCGATTTCCTGTCGCTGGTTGGTGCCCTAGGCTTTTTCATCTACGGCATGAAGGTTATGAGCGACGGCATCCAAAAGGTTGCTGGTAATCGTATGCGCAAGATTTTGAGCGCGATGACCTCCAATCGCCTGTTTGGGGTCTTTACCGGATTCTTCATCACCTCGCTGGTTCAATCCTCTTCCGCCACTACCGTGATGGTGGTGAGTTTTGTGAATGCAGGCTTGCTTTCTTTGGTGGAGTCCATCGGCGTAATCATGGGAGCCAATATTGGGACTACTTTGACCGCATGGCTTATCTCCATTTTCGGCTTCAAAGTGAAGATTTCGGCGATGGCCCTTCCGATTATTGCTTTCGGATTCCCCATGCTGTTCTCCTCGAAAAGCACGGCTAAGTCCTGGGGGGAAGTACTCATTGGATTTGCCCTACTTTTTATGGGCTTAGAGTTTTTGAAAGGAAATGTTCCTGATCTCCAATCCAACCCAGAGGTTCTAGAATTCCTGAGCCACTACACGGACAAAGGCGTACTCTCCACCCTCATTTTCATTGGTGTCGGTAGTATTATTACCGTTGTGGTTCAATCCTCATCGGCAGCCATGGCGCTCACCCTTGTGATGTGCTATCAGGGTTGGATTCCATTCCCAATGGCCGCAGCCATGATAATGGGTGAGAACATCGGAACAACCATTACGGCCAATTTAGCGGCGCTGGTAGCCAACGTTCACGCCAAAAGAGCGGCCCGCGCGCATTTTCTCTTCAATATTTTTGGCGTATTCTGGATGATCATTGCCTTCCCGCTGTTCATCAACAACATCAACAACTACATGGCCGACAATCCAACCATAAGCGGAGTCGGTGGCCGCAATTATTCTTTTAGCAATGCCCCAGAACAGAATGCCTTCAACCAAAACATGACCACGCGTTTGGGAGAAGCTAAAGATTTTGTTTCATGGGATTGGCCGGAGCCTCAACGGCTCGATGTTCACTACGAGCTATTCAAAGCCTCAGAAAACAACATCAACATTGATTCAGTCGCGAGCATTGCCTTCCAAGAAGAATTGAGCGCTGCAGGCCTCGTTTCTGGTCAATACGAGGTTCAAAATGTCGGAGCCCGCCCTATGGAAGAAGCCAGCGCCATTCCCATTGCCCTCTCCATTTTTCACACGACCTTCAATATTCTCAATGTACTTCTACTCGTCTGGTTCGTACCCTTCATCGCGCGAATCGTGACCCGTTTCCTCCCCGCGAGAGGAGTGGATGACGAAGTATTCCAGCTCAGCTTCATCGGCAGTGGAATGATGGGTACAGCAGAACTGTCCATTATTGAGGCGAGAAAAGAAATCAGCAAGTTCGGCGAGATCACAGCCAAACTCTACGAGGCTGTCCCTCAATTGTTGCACGCCACTGAAGAAAAGAAGTTCAAGAAACTTCTGAAGCGCGTTGCCAAGTATGAGGACATGACCGACCGGATGGAATTGGAGATTGCCAAGTACCTGAGTAAGGCTTCAGAAAACGAGCTATCTAAGGATGCATCGCACAGAGTGCGCAGCATGCTAAGCATCATTTCGGATCTCGAGACCATCGGCGACTTGTGCTACCAGATTGCTCAGAACATGGAGCGTCGACGTGAAACCAAGGCCTACTTTACCCCAGAATTGCGTCAAAAATCTGAGCAGATGTTCCATGCTGTGGAGCGCTCTATTGAATTGATGACTAAGAACCTGAATCAGGATTACGAGAAGGTCTCTTTAACCGAGGCTAAGGACTTGGAAGACGAAATCAATGAATTGAGAAATCAACTCCGTAATGAGCACCTCGAGAACATCGAAAAAGGACTCTACCCCATTCACTCCGGGATGTACTACAACGACCTCATCCACAGCTTAGAAAAGATCGGCGACCATGCCTTCGACGTATCGGAGGCCATTGTCCTAGAAGGTTAATTGATAATTATCGCGGGGGACTCGACCAAGTTACTCTCGGTAAAGCTTCGGTCCACCAGTCGAAAATCGAAGCGAATGGTATCGCTTCCCGTGAAGGATACATTCATGTCATAAACGACTTCACCTTTCAGCGTTTTATTCTTTCCTTCCGGAGTCAAATAAGGAATGCGCGCGCTAAACGAAGGGTCTAGGTCATCGATTAAATCGAAACTCCCTGTGGTATCATTCCATTCGTAATAGTCGACCAGTAAATTGTGGTAATACAGACTGTCCGGATGGAATCGGCCCGTGGTATCGCTCTCGCGAAGTCCTACATTACCATCACCGTCGGTAAAGCCGATGGTCACTATGCAATAGGTATTTTCATTCCCCAATTGATCAACAGAATCGACCAATATGAAGCCGTCGAAGGAAATGATCGGCTCGGGAGGATACTCCTCGGTGCGCAAACATCCCGTTCCCATCATCACCGCCATCAACGCGGTTAGTGCTACCTTTGAACAAGACTTCATATTCATAGTAACGGACTTTTAGGCCCTATCGTTTGCATGGACCCCGTCGCTTTCAAAAATAAACTTTTTCGCTGCGCTGATGACGCAACACGTGACTCATGGGCATTAGAGCTGTTTCATTGGCAAGCAGAACAGGTCGCTCCCTATGCCGAATATTTGAAACACCTTGCAGTCAACCACGCCCAAATTAAACGTACTCAAGACATCCCTTACCTTCCAGTAGAGCTTTTCAAAGCGCATGAAGTCAAAGCTTCAGGCTTTCCTGCAATCAAAACTTTTAGCTCCTCCGGCACCACTGGCCAAGAGCCCAGCCTGCACCATGTCGTCGATCTCGAGGTATACGAACAAAGCTACCTGAATACCTTCCAAACATTCTACGGAGACCCCAGTGACTATGTCGTCTTTGCCCTATTGCCCTCGTATCTCGAACGCAGCGGCAGCTCCTTGATCGATATGGCGCAAGGATTAATCACGCGCTCAGAGCACCCCGATTCGGGTTTCTTTCTAGACGATTTAAAAGCCTTAAATAAGCTACTGACCAAGCATCTAAACTCGGACCGAAAAATCCTCCTCCTGGGCGTCTCCTTTGCCTTGCTCGATTTGGCCGAGCAATATCCTATGCCGCTGCCCAAAAATGCGGTGGTCATGGAAACCGGAGGAATGAAGGGCCGTCGTAGGGAAATGATTCGGAGCGAACTCCATCAAATTTTAAAAGAGGCGTTTAATCTTTCGGTCATTCATTCGGAATACGGCATGACGGAATTGCTTTCGCAAGCCTATGCCCCTACGGGGCGATGCTTCCAAACGCCTCACTGGATGCGCCTTAGTCTGCGCGATACCGAAGACCCACTTTCACCGGCTCCTCCCGGAAAAACGGGAGGTGTCAACGTCATGGATCTCGCGAACATCTATTCCTGCGCCTTTATTGCAACGCAGGACCTAGGTCGTTTTTGCCCAGAGGGCGGAATAGAAATTCTCGGACGCTTCGACAATGCCGAAGTTCGAGGGTGTAATTTGATGGTGCAGTAGTGTCGCAGAATACGCTGCTTGCGGCGAAGGGGCTTGAATCAGTCGACTTTCAACAAAAAGTAATTCTTCTTTCCTTTTTGAACCAGCAGGTAACGATTGTTGAGCAAGTCGCCTTCTCCTACTTCATAGGAGTCTTGAACCTTCTCTTTGTTCAGCGAAACTGCATTACTTTTGAGCATGCGTCGAGCTTCACCTTTAGAGGCAAAAACAGCTGTCTTCTCCGCCAATAGATCAACAATGTTCCCGGTGAAATCACTGCGCGATACATCGAACTGTGGAACCCCTTCAAAGACACTAAGTAAAGTGTCTTCGTCCAATTGAACGAGCTCTTCTTGCGTGGATTTTCCGAACAAAATCTTGGAAGCCGCTTGAGCCTTCTTGAGCTCTTCTTCACTGTGCACGCGAACGGTCAATTCTTCTGCAAGCGCGATTTGCATCGTGCGCATATGCGGTGCTTCCGCGTGTTGTGCTTCCAATGCTTCAATTTTTTCTCTGCTCTTCAGACTGAAAATGCGCAGCCACTGAGGAACATCTTCATCCGCGGCGTTCAGCCAGTATTGGTAGAACTTGTAGGGCGAGGTTAATTTCGGATCCAACCAAATATTTCCGCCTTCAGACTTTCCAAACTTGGATCCGTCCGCTTTCGTAATGAGTGGACAGGTCAATGCGTAAGCTTCCCCTGCATCCATTCTTCGAATCAACTCTGTTCCCGCGGTGATATTCCCCCACTGGTCTGATCCTCCCATCTGGAGAATGCAGTCTTTTTCTTTTTTAAGGTGATAGAAATCGTAGCCTTGAATGAGCTGATAGCTAAACTCCGTAAAAGACAGTCCGGTCTCCAATCTCGTCTTTACAGAATCTTTGGCCATCATATAATTGATGGTCAAGTGCTTCCCAACATCCCGAAGAAAGTCGAGCAACGAAAAGTCCTTAAACCAGTCGTAGTTATTGACGATTTGAGCGGCGTTCTCCCCCTCAAAGGAGAGGAATTTCTCCAACTGGGCTTGTACCCCGGCAATATTCCGCTGTAGAACTTCTTCACTGAGCAGCTGTCTTTCCGCCTTCTTTCCCGAAGGATCTCCAACCATCCCCGTTGCGCCACCAACCAAGGCTACGGGACAATGACCAGCGCGCTGAAAGTGGGTCAAAAGCATAATGGGTACAAGGTTCCCAATGTGTAAGGACTCGGCGGTAGGATCAAAGCCTACATAACCCAAGCGTCCGGGAGTATCTAGAGCCTCATCGGTTCCTGGCATCACATCGTGGATCATTCCACGCCACTTCAATTCTTCAATAAACGCGCTCATTATCGGGTCAATTTAAGGCGCAAATTTAATGTAATTTAGTCTCATGATTTTCGTCACCGGAGGAACAGGATTGGTCGGCAGTCACCTGCTCTACGAACTTGCTCGAGTACAGGACCAAGGTGCTCCTAAAATTCGGGCATTGTATCGTTCCGAAGAGCGTAAAAAACACGTACTCGAAGTTTTTGGATTGTACTCTGGTATCGCCCGGGATCTGTTCGATACGATCGACTGGATTCATGGAGACCTTTCGGATCTAGGCGTTCTCGAAGATGCTATGGAAGGGGTTGATCTCGTATATCACTGTGCGGCACTGGTCAGTTTTGACCCCAGAGACCGTGATCTCCTTTTCAAGGTCAACGAAGAGGGAACCGCCAACATCGTTCATACCGCACTTGCTAGTGGCGTTCGGAAATTGGCCTACGTCAGTTCTGTTGCAGCCCTCGGAAGAAGCGAAACGGGAGAACAAATCGACGAATGGACGAGCTGGAAATCGGGTCCCGAAAATTCGCAATATGCCATCTCTAAGTACGCTGCTGAACAGCAGGTGTGGAAGGGCACCCAAGAAGGTCTTCCTGCTGTCATGGTGAATCCGAGCATCATCTTGGGACCTGGCTATTGGGAAGCAGGATCCTCAAAGATTTTCTCCAGCATTGCGGATGGCTTTTCATTTTACTCCAGGGGCATCAATGGCTTTGTGGATGTTCGGGATGTAGCAAGCGCGCTCGCAACACTCGCCTCCAGTGAACTAGAAAATGAACGGTACGTGTTGTCCGCTGAAAACAGATCGTATCAAGAAGTTTTTACCTGGATTGCTGAAGGGCTTGGCGTAAAAGCACCGCACATCAATACACCGGCTTGGTTAGGGAATTTGGTTTGGCGCATTGAATGGCTGAGATCAAGGCTGACCGGAAATTCGCCCATGGTCACAAAAGAGACCGCCGCTACCGCACAACAATTCGTTCGGTACAGCAGCGAAAAAATTAGAGAAGAATTGGGCTTTACGTTTCGGTCACTCCAAGAAACCATCCAAGAGACTGCGAAGCATTTTCCAAAAATCTAGCGATCGCGGATTTGCTGCCGAGCAGCTTCCATTTGATTCAACTTCTCAATTACCCGAGCGTACACCTCATCAAATTCCTTTAGGTGTTCACTGTACCACTCAAAGGAGCGTGCGTATTCTTCTTCGGTAATACCATGCTTTTCGTACAAGTAGTCGTAAACGGCTTGCCCCGAAATGATGGTGCTATCCAAGGTGAGGATGGTTGTTTTTTCTACCCCCTCGGCCAAATGTACATCAACCATGACCTCCACCATCTTCGTCTTACCCATGACGTCGTCTGGTCGTTCTTCCTTGGCACAACCCAAGAAGATCAGCGAAGGCAATAGCCAATGCAGTAAGCGCTTAGTCACGGTTGAAAAGTAAACGTTCCCCTCGAACACTTTCGTCAATGGACCCATTGCGGTATACCCATTGACCGTTCACGAAGGTGTGAATCACACGAGCCCGGAAGGAGTTACCTTCAAAAGGTGACCATCCACATTTGTAGAGGATGTTGTCCGTATTGACGGTCCAAGGGTTCGAAAGATCAAAGACACAGAGGTCGGCCTTATACCCCTCGCGCAAGAATCCACGCTCTTCAACACGGAACAAGATGGCCGGGTTGTGGCACATCTTTTCGACGATGCGCTCGAGCGAAATGCGACCACGGTGATGATTCTCCAACATGGCTACAAGAGCGTGCTGTACAAGCGGACCTCCTGAGGGGGCACTACCGTATTTGTTTTGCTTTTCTTCGAGGGTATGTGGTGCGTGATCGGTCGCAATCACGTCGATTCGATCGTCTAGTAGCGCCTTCCACAGACCCTCTCGATCTGCAGCTGTTTTCACCGCCGGATTCCATTTGATGAAGGCCCCTTTTTCGGCGTACTCCTCATCCGAGAACCACAGGTGGTGAATGCAGACCTCGGAGGTTATCAACTTGTCCTTTAAAGGAATCTTGTTGGTGAATTGTGCCGTTTCCTTCGCCGTGCTCAAATGAAAAACGTGCAGGCGAGATCCGTGCTTTTTGGCCAGCTCAATGGCATAGCTGCTCGACTTGTAGCACGCTTCTTCGCTTCGAATAATCCCGTGCTGATCAAAGGGAATGTCTTCGCCATACTTCTCCACCGCGGCTTGATAGTTCGCCTTGATGGTGGCTTCGTCTTCACAGTGGGTGATGATCATCGTCGGTGCTTCGGCAAACAGACGATTCAGGACTTTTTCGTCCTCGACCAACATATTTCCAGTACTTGAGCCCATGAAGATTTTGATCCCTGCAACGCGCTTAGGATCGGTCCGCAGGACCTCCTCAATATTATCCTCACTCACTCCCATGTTGAAGCTGTAGTTCGCCATGGAGACCTGAGCAGCACGCTGGTATTTTTCCTCCAAAAGTTCCTGGGTCAAGGCCGCGGGCTTGGTGTTGGGTTGCTCCATGTAGGAGGTGATTCCGCCGGCGATGGCCGCACGTGATTCCGATGCGATATCGCCCTTATGGGTCAGTCCCGGCTCGCGAAAATGCACCTGATCGTCGATGATTCCGGGCATGAGGTAACGACCCTCTAGATCGACCACGCGGACATTTCCGTTTTGGGGTGAGATATGGGTATCTATTTGTTCAATGCGATCGCCTTTGATCAAGAGGTCACCTTCTGTGATTTGACCTTCGTTGATCATGCGTGCATTTTTCAGCAATATTTCCATGATGCTATTTCTATGGGTACTTCTTGAACCAACTGCCAATCTTCATTGAAATTACACCAAAGATGGCTTCTGTAAAAATTCCTCGGCTCATTTTTGACTCCCCGTATTTTCGTTCCGTGAAGATGACCGGAACCTCGGCGATTTCGAATCCGCATTTCCAGGCTGTGAACTTCATTTCAATCTGAAACGCATAGCCTACAAAGCGAATTTTATCCAAGTTGATGGTCTCCAAAACCTCCCTGCGGTAGCACTTAAAACCAGCCGTACTATCAGCAATGGGGAGTCCTGTCACCATGCGGACGTACTTCGAAGCAAAATAGGAGAGTAAAACGCGACTCATGGGCCAGTTGACCACATTAACCCCCTTGACATAACGAGAACCAATAGCGACATCAGCGCCGAACTCGGTGCATGCTTCAAGCAGTCGAGGAAGGTCCTTGGGATCGTGTGAGAAGTCCGCGTCCATTTCAAAAATGTGGGTGTAATCACGCTCCAAAGCCCATCGAAATGCCGCTATGTATGCAGTACCCAAACCATTCTTGCCCGTTCTGCGTATAAGGTGTAGAGAATCAGGGAATTTAGACTGCATTTCTTCGACCATATCTCCCGTTCCATCCGGAG
>CBFIEH010000011.1:0-80534 GCA_965661605.1 Flavobacteriales bacterium | reverse complement strand
GGCACCGATCATCCCGAACGCCACTACGTACCAAGGAGAGGTGCGATTCCCGAGGAAAAACGTGTTGTTGTCGTCTTTGCGCCCTGTCAGCGCGGATATCCCAATCAGAACGGCAAAATAGCCGAGCAAAAGACTCAATACGAGGAGCGGTGACATGGTGCAAAGATGTTAAAAAGGATGAATTACCTTTACCTCGTGAACTTCAGTTCAAAACTCATCGAGGACGCGGTACACGAGATCGCCAAGCTTCCGGGCATCGGACAGAAGACCGCCTTGCGCCTGGCCCTGCACTTGCTGCAGCGGGAAGAGCACGAGGTTGCCCAGCTTTCAGAGTCTCTTTTGCGCCTACGGCGCGATGTAAAATTCTGCCGCTCCTGCCACAATATTTCGGACGCCGATGTCTGCGCCATTTGCGCTAATCCTTCCCGTGAGGAAACGGTTCTTTGCGTCGTTCAAGATACTCGGGACGTCATGGCCATTGAGAACACCTCTCAGTACAAGGGGCGATACCACGTGTTGGGCGGTCTCATTTCGCCAATGGACGGCATCGGACCCAGCGACCTCAATATTGAATCATTGGTAAAGCGATGCGCCGAGAATGACGTCACAGAAGTCATCCTGGCCTTAAGTGCCACGACCGAAGGAGATACCACCAATTTTTATCTGTACAAGAAACTGCGTGACTTGGACGTTCAGATGACGACCTTGGCTCGAGGAGTTTCTGTTGGAGATGATTTGGAATACGCAGACGAAGTCACCCTCGGCCGATCCTTGCAGCACCGAATACCCTATGAGAATTCACTAAATCGCCTATGAAACTAAGCGTCATCATTGTCAACTACAATGTGCGCTTCTTTTTGGAGCAGTGCCTCGGCTCGGTCTATGCGGCCATTGACGCGGCAAAGTCCCACAACGCTCAATACGCGATCGACGTATTTGTGGTGGACAACAACTCCAAGGACGATTCACGAGATGTGGTTCGTGCTCGATTCCCCGAGGTGCGCGTCATTGCCAATTCGGACAATCCGGGCTTCTCGAAAGCGAACAACCAGGCCATTCGCGAGAGCTCCGCAGAATACGTGCTACTGCTCAATCCGGATACGGTAGTTCAAGAAGATACCTTCTACTCCGTTTTGGACTATATGGAACAGCACGAAGACGTCGGAGGTCTAGGAATCAAAATGCTCGATGGACAAGGGAATTTTCTGCGCGAGAGTAAGCGCGGTCTCCCGGCCCCGATGACTGCCTTTTATAAAATATTTGGCCTGTCAAGTCTATTTCCCAAGAGCCCTACCTTTTCTCGCTACCATATGGGGCATCTCTCCGAGAACGAAAACCACGAAGTTGAGATTTTGGCCGGAGCTTTCATGCTCATGCGCAAGAATGTACTTGACCGAATAGGACTTTTAGACGAGGCCTACTTCATGTACGGCGAAGACATTGACCTCAGCTACCGTATCATTCTCGATGGAAAAAAGAATGCCTACTTCGCCGACTCCAAAATCATTCACTACAAAGGCGAGAGTACCAAGAAAGGCTCCTTGAACTATGTCTTTGTCTTTTATCAGGCGATGATCATCTTCGCCAAGAAGCACTTTAGCACAACCAACGCTGCGCTCTACTCTCTTCTGATCAATTCCGCCATCTACTTCCGCGCAGGACTCGCCGTGGTCCGTCGTTTCTTTGACCGCATTGCCTTGCCGCTTTTTGATGCCCTCTTACTCTACGGCGGTATGCAATACCAGAAAGAGTATTGGGAAGTGAACCACCGTTTCGTCGACGGAGGGGGTTATCCGCCTGAATACGACTACATTTATATGCCGCTGTACATCGTTCTTTGGCTCTCCAGCATGTTCTTGGCCGGTGGTTACGACAAGCCAGTACGCATCGCAAAAATCATCCGAGGCCTTGTCGGTGGCTCATTGGCCATTCTGGTTATTTACTCCCTTCTGCCCGAAAGCCTTCGGACCTCTAGAGCACTCATTCTACTCGGCAGTATATGGGCCATCTTGGGCATCCCGCTCAGTCGTTGGCTCTTCCACGCTCTAAAAATGAAAGGTTTTGCTTTTGAAAATGATCAAAAACGCATGGTAACCATTGGAAACCCGGCGGAGGTTCAGCGCGTTCGAGGTCTCTTTTCACAAGCCGACGCTCACCAAAGGTGGATGGGCTACGTGGCTGTAGACTCTTTACCGACAGAAAAACGCGGAGATCATTACCTCGGCGGCCTGAATCAACTCGAAGAAATTGTCCAGGTCTTTGACATTGAAGAGCTGGTCTTCTGCGGATCGAACTTGAGCCACAGTCAAATAATAGACTACATGGAACGTCTTAGACGCCCAGGAGTAGAATTTCGAATTGTCCCTTCGGGAACCGACTTTATGATTGGAAGCCAGCAAATCATTACTCCAGATGACTTGAGTTCGGTTGACCTCAGCTCGCTTCTTCGCAATCCTGTTCGTCGCAATAAGCGCCTTTTGGACCTCTTCGTAGGGCTGTTTCTGCTTCTTTTTAGCCCCCTGCTCGTCTTTCTCGCGGGTCCGAGACTCTTTAAAAACATCTTGGATGTCCTTCGAGGCTCATTCTCTTGGGTGGGCGTAGCTCCGGGTCAAGGAACAAGTGCGGCACCTCGCGGAATACTCGACGTACGAGATCGCATTCCAACGACCGAAGAAAAGTCTACCGAAGTGGTGCAAAAACTCAATGCCCTGTACGCTCGAGATTATCGTATTTGGCTGGATATTAGCATGATATTGCGCAATCTGAAAAAGCTGGGAAGAAAGCCCGGCGGGTGAACCATTTCGGTTTTAGGTCCTTAAAAAGAAAGCGTAATTTTGCGGCCTGCACAAAAAGAAGAAACACATCCATGGCTCAAGAAGAATTGATCATGCCCAAGATGGGCGAGAGTGTTGCTGAAGCAACGATCATCAAATGGCTAAAAGAAGAAGGAGAAACGGTTGAGCTGGAAGAGCCCGTTCTCGAAATCGCTACAGATAAGGTTGACTCCGAGGTCCCTTCTCCAGTAGAAGGTGTTTTGGTCAAGAGACTCTTTAACGAAGATGATGTCGTTCAAGTTGGTCAAGCGATTGCCGTCATCGAGACCGAAGGTAGCGGCGCCTCTGCAGCCCCAGCTCCAGCGGCCGAATCGACACCTCAACCCGCCCCTGCTGCAGTTGCTGAAGAGCGCGTTGCTGAAGCCGTAGCTGCAGCTGCCCCAGCATCAGAGATCCCATCGAACTCCGATAGCGATCGATTCTACTCACCTCTGGTACGCAGTATAGCTCAGAAAGAAGGAATTGGCTTTGAAGAACTCGAGGGTATTGCGGGAACAGGACAAGGCGGACGGGTGACCAAAAAAGACATGCTGAACTACGTGGCAAATAGAGGGTCTGCTCCTGCAGCTCCTGCAGCTGCCCCATCGGCTCCAGCCGCACCCGCAGCTAAACACGCACCAGCCAAAAGCGGCAGTGTCGCCCTCATGCCAGGGGATGAAATTGAAGAAATGGACCGGATGCGCAAGCTCATTGCGCACCACATGGTCGAAAGCGTACAGACTTCTCCACATGTCACCAGCTATGTAGAAGCTGATGTGACCAACATCGTCAACTGGAGAAACAAAATCAAGAATGAATTCTTGGCACGCGAAGGGGAGAAAATGACGTTTACTCCGCTCTTTATTGAAGCGATTGTAAAAGCCATCAAAGACTTCCCTCAGATCAATATCTCCGTAGACGGGGATAGCATTATCAAGCGCAAAGACATCAATGTTGGAATGGCTGCGGCCCTTCCAAGCGGCAACTTAATTGTTCCGGTCATCAAGAACGCGGGTCAATTGAATTTGGTGGGTCTAACTGCAAAAGTCAACGACCTGGCGGCGCGAGCACGCGCCAATAAGCTCAGCGCTGATGAGATTCAAGGGGGAACCTACACCATCACCAATGTTGGAACCTTTGGAAACGTGATGGGTACTCCTATCATCAACCAACCTCAAGTGGCCATCATGGCGGTAGGAGCCATCCGTAAAAAGCCTGCGGTCATCGAAACCGAATACGGTGATATGATAGGTATTCGACACATGATGTTCTTGTCTCACTCCTATGACCACCGTGTGGTGGATGGTGCCTTGGGCGGTCAGTTCGTTCGTCGAGTGGCGGACTACTTGGAGCAGTTTGATGTGAACCGCGAAATTTAACATCGGCCCGTAGGGCCACATTCTTAGAAAACCTATGAAACTGAACCTCCATCGCCCCATGTGTTTTTTCGATCTCGAAACGACCGGGACGCAAATTGCCCGTGACCGAATTGTCGAGATGGCCATCTTGAAAGTTTTTCCGGACGGAAGCGAGGAGAGCTATACGTGGAGGGTAAATCCAGAAATGCCGATTCCTGCAGAAACTACCGCCATTCACGGAATCAGCAATGAAGATATTCAGAATTCTCCCACGTTTAAGGAGCTGGCCCCCAGGGTCATGGACATTATTAAGGACAGCGACTTAGCCGGGTATAACTCGATGAAATTCGACATCCCATTATTGGCAGAGGAGTTTCTTCGTGTGGGACAAGATATCGACATGAGTAAGTTTCGCAGCGTGGACGTCCAGAATATCTTTCACAAAATGGAGCAGCGCACGCTGGTTGCTGCTTATAAGTTCTATTGTCAGAAGGACTTATCGAACGCGCACAGTGCAGACGCGGATACTAGAGCGACTTATGAAGTCTTGTTGGGACAATTGGAGCGTTATGATGAATTGGAGAACGACGTGAAGTTCCTCAGTGATTTCAGTCAGCGCAAGAATGCGCCAGCGGATTTGGCTGGATTCATTGTCTACGACAAAAATGGTCGTGAAGTCTTTGGCTTCGGAAAGTACCGAGGACGTGCAGTAGAGGAAGTGCTCGACGAGAATCCCGGTTATTTTGCCTGGTTGCAGGATGCGGATTTCCCGCTGTACACCAAACAGACCATCACGCGCATTAAACTGCGCAAATTCGGTCAGTCGTGAAGATACTGTGTATCGGACGGAATTACGCCAAGCACGCGGCTGAGTTAGGTAATGCCGTGCCAACCGAGCCGGTTTTCTTTGGGAAGCCAGACAGCTCTCTTCTCCGCCCGAATCAACCCCTCTTCTACCCTGAATTCACATCGGATCTTCATTACGAGTGCGAATTAGTTGTGCGGATTAAGAAAGTGGGCAAACATATTCAGGAGAAATTCGCACACAAATACTACGACGAAATAGCCTTGGGTATTGACTTTACTGCCCGAGACCTTCAATCGGATTGCAAATCGCGCGGTCTTCCCTGGGAAAAGGCTAAAGCATTTGATGGAAGTGCCGCTCTTGGCACCTTTGTTCACAAGGATACGCTCAGCGAACCTTATGGGTTCCTTTTGGAAAAGAACGGCGAGGAAGTCCAGGTCGGCAGCTCTTCGGACATGATTTTCTCTATTGATCGGATCATCGCCTACTTATCCAAATTTTACACGTTTAAAATCGGTGACCTGATCTACACCGGCACACCAGAAGGCGTTGGACCTGTGCAAGTCGGCGATGAATTGGTTGCGTTTTTGGCTGGAACCGAGAACCTGAGGTTGCGAATTAAGTGACCCAACGCTGGCGCCTACTTTCCCGTTTTTAATTGGACGCTGAAATCGTTATTTTTGGCATCCTATCCTGAAAAGAAGACCACATCTATGAAAAAGATTCTACTCTTGGCCGTTGCGGTCGGTGCATTCCTTTGTTCTAACGCACAGACCCAGGCATTCACTGAGAAGTTCGAATTACCCGGAGGCGCTGATAGCGTGTCATCCGTGGGAACGCCTGCCTGGACGATCAACACCACATATGCGTCGGAAGGGGTGCAGAGCATGCTCGGCACCATTGGAACGGCCTCCACAACCTACTTGGAGTCGAATACCTTCAGCACCATCGGAAATACTTTTATCCGCTTAGAATTCGACCACATTTGTAAGATAGAATTCTTCGATAGCGGTACCATTGAAGTTTCAAACGACGGAGGGGCAACCTGGACTCAGTTGACCTGTACGGAATACCTCGGTACGGGTACATTCTGTGGATCTGGAAATAAATTTGCGAGTAACACCTACCTCCTTTGGGATCCTGCCAACCCATCGGTACAACCCAACAACACTTGGTGGCAGACGGAGACCTTTGACATGTCAACCTTCTTGTCCAACACGGCAACAGCAAAGGTTCGCTTCAAGCTTACAGACGGAAACAATAACGGCTCTGGCGGTAACTACGGCTGGCTCGTAGACAACATCCGCGTAGTTGTTGCCCCTTGTGAGTTGATTCCTCCAGTCATCACTTTGAATTCACCCGTTTTTCAGGATACTGCTTACATCACGGGACCTTTTAACATTGGAGCCACCATTACTGACGCATCGGGGATTGACTCCGCAGTTGTTGTGTACAACGTGAACGGTGGACCAAATGACACCGTCGCCATGACCGCTGGTGCAGGAGGTATCTACAATGGTGTCATTCCAGCTCAATTACTATTGGATCAAGTATGCTATCAGGTAGTCGCATGGGATTCGTCAGCCTGTGGAAATATCACCAAGAATCCCAATCCAGGATTCAACTGTTTCTATATCAGTGATGCGCCACCACCCAACTGTGTAGGCGCACCAATTTCAACCTTTCCTTGGACCGATGATTTCGAGGCTTTTGTTCCCGGTACGGCCAACTTTGGTGCAGGCGTATGGGGTAGCATTTGTTGCAACTGGGAACGTTTCCCATTGGCCAGCGCCTCCTCAGGATATGGTTGGTGCGTTCGCGCTCAGAGCACACCTAGCTTTAGCACGGGCCCTGACTTCGACAATACATCTGGAAATGGAAACTTCATGTATACAGAGGTTCCTTTTGGCTCAAGTGGTGATACAGCAACCTTGACCAGTCCATGTTTAGATTTGGACGGAATGGTAGCACCCCAAATGGAATTCTATTACCACATGACCGGTACGGGATGTGGTACTTTGGAAGTCTTAGTGAATAACGGGGTGACTTGGACGAATGTCTTCACCATCCAAGGTCAACAGCAATCAACGACGACCAGCCCTTGGATCAAGGTGAACGTCCCGTTATCTCTGTACGCAGGGAATATCATCCAGATTAAATTCCGCACCACGGCCACGTCCAGTACGGGTGGAGACATCGCTATTGACGACGTGACAGTCTTTGAACCACAACCTATTGACGGTGCCATTATTGGAATCACAGCTCCTCCTGTGGAGTCTTGCGGATTCAGCACCAATGAAGATGTTATTGTTCAAGTATTCAACGCAGGAACAACAGCTCAGGACACCTTACCAGTGGCCTACACCATCAACGGCTCTGGAGTAATCATCCGCGACACCATTTATCAGAACTTGTTGCCAGGGGATACCTTGCTTCACACCTTCAGCCAAGGTGCTGACTTGAGTCAAGGAGGCGTGACATACAACATCCTTCCTTGGACAGAATTCATTGGAGAGCAAGGAGTAGGAAACGACACCTTGTACGGATACAACGTTTTGAACTCTTTGACTCCTCCGGCCTACATTCAAGACTTTGAGAATTTCACCTCTAGTTCACAGAATGCCATAGAAGGCTGGGTTCAAAGTACTACAGACGACGATGATTGGACCTTCCTCTCCGGTTCAACGACTTCCGGAGGAACGGGCCCTCAGTTTGATCATACCACAGGAACTTTGTCTGGAGTGTACGCCTACATGGAGGTATCTCAAGTGGCAAATGGGGAAACCATTGAACTCATTTCACCTTGTTTGGACTTTTCTCTTTCCCCAACACCCAAAGTAGAGTTCTGGTATCATATGCTGGGAACCCAAATTGGAACCTTGAATTTAGATGTACAGGACACCTCCGGAAACTGGATTAACGAATGGACGCTCAGCGGTAATCAAGGGGACCAATGGACCAGTGCATTGGTGGACCTTACTCCGTATGCTTTCCAGAACGTGAAAATTCGCTTCCGTGCTCAATCTTTAGGATGCTGTGCCGGAGACATCGCTATTGATGATATCTTCATCTTTCAGCCACAGCCCAACGACGTAGGTGTTGCTGGTATTCTCTCTCCACTGGACTTTGGATGTGATCTAGGCCCGGCTGTACCCGTCACCGTCCAAGTCTCCAATTACGGTACCAGCACACAAGACACTATTCCAGTGAGCTATCAATTAGACAATGGAACGGTGGTTACAGATACCTTATTTGCGGTTTTGAACCCCGGAGATACGGGTCCCTTTACCTTTGGGAATACCTTAGACCTCAGCACACCAGGAACGACCTATAACCTGGACACGTGGACAGATTTAGCTTCCGAGCAGACCTTCCTAAACGACAGCATCTTGGGGTATACCGTAATCAACACTTTACTTGTTCCTCCATTTATTCAGGACTTTGAAAACTTCAGTCAGGGACAAGTTCCATCTGATAATTGGGAGCAAGACAATTTAGATGATGATGACTGGACCTTTCAGTCTGGACCAACTACGAGTACAAACACTGGTCCCACGGTAGATCACACATTGGGAACAGCCGCAGGCATGTACGCCTACATGGAAGTGAGCTTAGTTGGAAACGGAGAAACAGTCAATTTGATTAGTCCGTGTATTGATTTAACCAATTTGATCGCTCCAAAACTCAAGTTCTGGTATCATATGTGGGGAACCAGTATTGGAACCCTCTCGGTTGATGTATTGGATACGAATGGGGTGTACAATCAAGTATGGACCCTTTCCGGAGACCAAGGAAATGTTTGGCGTGAAGGTTTTGTCGATCTAACGGCTTACGCTGGAACCATCACAAAGATTCGTTTCCGTGCCTTTAGCTTGGGCTGTTGTGCAGGAGATATTGCCATTGATGACATTAATGTGTACGAACCACAACCGAACGATGTCTCAATGAGCGCGATCGTTTCACCAAGCTCGACCGGATGTGATTTGAGCGCAACAGAAGCGGTAATCGTCGAAATTGTGAACCTAGGGCTAAATACCCAAACCAGCATTCCGGTTCAGGTAACCGTTGCTGGGCAACCACCTGTTACTGGAACATGGACGGGGACATTGAATCCAGGCGACACCGTTCTGTACACACTTCCGGGAACCGTAGATATGAGTACGCCGGCAACGACGTATAACGTCAGCGGATCTACAAACTTGCCGGGGGATCAAGTGCCCTCCAATGATACCATTAGCGGTATTGTAGTGGAGAACAGCTTACAAATTCTTCCTTATGTAGAACCGTTTACCACATTTACCCAAGGAGGCGGGACTCCAGCCCTTCCAGGCACCCTGGATAACTTCTGGACACGTTCTTCAACCGGAGGTGATGGAGGGTACAATTGGCTTGTTCAATCCGGCCCTACAGGAAGCTTCGGTACAGGACCGAATGGTGACAATACTACGGGAACCGGAAATTACATGTACGTGGAATCTTCGTTCGGTGCCACAGGCGAGGTAGCAACGCTTACCTCTCCTTGTTTGGATTTAAACTGGTATTCTGCCCGTGTTGATTTCTACACCCACATGTTTGGAGCTCAAACCGGAATCATGTTCCTGGACATCCAAGACACCACGGGAGTTTGGACCAACCTCTGGACATTGGCCGGACAGCAGCAAACCAGTGAGCAGGATCCTTACCAACTCAATTCTATTGACTTGAGTGCGTACGTCGGACAATTTGTGAAGCTGCGCTTCCGTGCCCAGAAAACTGGATTTACTTCTGGAGACATGGCATTGGACGACATCAATGTATATCCGGTATACCCAAGTGCTGGAGTCAACGAAATCACCGTTTCTCCGAGCAACTTCTTCATCTTGCCGCAGGCAAGCCCTGTGAGTGCGGAGATTGAGAATACCGGATTGCTTGACTTGGATCACTTCAAAGTGACCCTGGAAATTGATAACAACACGATTGTCACCGATAGCTTGTTCTTCCCGGTTCCTCTTGGACCAGGACAGACAACAACGCATACGTTCAGCCAGATCTGGCAAGCGGATCCCGGTGCCCACACTATTTGCGTGTACACAGCAGAGCCCAACTTGCAAATCGACGGATTCCCAGGGGACGATACCTTGTGCTACGTAGCTACGGTATTCGACTCTACATCGGTCTTCCCATACTGTAACAACTTTGATGGCGGTCAAGAGCCTCTCGTAGCCTTGAACTACATTACGTATGAACCTCAAGGAAATGTCTGGGAAGCAGGTACGCCGAATCAGACGGTGATCAACGGCGCTTTCAGTGCACCAAACGCCTGGATGACAGGTCTCAACGCAGATTACGAGCCGCGTGATAGTTCTGCTCTATTCTCGCCATTGTTCAACATCAACCCGGACAGCTGTTACAAGATTAGCTTCTATCACTCATACAAAACAGAGAGCTTCCAGGATGGAGGTGCGGTTGAATACTCCTTGGATGGAGGAGCAACTTGGACCTCAATTGGTAGCGTAGGTGCCGATTGGTACAATACTCAATTCACTATTGGATTGTCGAACACCACTCCGGGAAATCCCGGATGGACAGGAACTTCAAACGGATGGGAGTACGCTGAGCGCACAGTCCAGTTCGCCTCAGGCGGCCCTGTAATTTTCCGTTGGAGATTTGGAGCTGACTTCTCCATCCAGGATGAAGGATGGGCGATCGACGATATCTGTATCGAGAACATCGGGGCGTGTAACCCAACAAGTGTTGAAGAAGAACCATTGCTTGCAGTCAGTATTTATCCGAATCCTGCTTCCGATCAAATTCGAATCACCCTTCCAGATCTGACCGAGCCTGTGACCGCTCAAGTAGTCGACGTATACGGTTCGCTTATTACAGAATTTGCCATGGAGCCTAACGGCTCGATGAGTGATGTACAACTCGATGTTCGCCAATGGGCGGCGGGAGTCTACTTCATCCAAATCAGCCAAGGTCGCTACCACCAGAGCGAGAAATTCGTGATCTCTCGATAAGGTCAAGTCAAAAAGCTAACAAAAGCCGGCCCTTTCGAAGTGCCGGCTTTTTTATTGCTCACAACTCAATTTCGCTATATTTGGTAGTCACTCTTTAACCTAAACCTATGCGATTGAGATCATTACTACTCATTTTCTTGTCGGTATGCTGGACTGCTAGCTTCGGACAAACGGTCGCTTTCACGGAGAACTTCGACTTGCCTTCGGGAGCGGATAGCATTTTCTTCGCTGGCACTCCGGCTTGGGCGATAACGACTGCCTATAGCTCAAGCCCTACTCAGAGCTACCTCAACACTCCTCCCCTTGCAAGCAATACCTACTTTGAAACGAACACCTTCTCGACGATTGGAAACACTTTTGTGATCCTCGAATTTGATCACATCTGTAAAATTGAATTCTTTGACGCTGCGACCATTGAAGTATCAGGAGATGGCGGGGTTACCTGGACCCAGCTTCAGTGTTCCAACCCTGTTGGAGACGTTTATTTAGGTCAAGGAACTTTTTGCGCCTCAGGAAACAAGTTTGCATCTAACGCTTACTTGGATTGGGATCCAGCCAATGCCACTACTCCTCCTCAAGCAAGCTGGTGGCGCACAGAGACCTTTAATGTATCTCAGTGGCTCGGGAACACGTCTACAGCAAAGGTCCGCTTCAAGCTGACGGACAACAACAACAATGGAGCCGGCAGCAACTACGGGTGGTTGATAGACAACATCAAGGTGACCATGGATCCTTCGGAGTTATTTCCTCCAACCATAACCTTAAATGCACCTGTTTGGTTGGGTCCAACCTCAAGCCCTGGACCTTATTTGATCTCCGCCGATGTGGTTGACGGATCCGGTATTGACACCGTGATGTGTGTTTACTCGCTCAACGGCGCTCCAAACGACACCATCGGCCTGATCAATACAGTGGGTGATACCTACGAGGACACTATTCCCAGTGCCGTCATTGGGGATTCGCTTTGCTACCACATCTATGCAGTGGACGCAAGCCCAGCGGCAAATTCAGCCGTTGAGCCAACTATTGGCTGTAATACTTTTACCATTGTACCCGCTCCTCCCCAAATTCAGCTGGGTAATGGGACCATTGTCAACACGGGAACCTCCTATCCGGCCCCCTATGGACATTGGTACAATGGAGCTCGTCACCAGATGCTGATCACGGCGGCTGAAATGAATACGGCCGGTGTATCCATCCCCATTTTCTTTCAATCCCTCGCCTTTAATGTTACCGGAGTTAACGGTACAGCCTTGAGTGATTTTGAGATCAAAATGGGCAATTACTCCAGCAACACGCTGACGAATTGGGTGACTTCTGGTTTGAACAGTGTATTCTACGCCCCTACCTATACAGAGTCGGCCGGTTGGAACGCCCACACCTTCCAAACGCCCTTTCAATGGGATGGGGTGAGCAACATCATTGTCGAAGTCTGTTTCAATAATTGGCCCAACGGCTTTACTAACAATGCCATAGTTCAGCAAACATCTTATGGAGGAACACGGACGATATATTACCGTAGCGATTCAGACGGTAACCTGTGTGCCAACAATTCCGCATTTGTCACCACTTCCAATAATCGTCCGAACATGCGGTTTGACTTGGCCCTACCTCAGGATGATGACTTCGGCTCTTTATCATTTACAACACCTGTTGAAGGAGGTTGTGATCTCTCTGCTTCAGAACCTGTAACAGTAGTCTTTAAAAACTTTGGTTTGGTCGATCAGGATACCCTGATTTTCAATTATCAACTCGATGCGAATCCGGTCGTAACCGATACGGTTTATCAAACCGTAGTTGCCGGTGATACGGTCTCACATACCTTTTCGACTCTAGCTGACCTTAGTGTGGGAGGAACCACATACATGTTCAAGGCATGGACTTCTCTTCCTGGAGACAACAATGCCTTTAATGACACGATCTCGAATTACTCCATCACAAACACCCTGACCAATGCGACCAATTTAACCCAGGATTTCGATAGCTGGATTGCCGGTGGTCAAGCTCTTGGTGATTTTTGGGAACAGGATCCTACAGATAACTACAATTGGACTGTAGGTACAGGTGCCTCTCCAGGATTTAATACGGGTCCTAACGGAGACCATACGTCAGGCACAGGGAACTACTTGTATACGGCGAACACCTTTACCGCCGTTCTTGCTCGTTTGATTTCTCCGTGCCTGGACTTCTCCGGGAATACCTATCCGAAGATGGATTTCTGGTATCACATGAACGGAAACGGAATCGGAACGCTTGCAGTGGACTACCTGGACAGCACGGGAACTTGGGTAAATGCTTGGACTCTTTCAGGGCAGCAAGGAACGGCCTGGCAAAAAGCCATTGTCGATTTAGCCCCATTGGCCAACCAGGTGAGCAAAATTCGCATCTCGCATACGACAGCAGGATTTGGTTGCGAATTGGCTATTGATGATATCTTCATCTATCAATCAGCGGCCGACGATGCCATTATGAACAACATCATCCAGCCTTTCCCTCAGCTCGCTGCGGGGGCTTCTGAAGTTGTAGAAGTGGAGTTCTTTAACAATGGCTCCAACAGCATTACCAGCTTAGATTTGGGATACATCATTGGGACCTCTGCTCCGGTGATAGAAACTTGGACTGGAAACTTAGCCCCAAGCACGTCCACTACCTACACCTTTACAACGAACTTCACGGTACCCGGAGGTACGTTTGATGTTTGTGCCTTTACCGATTTGACAGGTGATGGCCTGCAGTCCAATGACTCTCTTTGCACCACCGCTACGGGGATTCAGACTTTTATGCCGCCTTATGCGGACGACTTTGAAAACGGGCAAGGAAGCTGGACCACCGGGGGCAATACCGACTTATTCGAACTGGGCCAACCCACCGGAGCCGTCATCAACGCAGCCGCCTCCCCTACAAATGCGTGGGTCACGGACTTGGATGCCCCTTATGTGAACAAC
The DNA here is from genome assembly GCA_965661605.1 of Flavobacteriales bacterium. GTDB lineage: Bacteria > Bacteroidota > Bacteroidia > Flavobacteriales > ECT2AJA-044 > ECT2AJA-044. The sequence goes on along the minus strand of CBFIEH010000011.1, from coordinate 66,614 downwards.
AGTCAGGCCTATCTCTTCTCTCCATACTTTGACTTCGGAACACTTATCAACACGGCCTTGAAGTTCAAGCATTGGTACAGTACTGAGAATAGCTGGGATGGAGGTCGATTAGATATTTCTACCGACGGCGGCCAAACTTGGTCGGTTCTGGGAGCTTTCCAAGATTCAACTTGGTACAACGACGATATCATTACATCATCTGGCCAACCAGGCTGGACAGGTTCTTCAAACGGATGGCGTGACGCTTATTATCCACTATCCCAATTGAATGGAACTACTGGCTTGGTTCAATTCCGCTATGAATATACCTCCGATGGATCCGTCATTGGCGGTGATGGTTGGGGTATCGATGATTTCGAAATTGAGGTGCCGATTCAGTTTTCAGCTGCCACCTCCGAGATTGTCGTGTCTCCGAGTAACTACTTTATCCTTCCAGCAGCAAGTCCTGTCAGTGTGGATATCACAAACACAGGGGAGCAAGATTTGAGTAGTGTGCTGGTCACCCTAGAGATCGATAATACAACAGTAGTGACCGATTCTCTGTACTTCGCTGCTCCCCTTGCTAAAGGAGCAAGTACAACCCACACATTTAGCTCAACTTGGCAGGCAGATCCTGGAGCGCACACTATATGTGCGTACTCCTCAAATCCTTCAGCCATGATGGATGAGTTTACCTCAGATGACACCACGTGCTATGTGGCAACCGTATTCGATTCAACAAGCTCATTTCCGTATTGTAACGACTTTGATGGAGGCCAAGCACCGCTAGTTGCTTTGAATTACATCACTTATGAACCGGGCGGAAACCTCTGGGAATCGGGTACACCGAACCAGACGATTATCAACGGAGCTTACAGCGGATCGGGTGCTTGGATGACGGGGCTGAATTCGGATTACGGATCTCGAGATAGTTCTGCACTATTTTCTCCAGTACTGAATGTAAATCCTGATTCATGCTACAAAATCAGCTTTTTCCATGCTTACCATACAGAACCCTATCAGGACGGTGGAGCTGTTGAGTTCAGCCAAGATGGCGGGGTTTCGTGGACTTCAATTGGTAGTCCAGGCGCCAATTGGTATAACGAATGGTTCATCATTGGTCTATCGAATCAATCTCCAGGAAATCCAGGATGGACCGGAACTTCTAATGGCTGGGAATACGCCGAACGCACGGTCAAATTCCCACAAGCAGGCACAACGATTATTCGCTGGCGTTTTGGGGCTGACTTCTCGGTACAAACTGAAGGATGGGCCATTGACGACATCTGTATAGAGAACATCGGATCGTGTACACCAACAAGCATCGAAGAAGCGCCATTGGCATACGCTATTGGACTCTGGCCCAACCCATCAACCGGATCCTCCGTACTTAGTATTGAGCTGGATGCTGCCAAGACAATTGGGTATTCCGTCGTCAATACGCTTGGGGAAGTTGTCCTCTCTGGAGCACTTGACGGGGAAAGCGGAACGAACGAGATCAATCTGCGAATGGAAAACCTCGCCAATGGAATGTACTATGTTGACATTCGCATCGACGAGCACAAAACCACACGCAAGCTACTGATATCTAAATAATTAGACCCGACTATATTTGGAAGCCCGGTTCAATATGGACCGGGCTTTTTGTTTCGGTTTAATTGCCCCCTAACTGTTATATTTGTTGATTACGACCTTAACCTGAGTTCACTATATGAAAAAGCTACTACTCTCCTTTGCAACGCTTTTGACCTCAATGGCTGTTTTTGGCCAAACCATCGTATTTCAAGAAAACTTTGATCCACCTTCTTTAGCGGACAGTGTAACCTCAACGGGTACACCTACTTGGGCAATTGACAATACGCTTAGCGTAAGTACGCCCAATAGTATGGGGAATCAAGTTGGCTTGTCTACTTCTAACTTCTTGGAAACAAATACCTTTTCTACCGTAGGTAATACCTTCGTCATTTTAGAATTCAGTCACATTTGTAAGATTGAATTTTTTGATGCGGGTACTATTGAAGTTTCCAATGACGGAGGTACTACGTGGACTCAGCTTACTTGCCCTCAATATTTAGGAGCAGGAACATTCTGCCAATCCGGTAATAAATTCGCGTCCAATGCCTATCTGGTCTGGGATCCAGCCAATCCAGGAACAGTACCTATTAACACCTGGTGGCAAAATGAATCTTTTGATGTCTCTACCCTTCTTGCCAATACGGCGCAAGCAAAAGTTCGATTTAAACTTCAAGACGGGAACAACTCTGGTGCTTCCGGTAACTACGGATGGTTGATTGACGACATTAAAGTAACTGCTGCCCCTTCAGAATTAAATCCTCCAGTGGTCACATTGAATGCTCCAGTCCTCTTAGGTGGTGTGAGCAATACGGGTCCTTTCACTATCTCGGCTGATATTACCGATGCCTCGGGAATCGACACGGCAATGGTTATCTATTCTTTTAATGGGGCTCCAGATGACACGGTTGGCATGACCAACACCATAGGATCAACGTTCGAGGGCATACTGCCAGCAGCTGCAATTGGAGATACCTTTTGCTATCGCGTTCGCGCCGTGGATGCTTCACCCGCATTGAATGAAGCTTTTGCTCCCTCTACGGGATGCAACCAGTTCATTGTTGTTCCTGCACCGAGCCAAATCACACTTGGAACAGGTAACATCCAAAACACAGGAACGTCCTACCCTGCACCTTACGGAAACTGGTTCAACGGCGCTCGCCATCAAATGCTCATTACGGCGACAGAGATGGCCGCCGCTGGTGTTAACGGATCTATAGATTTTCAGAGCTTAGCCTTTGACGTAACACAAGTAAATGGAGTCGCCCTAACTGACTTTGAAATCAAAATGGGCAATTACTCGGGAACTGCCTTAGCTTCATTTGTAACTGCAGGTATGACAAGCGTATTCTCCACAACTTCTTACACGGAAACGTTGGGGTGGAATACCCACACCTTCCAAACGCCATTCCAGTGGGACGGGGTCAGCAACATCATTGTTGAAGTATGCTTCAATAACTTTCCGAATGGGTTCACGAACAACGCAATCGTGAACCAGACGGGATACGGAGCCACCAAGACCATTTTTTACATCAGCGATACCGATGGTTCGCTTTGTACGAATCCAAATGGTTTTGTTCAACAGTCCAACAATCGCCCGAATATGCAATTCAACATCGGAAGCCCTCAACCCAAGGATTTTGGGGTGCTAGCCATTGAGAATCCTGTAAATGGTGGATGTGGTTTATCTGCGGCAGAATCGGTTGAAGTGTTGCTCAAAAACAATGGGACCGATGACCAGGACACCATCTACGTCCACTATATTTTGGACAATGGCCCTCAGGTTACTGATACCATATATCAGCTTGTTGCTGCGGGAGACACGTTGCCCTATACCTTTAACAGCACAGTCGATGTGAGCACGGGGGGGCAATCCTACACGCTTACCGTTTGGACGGACCTTCCAGGCGACTTCAATTTCTTTAATGATTCCGCGACTACTGTTATCGAGAATACTTTGACAGGTGTTCCGCTTACGCAGGATATAGACGGATGGGCACTAGGAACCTTATTTGGCGATTTCTGGGAGAATAGCCCTAGTGGAACACTTTGGACTGTAGGAACAGGAACGAGTCCAGGATTTAACACAGGACCTTCCGGGGACCATACTCCTGGATTTGGAGGTAATTATGTTTACTTACCCGAAAACTTCGCCCAGCAAACCGCGACCATGACCTCGCCCTGTTTGGACTTCAGCACTTCCCTGGCGCCAAAACTATCCTTTTGGTATCATATGTGGGGGACCGGTATCGGAACCTTGACCGTGGAAGTCCGCGACTCGAATAATGCTTGGGTGCCCGTTTGGAGTCTTACGGGTGATCAGGGGAATCAGTGGAACGAAGCCCTCGTAGACCTAGCCGCATACGCTGGACAAGTCACCAAGGTTCGATTTATTGGAACCAACGTGTCCTTTAGTGGAGAGACGGCCTTGGACGATATCTTCATATTTGAACCTCAACCCAATGATGTGGTGCTTGCGGGTGTATTTGAACCCTTCCCCAATGGCTGTGGCTATGGAGCTGCAGATAGCGTCCGGGTGATGGTATCGAACTTCGGAACGCTAACACAGGATACAATTCCAGTAGGGTACGACTTGGACGCCAACGCTACCGTTTGGGATACCTTGTATACCACGTTGAACCCAGGGGATACGGTGATCTTTACCTTCTCAACCACAGCGGACTTGTCCTTAACAGGAACCACGTACAATTTTGATTTCTTCACCGGACTTCCATCCGACCAAAACACAGCCAATGATACTCTAGCGGGATATTCCATCTTCAACCCGAGTTCAATCATTGCCTTCCCCCATCTCGAAGACTTTGAATCCTTCACAGCTGGAGGAGGAAATGGTACGGTTCCGGGCGTGCTTTCCAATGATTGGGAACGCAGCCCTGAACCAACTCAGTTTGGTGATTACGGATGGCTGGTGCAAGTTGGACCAACGGGTAGCTTTGGAACCGGACCGAGTGGTGATAATACGCCTGGACAAAACGGCGCTGGAAAATACCTATACACGGAGGCAAATGGAGGGTCTGCTTTTGATGAGGCAACCTTGACAAGCCCTTGTATCGATTTTGCCAATCTGAGCAGCCCTGCCGTTGAATTCTATATTCATCGATTCGGTTTCCAGTTGCCTGATGTCTTCATCGAAGTCTACTCCGGAGGAGTTTGGAACACCGTGGATACCCTAACCGGTCAACTTCAAACCAGTGAAATCAATCCATATATCCGTCATCAAACAGACCTTTCAGCTTTTGCAGGTGAAAATGTGAAGGTACGGTGGCGTGCAATTAGTCAAGGATGTTGTGCAGGTGACATGGCCTTGGACGACGTTCGTTTCTACGAAGTTGTACCGGACGATGCCGCAGCACTCGCTATACTTCAGCCTGCTGGATTGACCGTTGGAGGTCAAGCGACCACTGTTGAAATGCAAATCTTTAACTACGGAACCAACACCATTACCGCTATGGACCTTGGTTTCTTTGTCAACAATGGTACTCCAACGATAGAATCGTGGACAGGTAGTTTGGCGCCAAATGCTTCGACGACCTACACCTTTACAGGAACTTTCAATGCTCCTCAAGGCACTTACGCCTTATGTGCCTTTACAGACTTGACTGGAGACATGGCACCGCTAAACGATACGACCTGTAAAACAGTAGTCGGTCTTTCAACTTTTGTTCCTCCATATGCTACAGACTTTGAGAGCGGACAAGGAAGTTGGGCTGTAGATGGAGGACTTCAGCAATGGGAGCTGGGTACACCAAGCGGCTTTACCATCAACGCGGCGAATTCACCAGTAAATGCCTGGATGATTGACTTGGACGGATCTTATGCCAACAACTCAAATGATTATTTGTACAGCCCATTGTTTGATCTCAGCACCTTGTACAGCACAGAATTGCGCTTCTCGAACCGCATAGACTGTGATAACTTTGGTGATGGTGGTCAAGTTGAAGTGAGTACAGACGGAGGCCAAACATGGAGCGTTTTAGGAGTACTGAATGATCCACTCGGAACAAACTGGTACAGCACCAATTCTGGCTTCCCTCCAATACCCGCATGGGCTGGAAACAACGTTTCTTGGACGAATACCACATTTGATTTGAGCGCCTTCGACGCAAGTCCTGGATTGATTCAATTTCGTTTCCGATTCTTCTCTGATGGATTCTTTCCATTCGGTGATGGATGGGCGATTGATGACTTCGAGATTTTTGTTCCTATACAGAATAGTGCGGCTACCGTTGATCTCGGTATTGGTGCCAATAGCGCTTTCGTTCTTCCGGATGACGTTCCAGTTTCTATGTGGATCGAAAACACGGGTGTAGCACCGTTGACTTCGGTTGAAGCGAATTTGGATATTGACAATGGAACGTTCACTTTGACGGAACCAGTGGTCATACCTACTCCTCTGCAGCAAGGAGACAGTATACTGCATACCTTCAGCCAGCTCTGGACGGCCTCACCAGGGCCACATACGGTATGTGTGTATACCTCGAATCCGAATGGTACTGCGGATACCTTCACCCAGGATGACACGCTTTGTGCTTTGATTTCAGTATTTGACTCCACTGGAGCCTTCCCATACTGCGATGATTTTGACAGTGGCTCGCCTCAGTGGGTGACCTTCAATGCCTTTGACTACAGTCCAACGACCCAGTGGGAGGTTGGAACACCTAGTCAAACAGTTCTGAATGGTGCCTACAGTGGAACCAATGCCTGGATGACTGGTTTGAACTCAGACTATGAGGACAACGACAGTAGTGCCTTGTATACTCCTGTATTCAATGTGAACAATACCAATTGCTATCGACTCGACTTCTATCATAGGTATTTCACGGATGAATACGAAGATGGCGGTACAGTCGAGTATACGCAGGATAATGGTCTCACTTGGACAACCGTAGGATACGCCTTCGACCCGATGTGGTTTGACAGTCAGTTCATCACCGGTTTAGGCTCTATCAATCCTGGAGTTCCTGGATGGTCTGGAACAAGCGCAGGATGGCAGTTCGCGACGCACGACATTAAGTTTGATAATGTTGGAGCAACCGTCATTCGATTCCGATTCGGATCTAATTTCACCGGAAGAAATGAAGGGTGGGCCATCGATGATGTATGTTTCACTGAGATTGCGCCGTGTATCATCTCTGTAGTAGAATATGACAGAGCTAGTTTCGATTTCGCTCAACTTGAGCCTAACCCCGCCAGAGACTACACCAGATTGCGCTTTGAAGTCTCCCAGGCTGGAACGGTTGATTTTGTCTTGGTGAATTCCTTTGGTCAGGTCGTAACGGAGCAAACGTTTGACGCCCAAGTTGGAGAAAACCTCATCGATTTGGATTTGACTGAATGGCCGGCCGGCGTATACTTTATCAACGCTCAGCACCCAGGAGGGATGGCTACAGAGCGGTTGATTATTACCAAGTAAGCCAAATAGAACACAAAAGAAAAGCCCCGCTTAGATCGGGGCTTTTTTTATGCTTTGCTATTTCAATTTTACCATTGGAATAGTGGTAGTGGCGACATCAATTCCGCCACCTGTACCTTCAAATTGGAGAGTTTGGCTTCATCAGAAGCAGCCATAATACTCTCATCAATTAATCGTGCAATCTCAGGAATATGAGATTCGTTAAGTCCTCGAGTGGTGATCGCTGGAGTTCCAATTCGAATACCCGAGGTCACAAACGGTGACTTATCGTCAAAGGGAACCATGTTTTTATTCACCGTGATCTCCGCTTCACCCAAGGCTTTCTCCGCATCCTTTCCTGTAATGTCCTTGTTCCGCAGATCAATGAGCATGCAGTGGTTATCTGTTCCTCCTGAAATGATGCTGTATCCGCGTCCAACGAGCTCATCAGACAGCAACGAAGCATTCGCCATAACGCGCTCTTGATAGCTGTAGAAGCCGTCTGTCAATGCTTCTCCATAGGCTACCGCCTTGGAAGCAATAACATGCTCCAATGGTCCTCCCTGAGTTCCCGGGAAAACGGCGCTATCCAAAAGAGAAGACATTTTACGTACGACCCCTTTCATGGTCTTTAATCCAAAGGGATTTTCAAAATCCTTACCCATCATGATCATCCCTCCACGAGGACCGCGCAAGGTCTTGTGAGTAGTTGTCGTAATGATGTGGCAATGTGGAAGAGGGTCAGCCAACAATCCTCGAGCGATCATTCCACTGGGATGGGAGATATCGGCCAGCAACAAGGCACCGACTGAATCCGCAATTTCGCGCAAGCGAGCGTAATCCCAATCGCGAGAGTAAGCAGAAGCTCCACAGATAATCATCTTGGGTTGCTCCGCCTTGGCCTTGTCGGCCACTTTATCGTAGTCGATAAGTCCTGAATCGGGCTCAACTCCGTAGAAGGTAGCTCGGTACAGTTTTCCCGAGAAATTCACTGGTGATCCGTGGGTCAAGTGCCCTCCGTGTGCCAAGTCAAATCCCAAAATTGTATCCCCCGGCTGCAAACAGGCTAAGAATACCGCCGCATTGGCCTGAGATCCTGAATGCGGCTGAACATTCGCATATTCCGCCCCAAAGAGCGTTTTCGCTCTTTCAATAGCCAGCGTCTCTACTTGGTCAACAACTTCACATCCTCCATAATATCGCTTCCCTGGAAACCCTTCGGCGTATTTGTTGGTCAAAACCGAACCCATGGCTTCCATGACTTGGTCCGATACGTAGTTTTCAGAGGCAATAAGCTCAATGCCATGAGTTTGGCGCTGGCGTTCCTGTTCAATCAGGTCGAAGATTTGCTGATCCCGCATAGTCGAAAATTTAAGTGACAAATATAAGTCACAGACCACAGTTCACCACACCTTCTCCGTGGATTTAAATACCTTTGCGTTCATCACAAAAAGAACCCCACACGATGAGCATTTTCGCGAACGACCCCAACCGCACTTCTTGGATTCCCGTGCCTGCGAATTCCGATTTCCCGATTCAAAATATTCCATTCGGAGTGTTCCTACGGAACGATGATTCTGTATGCATAGGTTCGCGAATCGGAGATACCGCGATAGATCTCGGGGCACTTCAGCAACTCGGATACTTTGAGGGAATTGACCTCCCAGAAGGCGTGTTTATGGAGTCGACCTTGAATGCCTACATGGACCTCGGCGTTGGGGTAAATCGCGAGGTCAGAAATCGAATCGCCGATTTGTTTGATGCTAAAAACGATCACCTCCAGAGTAACACGGCCCATCGTGAGGCTGTACTCGTTCCAATGGGTGAAGTGGAAATGCTTCTTCCCGTGGAGATTGGGGACTATACCGATTTTTACTCCAGTAGAGAGCACGCCACCAATGTCGGAACCATGTTCCGCGATCCCAATAATGCACTATTGCCCAACTGGCTTCATATTCCCGTTGGCTATCACGGTCGCGCGTCCTCTGTTGTCGTGAGCGGAACAGAAGTTCGACGTCCCTTGGGGCAGACCCTTCCGGCCGATTCGGATACTCCGGTCTTTGGGCCTAGTAGACTCCTTGATTTCGAAATGGAAATGGGTTTCCTTACTCGATCTGGCAAGCCACTAGGTAAACGTATTACCACAGAAGAAGCCGAAGACTATATCTTCGGAATGGTCCTCTTTAACGATTGGAGTGCTCGGGACATTCAGAAATGGGAGTATGTTCCACTTGGGCCTTTCTTGGCCAAGAATTTTGCTAGTTCCATGTCCCCTTGGATTGTTACAATGGATGCGCTTGAACCCTTCAGGGTAGCCGGTCCCATTCAAGATCCAGAGCCCCTTCCCTACTTGCATTTTGAAGGGGATAAGAGCTACGATATCGAGCTCAGTGTCCATATTCAACCGGAAGCCTCTGAGGAAACGACAGTGTGTAAAACCAACTTCAAGCACATGTATTGGAATATGGTTCAGCAGTTAACTCATCACACGGTAAACGGCTGTAACATTCAGTCCGGAGACCTTCTGGCCAGTGGCACCATCAGTGGCCCAACTGAAGATAGCTACGGTTCCATGTTGGAAATTACCTGGCGGGGAACTAAGCCCGTCTCGATGGCTGATGGCAGCGAGCGTAAGTTCATCCAAGACGGTGATACGGTGATCATGCGCGGACACTGCGAAAAAGACGGTTTACGAATTGGGTTTGGCGAAGTCAGCGGACGCGTACTTCCTGCCTTGGATCACTAAAAGCACGCAAAACTGGCCCGCTCTTTTGTTACCCTTTTGTTACCTTTACTTATATGCAAGAGGCGATTGACTTAGAGCAGGAAAATAAGGAGATCAGGAACCGATATCGATCGTTACTGCGGAGTGCCAAATACCCGCTCTCTAAAGAAGAAAAGAAGACCATCCGAAAGGCCTTTGACCTGGCCTTGGACGCTCACAAGGATCAGCGCCGCAAGTCGGGTGAACCCTATATCTACCATCCCATAGCGGTTGCACAGATTGTTGCTCGCGATATTGGCTTGGGCCATGTCTCTATTGTCTGCGGGTTGCTTCATGATGTGGTTGAAGACTCCGATTATACATTGGAGGATATCGAACGACTTTTTGGAGAAAAGGTCGCCCGCATCATCGATGGGCTGACCAAGATTTCTGGTGTTTTCGATCGGGATGTTAGTGTACAGGCGGAGAACTTCCGGAAGATGCTCTTAACCTTATCGGACGATGTTCGGGTGATTCTCATCAAGCTTTCCGACCGACTGCACAACATGCGGACTTTGGAGTCCATGGCAGCCCACAAACAACGTAAAATCGCTTCTGAAACCCTGTATATCTATGCGCCACTAGCACATCGTCTCGGACTTTACGGGATCAAAACAGAGCTTGAAGACCTTGGCCTAAAGTATACGGAGCCTGAAGTGTATGAGGACATTCAACAGCGCTTGATCGACAGCAAGCAAGAGCGTGTCAAATATATCCAGCAGTTCTCCGGCCCTATTAGGAAGGCTTTGAACAAGGAGGGTATCGAGTTTAAAATCAAAGGACGTCCGAAGAGCATCTTCTCCATTCGCAAGAAGACGTTGAGACAAGGAATATCCTTTGACGAAGTCTATGACAAATTCGCCATTCGAATTATTGTCCATTCGGATGAAGAACACGAGAAATCGGAGTGCTGGAAGGTCTATTCCATCATCACTGATTTCTACAAGCCAAATCCAGATCGACTGCGCGACTGGATCAGTACGCCACGAGCAAATGGCTATGAGTCTCTTCATACAACTGTAATGGGCCCGAAAGGTCATTGGGTAGAGGTTCAGATTCGTTCCGAGCGCATGGACGAAGTTGCCGAAGTGGGCTATGCCGCGCATTGGAGGTATAAAGAGAATGGTGCAGAGGTCAGTGCGAAGCAGCGTGAAAGCCAGCTCGAGGGTTGGATCAACAAAATCCGTGAATTGCTGGACAATCCTGAGGCCAATGCTCTTGACTTTATTGACGATTTCAAGCTCAACCTCTTTTCAGACGAGGTCTTTGTCTTTACGCCTAACGGGGATTTAAGGACACTTCCGAAGGGAGCCACGGCCTTGGATTTCGCCTTTGACATTCACACCGAAATTGGGGCTCGATGCTTGGGCGCCAAGGTAAATGCCAAGCTGGTTCCCCTGAGCTATCAACTCAAAAGTGGGGATCAAATAGAAATCTTGACCTCTATAAAACAGAAGCCCAAGGAGGATTGGATGAATTACGTGGTCACAGCGAAGGCCAAAACCAAGATTAAGAATGCGCTCAAGGAAGAGAAAAAGGCCATTGCTGAAGAAGGCAAGGAAATCCTCATTCGTAAGCTGAAGCAACTGAAGGTCCAGTTCAACGAGAAGGTATTGAATGAATTGACCCGCTACTTCAACCTACCCACATCTCAAGAAGTCTTTTACCAGATTGGAACGGGCATCATCGACAACAAAAGGCTGAAGGCCTTTGCCACGGACCGGAGCGGTGGAATCTACAACTACCTTCGTTCCCGTTTTACGAGAAGACCGAACTCCCCTATTCGATCAGTCAACGAGACGGATTCAGACAAGAAGGATCAGATCCTGGTTTTCGGGGATGATGAAGAGCAATTGCAGTACAAACTATCCAAATGTTGTAACCCCATCGCTGGAGATGATGTATTTGGCTTTTTGACCATCAACGAAGGAATTAAAGTGCACCGAGTAGACTGTCCGAACGCTCTGCGTCTGCAGTCGAACTACGCGTATCGGATTATTAAGGCTCGATGGGTATCATCGGACCGTAGGGACTTCCTCGCCATTCTCACCATCAAAGGAATCGACCGCTCAGGCCTTGTGAACGAATTAACCCGTGTCATTTCCAATATGATGAAGGTGAACATCAAGTCCATCAACATCTCTGGAAACGATGGTATTTTCAGCGGAAACATTACCGTGGCCGTGCACGATACGCACCATTTGGAGCAGTTGATTGAGAAAGTCAGGAAAATTGATGGAATCCGCAGCGTGAGCCGTAGCCTAAAGAAAGAACGGTCCTGATTTTGTATTTTTACACCTTAATTCGAACGGAATGGTGACACCCGACCACCAAGAGCAAGTCAAGGAGGTTTTCACGACTTATTTAGAGCAAAACGGACAGCGAAAAACACCTGAGCGCTTTGCCATCTTGAAGGAGATATACGATCAAAAAGATCATTTTGACGTCGAGTCCTTGTACATCAAAATGAAGAATAAAAACTACCGCGTTTCTCGGGCAACGCTGTACAATACCATTGAACTTCTTCTGGACAGCAACTTGGTGCGGAAGCATCAATTTGGCAACAATCAAGCCCAATACGAACCCTCTTTCTACGACAAACAGCATGACCACGTCATTTTGACGGATACCGGAGAGGTCATCGAGTTTTGTGATCCGCGAATTCAACAAATCAAGTCTTCAATTGAAGACCTCTTGGGTGTCACAGTATTGAGCCATTCTCTGTACCTTTACGCCCTTAAAAATCCTCCCGCTGAGGGAGATTCAGAATCATAACCATACGACCATGTCGGTAGATGTATTGCTCGGGCTCCAATGGGGCGACGAAGGAAAAGGAAAGATCGTTGATGTATTGACGCAGAAGTACGATGTCATTGCGCGCTTTCAAGGTGGGCCCAATGCGGGACACACCCTTGAATTTGACGGCATCAAGCACGTACTGCACACCATCCCTTCGGGAATTTTCCACGACGACACGGACAACGTGGTTGGAAACGGAGTGGTGATTGATCCGGTCATTTTCTGCCGTGAGTTGGAAGGACTGAGAACGCGCGATGTTGAATTCACCGAGAAGCTGTTGCTTTCCCGTAAAGCGCATTTGATTTTGCCAACGCATCGCTTCTTGGATGCGGCTTCGGAACAAGCGAAAGGAAAGAAAAAGATTGGTTCGACACTGAAGGGAATTGGTCCTACCTACATGGACAAGACCGGTCGGAATGGACTTCGTTTAGGGGATATTGAACTTCCAGACTTCAAGGAGCGCTATGAAACCCTTCGCAAGAAGCACGTTGACATGCTCAGCCACTTCGACTATGAATATGATCTAGAAGAAGTTGAGCAAGAGTGGTTCGAAGGGATTGAGAATTTGAAGAAATTGACGCTGATTGACAGCGAGCAGTATATGGCCGACGCAATTGCGACCGGCCGAAAGGTATTGGCAGAAGGAGCTCAAGGCTCACTATTGGACATTGACTTTGGGACTTATCCTTTCGTCACCTCCTCAAGCACCATTGCCGCTGGTGCATGCACGGGTCTGGGAATTGCACCGAACCGCATTGGAAACGTCTTTGGGATTTTCAAAGCGTACTGCACCCGCGTAGGAAGCGGACCCTTCCCAACTGAATTGGAAGATGCCGACGGTGAGCGCATGCGTGTAGCTGGTCATGAGTTTGGTTCAACTACGGGACGTCCTCGTCGTTGTGGATGGCTCGATTTACCAGCATTGAAATACGCGATCAACGTCAATGGCGTAACTGAACTCATGATGATGAAGGCCGATGTGCTGAGTGGCTTTGACACCCTCAAGGTTTGTACGAAGTACCTTTACCGAGGTGTGGAAATCAGTCACCTTCCGTACTCTTTGAACGAGGACCTTATTGAGCCGATTTACGAAGAACTTCCAGGTTGGAGCGAGGACTTGACTCAAGTGACCGATGTCAATATGCTTCCGCAGGCCTTGAAGGACTACATTGCCTTTATTGAAGAGGAATGTGGTGTGCCCGTGAAGTTGGTTTCTGTAGGGCCTGATCGGGTTCAGACCTTGCATCGATAAGCATCGGCCCGTAGGGCCAAGATTTCAAGCTTAATTCCAGGAAAAGTATTCCTCGGCCATTTCTGCAATTTGCTCTGCAATGGCTAGGCTTGCCGTTGCCGCAGGTGAAGGAGCGTTGAGGACGTGAATGCTGTTGCCCCGATGCTCAATCCGGAAATCATCTCGCGTATCACCATCAGTACCCAATAACAGTGCACGAACACCCGCTCGACCGGGGCGAATATCTTCCATAGTCAAGCTGGGAATCATACGCCGCAGTGTTTGAAGAAAGAGCTTCTTACTAAAGGCCCGTCGGTACTCGCCAATTCCATAGGCCATATTCTTGGTGAATAGTTTCCAAGTACCAGCATAGGTCAGGGCATCTACGGTATCCCGCAAGTCAAAATCGGTCTTGCCGTACCCTTCGCGTTTGAACGTGAAGACGGCATTGGGTCCGCACTCAATCTCTCCATCAGTCATTCGAGTGAAGTGAACGCCGAGAAAAGGGAACTGAGGGTCTGGAACAGGGTAAATCAAGTGCTTGACCTTGTGTTTTCCGGAATCCGTGAGCTCGTAATAATCACCGCGGAATCCGACCACGCGCTCGGGTAATCTAACGCCATCTTTTCGCGCTAGACGATCGGCCTGCAGGCCAGCGCAAAAAATGAGTTCCTTGGCCTGGTGCTTACCTTTCTGTGTTACAATGGTGGAATGTCCATCATGATGCTCGATCCCTCGAACTTCTTCACCGAGTTTTAGTTGGCTCTTTTCGTTTTTGGCGCCCGCGATTTCAGCCATCTTCTGCGTGGCACCCACATAATCGATGATACCGGTTACGGGCACATAAAGCCCGGCAACCCCTTCCACGTGGGGCTCGTGCTCCTTGATTTGAGCGCCCGAGATTTTCTCTAGGCCTTCAATGCCATTAGTCAATCCGTTCTGGTAGATCTTTTCCATCTGAGGTAGCTCCCGCTCCTCTGTGGCAACGATAATCTTTCCACAGACGTCGTAGGCCACTCCGTGCTCTTGAGCGAAGGCTACCAGGGCTTTTCGACCTCGGACACAGTTTTTGGCCTTCAGGGACCCAGGGGTATAGTACAATCCAGAGTGAATCACTCCTGAATTATTTCCAGTTTGGTGAGCGGCCAGTTGATTCTCTTTTTCAACCAATAGAATCGACTTTTCCGGATTCCTTTTCTGTAATTCATACCAGGTGGCAGATCCGATGATGCCTCCGCCTATGATTGCTAAATCATACATATGTGATTTTTTCTAGCGGCGCCCCACTGTAAATACCCTGGAAATATTAAATCCAAAGAAGATGTCTCCATCAATCCATTGACCCGAGGTTTCTCCGATAAACGCCGTCTCAAACATACCGCGACTATTGGTCAAATGCAGCTGAAAGACGTGGCCGCCGGTTTCGATGTCCACACCGATGGAAAAGCTGTTGTTGAAGGGATCGTTTTCCTCGATTCGCTTAATCAATCGGTAGTGGTATTCAGCATTCAAGCTTAAACGATTGGTCAGCTTTACGCGGCCGCCGAAGCCAAGAGCAAATTGATCATTGTTCATCTCGGCCGTCTGAACCAAATTATCATGCAAATAACTGGGCACAAAGGCCAACGACAAAGACTTACTGAACTTTCGGGTCACAATCAGTTGATGGGCATAGCTGATCCGGCTTGAGAAGTAGTTCTCGCGCTCGGGCTCATCCCAGCGAAGGCCGTTAATGTACATCCCGCTGTACCAGGTGAGGGAAACAGGCACCTCCTTTCCTCCACTACTCTGCCTCAAAAGTTTGACCTTGAGATTTCCTTCGTATGTTTTTTCAAAAGATGAACGAGCAATGCCCACTTGAATCTGATCGGTAATTCCATAATCCAATCCCAACCGAATGGTTGCATTATCCAAACCAAACAACTCGTAGGCACCATCACTAAGACGTCCAAAACGGTGGCTGATCACAAAGCGAAGTACCCCTTTAGCAGCTGTTTCATTGCTTTGAACATTGATGATTCTCGAGTCTTTAAAGGTGGCCGTGGCATAGTTAACCGGTTCTTCACCCTCGTTGAGCATATCCAGAAGATCGTCTTGGGCAAATCCATTGAAGGCCATACAGCACGTAAAAAGGAGTAGTAATTTCTTCATGCGATTAGTTCTCTAAAGCTCCTTGGTTGATCCATGCCTCGATGGTTTCAATTTGGCAAGACCCTAATTTACCCGCTGGAGGCATGAGCTGTGGGTCACTTACATCCCGGTTGATCCGGCTCTCAAATTGGCCGTTGTCGGCGATTTTCTTGACCTCAGAATAGTCGTTCAAGTCGAGCAGCGCCGCTGGCGCAGGACCTCCGTGACATCCGGAATAAGAACAACTTTGATCCAGAAGAGGCCTAATTTCCAGTGCATAGGACACATCCGTGGTATCACAATCTGTATTGGGGTAAAGCTCCTCAACATTGTCGTAGTAACAACTCGTCATGGCGAGACAAAGGGCCATACTCGCAAGGACGACTTTAAAAAATCTACTATTAATCATTTTGCATACCGTTATCGACCCAATTCTGGATCAATTGAATACACTCTGCATCCATCATACCGCTTGGGGGCATCCATTTGTTCGATGGTAGCTGTGAATCGTGGTTAATGGCCTGTATCAAATTTCTATAGGTCACGGCACCCACTACATCGTCGTAGCTCATTAATGAAAACACACCACCTGGACTGTGGCAAGAAGAACCCGAGCAATTTGTTTCCAACAATGGACGTACTCCTTCAGAATAGGTGAACTGAGTCGGATCACAAGAGGCGCATTTGTTGTTCTGAGCTCCTTGATTAATCCAGTCTTGTATCATCTGTTTTTGGTCGCTCGATACAGGGCTTGCCGGCGGTGGCGGCATGAGCTTGTCCGGATCGGTTTCATTGATGACTTCCCAAAGTTCATTCTCTTCAATATCTGAACTGACGAGTTTATCATCACTGTTGAGCATGGACTCATAGGATTCTAGGACGATACCGTCACTGGCGGTTGCCGCATCATGGCATCCTGAGAATGCGCAATTCGTTGAAAGAATAGCGCGAATATCGGGATCGAAATAGACAGAATCTGGATCACAAGGCTCTTGCCCGCCAGGAGGATTTGAGTCGCCCGGTCCCTGATCAATAACTGGATCATGAGTACATTGAAGCGCAGTGAAAGCCAAGAGTGCAAAGAGGATAATCCTTGACTTCGGAAGGAGAACTTTCATAAGTATCGGTTTTCCTAACGAATATAAGGAATTCGTTCAGTACGGTAGGCTCGGTTTACCGCTCCTTCATGCGGTATGCTGCAAAGCGATGACGCATCGGCCAAAGGGCCAGAATGGCGAAAACGAAGAAAAGACTGAGCGCCATAATGGACATGCGCATATTGCCGGTTAAAGACTCCAGCAAACCGTAAATGAAGGTTCCCAAGATGATGGCTACCTTCTCCGTGACGTCGAAGAAGCTAAAGAAACTGGTGTGCTTCGTAGAATCTTCAGGAAGCAATTTACTGTAGGTGGAACGGGCCAGAGCCTGGACACCTCCGAGAACTAATCCAACCGCACAACCCAAGGCTAAGAACTTGTATTGAACGGCAGGATCATCGGCCTGTAATGCAAAAGCTACTCCGCCCATCGACGCCCAGACCAAGAGTGAGGCAATGATCGCGCGGATGTTTCCGATCCGTGAACTGAGGTACGAGAAGAATTGTGCTCCTACAATACCGAGGAGCTGGATCAAGATGATGGTTCCTATGAGGTAGGTTGACTCCAACTCCAATTCTTTTTCGCCAAAAAGACTGGCGACATAAATGCTGGTCTGAACTCCTACCGAGAGCATGAAAAAGCCAATGAGGAAACGCTTAAGGTCTGCCATTTCACCCAATTGCCGCCAGACTGATCGGAGCGCTCGGTAGCCTTTCCCAAGTACATCTTTGGTGATCTTATCCCTTCGGCCGGGTTCCGGCAAACGCCGGAAGGTGAACTGAGCAAAACCTACCCACCATACAGCCACCATGAGAAAACTAATTCTCGACGCCTGGCCCGAATCAGCCAAACCAAAGGTCTCAGGCTGAAGGATCATGGCCAAGTTGGCAATGAGTAGCAAAGTAGCCCCTATATATCCGTAACTGAAGCCCATCGCCGAGGTTGCATCCTGTTGATCTTCAAAAGCTACCTCTGGCAAATACGCATTGTAAAAGACCAAGCTTCCCCAAAATCCAACACTGGCAATGACACTCAAGGTCAACGCCAATCCTACATTTTCTCCATTGAAAAAGTATAGGCCTGCACAAGCGGCCGCACCGATGTAGCAAAAGACTTGAAGGAATCTCTTCTTAGATCCAGAATAATCGGCTATTCCCGAAAGAATGGGTGAAAGTATGGCGACCAGTAAAAAGCTAAAGGACAAGCAGTAGCTGTAAATGACCGTATTCTCCCAGTCCGTTCCTAAGAACTGGACCAAGTTGTCCTCCTCACCCGTTGTGACCGACCCGTAATAGATCGGAAACACGGCCGTGGCAATGACTAAGGAATAAACAGAATTGGCCCAGTCGTAAAAGGCCCATCCGCGTCTTGCTCGCTTCGATCCTTTAACGAACTCAGGCATTCGCCTCCTGAGCTCGGATCAAATTCAAGGCCGAACCGGCACGATACCAAGCAATTTGGTTTTCGTTGTACGTATGGTTCGCGGTAATGGTGTCTGTACTTCCGTCGCTGTGAACGATTTCGATGGTCAACGGCTTGCCTGGAACAAACTCTCTCAAGTCAACAAAGTTGAAGGTATCGTCTTCGCGCACTTTGTCGTAATCATGCTCGTCTGCGAAGGTCAAGCCCAACATTCCCTGCTTCTTCAAGTTGGTCTCGTGAATACGAGCAAAGGACTTCACCAAGACCACCTTAACACCAAGGTGGCGAGGCTCCATCGCCGCATGCTCACGACTCGATCCTTCACCGTAGTTGTGGTCTCCCACAACCACTGTTCCTACTCCTTCTGCCTTGTAAGCACGTTGCGTATCAGGTACGGCTCCATAAGATCCGTCCAATTGATTCTTCACCAAGTTGGTTTGATCGTTGAAGAAGTTCACCGCTCCAATCAACATGTTGTTGGAGATATTGTCCAAGTGACCGCGGAAACGCAACCATGGACCGGCCATGGAGATGTGATCCGTTGTACACTTACCCTTGGCCTTGATCAGTAGACGAAGACCCGTCATGTTCTCTCCGTTCCAAGGCTGGAAGGGTGTCAAAAGCTGGAGGCGCTTGCTGTCTGGGGCAACGTCTACAGTCACTCCCGATCCGTCTGCCGCCGGCGCTTGATATCCCGCATCTTCTACTGCGAAGCCTGAAGGAGGCATTTCAATACCCATCGGCTCGTCGAGTTTCACCTCTTCACCATTTTCATTGGTCAAGGTGTCGGTCATCGGGTTAAAGGTCAAGTCTCCCGCAATGGCAAAGGCCGTCGTCAACTCTGGAGAGGCCACGAAAGCGTGCGTGTTCGGGTTACCGTCATTTCGCTTGGCAAAGTTCCGGTTGAAGGAAGTAATGATGCTGTTCTTGCGGTCCGGGTCATCCATGTGACGGGCCCATTGACCAATACAAGGTCCACAGGCATTGGCCATAACCACCCCTCCCATTTGGCCGAAGGTATCTAAGATACCGTCGCGTTCAGCTGGATAGCGTACTTGCTCACTTCCAGGAGTAATAGTAAAGTCAGCCTTTGGCTGAATATTCTTGTCAATAGCTTGCTGTGCAATAGAAGCCGAACGCGTCAAGTCTTCGTAACTCGAGTTGGTACAAGAACCAATGAGTCCCACCTCCAAGCGCTCTGGATATCCGTTGTCTTTCACCGCTTGAGCAAATTTGCTCAATGGCCAAGCCAAATCTGGAGTAAATGGACCGTTAATGTGCGGCTCCAATTCATCCAAGTTGATCTCGATCAATTGATCGTAATATTCTGATGGGTTTTCCATAACCTCATCATCGGCTCTGAGGTGTGCTGCATTGGCATCGGCCAAATCTGCAACCTCCGCACGATCCGTTCCGCGCAGGTATTCTCCCATTTTAGGGTCGTAAGCAAACAGAGAAGTCGTTGCTCCGATTTCTGCACCCATGTTACAGATGGTCCCTTTCCCGGTACAGCTCATGCTTTCAGCTCCCGGTCCGAAGTACTCCACGATGGCTCCTGTTCCTCCCTTCACGGTAAGGATACCGGCTACCTTCAAAATGACGTCTTTCGCTGAGGTCCAACCATTGAGTTTTCCAGTCAAACGCACTCCGATGAGTTTAGGGAACTTCAACTCCCAAGGCATTCCAGCCATAACGTCTACCGCGTCTGCACCTCCAACACCAATCGCGACCATTCCAAGACCACCGGCGTTTACGGTATGTGAATCAGTTCCGATCATCATTCCTCCCGGGAAGGCGTAGTTCTCTAGTACTACTTGGTGGATGATCCCTGCTCCTGGCTTCCAAAAGCCAATGCCGTACTTGTTTGAAACCGTAGACAAGAAGTCGAACACCTCCTTGTTGATGTCCAGGGCCTTAGTCATATCCGCCTCAGCTCCACTCTCCGCTTGGATCAAGTGATCACAGTGGACGGTAGATGGAACCGCTGCTTTTGCTTTCCCTGCTTGCATGAACTGCAACAAAGCCATCTGGGCCGTTGCATCTTGCATGGCAACACGATCTGGGGCGAAGTTGACGTAGGACTTTCCGCGCTCAAATGCTTCGGACGCCGCGCCATCTGTCAAGTGTGCGTAAAGTATTTTTTCCGTCATGGTCAATGGGCGACCGACGACTTCACGCGCTTTTTCGATACGCTCCGCCATGCGGCCGTATACTCCTTGGATCATGTC
The DNA here is from genome assembly GCA_965661605.1 of Flavobacteriales bacterium. GTDB lineage: Bacteria > Bacteroidota > Bacteroidia > Flavobacteriales > ECT2AJA-044 > ECT2AJA-044. The sequence continues at coordinate 45,979 of CBFIEH010000011.1, read as the reverse complement.
AATATCAAATGCCATAAGGGATCTTTTTTATTTTCGTAGAGTGCTGAAAGGATTGCAAAAATAGCAAATTAACCCTTGTTTTTAAAGCCTCCCCTAACTGTCGGATTTGTACCTTGTCCCCATGAAATTGTTCTCCTCTGTATTCCTTGAAAATGTGCGCCAAGCGGTAGGCTCCATCAAAGCGCAGTCGCTCCGAGCTGCCTTGACGATGACCGTTATTGCCATCGGAATTACAGCACTCGTAGGTATTCTCACCTCTATCGATGTAATAAAGGGCAGCATTACCGACAATTTCTCTCGAATGGGGGCCAACACCTTTACCATCCAGAATGCTGGGATGACCATTCTCTTCAACAACAATGGAATTCGCCCCAAACGGCATGCACCGATCAGCATTCGTGAAGCGAGCAGCTTCAAGGAACGTTTTGATTTTCCCGCATCCGTTTCGCTTTCCATGCGCGCAAGTGGATCCGCACAGCTGCAGCGCAACGAGAAAGAAACCAAGCCCAACATGCAGGTTATGGGTATTGATGAAAACTACCTCATGACCGGTGGCTATCAATTGGGCAGCGGCCGAAATTTCATCAAGCAAGAAATAGAAGACAATCGCCCATTCACCATCATTGGTCCAGATGTGGTGGAGTATCTTTTTGACCTGGACGAAGATCCCATCGGTCAAACCATAACTATTTCTAAGCAGCGATTCAAGGTCATTGGCGTTCTGGCATCCAAAGGCTCATCGGCCGGTTTCGGAGGAGATAATATCGCTTTGATTCCCATCCAGAAAGCACGACAAGTATATAGCTACCCCAATCAGAGTTTCCAGATTTCGGTCATGACGGAAAGCACTCAAGACCGGGAGGCGGCCATAAGCTACGCCAGCGGACTCATGCGTGCAGTGAGGAAACAGCACCCTACGGAAGAAGAGAGCTTCAATATTCAATCCAGCGATAACTTGAGTCAGTTGCTCATTGAACAGCTCAGCACGGTGATTTTCGCCACGGTGACCATCGCCTTGATCACATTATTCGGAGCGTCGATTGGCCTCATGAACATCATGCTGGTGAGCGTAACCGATCGAACTCGTGAAATCGGAATTCGAAAAGCTATTGGGGCCAAAGCGCGAAATATCCTGATTCAATTCCTGGTAGAGGCCGTCATCATTTGTCAGATCGGGGGACTCATTGGAGTTGCGCTCGGCATCATGGTCGGCAATGTATTGAGCTTCCAATTTGATGCGCCCTTCCTCATCCCCTGGACTTGGATTTTCACCGCATTCCTCGTTTGTTTGGGTGTTGGAACCCTTGCCGGATTCTATCCAGCACTAAAAGCTGCGCGCCTCGACCCTATCGAATCGCTCCGTTACGAATAGGATTTCTTACCTTTCTGATGATGAAATTGCGTCTTATTCTTTTGGTTTTGGGCCTCACGGCCCGATGCGCCTTATTCGCCCAAGAAGCCTACCCGCTCAACTCGGACAGGCCCGGTCAGACCTTCTCCAGTTCCACAACCCAAAAAGGAGCCTTTCTCATTCAAGCGGGTTTTGATTGGAATTACAGCAAAGACCTCAGTGATTCGTATCAATCGCCTTTCTATTTGCGGTTTGGAGCCACTGACAAGCTCGAATTAAATGCTGGCATTACCCCCATCTTCAACAACGTGCTCAGCCCCTTTCCCACCTTTGAATTGGGTCTCCGCTATCATCTAATTCAAAACGACAAATTCAATCTTACCGGTCAATTTCGGTACTACGGTGCGGATGGCTTCGTGCTTGGCACCCTGAGTTCCTATTGGGTGCAAGCCAATATGACCTATGCTTGGCCCAATGGCATCTCATTGAATTCAACCGTCGTGTTTGTATATGCCACCAGTGAAATTGAAAACGACCTAATCACCAATGGAGGTGGTTTATACACGACCCTGAACTTTGGTTTTCCTATTGCTCCAGACTGGTCCGGTTTCATTGAGGGGGCCTTCTTTCCAACTTCCGCGAGCTCAAGCGATGACCAAGTCCCCTATCGCCTCGGTGTGTATGAAGGTTTTGATTTGGGTGTAAGTTGGGTGGTGCAGCCCAATATTCAACTTGACTTGTTCTCGAATTTCCCCTTCGAACTGGGTTCTTCAGGAGGCGAAGTCGTATTGTCCGAGGCCTTTCTCAGCGCAGGGATAACTTGGCGCGTAACGAAGTAGACATGGAAAACGAAACAGCTCAACAAATTCGCTGGGACCAGCCTTTCTGGGAATACGCATTGATCATCATTGCGGCATTTGTTATTGCGACCTTGGTCTCTCGTTTGATACGTTTTTTCCTCAATCGATTTTTCAACTCCAGCTCACGCATTCTCAAGGTAGACCCTACTCGCTATCGCTTTTTCAAGAATGCCATTACCGCACTGATCTACCTACTCGCCTTTTTCACGATCATTTACACCATTCCTGAGTTCAAAGCCCTTGGCCTGACGTTATTTGCCGGTGCAGGAATTTTCGCAGCAATTCTCGGTTTTGCCTCACAACAAGCCTTCAGCAACATCATTAGCGGTCTCTTTATCGTGATTTTCAAGCCTTTCCGAGTAGGCGACATGATTCAAGTAGGCACTTTGAATCAAGGAATCGTAGAAGACATTACCCTCAGACACTCGGTGATTCGAAACTTCGAGAACCGCCGGATTGTCATTCCAAATTCCGTGATCAGCGCTGAGACCATCACCAATTCAAGTATTGTTGAAGAACGCACCAATACGCGTGTTTACTTATCGGTGAGCTATGATACCGATTTGGACGAGGCGATTGGTTACGTTCAAGAGGAAATTGAAAAACATCCAGACCTCATTGACTGGAGAAGTCCTCAGGATATTCAAGCGGGAGCGGATAAAGTAGTCGTGATGGTCACAGAATATCTGGACTCGGGTATTCAATTGCGGGCAAATGCTTGGTCCAATGACCCCATAACTGGATTCATGATGAAATCCGATCTCTTGAAAGCCATTAAGAAGCGTTTCGACCAAGAGGGTATCGAAATTCCATTCCCGTATCGAACCGTTGTGTACAAAACCGATATTGAAACCGAGAAGGCCGAAACCCGGAAAAATAAGCCATGAGCGCCAAGAGAATCAGCTATTTGCCCAAGTTTGGAAAGCCGCCGGGTTCCGTGGACTATACAGGGGTCCATCGGCAAGTGCCTGTCCGCATTGACCTGATTCGGTACAACAGCGACGGTGTGGAGATCATTCCGCTCAAGAGTATTGAGGAGTTTGACACGCATTACCGGTCCGGGGATCGTAATTGGTTGCGAATTTTTGGACTGCACGATTCAGATGTTCTTCGTGCCGTAGGCACTCGCTTTGACATTAGCGATCTGGTGTTGGAAGATGTAGCCAATGCGCGGCACAGTCCGAAAAGGGAATTGTACGACGATTATGGCCTTTTCATCATGAAGCTCTTCTATCAGAACGACAAGGGGGAGCTTCACACAGAAAACGTCAGCTACTTACTTCAAAAAAATGTGCTCATTAGCTTCAGCGAGCGGGCCGAAGGACATTATCAACCCCTTCAAGAGCGCATTGAGAAATCGCGAGGGCAAATTCTAAAGGGTGATTTGGACTATTTGCTTTTCGCCCTCATTGACCTCCTCGCAGACTATACCATTCTTTTGATCGACAATTTAAGTGAGGAAATAGATGCACTCGAAGTCGAGGCAGGTCGAGACCGCAGTGGCCGAATCGTAGAGAGTATTATTCAAAAGAAGCGTGAGATCATCATGATGCTGCGCAATTTCATGCCGCTTCAGGAAATGGTGAACTTGAGCCACGAGCAGTTTTCGCTTATCCAGCCGGATAACGAGCGGTACTTCGCCGATCTTCGAGGCATGATCAAGGCTAATGTGGGACAGCTCGAATTCCTTCGAGAACTGCTTAGCGACTTAGTCGACATCCATTCTTCCTTGATGGATCATCGCATGAACCGGGCCATCTACACCCTGACATTGATTTCAGCGGTATTCATTCCACTTACCTTTATTGCAGGGGTTTACGGAATGAACTTCGATCATATGCCGGAACTGCACTATCCGAATGCCTACCGCGTCACTTTAGGGGTGATGGGCGTCATTGCCATAGGTATGCTCCTCTATATGAAAAGGAAGAACTGGTTCTGAGGAACCTTACTTCATAATTGGGCTTTGCATGTCACAAGCCTGAGGACAGTTGGTTGCACCTCCTGGTGTTGCCACCATATAACCATCGGTAAGATCACTTCCAGCTTCTGTGGCAACCACCACATTGGAGACTTTTTCGTCGCCGTCCAGTCCATAATAAATGCGACCCCGTCGGCGTCTCCATTTTGAGATAAAATATCTTGTGCTGCAGCAATGGCGGTGGACCTGAGCTCAATGGCTTGAATCGCAGCATCTATCGGAGCTGGATTGGTCGCAAGATACGCATCATGCAGGGCTTTTGCTGTGGCAACACTAATTCCATCGCCTCCTTCTTGTGGGGTCGCTGCAGTAAACGAATAAATGGCAAATAGGCTGGCACAAGCCAAGACTCCTGCGGTAAAAGACTTAACGTGGGGGTTGAGTTTTATGAAAACGCGGTTAGGTTGTTTACTCTGAAATTACCAAATAATTCGAGGAAATAGAAAAGAGTCCTAATTTTAACATTGGTCATGAACCCCCGAACCACCTCCAGAATACTCGCGCTTTTTCTATTGCTCTGTGCCTACGGCACGATGGCTCAATAGCGCCCCCTTCCACCAAACCCGCCGCGAAAAACGGAGGAGTGAGGAGTTGCTCTTGAATATTCTTCCTGAAGATACTGCTAATGAGCTGAAGGAGCACGGCCAAACTAACGCGCGCAGGTACGAACACGTGACCATCCTGTTCGCGGATTTTGTCGGATTCACTAAGCTCAGTGAAAAACTCTCTCCGGACGAACTGGTCTCCGAAATCGACAGCTATTTCCGTGCCTTTGATGAAATCTGTAAGAAGTTTGGCTTGGAGAAGATCAAAACCATCGGCGATGCGTATTTGGCCGTTGGCGGCCCGTATGGAACAAAACAGCGAACCCGGAAAAGTGAACATCAGTCAATCCACCTTTGAGGCCTTAGACGATTCGTTTAGTACGAAGCACCGGGGTCAAATTGAAGCGAAAAACAAAGGCCTTCTGGACATGTACTTTGTCGAATCCGACTGTCAGTAGATCTTGGGGTTATACTGCTCGGGGAAGCGCCCAACCTTATCGCGGTAGAAGTTTTCAATATGGGCCATGTCCGTCTCAAAGTCTCCGGTCGGATGATAGACCGGCCCAATGCCTGAAATCTTTTTGTCGTAGTTGACATAGCCCAAAACAATGGGCACTTCGGACTGGACGGCGATGTGATAAAACCCAGTCTTCCACTTCTCCACCCTACTGCGCGTTCCTTCTGCGGGTACGAGGATAACCATCTCCTCATTTTCTGCAAGAAGCTCCATGGCAAAACCCGTCAGGTTCCCTCTTCGGCTTCGGTCCACCCCAATAGCTCCTGTAGCCCGAAATATAAAACCGAAAACAGAGCGGGTGTATGTGTCTTTAATAAAGTAGCGCATTCGGATCCCGATGTACCAAAAGGACAAAATGGCGATGGGATAATCCCAATTGCTGGTATGGGGTGCAGCCACCATGACCATGCGTTTCAAATCACTCGGAACTTCACCCGAAATCTTCCAACCGAATAAACCGAGCAAGCTCTTACCTAGCCACTTTTTCATTCTTCTTCGAAATAATCATCCTTGAATCCGATCAAATATACACGTTCGGTGGCACGCGTTAAGGCGGTGTAGAGCCAGCGCAAATAACCGATGTCCGGTTCTCCCCCAGGTAAGTAGGCCTGCTCCACGAAAACGTGCCTCCACTGCCCACCTTGTGCCTTGTGGCAGGTGACCGCATAGGCATACTTGACCTGCAAAGCTTGATAGTATTCATTTTGCTTAATCTTCTGGCGCACTTGATACTTTGACGGGATGTCGGCGTAGTCCTCCTTGACAGCCTCGTAAAGACGCATGCTCGATTCGCGATCCAAGCTCGGACCATCGACCGTCAGGGTGTCCAGTAGCAGCATAACATCCTGTTCGTCTAAATCCGGATAATCCACCAGTCGAATGGTCGCCTCAGCGAATCGAAAGCCATACATCTCTTTAATGCGACGGACCGCCATCACCTCGGCGATGTCTCCATTAGCAATGAAGTTTGACCGCTTATTTCCCTCGAGCCAGAAATAGTTGTTCTTAACGACCATCAAGTAATCTCCAGCGCTGAGCTCGGTGTCTTGCCAGCGAATGCGGGCCCTAATCTGACCATTGTACAGATTCGCTCTTTTGTTGGACCGACAGATCACCACGGTGTTGTCCACGCCCTCCTCATAAGCCGAATTCAAGGCATCTTCCAATTCGTAGCCTTCGCGCAAGCGAATAAAATCGGGGAACCCTTCCGTGGCGAACTTGGGCTTTTCCGGTTCATCAATTTCCACGACTCGTCGTACTTCTGTGGCGTTGAATAGAATTCCTGACTCCAGTCGTTGGCGGACCACTTCGGTCAATCGATGTTGCGTCACATCTCGATCATAGCGGGCTGAGAGGTACTCGGGATCTAATGCTGGACTTAGATCCGAATGTACGGGCGGAAGCTGCGCTTCGTCACCAATGAAAAGCAGCTTACAGTTCACTCCAGAATACACGTACTCGACCAGGTCATCCAAAAGGGAATTCTCACCAATTCCTCCCGTTCCGGTGATCATGGATGCTTCGTCTACAATAAAGATGGTATTGGTGTGCTTGTTTTCCAGACGTTCAAAAAAGACCCCTCCGTTCTTCGTGACGCGAGGGATGTAAATCTTGCGGTGAATGGTCTGGGCCGATTTTCCAGAGTACAGGGACATAACCTTCGCCGCGCGGCCCGTTGGGGCCAGGAGTACAGTTTTTCGTCGCACCGTAGGTGCAGACAAGACAATGGATCGAACGGCCGTTGTCTTTCCCGTACCCGCATATCCCTTGAGGAGAAAGAGTCGCCTCGGATCCAGGTCCAACATGAATTCGGCCAAAAGGTCCAGTAGGGTATCTTGTTCCCGAGTTGGGGTAAAACCAAAGGCTTTTCGGAGCTGTTTTTTCAGGGCGGCACCCTCCATAGTTAAACTTTGTGTTAAGCCCAAAGATAGGGCGCTTCAAGGCCTTGAGCCTCAATTTTCGGTTTAAAAAAAATTGTAGATTTGCTCCACATCAAATAACCTCTACGTTCATGAGATCGTCACTCATTATCAAAGTAGTTCTCGTTATCGTTGCTCTTGGTCTTTCATACTGGTTGTATGAGATCATTCAGGCACCGATTCGCTTTGAGCAGCAAAAGAACCGCCGCATGGAAGTGGTGAAAGAAAAACTCATCTCTATCCGTACCGCACAAGCGGCCTACAAAGAAGTGAACGGTGGCTTCAGCCCCACTTTCGGAGATCTCGTGGCCTTCTTGGATACCGGAGAATTCACATTGCTTCAGCGTCGTGACTCAAGCTACGAAGCGTTTAGCGAGTTGTACCAGCAAATGGAGATTCGAGATACTGTGGTCATTGACACATTGGGATACAGCTCCATCAAGGACAGCTTATTTGCAGATTACGATCTAAGCGCCCTCCGCACCATTCCTTTCTCTGGAGGTGAAGATTTTGAAATGGACGCTGGGCGTTTGGAAAAAGATGGTGGATTGATCGTACAAGTCTTCATGGCTCGTGCGCCAAAAGAACTTTACTTAAGAGGTTTGGACCGCACCCTCATTAGAACGCAGTCGAAAGACTTGCAGGTGGGCTCCATGACCGAAGCAACATTAAATGGTAACTGGCAATAAGATTCAGACTGCAGCTGACTTTATTGATCCAACCCAATTAAGAAACGCTCATCCCAAGCACAGGTCCATCCAGTTCGACTCGGATGGACTTTCTTTTTCAATATTGGATCTGGAACGCAACACCTATATCGGTGTGCGAGACTACCGATTTGATCCCACGGACCGTCCAGCCGAAATCTGGAATAACTACCAAGAACTTCGCGAACAGGACGAATGGCTCAAGCAAGACTTCCACAGCGCCAGCTGCGCTTGGAATGCAGGCGTCTCAACTCTGATCCCCGATGCATTGAGTTCCGTTGAGTCAGAGCGCAAATTGAGGGACCTTGTTCAGCCCTTGCTGGCGACGGATCAACTCGAAAAAGATGAGATTGCAGCCATCGAGGCGCGCAATGTGTATACCATCCCGCAAAACGTGCAAACGCAACTAAAGGCCAACGCACTGGTTCACGGGAGCACCCCATTTCTCGAAGGCATGTTGCGGATTCATCAAAACGACGCCACAGCACGAGTCCTCGTGAATTTTGAAGAGCGTCATTTTTCCATTGTGGTGCTCAAAGACCGGAAACTTCAGCTCTTCAATCGCTTCCCTTTTCAAACGGCCGAAGACTACATCTACTACTTGCTTTTCACCATGGAGCAGCTGTCTTTGAACCCGGAAGAGGTTCCGGTAACGCTGTACGGGGGAATCGAAAAGAATTCAGCACTTTACGACATCACCTATACCTATGTGCGCCACGTGCATTGGGGCCTACGGCCCGATGGCTTTGTCTACGCACCAATCCTAGATGACCTTCCGGCGCACCAATACTTCGCACTCTTTCAGCAGTATCTATGCGTATCATAAGTGGCGAATATCGGGGGCGCAGAATTACGGCGCCCAATAACCTCCCTGTCCGACCCACAACCGATCGAGCCAAGGAGGCCTTGTTCAATATTCTCGGACACCGACTGGATTTTGAGGACACCAAGGCGCTTGACTTCTTTGCGGGTATTGGAAGCATCACCCTCGAGCTCATCTCCAGAGGCTGTCCTGATGTTACTGCCGTGGACAAACATCGCGACTGTGTGAACTTCATTCAAAAAACAGCCTCGGAATTAGGCATGGAAGGCCTCAGAGCCATTCGATCAGACGTTTTCGTCTTTGCTGAACGCACCCCAGAGCGCTATGACTTCATTTTTGCCGACCCCCCGTATAACCTTATGCGCAGCGGAGAACTAGCAGAGCGAATTTTGGAAAGAGGCCTCTTGGAAGCCGACGGGCTTTTGGTCATTGAGCACAGCGACGAAGAGGATTTGAGCGGCGTAAAGGGCTTCACCGAACACCGCAGATACGGCCATGTGAATTTCTCTATCTTTGAGATATGAGTCGTATCGCCGTCTTCCCAGGAAGTTTTGATCCCATCACCAATGGACATGTGGACATCGTGCAAAGAGCTGTTGGGCTTTTTGATAAAATCATTATTGCCGTGGGCCAAAATGCTCAAAAGAAGTACATGTTTACGCGCGAGCAGCGTGTTACCTACATCAAAAACGCCTTTGAAGGGGTTGATGAAATTGAAGTGATGGACTTTGAGGGGTTGACGGTGGACTTCTGTCGATCCGTAGGAGCTCGATACATCCTACGAGGATTGCGGAATCCGGCCGATTTTGAATTTGAAAAGGCCATCGCTCAAGCCAACCGCATGATGGATCATCAATTGGAGACCGTATTTCTTTTGACCGATCCAGAGTTCGCCGCCATCAGCAGCAGCATTGTCCGGGATGTATACCGCAATGGAGGCGACGTTTCTATGTTTGTGCCTGTAACAATCGGCTGATATTCGCGTAGGTGTTGGCGTGCACCTCTGACCAGCGATCACGATTCATCCAAAGAACTTCCTCAATATCCTCTTCTTCTTGTGGAACTAAGGATTCATGACCGCTACTGGTCATAGCATACCAGTGCGTTTTCTTCAAAACGGGCATTCCCTTTATGCGATAGGTATGGTAGGTGGGAAAAACGGGTGACCCCAAGGTCAAATCGTTCACACCACACTCCTCCTCTACCTCTCTAAGTGCGGACTCTTCAGGAGTTTCTCCTTTTTCCATTTTTCCTTTAGGCAGATCCCACTTTCCCCAGCGCTTGATCACCAGCAGCTCATCATTGGGGTTGAATACGAGCCCTCCAGCGGCTTCCACCCACTTAAAAAGCGCCTTAAAGACACTCCATAGATGCTCCACATCTCCTTCGAACTCAGCGCGCTCTATTCTTCCATTTTCAAGGTCCTCAAAGGCCTTTTTGAGCGCGGAGCTCAAGCCGTCATTTTTATGTTCAGAAACCGTTCCTGACTTGAGCAGGAGTGGGCGATCATTGACAAAAACTTCATACATTTGAACCCATGATTTTAGACCGTGAAGCGGCCAAGAAAACGGCCGAATTTCTCCTGCAAATTAAGGCAATTAAACTCCAACCGAGCGATCCCTTTACTTGGGCCTCTGGTTGGAAATCACCCATCTACTGCGACAACCGGTTGAGCTTGAGCTACCCACCTATCCGCACCTACTTGCGCGATGAGATGGCCAAGGCAATACTTACCCAATACGGTACGCCCAACGTTATTGCTGGAGTAGCTACAGGGGCCATTGCCATCGGCGCCTTGGTAGCGGAAAAGTTGAACTTGCCCTTTGTCTACATCCGAAGCAAGTCCAAAGCCCATGGCCGTCAAAACCAAATTGAAGGACATTTGGAACGCGGTCAAAATGTGGTCATCATTGAGGACCTGATCAGCACGGGTATGAGCAGCTTGGCGGCTTATGGAGCTTTGAAAGAAGCAGAAGCCAACATCATGGGAATGGCCGCTATTTTTACTTACGGATTCGATGTTGCGAAACAAAACTTCGAGGATGCAGGTTGTGACTTGGTGACCTTAAGCGATTATCACCACTTGCTGGAGCGTGCAGAGGAATTGGATTATGTACGCGAGAATGAGCTCGAGACCTTAAAGGAATGGCGCACCGCCCCGGATCAGTGGGGTCAATAATTTGGGAACTATGAAAATTGAAAGCAATGTGGTTCGCATCGCGAAATCGGACCGTGAACTCTTCGAATTCTTCAGTGTGATGGAGAATTTTGGCAAGCTCATGCCCGACGACGTACAGCTTTTCGAAGCACGCGAAGACGGATTCAAATTTGCCTTGAAAGGCATGCCGGAAGTGAAGCTCAAAAAAGAGTCTGAAGAGCCCAATAAGCGCATTGAGCTGGGATCAGCTGGATCGGTTCCCTTCAAACTCATCGGTGAAATCAACGCCGTTGGAGAAAACGAAAGCGATGTTCAGCTTTTCTTTACCGGAAACTTCAACCCCATGTTGAAAATGATGGTCGAGCGCCCCTTGAAGAGCTTTATTGGCAAGCTTGAAGAAAAACTTTCTACTCTCTAATCAGAGAAACTTCACCTCTTTAAAGGCGTAGGGACGTTGTTGTCCCTCTTGGTCGCGAAGTATGAGTCGACCTGAGGGCTCCACACCTACGATGACCGCCTTGAAAGGTCCACGCTCATCTTGATAGGGAAACCAGCCCGCGTTGCGGTGCAGTACCTTGAAATAGTCCGCCCGTAAGTCGCGCTTCGAATGCCTGATCTGCAGGTAGCGGGCCTCCAAATACGAAAAAACCTTCTGCAGCTCCTGACGGTGATTGTATTGCTCCCTGGTCATTCGGTAGAGCGAAGTGGCATCGGGGAGCTCGGAAGGGAATCGCCTTTGATTCAAATTGATCCCTATTCCAATGATGGACTGGCCCATCAATGTTCCTTTGAGCTGATTCTCAATCAAAATTCCCCCGACCTTTTTACCGTCAATAAGGAGGTCATTCGGCCATTTTATCCGCACCCCATCCACGCGCTCTGACAAATAGTCATAGAGGGCCAAACTCACTGCTTTGTTCAATCGGAACTGGTCGGTTGCCGGGAGGAAATGGGGGTGCAAAACCAGGCTAAACGTCAGGCTTACAGAAGGTTTACTGTGCCATACATTGTTGACTTGACCGCGTCCTGAGGTCTGATTTGGGGTATAAATTACCGTTCCCTCCGGAACATTTTGATCGCGCAGCACCTTTAGGGCATAACTATTGGTGGAGTCTAATTGCTCGTGCTCAATGAGGGTGCGGCCAATAAACAGTGGATTCATTGATGTACAAAGGTTTAGAACCGTGCATCGGCCCGTAGGGCGAAAACTTTGGGACCCGCAAATTCGTTAACTTCGTACGTTAAACAAAACATTGAATGAAAAACCCCCAAGGACCAGATTCAGAACAGCTGGTAGAGGTTATTGTCAAAGGGATCGAAGAGAAAAAAGGTCAAAACGTAACCATCATGGACTTGCGCGAAATCGAGCATGCCGTGACGGACTTTTTTGTGATCTGTGACGGTAATTCAAATACGCAAGTCAAAGCGATTGCAGACAGCATTGAAGAAGAGGTGCGCAAGGGGCTCAATGATAAGCCTTGGCACAAGGAAGGTAAAGAAGAGAGCGAGTGGGTACTCCTGGACTACGTGAATGTAGTCGCCCACGTATTTCAACGCCCCATCCGGGAATTTTACAACATAGAGGAATTGTGGGGCGATGCGGAAATCCGCGAGATAGAAGTGAACTAAGCAATGGCAGAAAACAAAGACGATAATCAACTCAATAAGTTGCGCGAACAGTTTCAGCGCAACCAGAACGGAAATGGCGGAGAAGGCGGAGGATCGCCCAAACGTCGATTCAATTTCTATTGGATCTACGCTATCATTTTCTTGTTCTTCATCGGCATTCAGCTCTTCAGCGGCATGTATGCCAACCTACAGAAAACCAACTACCGCGATTTTGAAGGCTTCTTGGCCGGAAATGAAGTAGAAAAGGTGGTCATCGTGAACAACGAGAAGGCCGAAATCTACATCCGAAAAGACGCCTTGTCTGAATCGAAGTTCGAAGAAGTTCGCGACCAGCCCTTTGGCGGTGGTGTAAACGAAGGCCCTCATTACGTCTTCAACATTGGTACGGTAGAGGAATTCAACAAAAAGCTCGAGGAATACCAGGAGGAAGAATCCCCGGTGATTGTGGAATATACCAAGCGCGAGAACGTTTGGGGTGATATTCTGAGTTGGGTCTTCCCCATCGTCATTATGGTGGCGATCTGGATCTTCATCATGCGCCGTATGAGCGGAGGTGGAGCCGGAGGAGGTCAAATCTTCAATATTGGCAAGTCCAAAGCGACCCTGTTTGATCAGAACAACAACGTGAAGGTTACCTTCAAGGACGTAGCTGGTTTGGAAGGCGCCAAAGAAGAGGTGCAAGAAATTGTCGACTTCTTGAAAAACCCGACCAAGTACACCAACTTGGGAGGTAAGATTCCAAAAGGAGCCCTACTTGTAGGACCTCCAGGAACGGGTAAAACCCTCTTGGCGAAAGCCGTGGCAGGAGAAGCCAAAGTACCTTTCTTCAGCTTGAGTGGTTCAGATTTCGTTGAGATGTTCGTAGGTGTTGGAGCGAGTCGTGTTCGAGACCTGTTCAAGCAAGCAAAAGAGAAAGCACCGGCCATCATCTTCATCGATGAGATTGATGCTGTTGGTCGCAGCCGCGGACGTTCTCAAATGACGGGAGCCAACGATGAACGTGAGAATACCCTGAACGCCCTCTTGACCGAGATGGACGGTTTCGGAACAGACACGAATGTAATTGTACTGGCGGCAACAAACCGCGCCGATGTGCTCGATCGCGCCCTGATGCGTGCGGGACGTTTCGATCGTCAAATTCACGTGGACTTGCCAGACTTGGCAGAACGCAAAGAGATTTTCGACGTTCACTTGCGTCCGCTCAAAATCAGCAAAGAGCTTGATATTGACTTTTTGGCGCGTCAAACGCCAGGATTCAGCGGTGCTGATATCGCCAACGTTTGTAACGAAGCGGCATTGGTCGCTGCCCGAAAAGGCAAGAAGGTGGTAGAGCGCCAGGACTTCTTGGATGCTGTTGATCGAATCATCGGCGGACTGGAGAAGAAGAACAAGCTCATTTCAGACGAAGAGAAAAAAACCATCGCGTTCCACGAAGCAGGTCATGCGACCGTAAGTTGGCTGTTGGAGCACGCGGCTCCACTAGTGAAAGTAACCATTATCCCTCGGGGGCGAAGCCTCGGAGCAGCTTGGTATTTGCCGGAGGAGCGCAGTATTACGCGTACCGAGCAAATGCTCGATGAAATGTGCGCCACTATGGGAGGGCGAGCTGCTGAAAAGGTCATGTTTGACAAGATCAGTACGGGTGCTTTGAGTGATTTGGAGAAAGTGACGAAGCAAGCTCAAGCCATGGTCACCATCTATGGACTGAACGACAAAATTGGAAACGTGACCTATTACGATTCAAGTGGTCAGTCGGACTATAATTTTGGAAAGCCCTATTCGGAAAAGACTGCTGAGCTCATTGATTCGGAGGTTAAATCCCTCATTGAGACTCAATATGATCGCGCAATCGATTTGCTCGAGAACAATAAGGATAAACTTATTAAATTAGCGGATAAGCTGCTTGAAGAGGAAGTTATCTTCAAAGAAGACCTTGAAGACATCTTCGGAAAACGACCTTGGAATAAGGAAGAAGAGGTTAAGGTGGAATCGAATGGACATGAAGCGCCTGCCGAGACACCAAAGCCCGAAGCCCAAGACGAGCAGCCCGAAGTGGAAAAAGAAGCATGAGTAAAGGGTCCTTTGGAGGAGCATTCAAACGAATCAAGGACGCCCTGAGCGGCAAGCCAGCCCAGGGGAATGATACCGCCTCCGCTAAAGGAAACAAATACCTCGAGCCCGAGAAGGGTCCGCTAGACGTGCAATTTGCCCGTGAGTTCACAGAAGCTACGGGCAAATTTTTGTACTGCGAGCACGAAGCCGAACTCGTAGAAAGTCTCCACAGGCTTTCCCTGGAATACAATTGGACCACCGTTTACGCTCGCGAGAACGAGTTGAGCTCAATCTTGCAGCGTGCAAACATCGATTTCGACACGGAGGATCGCAACGCCGACGCCTTTGTGAGCACCTGTGCCTTTTTAAGTGCCTACGACGGAGGAATTGTGGTCTCTTCCACACAGACGGGAGGAGAAAAACTGAACTGCTTTCCTTCAACCCACATTGTGATCGCTTACACCTCTCAGCTGCACAAAAACCTCAGTGAAGGCATGCGCTGGTTTAAAAGCCAAAGCGAGGATATTCCTTCGAACATCACGACGGTTCAAGTGAATAAAATCGAAAACACGAGCGGCATTCGACGCGAATATGACCCCGCCGTACATCACGACGTTTTCTTACTTTTAGTGGAAGATCAAGCGACATGAGCGAACTAATTCAAGTATACACGACCGACCAAGAATACCAAGCCAACCTCGTATCGGATAAGCTGCGTGAGGCCGGCATTGAGCCTCTCCAACTCAACAAGCGCGACAGCATGTACCCCATCGGGTATGTTGAAATCAAGGTAGCCGCGGCCGATGTGGAGCGCGCACGCGCCCTTATCGAGGAAAGCGGTCTATGAAAGATATGGTGGTCCGGGGACTCTCCGGAGTTCTTTATGTTGGTGCCGTCTGGGCCAGCCTGTGGTACGGCCCAACAAGTGCATACTTCCTCTTCCTGTTTTTCTTAGCGGTAGGACTCTATGAAATGCAAGGTATTCTTGGGGATCAGCCAAGGTCGTGGTGGCTGATTGCCGTCCCAGCACTTTGGTACGCTTCCAGCGTTGCCGAGCAATACGGTTGGTCCGACGCTCGTCTCTACTACCCCATCGTCCTTTTCGTCTGGTTTGGCAGCCTCCTTTTTCGAAAATCCAAGACCATTACGGAAGACCTCACCCGAATAGGCGCCCTCTTTCTCTACCCTACCTTGAGTTTTTATCTCCTACCTCAAGTCCTCGGCGGGCCCGACGACTGGAAACCCTTTTTGGTCCTCGGTGCCTTTTTGATGATTTGGACCAATGACACCTTTGCCTACATGACGGGCCGATTCTTCGGCAAGCGCCCCTTAGCCCCAAACATCAGTCCCAACAAGACTATTGAAGGACTGCTGGGAGGTGTGCTCTTCCTCATGCTTTTGGCCTATAATCTCCACCTCATTTTCCCGCAACACACCCAGGCCTTTTGGATCGGATTTGGCCTCCTCATTGGTGCCACAAGCAACATAGGCGACCTGTTCGAATCTTGGCTAAAACGCAGACGGGGCGTGAAAGACAGCGGGGCCATTATGCCAGGTCACGGAGGAGTGCTCGATCGCCTCGACAGCTTCATTTTCTCCATCCCCTTCATCTATGTTTACTGTCGCTTGGCGACTGGTTTATAACTTTGGCACAGTCTTGGAATTATCCCCGACAAATCCAGAACTATGAAACGTTTTATACTTTTTACCCTATCGATTTGCGCCTACGGCGCGATGTTTACTTCCTGCGAGGATGCCTTCTGCGTCCAAGGATCAGGAGATGCGGAAATTCGCGACATCTTCGTCGACGACTTTAGCGGAATTGAAAACCGCACCGTCATCGACATTTACCTGACTCAGAGCTCAGACCCAAGCGGAATTGTCGAAGCTCGAGGCCAAAGCAACGTCCTCGATCAATTGGACATTTCTGTAATTCAAGGAGTCCTAGTCATTGACAACAGAGAGTGCTTCTACACCGATGAGCAATTGGTCCTCTACATTAGCGTTGATCAATTGGAAGAGATCCACCTCTACGGAAGCGGTGACGTTTTTGGAGTGGGCGTCTTTGAAGTGGACGACATAGAACTCGACCTCAACGGTTCCGGTGATGTCGATTTGGAGCTCTTGGCAGACGATATCGAAACCGAGATTCGCGGATCTGGTGATATCCGACTTCAAGGAGAAGCGGATTCTCATGACCTGCGCATCAGCGGCTCAGGAGATGTTGAAGCCTTTGGACTGTGGACCGAGGAAAGTGATGTGCGCATCTCCGGTTCTGGAAGTGCGGAAGTCTATGCAGAAGACGTACTCGATGTCGTCATCACTGGAAGTGGTTCCGTATATTATAAGGGGTATCCTGACCTGAATGTCACCATTACTGGAAGTGGATCCTTAATCAACGACAACTAAGCATGAAACGACCCCAAGCCGGCGAATTTGCCGACTTCTACGCTGGATACATTGACCTGGTCACCGAGAGCAACGGTATCCAAGCCCTGAGAGATTCAAAAAGAGAAGCAAAGGAACTTTGGAAGTCCTGGCCTATTAACCGCCAGGACTTTTCCTATGCTTCTGGAAAGTGGACACCAAAGGACTTGGTGCAGCATCTCATCGATGCAGAACGCGTCTTTGCCTACCGCGCTATGCGCTTTGGTCGCGAAGACGCCACAGACCTACCAGGTTTTGACCACAACGCCTTTGTCGACAGTGCGCGGGCGTCAGAAAGGAGTTGGCAAGACCTCATAGATGAATTCGAAGCGACCCGTGAATCGACCATTCACTTGTTCGAATCCCTTGGTGATCGCGAAGAGCTCAGCGGCACCGCGAACGGTTCGCGTATGAGCTTACGAGGACTGTGTTATGTGGTCTCCGGACACTTGCGCCATCACCTCAACATTATGAAAGAACGCTATCTATGAAATCAAGTCACGAAATCGACTACGCCATCTTTGGAGAGGAAATGCAAGCCGTTCGCTTGGAGCTCGATCAAGATGAGACGGTATTGGCCGAGGCCGGGAGTCTAATGATGATGGACGGAACGGTCGAAATGAACACCATTTTTGGGGATGGATCTGGCAAATCTCAGACCATCATGGACAAACTCTTCTCCGCGGGAAAACGCGTCCTGACCGGTGAAAGACTCTTTATGACCACCTACACGCATCGCGGACCCGGTAAAGCGCACGTCACTTTTGCCGCTCCTTATCCTGGAAAGGTCATTCCTATGGATTTGAACCAGCTGGACCACAAAATCATCTGTCAAAAAGATGCCTTTTTGGCGGCGGCCAAAGGAGTTCATATTGGAATTGAATTTCAGCGCCGACTCGGTGTCGGGTTCTTTGGCGGAGAAGGGTTCATTATGCAAAAGCTCGAGGGTGATGGGATGGCTTTCGTTCATGCGGGAGGAACTGTGGTTGAAAAGACCCTGCTGCCCGGTGAAACCCTCAAAGTAGATACCGGTTGCTTGGTGGCCTTTACATCCCGAATCGACTACAATATTGAAACCGTCAAGGGTATTCGCAACGCCTTCTTCGGCGGTGAGGGCCTTTTCTTAGCTCGTTTGACCGGGCCGGGAAAGGTTTGGATTCAGAGCATACCCTTCAGCCGATTGGCCGAGCGCGTCTTTGCTGCAGCGCCAAGCCAAGGTGGAAAACGCAAAGGTGAAGGTTCCATTCTAGGTGGAATTGGAGACCTGTTGGACGGTGATAATTCCTTCTAATATGCGCCTCCTAATCCTATCAGCAATCCTTCTATTCTTTGCCGCCTGCCAAAACCCTGAGCCGGCAAATGAGCAGTCCACCACAAAACCGTCAGCAGAAGCCAATCCCACCGATGCGGAGGCCACCGAAGCGGAGTTGAGGAACATCATGGACGGACAAATTGAATCTTGGAATTCCGGAGACATCGACGGTTTTATGTCGGCCTACTGGGAAAATGAGCGCATGACCTTTATCGGATCGCGAGGACTGACTTACGGCTGGCAGCTCACTTTAGACAACTACAAGCGCGCCTATCCCGACCGAGCCGCTATGGGGGAATTGGAATTCACGCTGATGGAGATGAATGCATTGGGAGCGGATCACTTCCACACCATTGGCATGTGGCAGCTTAATCGCGAGCAAGACACCCTATCGGGTTGGTTCAACTTGGTATGGGAAAAGAAAGTGGAAGGCTGGAAGATCATTTCCGATCATTCCTCCTAAATTCGCTTCATGCGCGTTTCCGGTTTCACCTTCGTCAAGAACGCTACTCAGCTCTTTATTCCCGCTAAGGAGGCCATTGCCAGTGTTCTCCCGCTGGTCGATGAATTCATAGTCGCTCTAGGGAAGGGAGATGCAGGCGACCAAACACGAGCGGAGATTGAATCCCTTCAAGACCCCAAAATTCGGATCATCGAAACCGAGTGGGACCTGGCCAATTACCCCAAAAACACCGTTTTTGCTCGAGAGACCGACAAAGCCAAGGAAGCCTGCACGGGAGACTGGCTTGTCTACATTCAATGCGATGAGGCCATCCATGAAAAATACCACGAGACCATTCGCTCGGCCATGGAACGCTATCATGATGATCGCGAGGTCGAAGGACTCCTTTTTGACTACGTCCATTTCTGGGGAGACTTTGACCACTACCACGACGGCCACACCTGGTACCGAAGAGAAGTTCGCATCATTCGAAACGATCCCAAAATACACTCCTGGAAAGACGCTCAGAGTTTCCGCTACTACGAAGAGGACTTCGACTACAGCTATGAGGCCTACCAAAGCAAAGAAGGCAACCGCAAATTGAATGTGGTGGCCCTACGGGCCGATGTCTATCACTACGGTTATGTTCGCCCCCCGCACTTGATGTCGGCCAAGCGCCGGTCCAACAGTCGAAGTTACCACGGCGCCCAGAAAAGCGAAGAGCTCTTAAAGGACTTACCTACCGCTTTCGACTACGGTCCCATGCAACACATTCCCAAGTTTGAGGGCACTCACCCTGCCGTGATGAAGAACTGGCTAGTCAGATTTGATTGGGCCGATCAATTGCAGTGGACCGGTGGCGTGAATCCCGAACGACTCAAGCACAAGCACGAGCGAACCAAGTATCGCTTGATTACCTGGTTCGAACGGACCTTCATTGGACATCCGATCATGCAATTTGAAAACTTCAACATCCTCCGTACGGACAAGGGCTGAAGCGAATTCCCTAATTTGTCTCCATGAGTCCTAAAGAACGTCAAGAAGTAGCCGTCAAAATAAAAGAGGCCCTGGAACAGGTCCGGGAGGAAATTGCCCGATTGCGCGAATTGACGAAGCCCATTGCCCCAGAAAACGCCATAGGTCGTGTTTCGCGGATGGATGCCATCAACAACAAGTCCGTCAATGAGGCGGCACTTCGAAAAGCCGTAGCTCGTTTTCGGGGATTGGAAAGCGCGCTGGGGCGCGTGGATGAAGATCATTTTGGACGCTGTCGGCTTTGTGGAGATGAAATCCCCACAGGTCGCTTACTCCTACTACCGGAAAGTGTGTTGTGCGTGAAGTGCGCATCGCGCCGTTGAGGCGCAAATTCGACTACTTAGAGCGGCTTTTAAAGCTCCAAATCAACTTGAACTTGGCGATTTCGTCACCTTTTTCGTCACGGCCGATGCTGTGACAGACCACCGTTTGAGGAATTCCCGTATCTACGGCCTCTTGTACCTTTTCCGAAAAGGAAGCGCCGCACGGACAGGTAAAGGTGACCTTGCCAGAGGCCTTTTTTAAGAACTCAGCCTCCAGGCCCACCACCAACATGCTAACCCCGGGCTTGCGTTTGTAGATCTCGCGCATCGCCATGACCCCGGTAGATAGCTCAGCTGCCATTGCCTGAACGGCAAAATAAACACTCTGAAAGGGGTTCTTGACCCAATACTTGTACCTGAACTCGACGACACATTCTTTCTCCGTCAAGGAAGTAACCCGCAAACCAGCCAGCCAGGCCATGGGCAGGGACTTCAAAAAGAACAATCGCAGTTTAAATGGGCTCAGCGCAATGGCCTCAAACTCTTTTCCTCGTGGGTTCATGGGATGTAAAAGTGTGGAACTTCGATTAAGTTCACAATGCTTGCTTCTCGAGCGCCCCGTGACTACCTTTGCGTCAAATACTTTCGCTATGAACATCCCCGAAAGCAATCACCCCAGAGTCGTCATAATTGGCGGCGGATTCGGCGGTTTGATGGTGGCGAAGTCCCTCAAGAACAAACCCTTCCAGGTCGTTTTACTCGACCGCCACAACTACCACACTTTTCAGCCCCTCCTCTATCAAGTAGCTACAGCTGGTCTGGAACCGGATTCTATTGCTCATCCGCTGAGGACCATCTTTACGGGATACAAGAATATTTTCTTCCGCATGGCGGAAGTGGAGCGCTTGAATACTTCTGACAAGTGCATCGAAACCAATATTGGATCTTTAGATTACGATCACCTCGTCATTGCCACGGGAAGCGAAACCAACTTCTTCGGCATGGAGAGCATCAAGCAACAAAGCATGCCCATGAAGAGCATACCGGAGGCGCTCAACTTGCGTTCTTTAATGCTTCAGAATTTTGAAGCCGCCCTTTTGACGGATGATCTCAAGAAACGAGAGGCCTTGATGAACTACGTCATAGTGGGTGCTGGGCCTACTGGGGTGGAACTCGCTGGAGCTCTTGCCGAGTTGAAAAGGCATGTACTGCCACACGATTATCCGGATCTCGATATTCGTCGAATGAGTATTCACCTTGTGGAAGCATCGGACCGTGTTCTGGCAGCCATGAGCGAAACGAGCTCCAATAAAGCCCTAGACTATCTTTTGAAGCTCGGCGTGCATGTGTGGACCAGCACCATGGTCAAAGAGTACGACGGTCAAACTGTAGTTACCAACAACAAGCCTCTACCTGCAAGTACTTTGATCTGGGCGGCTGGAGTCAAGGGCTCCTTCCCAGGAGGATTGGATGCAGAAAAAATTGCCGAGGGACGCATTCGCGTAGATGCGTACAATCGCGTTGAAAGCATGGAGAACGTGTACGCCATTGGAGACGTGGCTGTCATGATCGATGAAGAAAACCCCAAAGGTCATCCTATGCTGGCCCAGGTGGCCATTCAACAGGGCACCCTCCTTGGGAAAAACTTGTTGCGCGAACGAAAGGGACAAGCCACTGTAGGCTTCAAGTACAACGATCTAGGTTCCATGGCAACCGTTGGACGGAATTTGGCAGTGGTAGACCTTCCGCGCATGAAGGTTCAAGGCTTCTTTGGATGGGCCATTTGGATGGGCGTACATTTAGTTTCCTTGATCGGATTCCGGAACAAGGTGATTACGCTGTTCAATTGGATTTGGAACTACCTGAAGTACGATCGCGGAGTACGCTTGATTATTCGCCCATATAAGAAGTAATGGTCAAGAATTACCTTTCCCTCATCAAGTTCAGCCACACGGTGTTCGCTCTTCCCTTTGCGTTGATCGGATACTTCTATGCCGTTTGGAGTACCCCTGCGGAATTTAGTTGGCGCCTTTTGGGCTTGGTCTTATTGTGCATGGTCTTTGTCCGCTCGGCGGCTATGGCTTTTAATCGATATCTGGATCGGGATATCGATTCGGCAAATCCGAGAACAGCCGCAGTTCGGGAAATTCCACGGGGCATCATATCGCCCCGATCAGCCCTGCTCTTTGTGATCGCCAATAGCGTCCTATTCATGTTGGTGACCTACATGATCAATCCACTGGTCTTCTACCTATCACCCGTCGCATTATTCATCACCTTGGGGTATAGCTACACCAAACGGTTCACAGCTTTGTGTCACTTGGTCCTGGGCTTGGGTTTGAGCTTGGCGCCCGTAGGTGCCTACTTAGCTGTAACCGCCGAATTTGCTTGGGTGCCAGTTTGGTTTGGGATAGCTGTTTTGACTTGGGTCGGAGGTTTTGATATCATATATAGCCTTCAAGACGACGAATTTGATCGTGAGCAGCAGCTTCACAGTATTCCTGTTCTCCTAAAGCGACCACGGGCCTTGAAACTGGCTTCCGCGCTTCACGTAATCACTGCCTTCTGTCTCGGAATTGCGGGTTGGCAAGGCAATTTTGCATGGTTTTTCTGGGCGGGATACGCGTTTTTTGTCCTGATGTTGCTCAGGCAGCACCTGCTGGTTAATCCTACGGATTTATCCAAAGTGAACATTGCCTTCATGACGACGAACGGCATTGCTTCAGTGGTCTTTGGGCTTATGGTCATCCTCGATCTCTTCCTATACCGCTGAGACCCAATCCATAAAAATTGAGTATTTTCGTCCCGAAACCTAATCGCCTTACATGCTAGCACCCTTCTAATGGACCGCCAAGTCGACATCAATATTGCCGATCTGGAGCGGGAGTACCTCGAGTTTCCCCATCAGGCCATACATGAGCCTCCGGTAGCTTCACGGCGCCTAACGAAACTTTGGAACTGGGAATTCTGGCCTTGGCATCTAGTTTATATCCCCGTATACTTTCAGAGTATTGCTTGGGCCATTAAAGCGCGAAATCCGTTTTATTTTGCCCTTTCGAATCCTGGTTTCAAGTACGGAGGCATGTTCGGTGAAGACAAGTGGAACATCTATTCGCGCTTACCCAAACACCTCTATCCAAAGAGCTTCTTGTGGAACAATTTAAAGGGAGAACGAGATTTCCGTTGGTGGTTTACCCACAATCAATTGGAGTTTCCCCTGATCGCTAAACCCAACCGCGGTGAACGCGGAAATGGCGTACGTATTCTTCACGACTGGGAGGAAGTTCTGGCCTACCGTAAACAGGCTTCATTTGACCTCATCGTTCAAGAGTTTGTGGACTTACCTTGGGAGATCGGTATCTTCTACTACCGCCTACCCCATGAAAAGCAAGGACGCATCAGTTCCGTTGTGGTGAAACACTTCACCAGACTTAAAGGTGATGGAAAGAGTTCGGTTTCCGACTTGATTCGAAACCACCCTCGCCTTCGATTCTTTGAAAAGGAATTGTTCAAACAGCACAAGAACCACTGGTACGATGTACCCAAGAAGGACGAAGACTACAGCCTAGTTCGTCTAGGGAATCACAGCAAAGGGGTCATCTTCTTGGACGGAAAAAATATGGTCAACAAACAGTTGATCGAAAAAATAGATGAAGTTTCTCAGGGTATTGACGGCTTCTTCTATGGTCGATATGACATCAAATGCAAGAGCCTTGAGGACCTCTATGCCGGTCGCTTCTGCATCATTGAACTCAACGGCGCCATGTCGGAGCCAGGTCATATTTACCACCCTTGTGCATCTCTTAGGGATGGTTTGTACAGCTTGCTGCATCACCACAAGGTGATCTACAAGATTGCCAAAGAAAATAGGGCAGCCGGTTACAGCTACCCCAAATTCTTTAAGAGTCTTCGTGATTTTAGAGCCTACCTTAAGTACAACAAGTACCTTCAGGCTTGGCAGAAGAAAACCAGTTAAGATGTTTGCTTGGCCGTCCAGCTGATGCAGTAACCCGCTTCAGCGACCGCACCATTAGTAAACAACTGGCATCCACCGCAGCTTCCTTCAAATTTATCGGGTTGGTAAAACTGACAGTTTAGACAGTTTTCTCCGTCCTTCTCGCTTGCGGCAACGTATTTAAGACTGTTGCGCGTGCTCAAATCATTATCATCCAAGTCCGCATTATAGGACTCGCAAGGATCGGCAGCTGCATTGGGCATTGGTTGGGGTGGTGGTGGCGGAGGTGGTGCTTGTGCTCCGCTTCCAGAATCACCAGCACCCGTATCTCCTCCCCCGCATGCAGCGAGTAAAGTAGTGCCGGCCACCGCTGTTAGGCCGAAAATTCCAGCTTTCTTCAAAAATTCTTTACGACTGAGTTTTTCCATGGCGCCATGTATTTAGTTATGCTAAATGTACTACTGGTGAAGGTTTGCGCGATGTAAATCGTTCATTCTCAAGGAAATTTATAGTCGGTCTAGATAAATAAATAGTACTTTGTATTGCATAGTACCATTTTATGTATATATATTTGCATAACCAAGTTCTATATAAATGAAGTCGATCAGTGCAATTGTTTTGAAAATCGTTCTCCCCCTCGGGGCAGGCTTCTTGCTTTGGCAAGGAGCGCGAATGGTCAGCCCATCCGTATATGGGAGCACTTCTTCTATTGCTCCTGGAGTAGAGGACACCCAGTCGATTTCAACCTCAGAACAGGAATTGGTGGGTCGCGTAAGCATCGTGCCGCAAGGCACTGAAGCTCTTGAGCCTGTCCAACGTCTAAGAAAAACCTCGGCATCTCCAAAGGATCGTGCAGCTTCGGTTGTCACTTTGGGATGGGGATACCGAACAACAGAAGCCCAATGAAAATTGAAAACACAAAAGCACAGATGCGCAAAGGGGTTCTGGAGTATTGCATCCTGTCCATCCTCAAGAACGGGGATCAGTATGCCTCCGGAATCATCGAAGCGCTGAAGTCGGCCAAAATGATCGTGGTGGAAGGGACCCTATACCCCCTTCTGACTCGGTTGAAAAATGCCGACTTGCTCAGCTACCGCTGGGAAGAATCAACTTCGGGACCACCCCGGAAGTACTACGCCTTAACCGACTCCGGCGAGGCCTTTTTAAAGGAACTCGATCTGACCTGGAGCGACCTTGTAAAAGCAGTACAACTGACCACCCAATCAAAACCCTCACACGATGAATAAGACAGTCAACATTAATTTAGCAGGAATCATCTTCCACGTTGATGAAGATGCTTACGGTCGCTTGAGCGATTACCTGCAGGCCTTGAAAGCGAAGTTCGCTGGTGAGCCCGGTGGTGACGAGATCATTGCCGATGTAGAAGCCCGTATGGCTGAGCTGTTTCAAAGTCGTACGGGGGATTCCAAACAAGTCATTACCCGTGTGGATGCAGACGAGGTTATTGCCGTGCTCGGTGAGCCAGAAGACTACGAAGACGTTGAAGAAGATGGTCCTAGCGCACAGAGCTATGAGCAGACTTCGTCTTCGAACTCCGCTTCAGGTTCGAGCGATCGCAAACGCCGCAGACGAATCTTCCGTAATCCGGATGATGCCATCATTGGTGGTATTGCTGGAGGACTTGGTGCTTACCTGAACATCGACCCGGTGTTTGTACGCTTGATCTTTGTTCTCTCCTTTTTTGGATGGGGAACCGGATTCCTCCTTTACTTGGTCCTGTGGATCATTATTCCAGAAGCGCGTAGTACCGCTGAAAAGCTCGAAATGCGCGGGGAAGACGTCAATCTGAACAACATCGAGAAATCCATTAAGGACGAAATCGACAGTTTGAAGAATCGCCTGAATGATCTGGGAAGCGATGCTGGAAAAACAGCACGTCGGGGAGCTTCGGCCTCGAAGAGAGGAATCGATAAAATTGTAGACCTATTCTTGGCGATCCTCCGTGTCTTTGTAAAATTGGTCCTCGCCATCATCGGATTCTCGTTGATCATCACGGCCATTACCATCATCATCGCCTTAACTGGTGCGATGTTCGGTGCAAGCATGTGGTTTGTCTCCTGGCCAGATCCAGGACTTGCTGGAATCGGATTCATGCAGGTTCAAGATCTACTCTTCATTGACAACAGACATTTCTGGCTGACCGCTAGCGGACTCCTGTTGGTCGTCTTGGTTCCATTGATCAGCATCGTGGCACTAGGAGCGCGACTGCTCTTTAAGGTTCCTAAGATGAGCCGTATGACCAATACGACCCTGTCCATTCTGTTCGGAGTGGGTATGATCCTGACGATCATTGGAGCCATCCGTTTAGGAGTTGACTTTGACGATGGAGGTCGATACACGACTGAACTGGACGTTCCTTTGGTTGAAGGTCCTATCCAGATTGTCGGTGGAACAGACGATATCTCGGATATGCTGCAGTACGATCGCAGTGTCTTCATGGACATCACGGAAGACCGAATCCACACCCGCAACGTGCACTTTGATATCGAGCAAGCTGCAGGATCAACCGCCAAGCTCCAAATTCGTCAATACGCTCGCGGGAGCAATAAATGGGAAGCGCGCAAGCGTGCCGAGCAGATTACCTATGACGCGGTCATTGACAGCGGAAGAATTGAACTGCCGAACCACTTGAATTTCTCCATCGACGAGAAGTGGCGGAACCAGGAGTTGTACATCACGCTCTACCTTCCAAAAGGAGCCAGTGTATACCTGAATGAATCCGCAATCTCCGTGATTGATGACATTGACAATACCACAAATACTTGGGATTGGGATATGGTCAATCATACCTGGTTGATGAACAACCAAGGACTCTCTTGCATGGATTGTACCTGGACGGAAGAAGAACAAGAAGGGTTCCGTGAGGGCTACAGCAATGGTGAAGAAGAGTACATGGAGTACGAGGACAAAGATTGGGGCGACGGTGAGCACAATTGGGAGTCCGAAGACTGGGACGAAGAAATGTAAGACAGACATCGTACATTGAGCCGCATGATGCGGAAGATCCTAATAGCCCTGTGTTGGTTGCCCTTTGGGGGCCTAGCACAGGGCTATTTTCAGCAGCGGGTAGACCACGTCATTGATGTCCAATTCGATCACGAGGCAGAGAAACTTCACGGCTTTGACTCCATGACCTATGTGAACGAGAGCCCAGATACCCTTCATGAAATCTACATGCATCTTTGGCCCAATGCGTACCAAGGAGACCACACAGCTCTGGGTCAGCAAATGCTGGAAAATAGGGATACCTATCTCCACTTTTATGAAGAAGTACGTGGCTCGATTGACTCCATCGCGTTTACGGTTAATGGTGTGAACGTGGATTACGAAGAAGTCGACAGAAATCCGGATGTTGTTCGGTTCGACCTTCCAAGGCCCCTTTGGCCCGGCGACTCCAGTAGCAGTGAAACTCCTTTTCGCGTGCACCTACCAGACGGAAGGATCAGCCGTTTGGGTGTTCTGAACAACTCTGTTATGGCCACACAGTGGTATCCCAAACCCGCTGTTTTTGATCGAGACGGTTGGCACCCTATGCCCTATTTAACCCAAGGTGAGTTTTACAGCGAATTCGGTGCTTTTGACGTGACTATTCACGTGGATACTTCGTACACCCTGGCTGCTACTGGGCGCCCCGTAAGTCATAGTGTGGATGGAGCAAAGCAGACTTTTCGTTTCCGCCAGGATAGCATTCACGACTTCGCCTGGTTTGCCGATCAGCGCTGGCAGGTGCTTCATGATAGCGTTCAGCTTCCCTGGAGCGATCGCTGGGTGCATACCTGGGCTTACTATACGCCGAGAAATGAAACGCTCTGGCAGAGTGCCTCGGAATACCTCAAGGACGCCACCTATTACTATTCGCTGTGGAATGGTGATTATCCGTACGAACATGTGATCGCTGTAGACGGTACCATTGCCGCTGGAGGAGGCATGGAATACCCAATGATCACGATTATTGGGAATACGGGGAGTGCAAGAGGCCTTGAAACGGTAATCATGCACGAAGTCGGGCACAACTGGTTCTACGGAGTACTCGGAAGCAACGAGCGCGATCATGCTTGGATGGATGAAGGAATCAATACGGCGAATGAAATTCGGTACATCAAGACCAAATATCCAGAACGAGAGATCATCGATATTGACTCCAGACTGATCGATAAGATAAAGAAGTGGTTCGACCTCGAGGGCTACGACGTATTTGATGCCAACTACCTACCCTATCTGTTCAGCGCCCGCTTCGGAGTGGATCAGGCAATCGAAACGCCTTCAGATGAATTCAACTCGTTGAACTACGGTGCAATCGTCTATTCAAAAACAGGGTTGGTCTTCGAATACCTCCGCCACTATTGGGGCGATACCCTATACGATGCTGCCATGCGCGAGTACTACGACCGATGGCAGTTTAAGCATCCCCAGCCCAATGACCTGCGCACGGTCTTGGAAGACGTCAGCGGGGAGTCCCTCGATTGGCTGTTCGAGGATTTGATTGAATCAAATCTTCAGGTGGACTACAAAGTAAAGAAGGTCTCGAAGGGGGCGTTGACCGTGAGGAACCGTACTCAGTTGCAAGTCCCCTATTCTACCAGTCTCCTCAAAGATGGTCAGGAAGTAGAGCGGATTTGGATGCCTCCCATGGCCGAGGACACTACCTGGTCACTGCCCGACGTCGATTATGACGCTGTGCGTATAGATGCTCCAGAGGAGCTCATTGAGGAATTCCGGCACAACAACCTTTGGCGCTCTGAAGGGCTTCTGAAAAAGGTAGAACCCATCAAGCTTCAGCTCTACGGCAGCCTCGATCGGCCTGAAAATACTCAGATTTACTGGTCGCCTATGCTGAGCTGGAATAACTACGATAAATTCTTGGTCGGTTTCGCGGTGTACAACGCCAACGTACCCGTCAAGCCCTTTCAGTACCGAATTACGCCGATGTATAGCATAGGACAAGGAACCCTGAATGGTGCGGGTCAATCGACATTAACCAAGTATTTTGACGACGGGATCTTTCAATTCATCCGACTCGGCGTATACGGGCGACACTTCAGCTATGACAGAGACTTAACCTACACGCGCCTTACAACGGCCTTGAACATTCAGTTTCGAAGACCCTATCCTCGTAGTCCTTACAGCCACTCCCTTCGAGTTCGAAATGTCTCCGTCTGGAGAGAACTTCCCACAATCTCAGAGCCACCAATCATCGTGGACTTAAGCAACAGCAATTACTCCATACTCGACGTTCGCTACCGACTCGATAACCAGCACGTCCTTCACCCCTGGCAAGTCTTCTTTGATACTCAATTTGCCACAGGCTTTGTCAAGAGCTACGTGGATGCAACCTTCCAATGGCAGATCCGCAAAGGAAGTCGTCTGCAATGGCGCAACTACCTGGGATGGTTTTGGCGCAATGAATACCCGTCCAACGGATCGTACTACAACTTCGGATTGAGCAACACGCCCGACTACCTCTTCGAACTCTACTTTCTGGGCCGATCGGAGGATGATGGATTCTTAAGCCGGCAGTTTTTTGTTCAAGATGGTGGACTTAAGTACGATACACGATCCACGGTCAATGCATTTTTGGCGAGCTCCACCGTGCAATACCCCATTTGGCGTTTCTTTCAGGTCTACGTGGAAGGCGCCTATACCTCGAATCAGTTTAGCACGGGTCCCAACGAAAACCAGTTTCACTACGGAGCTGGCTTTTCCTTGCGCTTTATTCCCGACTTCGTTGAGCTCTACTTCCCCGTGGCCTACGGAAACACTGAAGAGGGCTTCCGGGACGGAGTCAATCCCTTCGGCGATTTTCGCTTCGTCCTCGATCTACGGCTCGATGCAATCTACCGTCGGCTTTCCCAAGGACTTTATTAACACTTTTTTTAGGGCAAGAACATAATGTGTCCCAAAATTCCCCGTTATCATATCACCTATGTGAATAGGCGCATGGGTAACTGGGTTTGGTTAGAGGGGCAATCGCGAGGTTGTCCCTTTCTTTTTTACTTGTGGTTTTTGCCTTTTCGGGGCCTTTCTTTGGCCCTACGGGCCGATGTCTGGCCTCAGAACGTCTGACAATCCTTGCAGAGGTCCAGCTCAGACTTCCTTCCGGCATCCAGTAGATCCAGGTATCTTCTTCGTTCCGGAGAGCGATAAATTCCCCACAAATCGTTGGTCAGGATGTTCCCTACAACTCCTTTTGAGTTCAAATCATTGCAGCAGACCGTAACGTCTCCATTCGGCAACCAAATCATTTGGCGAAGCAAGAGGTCGCATCCAGGAATAATCAAGGGGCTTTGGCTCAGGAACAATAGTGATCCCGTAGACACGAACAGCTCGAGTACCCTGGCGGGCATACTGGTTGAAGAACTTAACATTTTCGTAGAACTTGTCCCACTTTGCATTCACACGCAATTCTTCGAAATCCTCCGGGGTTCCTCCATCTAGACTAAATCCCACTTCGTCGACCAAGCCTTCATCAATAATTTGTCGGGCAAGCTTTTCCCTTAACAGCATTCCGTTGGTCAGCATGGACACCTTCGGGAATTCGATTCCCATAGATAGTGCCCTTTCCCGGTACTCTTTAATAATGGGAAGCATATCCACCCGTTTAGGATGAAGTAAGGTCTCCCCACCGTTGTACAATTGAAACTTCTCGACGCTGTGGAATCGTTCATCTTCCAAGAAGTTATCGAGAAAGTGTCTTCGTATTAGTGGAGACATGGACACCCTGGGCTTCAGGTGATCCAAAGCGCAAAACCGGTACCTTAGATTACAAGCAGAGTGAAATTCTAGGCTGATCTCTTTAATGCTCACTCGGGTCTGATTACCCGGCCAGCGATAATACCAACGATACTGAGCACGCGTATTCCATTCCTGAGCCTTTTTCAGGACCGGCCATACAATAGGATGTTCGTAGTATCGAGCCTTGAGTTGCTCGCGAATGGATGATTCCAAGATCTCAAAGTTCCGACCTCTGAGAGGCCTAAACCATGAGAAATATCAGAATAGAGAAGTAATGATTTGCTCTTCGCTGATTCCCTCCGCTTCAGCTTTGTAGTTCTTGACAATTCGGTGTCGGAGAATAGCAAAAGCCACAGCTCGAACATCTTCTTGGTCAGGAGCGTACTTTCCATTAATTGCTGCATGCGTTTTAGCTCCTAGAATCAAGTTCTGGGAGGCGCGTGGACCTGCTCCCCAGCTCAAGTACTTCTTCACCATCTCCGGAGCAGCATCTTCGGCTGGGCGTGTACTGCTGGCCAAGCGAACGGCGTATTCCAGTACGTTATCGCTCACGGGAATCCGACGGATCAGATCCTGAATGCGGATGATTTCTTCGGCAGACAGAACATGTCCAACTTCAGCTCGGTAATCGCTGGTCGTATTTTTGACGATCTGCACTTCTTCTTCAAAACTGGGATACTCTACCTTTATGTTGAACATGAAGCGGTCCAATTGGGCTTCTGGCAATGGGTAGGTTCCCTCTTGTTCGATGGGATTTTGTGTCGCGAGCACAAAGAATGGCTCGTCCAGCTTGTATCGATGCCCTCCAGCCGTCACTGCCTTTTCCTGCATGGCCTCCAAAAGGGCCGATTGCGTTTTAGGCGGCGTACGGTTGATCTCATCCGCTAAGATGATGTTGGCGAACAAGGGACCCTTCACAAATTTGAAGTGTCGGTCCTCTCCGAGGATTTCACTACCAATGATATCACTGGGCATCAAATCTGGAGTGAACTGAATTCGATTGAAAGACAATCCCAATGCCTCGGCAATGGTATTGACCAAAAGGGTCTTGGCCAACCCAGGAACTCCAACGAGCAGGCAGTGCCCTTTACTGAAGATACTGATGATGACATCGCGAACGACATCATCCTGGCCTACGATCACTTTTCCTATTTCCTTCTTGAGTTCGGCGTATTGGCCGACCAATGCATCTACTGCGGCAACATCAGAGTTGTTCGACATGCTTATAGATCGTTCTTGGTCCAGTTGTACTGGAAATTACATTCATAACTATTGGGCATCACACGCACATAAGTGTCGTCCAAACGGTCCGATACCCAATCCGTGGTGATTTCCTGTTGCTTCTTACCTGTAGCCATCATTTGCAGGCGTTGGTAGTCGTCTTTCAAGTTAGCCCGATGAGGCTCCGAGCGGCTGATGAGTTGAACCAAACGGACTCCTTGCTTACCATTTGGTGTTTGGTAATTAATAGGCCCCGCAATCTCCCCCACATTCACTTCTTCAATGGTGAAATAAACGGATCGGTCCAATTCAGAAATCTCGAACTTGGTATCCGCAGTTGCCGGGTTCACCAGAAGACCTCCGTTATTCTTGGTATCCGTATCATCAGAATATTCCATAGCCGCCTCTTCAAAGCTTAAAATCTGGTCATTGATAATGACCTTCAAGCTGTCCAAAAAGTTCTGAGCTTCTTGTAAATCTTCAGGGCTAATTTTAGGAACAATCAAGATGTGACGCACATCGATCTCTTGACCTCTCTTAGCTTCCAATTGACAGACGTGGTAGCCGAATTGGGTCTCAAAGACATCGCTTACCTCACCTGGCTCAAGGGCAAAAGCCACGCCCTCAAATTCCTTGACAAACTGCCCGCGCTTCACCCCTTCATATAGACCTCCGTTCTTTGAAGATCCTGGGTCCTCCGAGTAGAGGATGGCCATCGTTGAGAACTTAGAACCGTTGGCAATACGCTCCTTGATTTGTCTCAGCTCTTCAATAGCATCAGTCTTGGCTTCTTCGCGGACTTCAGGAAACTTGACAATCTGTGCAACCTCAACTTCCGAATTAATGAGTGGTAGGCTATCTCTAGGAATGTCCTTATAAAACCTACGGACTTCTCCAGGCGTGACCTCAACTTCTCCAACGACTTCACCCTGCATGCGCTGGGCGGTCAGTTGACTCTTCATTGAGGACCGCATTTCTTCTTTGATTTCGACAATGGATTGTCCGTAGAACTCCTCGAGCTTTTGAATCCCGCCAATTTGCGCCTCCAGCATAGACAGACGTCGATCCATTTCGGACTCGACCTGCTCGTCCGATATGATGATGGAGTCAATCTCCGCTTGATTCAAGAGCAGCTTTTCAAACATCAAATCTTCGAAGACTTGACATTTGGACAAAGCCGTCTCCGCAATACCTTGCTGTTGATACTGGAGGTATTGCGCTTCTACATCTGAACGAAGCACTTTGTAGCCACCGACAACGGCGACAACCTGGTCAATGACTTCACCCGTGGGCTGGGCCCATCCGGCCGTAGAGGCCGATAAAAACAATACCAAAAAGGCCTTAATCGTAGATCTCAAACTCATTCCTTTTCTGCGCGTCTTCGTATAAACGATTTTCCATCTCTTTTATTAGGTCCAGTTTGCGCTGGTGCAAGATAATGTTCTCGATGGTAGGGCGCACGTACTCTAAGGGCGAAAAACTGTCGGTCACTTTGTATTCCTCAATATGAATAAAGTAGACTGCCGTGGAGTCTTCAATCTCCACATATTCGTTGGCGCGCAGAAACTGCTTTTGATTATATGTCTGCAAAGGAACGCGAAGTACCAAGTCCATGAATGAAATCCACGTGGTATCGCTCATATAGCGCTCTTGCGCGAAGTCCAGCGCAAACTGCTGACGTTTTTCAACATCGGTCTCGCGTCGTGAACGGAACCAGCGTCGGAAATCGCTCAACTTAGGCGTAGCCGGATCAAATTTGTAGTACTCCGCCCGAACAATGTTCTCCTTGAGCTCAAAATTATCTTGGTTATCCTGATAGTACTCTTCCACCTGAGCTCCGGTAATCACCGTGTCCAAGTATTCAGCGATGAGCTTTTTCTCGTACAGCGAACGGACTAGACTATTTCTGTACTCTTCAACGAGGCGATCCACGTCCTTTTCATTCTCGCTTAAATTGAGCTCCGCCTTTTGAAGCACTAAGCGTTTTCTCGCCCAATTATAAATGTAATTGTAGGCGATGGCAGCGCTGTCCTCGGGACTAAGGTCATTGGACAGCACTTCGTCCAAATCAGAACGTAGCAAGTATTCCTCCCCTACACGCGCTATGGCATCAGAGTGGTCCGTTCCTTCAAACAAGGTACAGGAGACCGCACTCAGACAAACAAAAGCGATAAAAAAGGAAAGTATCCGCATTACTGGACGTGTTCAAGGACCATTGGGAAGACTTCATAGCTATAGGTTGCTCGAAGTTCCTCAATCCACTGCTCCTCCAGCTGACGTTGGTAGTCCGAAATGATAATGCCTTTAGACTCGTTCAATTCCTTTGGCATCGGCTCCAATAGTTCTAGCACTTCGAATACTTGGTATCCTCTGTCCGTTTTCTCCAATGGGCTTAAACCCACCTTCCAATCTTCAGTTTTACCAGGGAACTCGGCACTGGTATACAGTCCTTCTTCGACTTGATAGGGGAGCTCGCTGTCCGCATTGAGCTTTCCGGCGATCCACTCCGTTGTTTTACCCTTCTCAAGGTATTTGAGCATTTTCGCGGCCACTTTCTCATCGTTCGCCGTATGAACTTTCATACGCGCACGCTTAGGCCACATGTACTTTGTCTTATTGGCCTCGTAGTAGGCCTCAAGACCAGCCGTATCCTTTACGGCCTTGGACCAGACCTCGTCATCCATGAGTTCAAACAACAAGATTCCATCACGGTACTCTTTGTACAACATCTTGAAATCCGGATACTTTTCCTCGAGATGATCGTTCTCGTAGGACATAACCGCCTTTTCAGAGAAGTTCTTAAAGGCCACTCGGAGCATGGTTTCCTTATCTTGATTCAAATCCGCTGAAAACTGGAGTTTCCCGAGGTGCTCGGCAAAATCGGATTGAAGCAATACGGTATCAGCAAAGCTCAATACGGGACGTGTATAACCCGCCATAATTTCAGGCTTCCAGGCTCTTCGATAGAAAGATTCATCGATAAGCTGTTCAAAAACCACCAAGTTTTTCTCCTCAACAACAGGTGCATATTCCGCCATCAATCGATCAATAACGACTCGTTGACTTTTTTGAGCACGAACATCTCCTTTAATCTTTCTGCGCACCTCGAATTCATCCTCTTCACGGTTAGGAGGTCCCTTAATATCCATGAGACGGATGATGTGATAGCCAAACTGAGTACGAACTGGCTCGCTAACTTGGCCAATGGAGTCCAGCGAAAATGCTCCTTCCTCAAATTCTTCAACCATAACCCCTGAACCAAACCAGCGCAGCTCACCTCCTGCGCTTGCAGAAGTCTTATCGTCCGAATATTGGACAGCCAAAGCTGTGAAGTCCTCTCCAGAAACAGCTTTCTGATATACTTCGTCGGCTTTTCTTTTAGCCGTATTCCAAGCGCCAGTATCTCCTTCTTCTACTTGAATGAGGATATGAGCAACTTTCCGTTGACCGCGAGCTGGACGGCTATCCGTAACCTCAATCAGGTGAAATCCAAAGCGTGTACGAATGGGCATACTTACTTCACCAACCGCTGTATTAAACGCAGCAGATTCGAAGGGGTATACCATGTACAGCGCGGTAAAGTATCCCAAGTCTCCTCCATTGTCCTTTACAGAAGGATCCTCGCTATATCTGCGGGCCATACTTACAAAATCTGTTCCCGCCAGAATACGCTTCCGCACCTCTACGGCCTGGTTGTACACGCGCAAAGTGTCTTGAGGCGTGGCATTTTCATTTACAGAAAACAGTATGTGACGTGCGCGAATTTCCTTCTGATAGCGCTCAAAGGCTTCGTCAACAAGAGCTTCAGTAACTTCAGCATCGTTCAAATAAGGACGTGCCAGGTCTTTGCGATACCCTTTGAGTTCACGTTTGAACCGGGGCATAGTATCCAATCCAGCCTCTTCGGCAGCCAAGACCTTTAGTTTGAAGTTGATGAAGAGCTCTAGGTACTCTTCTGGCGTTTTTACTTCCGCTGTTGGGGTATTCCTGTTCTTGTTGTAAACGTGCTCGAATTCAGCCAAATAGATACTGTCCGATTCAAGAATCATCAATAGTGAGTCATTCTGAGCAAAAGTGCTTCCAATACTGAAAATGAAAAGTAGTGCAACGAGTTGCTTCATCGTAAATCCTGAATTTGTTTATTGATTAACGGCTGTAATTAGGCGCTTCGCGTGTAATAGCCACGTCATGAGGGTGGCTTTCTTGTACACCAGCCGCTGTGATCTTCACGAATTGAGCAGTAGTTCTTAGTGTTTCTAAGTCCTTTGCTCCACTGTAACCCATTCCGGCGCGCAACCCCCCCACAAATTGGTACATCACTTCATTCAGTGAGCCCTTATAAGGAACACGGCCAACAATGCCTTCTGGAACTAATTTTTTTATGTCGTCTTCCACGTCTTGAAAGTAGCGATCTTTTGATCCTGCGCTCATAGCTTCAACCGAACCCATTCCTCGATAAGTCTTGAAGCGGCGACCCTCATAGATGACCGTTTCACCGGGCGATTCTCCCGTCCCAGCCAATAGGGAACCGAGCATTACGGTATGCGCACCACCCGCCAAAGCCTTTACAATATCCCCAGTATATCGAATTCCTCCATCTGCAATAACAGGAACTCCACTACCCTTAATCGCAGTGGCGACAATATTCACGGCGGTCAATTGAGGAACCCCCACTCCAGCAACAACTCGCGTGGTACAAATAGATCCGGGTCCAATGCCCACTTTAACAGCATCAGCTCCTGCTTCCACTAAGAACTTAGCCGCTTCGGCGGTCGCAATGTTACCAACAACAACATCCAAATCTGGGAAAGCGCTTTTAATCTCTTGAACAACGAGCTTGACTCCTTTGGTGTGACCGTGAGCCGTATCGACGACAACTGCATCGACATTATTATCCACTAGGGCCTGCACTCGATCCATAACATCCCCCGTCACTCCAACTCCAGCCGCTACTCGCAAACGACCGAATTGATCCTTGCTCGAATTAGGCTGGTTCTTTTGCTTGATAATATCCTTGTAGGTAATCAACCCTGTAAGTTTGCCATCCTTATTGACGACCGGAAGTTTCTCAATTTTATGCTCTTGAAGAATACCTTCTGCTTGCTCCAAGGAGGTATTCTCAGATGTCGTAACTAAGTTTTCACTCGTCATGACTTCTGCAACTGGGCGGGTATCGTCCTTCTCAAACCTCAAGTCGCGATTGGTCACAATACCAACGAGTTTCATTTCTCCATCTACTACTGGAATACCTCCAATACTGTATTCGCGCATCATGTTTTTGGCATCATTGACCAATGCATTCGCTTGAAGTGTCACCGGGTCTAGGATCATGCCGCTTTCGGCACGCTTCACCTTCTTGACTTCACGAGCTTGATCCTCAATCGTCATGTTCTTGTGAAGCACTCCGATTCCTCCCTCTCGAGCCATGGCAATAGCCATCTCCGACTCCGTTACTGTATCCATTGCTGCAGATACAATTGGTACGTTGAGATTAATGTTACGGGTAAAGGGTGTGCGAATATCTACTTCGCGCGGAAGCACTTCGGAATAGTTCGGGACCAATAAGACATCGTCGTAGGTCAATCCCTCGCCAATAAAGTTATTCGAATTCAATAAAGACATGATGGAGCCGCAATTGATTAAATTGCACGCAAAGATACGAATTCGCTAGCGAATAAGAGTAAGCGTGCCGGCGTTTCTAACGCTTTGATCATCAAAGCTATACTCTATAACGTACGAGTAGATTCCTAGAGGCATATCCTCTCCGTTGAAGGTTCCGTCCCAACCGATACTCGCGTACGTACTCTCAAACAACAAACCGCCCCAACGATCATAAATCCTCATGGAATAAGTCAAGTCGTCCGTGACAACTCCACTGGGTCTAAATATTTGATTTTCTGGAATCCAACCCCCAGGATGAAATGCATTTGGAATAAACAGTAGCGGTTCTCTTTCAATACATAGGATGTTCGATCGACTCACCTCCATAAATCCCAAAGGATTATCTGGGCCCTCAATGGCCACAACGAAGTAGCAGTACTCATTGAGCGCTTCGGAACTATTCCCAGCAAAATCGTCGGAGTAATTGGTGGCACTTGGCGGAAGCAAGGCTTCTAGTGTAGCTGTATTCGGGTCAACAAGATATCGGTAGACTTCATATCCGGCGATTGGTCCAGCCCATCCTTCATAGGCGTTCCATTGAAGCTGGTTGGCATCCAAACCCCCGGGGAGGGACTCCAAATAAATGGTTCGACTTGTATTGCTGGTAGCCAATACATCTCCACACGTATCAATGGCGGCAACTCTGTAGAAATAGCTTCGTGTATTCGGAAGTGAGCTCAAATCTGTCAGATCAAAAAGATCTAAACCTGGTGTTAAACCGATCGTCGAGACAGGGGCAAATGGACCCGTTACGACGTTGCTGCGCTCCAATCGAAGTGAGCTAACAGCAGAAGCGGTATCCAAGTATACCTGAAATTCATTCCATGTACTGGTAACATCCACCGTGGCAAAGGTCATATAATGAAAAGTAGGCGCTTCGGTGGCCGACACGGTGACACATACTCTATTCGACCTTGCAGTGACTCCACCTGGACCTTGGGCCTCAATATAATAGCACAAGCTATCCCCGGGAAGGAAATTAACATCTTCCCATGTCAACGCACCTGAAGGAAGAGGAGAAGCAGCATAGGTCGAACCATTTAATGAAGTATAGAGGTCGTATGAACCTACCACAAATCCTTCATAGGCATTCCAAGAAAGGATATTTGTTGTATCACAGGAAAAGACGTCTACATTCAAATGGATGGTCCGATGTTGTACCGAGACGGGTGAACGATTTCCGCAGCTGTCCACTACCGCCACACCATAAATCTCGTACTCATTCGATGCGTTGCTGTTTGGATTCTGATAATCCGTTTGATTCAGATCAAAGACGGTATCAATAGGAAGCCAAGCCGCATTGATTTCATCATAGAGGTAGATGATGTAGAACTCTGCATCTATGGTTGTAGTAGCTTGATAGCCAATATGAGCCAAGCCATTGCTGGAATTCACAGATGCAGAATCTACCGTAATTGCCGGGGGTGCATCGAGATCTTCAAGAACTACCGAAATTTCATTGGAATTCGACATGCACTGAACGCTAGCATCCCAAAGCTCAATCCGATAGTTAACCGGCTCTGAGCATACTGGGAATAGATCGTCGTAATTCGTGTTCTGAGTACTGTCAATCACGGTCCAAGTCCCGGCGGGGTATTCTCGGAGAACTCGATATAATCCAGCAGATGCTGGTAATGGGTTCAACGGAGCGTTCCAAGAAAGCT
Source organism: Flavobacteriales bacterium (assembly GCA_965661605.1). Taxonomy (GTDB): domain Bacteria; phylum Bacteroidota; class Bacteroidia; order Flavobacteriales; family ECT2AJA-044; genus ECT2AJA-044. Next base: position 6,704 of record CBFIEH010000011.1, on the reverse strand, counting down.
GGGCCGTAGCTCCACCAGGAGCTACTGTGGCTGAAAGCAGAATGGGTGAAATCGTGTCACTCCAAAAGGAAGGAACTCCACACGAGTCCAAAGAGCGAACAAAGTAACGCCCCCCTGAGAAGCCGTTTGGATTCAGGTAGGTATTTGAAGACGCCCCAAAAACGGTATCTAAAACAGGAAAACCATTACCCACACTATCTTCATAGAAAACCAAGTAATTGGACAGATTGGTTGTATCGGGCGGGAAATCCCAAGTTATTTGAACTCCAGCGGTGGAGTCAAATTGAACACATCTGGGTTGAGGTGGCGGAACAGAATCGCTCTCAACAACAATGGCCACGGTGATGTAATTAATTCCTGGAATTGGGCAAAAATCATCCGTTACTTTAAAGACAAAACGGTGCGTCGATATGGTTTGACAGCCCAGAACTGTACTTAGATGTGCGCAGGTTGGGGTCCAATTGAATGTGGTTCCTACCAGACCAATATTGGTCTGAGGCAAGGGTGGGTTTAGTGTTGCACAGGGCGGCTCAAAACAGTTGGGCCCCAATTGACCGCCAACAGCGGTCATTCCAATGGCTTGAAGCGTCCCGTTCGGGTGGAAATCAGGGTCAATGGCATTCACCGTAAACGAAATCGGTTGACCTAAGGATACCGTATCGACATAATAGGTAGGGGTTACTTGTGTAAATCCAGCTCCATTAAATGTTATTTGAGGAGCGCCATTAACGGGACTCCCGGCACCCCCTGCCGGCGGACATGAACCGCTAAAGAGCGTTTGATGATCACGGAAAACTTCACTCACTTTTTGGCCGCACCTCCACGACTCAATCTTGATACAACTCACGTAGTTTCCCGCCGTATAATTCAGCATACTGATAGCGCCCGACTCATGGTCAATAGAAGCACCCGTGTTATTGGGATTCTGCGCGGGACCAGGATAGGGATCGTCAAAGGCATACCCACCCGCAAAAGTAACCGCGGCGGGAGGCCATGTTCCAGGAGACTCATCCAAGGTTGGTGCCCAATCAAAGTATAAAGAGTCAAGGTCCCGATCAGAACCAAGCGGGTTCATGGTTACGAAATAACCCGTACAGAGCGAGGTAGCCGGACGAGCTAAGAAATCAGGCGAGTTATCATAGCAGTTTGAAGCATCAACCGGGTTCGTGGCTCCAGGCAATGTGTAGGGGTACATGACAGCACGTAGACTTTGGCCCCAACTTCCAGGGTTTGTGATATTCGTGATGGATGTATTTCGGCAGCACTGCTCCCAAGAGAAAACCCACCCTTGAGGAGGTGGAGACCCAGAAAGGGTAATTGGTGAGCTCTGATAAATGAACTCTTCCACAGCACCGAGAGAATTTGCGCTACAGGAGAGTTGTTGCGTGGAATCGACACAGGTAGGTGAAATATCCGTTGCCGAAGCTTGGACAATCGGTATAAAGCTGAGGTTCGGGTTGTTATACACATTGATCCCACTCACAAAGAATAAATTCGGACACTGCACACAGCAGTCCCGGTAAACCTTTACCCGAAAAATATATTCTCCATTGCTGTTGCATTCCCACGTAATCTCGCCCCCCATGATATGGAAAGCTTCAGCGGGAAGTGACAAAGTAAGGCTCAACAACAGTAGGATAGCAAATCGTAGCACTGACCTCTGCATTTGCCTTCAAGATACGGAAAAGCATAAAAAAACCCCGCCGAAGCGGGGTTTCAAGACTTTTCTTGCCCTTATCGAATCAAGGTTACGTAACCAGAGTATCGAATCGCCTCATCGGCTCCTTCTGGCAGGTACTCAATGGCATAGGTATATACTCCACCTGGCATATCTTCACCTTCATAAGTACCATCCCATCCTATTGTGGAATCCGTGGTGTAGAATACTTCTTTACCCCAGCGATCAAATACGCGCATTTCATATGGGTACTGGTCTACAAAGAGCGCCGAAGGTTTGAAGACTTGATTTTCCGGGATTGAACTCAGTGGATTGAAAGCATTTGGGATAAACATTCTAGGATTCTGCTCTACACACGTCAAGTTGGACGTACTCAGCTCCAAGAATCCGTAAACATTTCCTACTCCTTCAATGGCCTCCACATAGTAGCAGAACTGCCCATTTCCCTGTTGGCCTAAGAAGGTTGTATTCAAGTTATCAATCCACGTGGTCGTGTTACCTGGAACGTTGGCCAAAGGAGTCATATTCGGAATACCGTCAATCCAACGATAGATATTGTAGGATTCTACTCCTCCATCCCAATACCGATAGGCGTTCCAAGAAAGCTCATTGGTTAAGTTCGCATTGGCCACGACATCGAGGTGAATGGTGTTTGAAGTATCCGATACCAGAACATCAGCTCCGCAATCATCCACCGCAACAACGCGGTAGTAGTACTCCTGCAGATTGAAATTAGCGGTAAGATCTTGGAATTGAATCTCGGAACCGGTCAAGGGTTGAGGGACTAGTCCCACTTGTGAATAAGGGCCAGCCAATCCAAACGATCGTTCAATTCGATGTTCAATAACATCAGCAACCGTATCCACATACACTTCCATATCGACGAGGTTGGCTGCGATATCCACAGTCACAAACTTCATATACTCCCACTGAGGTGCCAAAGGAGCATCAGCAAAAATACACAGCTGATTAGATCGGGAAGTCTCTGCTCCAATACCAACCGCTTCTATGTAATAGCAGTAGCTACTGAAAGGAGTCAAATTAGAGTGTAGGAAAGTCGTATCACCAGCGACAGTTGTTCCAAGCAAAGTTATTGGACCGCTGTTCTCGCTGACATAGACATTGTACGAGGCCATTGGGAAACCAACATAGCTGGTCCACCACAAGCTGTCCGCATAAGCACATGCATCGAGCTCGTTACTTAGGTGCATAGTCGTTTGAATGCTCGAAACAGGAGAGCGGTTATCACAACTATCCACTACCGCTACTCCGTAAGACTCCGGCCCATTCGCGGCGTTACTGTTCAGATTGACGTAAGTGGTTTGCGTCAAGTCGAAAACGGTGTCTATCGGATTCCAAGCCAGGTTGATCGCATCCCATGTATAGATGATGTAGTACACAGCGTCGGTTGCAGTCGTTGCCTGGTACGAGATACTCGCCAAGTTATTGTTGATGTCTACGGTAGCGCTGTCGGCAGGACTCACGTTTGGAGGAGTTAAATCAGCCAATTGCGCTCCGTCAACATTCGATTGAGAGTTACAGTTTCTCGACGTATCCTGAGTCTCTACTCGGTAATTGATGAATTCATTACACAAGTTCACCGTATCGAAATAAGCCGTTGTTTGTGTTGAGTCGAGCAAAGACCATGTACCCGCAGGGAATTCACGGTAGATGTAGTAGTATCCCGTTGACGTAGCTGGCAGTCCGCCAGGGAAAGGAGAATTCCACGTCAAGTTCGCAACTGAACCCGGAGGTGGTGCGGCAACGGTAAGCTCAATCGGAGAAATGGTATCATTTGGTTGAGACAAGAAGCCACAACCGGTTGATTGACGAACAATATAGTTTCCACCACCAGGTGCACCAACGTGGGTAAACGTGTTCACCGTAGGATCGGGTATGGTTCCAATCTGACCATACCCCCCACCCCCAACGGGTTGATGGTAGATGATATACTCGTTAAATACCAGTCCGGTATCCAGGGGCGGAGTCCAGTCCAGTTCTACATCTCCGTTGGCCAAAGTTCGAATACACTTCACTTCAGCAGGGTCGCTTACCCCTGGAAGAACGGTTACCTGGAAAGTACCATAGAAGAACGCCGGTGCATTACAGAAGTCATCGGAAGCCCGGAGAAGGAAGGTATAGGTATTACTCGAAGCACAAGCATTGCTGTAGCTCAAGTTGGAACAATCCGTGTTCCAAGTAAAGGTCGTCGCCGAACCAATCGGGTTGGTGATAGGCGTCGCCGGATTCAGCGTGGCACACGGAGGCTGCAAACACCCGGTCGTTGAGCTGGTAAATCCTGCTCCAAACTGAGCACCCGAGGCCAAAATGGTAACATTCTGTATGGGACTCGGGGTACCCACCGGCTGTGGATCAAAATCGGACGCCTGCATGTTAAACGTTACCGTTTGCCCCGCAAATACGGTATCCACAAACAAAGAAGGAGTGACCGGCGTAAAGGTCGAAGCCGAGATGGTTACCTGAGGTGGATTATTTGTCAAACCTCCAGACAGTCCCGGACAGTCCGCACCACCTAAATAGGTAGTCTGAAGATCACGGAAGACCTCAGCGATTTTTTGACCACATCGCCATGCTTCTACACGGACCACACTCACATAGGAACCCGGAGTATAGTTGGTCAAGCTTACCTCACCTGTATTGTTGTTCAGGGTTGCCCCTGTGTTGTTAGCGTTTTGCGTTGGGCCCGGGAACGGGCTATTAAAGGAGTATCCAGCAACAAATGTAAAAGCGGTAGCCGGCCAAGGGTTGTCCCGAAGTGGCTGGTCCCAGTCGTAATAGAGAGAGTCCAAGTCCGAGTCAAATGCGTTCTGATTGTAGGTAAACGGGAATCCTGTACACAAAACCGTCGCCGGACTTTCCAAGAAGATTGGAGAGCTATCGTAGCAAGGATCTGCCGGATTCGCGGTGGGAGCTCCAATCGGAGTGTATGAATACATGATGGCCCGAAGCGTGTGCCCTGAAGAACCTCCACCGGTCAATATCAAGTTGTCAATGGCTCCGTTTCTGCAACAATCATCCCAAGTAAATACCCATCCGTTGGCCGGAGGCGTACCTGTCAAGGTCACTGGATTTGAAACGTAAACGAATTCTTCAGCAGAACCGGCAGTGGGGTTCGAACAAGGAAAACCACAGGGTGGTGAAATGTCGGTTTGAGAAATGAAATTACAAATGATGGTGTTCGGGAATGCTCCGTAGTTCCAAATGTTCAGGGTTTGAGCTGATGTTTGCCCCGGAATACCGTTACAATCGCGGTAAACTTTGAGGGTGAACACATACTGACCATTGGCCTGACATTCCCAAGTAATTTCTCCTCCCATGATGTGAGAAGCAGAGGCTCCTGTCCAAAGGAAGACCGAGGCCAACAAAACGAGTAGTTTCTTCATAAGTAGACGCATCTGATAAGCAGGCAAGCTGTAAAGTTAATTATTTGTAAACCTTTAACCTAGAGCTCTGCCTTGAGCTGTTTCATGATCGGTTTTCAAGACAAACGCGAGAATTGGTCAAATCGTTGGTTTAGGTCCACATCCAGATCAAAACGGACGCTGAGAAAAGACTCAATAAAACAACTCCAACCCACCCATAGATTCGCCAACCAGGGCTGAGACGGCCATCCCCAGTGACTTCTTCCCCAGTCATGGCCCGAAGGTTCAAATAAGCGATAACCGGAGCAAAAACAAAGCTCAAGGTTGTTGCAAAATCCACAAGCGATTTCAGCGAAGTAACAAAAGCGAAAATGATCAGATAACTCCCTCCTGCAAGCACCAGAAGAAAAACTGGGTCAAACTGCCGCGGAAGCGGTTTTTCGCGAAGTTGTAGGGAGATTTCACGTAGCGTTCTGGCATATCCATCAAAGACAGTCACGGTCGTGGACAACATGACGGTAAAGGCCGAAAGGGCAATAACCCACCGAAATTCCTCGCCCAGACTGAAGGTGTAGAGGGAAACGATTTGATCCGCAAACGCTACGGCTGATTCCGAAAACTCTGTTCCTGTCCCGTACATCATATAGGCACCCAAGGCCAAAAAACATAGGGCCAAAACAGCTGAAATAAGGTAACCAATGCGAAATTCGATCAACACCTCCCGAACGGAAGGTTGGTAACCCGTCTGACGAATCCTGGCCAAGGTCCATAGGCTGTTCCAAACGGATAGATCTACGGCTGTTGGCATCCAACCCATAAGCGCAATAGTAAAGGCAAGGGTTGAATGTTCCCAAAAGCCCGGCGCCTCAATGGCGCGATGGTCCACTACCGGTCCGTGAATCATCGTCAGCACAAATACAGCAACCGTACTTAAAAGAAGGAAAATAGAAACCACTTTCATTAGCCCATCCAAGGCATTAAACCTCCCGATCAGCAGTAATGCAACAACTGCAAGAAAGAGCAGGCCCGTCATATTGGCCATGGAAATAGACAGTCCCAGCAGATTATTCAAGATTCCCGCACAGACGAAACTCACGGCAGCCGTTACGGCAAACATAGAGCCTAGCGTTATGAAGAGGTAGACATAAACAGCCCATCGTCCAACGCGCCGATACCCAGCCAAGAGCGAAGTCCCGGTGGACACAGCATATCGAGATCCGAATTCGAAGAAGGGAAACTTGATTACGTTGGCGAACAAAACTGCTCCGACCAACAAAAAGCCATACGTCGCTCCAGCGCGCGTGCTTTGAACTAAGTGACTGACACCTATGGCGGCGGAGGCAAAGAGGATTCCCGGGCCTAGGGTTTTAAGAAAGTTCTGAAGCTTCACGAGGAGCTCGCCATTTGGCCTATGCAACGGCAGGCTTCATTGAACTCAGTCCAAATTTGATTCACAATTTCCGCAGCTGGCCGAATATCGCGGATGTGGCCGCTCACCTGCCCTATCTCTAATTCGCCTTCATCCAAATCGCCTTCGAACATACCACGCTTCGCCCGTGCTCTGCCGAGAATCTCCTTGAGCTCGTCCACCGAAGCACATCTGGAGTAGGCCTCTTGGATATCATTGAAGAACTTGTTTCGAA
>CBFIEH010000010.1:83860-85151 GCA_965661605.1 Flavobacteriales bacterium | reverse complement strand
GTGCCGGGCATAAGTCTTAAAACTTTCTTCAATTTGAATGGCGAGCTCTCGCGTTGGAGTGACCACTAAGGCCAATGGCCCTTTTGTTGCGTTCGGGGATTGTTGATCCCGCATTAGTAATTCCAGGATAGGCAAAGCAAATGCTGCCGTTTTACCTGTTCCCGTTTGAGCACAACCCAATAGGTCCTTTCTTTGAAGGAGGATTGGGATTGCCTGTTCTTGAATAGGGGTAGGGTGCTCGTAGCCTTCGGATTGAAGGGCTTTCAGAATGGACTTAGACAGTCCGAGATGTTCAAATGTCATTCAGTACAATAAGCCGCAAAGGTAGTCCAATTAAAGGGACCATTCGCATTTTCAACGACTTATACTGCTCAGCTTGCCTTTTATCAGGCTTAAATCGCCTGATACTCGAAGACAAATTCACGCATTTCGGAAGCCCGAAGACCGAGTGATTTTTTGATCTCGGACAATTTGAACCCTTCTTCCAAGCAGTAACGAAACATGCGCTTTTTCAGGTAGCGATCCATTTCCATTTCAGAAGTCATAATCCTGTTCTTTAATTCTATACAAACGTAACGTCCGGCTAGAACCTGAGTTCTGCCGGAACGTTATCTTATTGTAAATCAACAGGTTAAAAACCCCTGTTATGAACAGAATGTGGATAAGTTTTCCTTATTCATCGGCGATTAACCACCGATCCAGCCATCCAAAAAACTCCGAATGCCAAATGAGTCCGTTCTGAGGACTCAATACCCAGTGTCCCTCTTCAGGGAAGAACAATAATCGACTAGGAATTTCTTGAACTTGCGCAGCTTGGTACGCTTCAAGACCTTGTGTATAGGGAACGCGGAAATCTTTTCCTCCGTGTATCACCAAAATTGGTGTGTCCCATTTGTCGGCATTCAAATGTGGACTATACTTGTCGTAGCTCTCAGGACGCGGTGTTTCCCAATAAGGGCCGCCGATGTCCCAGTCCGCAAAGAAAAGCTCTTCCGTAGATCCGTACCACGACTCCAGATTGAAGAGTCCGCAGTGGCTGATGAACGACTTAAAACGTCCTTCGTGGATTCCGGCCAGATAATAAACACTATAACCTCCATAGCTGGCTCCAACGGCACCCAATTTGTTCTTATTTACGTAGGGCTCTTCGGCTACTGTATCTATGGCAGATAAATAGTCGCGCATTGCTTGCCCACCCCAATCCTGAGAGATGTCTTCATTCCATTCTAGACCAAATCCCGGAAGGCCTCGGCGGTTTGGGGCCACAACTATGTATCCCTGTGCAGCCATC
>CBFIEH010000010.1:0-83850 GCA_965661605.1 Flavobacteriales bacterium | reverse complement strand
AACGGAAGCTGTAGAATTGAGAAACGGCGGCCTGAGGTCCACCTTGACAATACAAGAGCGTTGGGTACTTCTTGTCCGGATCAAAGTTCGGTGGGAAGACCACCCAAGTCAGCATCTCCTTGCCATCTGAGGTTTTGATCATCCGCTTTTCAATGGCGCTCAAGCTAATTTGATTGTAAATAGCCTCATTTACTCGAGTCAAGTTTGCCACCTCTTTGCTCTTTTTGTTGACGCTGTAATACTCACGGGCGTGATTCATATCCGTGCGACCCACCACCCAATGGTCTCCGGCGTCCATGGGAACACCGTAGTTGAAGTTTCCAGTAGTGTGCTGCTCCACCTCGATGTCCTGTGGCATATCACTGAATTTCTTGGGAAGATCAAAAGAGAAGATTTGTTGGGTCGCCTTCGTTGGAAGCTCAGCGTAGATGGTTCGTGAATCCTGGCCCCAACTAAATCCGCCAACCGTGATGGGGCGGTCCCCCATAAGCGAAATGTACTTTCCTGAACTCACTTCCATGAGCATCAATCGGTTCTGATCACTTTCGTATCCGTCGCGCTCCATGCTCAACCAGGCCATGTACTTTCCATCTGGAGAATACTGTGGGTTGTTGTCATAACCTTCATTGAAGTCCGTCAAGTTGGTCGTGCTGAAGTTCGTGAAGTCATAGCGGTACAAGTCACCGTTGGTCGAGCGCGCGTACTCGACTCCACTGAGCTTCTTGCACGCATAAATGATGGACTGCCCATCAGGCCCCCAAGTCAAGGCTTCGGAGCCTCCAAAAGGCGCTAGCGGCGAATCGAAGGGTTCTCCCTCCATGATGTCCACAGGGCTTCCTTTTGGCTTTCCGTCTTCCAGCTCAACATAGTGCACGTGCGAAAAACGACCGTCAGACCAATGGTCCCAATGGCGATACATCAGGTTGTCGTAAATCAAGGCGTTCGCCTGTGGGTAATCTGGATATCGATCCGAGGTTTCTAGGGTGATTTTAACCTCGGCCGTGAACAGTAATTTGTCCCCGTTAGGGCTATACTTCACGTTGCCTATAGCATAAGGATATTCGGTGATCTGGACGGGCTCTCCTCCTTCAGCCGGAACCTCATACCATTGCCCTCCATGGAGGAAACCGACTTTTTCTCCACTTGGATGCCACTGAGCACCGTATTCAGATCCTTCGAGAGAAGTCAATCTGCGGTTGTCTCCTGATTCAACATCTGCCATATACAAATCGCTGGAGCCACCGTTCTCATCAATATTGTATCGGGAAACTCCGTAGACTATGTATTTGCTATCAGGACTGAGTGCGCCACCGCCTACGCGGCCGAGTTCCCAGAGTAGTTCGGGGGTCATGACCTCTTGAGCCGTGATACCGGTCGTGCTCAAAAGTCCGAGCAGTAGGACGAGAGTTCTTTTCATGATGTAAGGATTTGGACTGGGAATATAGGAGTTCCGCGGGAGATGAAGGTAGAGGTGTGGGGGTGATTGGAGGGAAAACCTGGCATCGTGCCGTAGGCACAAGAGCAGGAATAAATAATTTAGAGGTAGGTATCGAATTTCGATTAATGAAGTCTGACGGTCGCTTGGTTAAAACTTAATACTGAAGCAACTTGGCCGGCCATTGGGCCTTTAAATTTGTATCTGTGTAAATCGAGAATCGTTCCCCGCTAAATACCTGCTCGCCATGGGTAAAGTGCACCGAATCATCAACATTAAGAACATCAATCCGGATATTCTGGAGCGTATCAAGTACACCTATCCGTACGGGTATGATGATGACGATATGATCAAATTTGTCAATGCCGCCGGAGAGACCGTTTCTGCCCTTCCCTTCGAGACGGAGGATGCGGATTACTTGATCAAAAAGAATGTGGAAATGATTAAAAAGATCGACGCCTATATGGAGGAAGAAGGGGAAGATGATTCTGGGGGTGAAGAATTAGAGGCAGAAGCTCCTGACGACGCCGCTGAAGACTAAGTAAGGCGCGAGATTCAAAACTTTCAATTTTTTTTGAACCTCAGGCATAGAAGGGTGTTATTCTTCATGAATAAAAACTCCTTTGATTTGAGAACTCAAGTTTCATCGAACGCACCGATCGAGCTCGCAGAAACCCTTCGCGCCCGGTTGTCTCTATTTCCAGAGACAGCAAATAGCGAACGTGAAACTGCCGCCCGACTCAAGCACTTCCTCACAGAATTCAAACCGACGCGTTTTGTCGATCACGTCGGCGGATACGGCGTCATAGCTGAATGGAATTCAGGAAAAAAAGGCCCGACCATCATGGTTCGAGCCTGTATGGATGCCGCTGCTGAAGGCCATACCTACGGGCACGATGCCGAAATGGCGGCTGTCGCTGGACTGGCTCCACTTATTCAGGAGAATATGCCCAAGACCGGAGCGCTGGTCCTTGTATTTCAGCCTGCTTCCACCACCGGATCCGGCGCCCATGCTGTTTTCTCAGACGATAAGTTTCGACCCTTCAAACCCGATTGGATCATTGGATTTGAGCCGATTCCGGGAGAAGAAATGGGAACTGTTGTCTTTCGAGAAGGGGCGATGACTACGGCGAGTAAAGGTCTGACCATCAAATTACACGGGAAGGAAAGCGATATTAGTTCGGCGTTGGGGGCAGTACATCCTCTGAAAGGAGTCATTCGACTGTCTGAGCAAATTCTTGATTTATCCGTTGACGAGAAGTTTGAGCAGTTTGTGCAAACTAACGTAGCTCACATTCGATTGGGCGAAAAAGTCTTTCACACTTCGCCCCGGTATGCCGAGTTGAGCGCGACCGTACGTGCTCGGAAAAAGAGAGAGCTGGACAAAATGGCCAAGCGCATTGTGGACTATGCGCAAATCGCCGGGCAAATTCACGAACTAGGCGTAGATGTCACTTGGCATGATGAGTTCGTTGCCGTACAAAACGGAGAAGGTTCCGCTCGAATCATAGAACAATGGAGGAAGGCCACTGAACATCCCGTGCGCCTTCTGGACGAGCCGTTGTACTGGTCCGATGACTTCCAGCATTACCTCAAAGGACTCAACGGCGTATTTATCGGAATAGGAGCGGGACATGATGCAGAACCGAGAGGTTCAGAAGGATTCGATCTTCCCGAGGCCTGGACGGGCCAGACCCATCAAATTCTCTGGTCCATGGTTCAAGACAGCTTCAAGCGTCTTTCTTCTTCTTAAATAGGCCGTGTTTTTTTCTTCAGGTTCATCCAGGCTCGATTGAGCCGCCTCCTTTTCAACTTGTCGCTCCATTTTCTGTTCTTCCTTTACCTTTTTCCGGTAAGCTCGATCTTGCTTGTGCGTCTTGGTGCGCAAAACAGAATGAATAAGTCCGTCGAGCAAGCCTTCGATCCAATGCCCAATAAATGCCTTGTACGGTTTATTGGTCACGGCAGCCTGGCCGATATGTAGACCAAACTTATCCGAAGGGTTATTCTTGTGGTAAACCAAGCCTCCGAAGGCGTCGGTAAAGAAGTTCACTAGTCCACCTTTGTCTGCTCCAGTCTCCTTGTCGACCAAGGCCACCTCAAGGTTGCTGTATCGAAAATCAACATCTCCGTAGGTGGTATCCTTATTCCCTCGCAGGTCAAAGGCCAGTGAATTGACCTGTCCACTTTTGACCGACAAGTTTCCGGAATGTTCTAAGAAGCTCTTCATGATTTGAAGATCGGTAGGCTGCATGGTTCCACTCAACGTGTAGGGCTGGTCCGAGCCAAAGAGATACTCGGCACGTACTTCGGTAAAGGCTCTTCCCTGTAAGAGAATTGAGCCCTCCATTACTAAAGCAGGGGCATTACGATTGACGTTCTGAAGCCCCTTGAGCGAAGCATTCATTTTATTCAGCTCAATTCGGGCAGCAATCGTTCGCTCACCGTGCAGCTCTTCTATCACCATGTGTCCATTCTTGACCACTGCTTTATCTAAGCGAAAGTCGATGGGGATGGCCTCGATGAGTTCTTGAGGATACTTTTTCACGTCATCGGGAAAAGGCAAGCGGCCATCTTTGAAAATTTCGGCATAGGGTTCGTTCAAGTAAAACTCAGAAAGGTGAATCAAGCCAGAGTCGACGGCCTCAGGACGGGTCATGAACCAGTCGGGCACCTGAATGTCCCAGCGCGCCTTCTTCCAGCCGAAGTGGTGACCGTAGGCAACCTTGCCTAAATTGGATTCCATGTGCAGCCCGTATCCAGCAAAGAGGGTATCTCCCCACAGCACTTCAACGCTGTCAATGTGCACGACGTACATGCTGTCGGGAAATTGGAAGTAGACGTCCGGTAGAATGAGTTGTCCTTTGGACATGTCAACGGCCTCTGTGGCTTTTCCGTTGATCTCCAAGTCGGTCATCAAGAAGTCCAAGCCAGCTGAAAATTCAGTAGGCCCTTCCGGGTTGAAGATCATAGAGCCGTTTGAGGTTCTGATCTTTTTCACCTGTAGTTTGAGTCCGCCAATTCCGCCGTCTTCTGTTGAGGGCGGCGCGGGTTTCAAACCGGTGTCCTTGGGGGCCAACGCGTAGCCCTCGAAGATGGGGCGGTCGATGGCTAGACTATCGAGCCGTAGGCTCCCAGAACTTAAAAACTCCGTACTGCTAAAACCGTAGAGTTTGATGCTCTCCACGTCAAGGGTCCAGTACTCCTTGTCTTCATCCCCTCGGGTCAATTCAATATCATAGAGCATGAGCTCCCCGCGCTGCAGGTTAAGCTTGCTCTTGTCGTAGTCGAAGGTCCAACCGTCTCCCAACTGATTGCGAACTTGCGACTTGAGCATTTCGTTGACTTGTCGCAGGACCAATAAGTTGCCGGACAGAAAGAATCCACCTACGAGCACGACGATAATGCCCAAGACGATCAACAACCATTTTCTTTTCATACCGCCCTAAGGTACATAAATCCCTTTTTATGAACGCATGAATTGCGCTACCTTGCGCACCAAATACCCTCGATATGTTCGGATCCATCCAATCTTTTTTGACCGAAGAACTCACAGCTATTGAAGAAGCAGGGCTCTATAAAAAAGAACGCATCATTACCGGACCTCAGGACGCTGTCATTCAAATCAGCACCGGTGAGGAAGTGATTAACTTCTGCGCAAACAACTATCTGGGTTTAAGTTCGCATCCCAAAGTACTTCAGGCCGCAAAAGACGCTCTGGACTCTCATGGATTCGGCATGTCCAGTGTTCGCTTTATCTGCGGAACTCAGGATATTCATAAAGAATTGGAACAGAAGATCGCCGACTTCTTGGGTACAGAAGACACTATATTATACGCCGCGGCCTTCGATGCCAATGGAGGTGTTTTTGAACCGCTACTGGGTCCAGATGACGCCATCATAAGCGATTCTTTGAACCACGCTTCCATCATCGACGGGGTTCGCCTGTGCAAGGCACAGCGTTTCCGCTACAAAAACAACGACATGGCCGACCTCGAAGAGCAGCTCAAAGCTGCTCAAGGTGCGCGTCATAAAATCATTGTAACCGACGGGGTATTCTCCATGGACGGCTATGTGGCTCAACTGGACAAAATCTGTGACTTGGCCGATCAATACGACGCCATGGTCATGGTCGACGAATGCCACGCCACCGGATTCATTGGTGCTACGGGTCGCGGAACACACGAGCTCAACGGCGTGATGGGCCGTATTGACATCATTACGGGAACCCTCGGAAAAGCCCTTGGAGGGGCCATGGGTGGATTTACGACGGGCCGAAAAGAGATCATTGACATGCTTCGCCAACGCTCTCGTCCCTACCTCTTCAGCAATTCGTTGGCCCCTTCCATCGTCGGAGCCAGCATCGCCGTATTTGACCTCCTGAGCGGAAGCACCGAACTGCGCGATAAACTGGAGTGGAACACCAACTACTTCAAAAAGGGCATCAAGGACGCCGGCTTCGACATCAAAGACGGAGACAGCGCCATTGTCCCGGTAATGCTTTACGACGCCAAATTGAGCCAAGTCATGGCCGACAAACTCCTCGAAGAAGGGATCTACGTCATCGGCTTTTTCTATCCCGTCGTTCCAAAGGAACAGGCGCGGATTCGCGTACAACTCAGCGCGGCGCACGAGCAGGAGCACCTCGACAAGGCCATTGCCGCCTTCACCAAGGTGGGCCGCGAGTTGGGCGTGATTTGAGCCTACGGCTCGATGCCCTCAGGCCAACATCCTTCCCCCACCGGAGGAGACCCTCTGGTTATCAACACATTTTCGTTCATAAAATTGGGCTAACGATATTATTGTCGTAAATTCGCAGCCCGTTTTTGAGAGGACTCCATTGTGAGTCAGGTAATTAATTAAAATTCAGTCAAGTGGACCAATTGAGCTACAAGACGGTTTCGGCCAACGCCGCCACAGTGAACAAGAAGTGGGTTTTGGTGGACGCGGAAGGGCAAACACTAGGTCGTATGGCCTCTGCAGTTGCCAAGATGTTACGCGGTAAACACAAGCCAGACTTCACCCCACACGTGGATGGTGGTGACTACGTCATCGTTATCAATGCCGATAAGATCAGCTTGTCCGGACAGAAGTGGGATCAAAAACAACACATTCGCCACACAGGGTACCCTGGAGGTCAGCGCAGCCTGACTTCTCGCGAATTGTTCGAAAAAGATCCTATCCTTTTGATCGAGGGCGCTGTTAAAGGTATGTTGCCGAAGAACCGTCTGGGTCGTAAGATCTTTAAGAATCTTCACGTATTTGTTGGTGCAGAGCACCCGCATGAGGCGCAAAAGCCCGAAGCAATCAACTTCAACGAAATCAAACTATAAGCAATGGAAATCACGCACGCACTAGGACGTCGTAAGAAATCAATTGCTCGCGTTTATTTGTCAAAGGGTAAGGGGAACTTTACCATCAACAACCGCGCGATCGAAGATTACTTCCCGACTCCAACCCTCCGTTACAAAGTGATGCAACCCTTCACTATAGCGGAAATCGTCGGAAAGTACGACGTAAAAGCGAACATCGAAGGTGGTGGAACCACCGGACAAGCGGAAGCCCTTCGTTTAGGAATCGCTCGCGCTCTTTGCGAGATCAACGAAGAATACCGCGCACTCTTCAAGCCACACAGCTTGCTCACTCGTGACCCTCGTATGGTCGAGCGCAAGAAATTCGGTCAGAAGAAAGCTCGTAAGAAATTCCAGTTCTCTAAACGTTAATCGGAATCCCTTACACGGTTTAGCATCTAAATCAGTCGGATGCCCATGGGCCTACCTCCTGATTGCTTAACCTCTCATTAAGTCTTACAGAACGTAAACCAATTTGCATTATGCAACCAATTGAAATTGAAAAACTGTTAAAATCAGGTGTACACTTTGGACACTTGACCCGCAAGTGGAATCCTGCGATGGCTCCTTACATCTTTATGGAGCGCAACGGAATCCACATTATCGACCTCAAGAAAACGGCGGCCAAACTCGACGAAAGTCGTAAGGCGCTGGCATCCATTGCAGCCAGTGGAAAGAAAATCCTCTTTGTGGCGACCAAGAAACAAGCGAAAGAGATCTTGGAAGAGCAAATGAAAGGATTGAACATGCCTTACATTACCGAGCGTTGGCCAGGTGGAATGCTCACGAACTTCGTGACCATCCGCAAGGCAATCAAGAAGATGCAGACCATCGACAAGATGATCGCAGACGGAACCTTCGATTCATTATCAAAACGCGAACGCCTCCAGGTGACTCGTCAGCGTGCGAAACTCGAGAAGCAACTCGGAAGCATCGCGGATATGAATCGTCTTCCAGGTGCCATCTTCATCGTGGACATCATGCGCGAGCACATCGCCGTGAAAGAAGCGCAGAAATTGAACATCCCAACTTTCGCTCTCGTTGACACGAATTCTAACCCTAAGGAGGTAGACTTCGCTATCCCAGGAAACGACGACGCTTCTAAAGCGATCAAAGTAATCTTGGAATACGTTACCGACGCTGTGAAAGAAGGCCTTTCTGCTCGTAAAGCAGACAAGGATGAAGCTCCTGCTGAGAAGAAGGAGAAAAAAGCAGCGAAGAAAGAAGAAGCTTCAGCAGCTGAATAATTACCCAGTCTTTAACATCACATTTTTAGATCAGTAAAATGGCGAACATTACTGCCGCAGACGTAAATAAGCTCCGCAAGCAGACAGGAGCTGGAATGATGGATTGTAAAAAAGCTTTGGTAGAAGCCGAAGGTGATTTTGACGCAGCCATCGATATTCTTCGTAAAAAAGGACAAAAAGTAGCTGCCAAGCGCGCCGATCGTGAAGCGAGCGAAGGAGCTGTTTTGGCCATCACCAACGGAGATAACACTACAGGTGTTTTGGTATCTGTAAACTGTGAAACCGACTTCGTTGCGAAAAACGAAGGGTTTGTTGATTTGGCAACCAGCATATTGAATGTTGCTTTGGCCAACACACCAGATTCAAAAGACGCATTGTTGGCACTTTCTTTCGACGACTCTATGACCGTTGGAGAGAAGTTGACCGAGCAAACCGGTGTTATCGGTGAGAAAATCGAAGTTGCCGCATACGAGAAATTGGATGCTCCATTTGTAGCTGCGTACATCCACGCTGGAAACAAATTGGCGAGCTTGGTAGGGTTGAGCGGAGTTCCTTCTGCTGACGATGCAGGGAAAAACGTAGCAATGCAAGTTGCTGCAATGAGCCCGATCGCAGTAGACAAGGACGGAGTTGATCAAGCAACCATCGACCGCGAGTTGGAAGTGGGTCGTGATTTGGCACGTCAAGAAGGAAAGCCAGAGGAAATGCTCGACCGCATTGCTCAGGGCCGCTTGGGTAAATTCTTCAAGGAGAACACCTTGATGTCTCAAGCCTTCATCAAAGAAAGCAAGCAAAGTGTTGCGGATTATTTGAACTCCGTGGACAAAGGTTTGACTGCAACTGCATTCAAGCGCGTTGGCCTCGGCGGTTAATTCGCCCATCACAACCTTTAAAGGAGAGACTTAGTTCTCTCCTTTTTTTTGCTCTAACTTTACCCAAACAACTGCACCAGATGAAATACAAAAGAATTCTACTGAAACTGAGCGGAGAGGCCCTCATGGGGGACAACAGCTACGGCATTGATCCCAAGCGCATCAGTGCGTACGCCGAAGACATCAAGAAAGTTGTTGAGGCGGGAGTAGAGGTCGCCATTGTGCTCGGCGGAGGAAACATCTTCCGCGGACTTGGCGCATCGGACCAAGGGATCGACCGAGTACAAGGAGACCACATGGGTATGCTGGCTACGGTAATCAACGGATTGGCCATGCAGTCTGTGCTCGAAGGAATGGGCGTACAAACGCGCCTCCAGTCGGCCATCGAAATGGACAAGGTTGCGGAGCCCTTTATTCGACGTCGTGCCGTAAGGCACTTAGAAAAAGGACGCATCGTGATTTTCGGTGGTGGTACAGGTAATCCATATTTCACCACGGATACTGCAGCAACGCTACGCGCTGTAGAAATTGAGGCGGACGTGATTTTGAAAGGAACGCGTGTTGACGGTATATATTCAGCGGACCCAGAAAAGGATAAAAATGCCGTGCGCTATCAGAATTTGACCTTTAAGGACGTTTACGAAAAGGGATTGAACGTCATGGATATGACGGCCTTTACCTTGAGTAAGGAGAATCACTTGCCCATTATTGTATTCGACATGAATACAGCCGGAAACTTGGAAAAAGTTGTCCGAGGAGAGAACGTTGGCACTCTAGTTGAGAACTAGAATTTGATATCTTAGGTCACCCGAAAAAGCAGAAGGAGATGAACGAAGAACTCGATTTAATCTACGACACCACTCGCGAGTCCATGGACAAGAGCATTGTCCACTTGGAAAAAGAGCTATTGAAAATTCGCGCTGGCCGTGCGAATCCCAGCATGCTAAGCTCCATCAAAGTGGATTACTACGGCACTGATACGCCCCTATCTCAGGTGGCCAATATAAACACCCCCGATGCGCGTACGCTGACCGTACAACCTTGGGAGAAACAGATGATTCCGGAGATCGAAAAAGCCATCATCAATGGTAACCTCGGCTTCAATCCCCAAAACAATGGTGAGTCGGTGATCATCAACATTCCGCCATTGACGGAAGAGCGACGCAAAGACTTAGTGAAGCAAGCTCGCGCTGAGGCGGAACACGCCAAAGTGGGAATTCGAAACGCGCGTAAAGAAGCGAATGACGAGATCAAGAACTTGCAAAACGATGGCCTTTCAGAAGATTTGGCCAAAGATGCAGAAGCCGAAGTTCAAGGTATTACCAATGCCTACAACACCAAGGTCGACAACCATCTCGAGCGAAAAGAAGCCGAGATAATGCACGTTTAATACCTTGAGCTGTAACAACTTTGCAAAAGCGCCGTCTTTACGATAGGCGCTTTTTTTATTTTGATGCGATGAAACCTCTACTCACCTTCCTCCTAATCGCGTTGACCTCCTCCTTGTCTGCGCAGCAAATCGCTGCCTACGTGGTCGACGATGAATCTAATGAACGACTTGCGTTCGTTCACATCACCTTTGATGATACCCGACGTGGAACGGTAAGCGATATAGACGGCCGTTTTTGGCTAGACAAACCTCTTCCCAAGACCTTGACCCTCTCCTTTGTCGGATACGAAACCAATACGGTCTCTGTCCCACAAGACCTCGGGAACAAGAAGCCCTTCATCGTCCGCATGACCGCGGAGAACTTTCTGATCAACGAAGTTGAACTGGTGGCAAATGAAAACCCCGCGCACCGCATTGTTCGGAAGGCCGTAGACTTCAAGGATGAAAACAAGCCCACCAACTACCCCTCTTTCTCCTACGATTCCTATTCCAAGTTCATCGTAACCCTAGACGTAGATTCGCTTGAAATTCCTGAAACGCCCTTGACTCGGGAAGACAGCAGTAATCTGGAGGTAAAGGAGTTCGCAGATCGACAGCACCTCTTTATTATGGAAAACATCAGCGAACGGCAATTCATCAAAGGAAAGCGGGACAACGAACGTGTTATTGCCTCTCGAATTTCTGGTTTGCAGAGCCCCAATTTTGTCGTGCTGGCCAACGAGTTTCAAAGCTTTAGCTTCTACGACGACTACATTACCGTCCTGGGCGATGACTACCTCAACCCCATTGCCAAAGGATCCATCAAGCGCTACGTGTACGAGCTTCAAGACACCATATACACGGCTCAGGGAGACAGTGTTTTCGTGATTGCCTATCAACCCTCGGTGCGGGCCAACATTATCGGACTCAAAGGGGTGGTCTACATCAATTCCGACAAGTACGCTATCTCCAATGTCATTGCGGAACCCGCCTCGGACAACACCGAGTTCCCCATCAAGATTCAGCAAATGTACGAGCGCGTGGATGGCGAACATTGGTTTCCAACTCAGTTGAATACTGATATTTCCATGTCCATTGTCGATGCTGGAGGTATCGTCCCAACGGCCATTGGGCGCAGTTATTTAATGGATATCAAAATCAATCCGGACCTCGAAAAGCGGAAGATCCCGAGTACGGCAGTTACCCTGGAAGGAAAAGCGGGCAAACGGGACGATGAATTCTGGGCACCCTACCGCATCGACAGCAACCTGACGGACAAAGAAGTAGAAACCTATCGAGTGCTGGACTCCATTGGAAAAGCGGAGAACATCGACACCAAACTCAAGGCTTTTCAATCCATAATGACGGGACGATGGCCCATTGGCCCCATTAGCTTGGACCTCGATCGGATCATTCAAATCAACAGCTATGAAGCCGTTCGCCTAGGCCTCGGGGTTCATACCAATGAAAAATTCAGTGATCGCTTCACGGTTGGTGGTTTCTGGGGTTGGGGTTTCCGAGACGGTGCGGCGAAGTACGGTTTTGATGGCGAATACACCCTGAGTAAGGCCAAGGACCTCAGAATCGGATACGACTATTCTTACGATACTCCGGAGTCGGGTGGTGTTCCTTTCTACGTCGAAGGACGCAAGCTCTTGTTCAATGATTACCGCGCGCTGACCATCCAGCAGGTCGACATCGCCTCACGACACAGCGCCTATGTGGCCCTACGCCCTCTGAGTAATATGAAAATGAGGCTGTTCGGTCAATGGGAGCGTCGCATCACGGTGGGCGATTACCAATACCTCGATGATGTTACAGACTCTACCAGCGGATCGAGTGCCTTTAACTACACAGAAGCTGGGGTCTCTATTCAATGGGCACCAAAAGACCGCTACATGCAAACCCAATTCGGGTATGTGACCATTGACAAGACCTATCCCATCTACACTCTTCAAGTTGCTCGAGGACTGGAAGGAGTGTGGGGCAGCGATTTCGATTATTGGCGCGTCGATGCCAAATTGGAACAGCGCTGGCGCATCCGCCATTTGGGCGATTTATACCTCACCCTCACGGGTGGATGGGCCGGTGGTGACCTTCCCTACTCTCGCCTCTACGGCGGCTGGTACAACGAGCCCAACTTCGCCAGCGACAACAACTCCTTTGAAACCATGCAGCGAAATGAATTCCTGAGTGATCGATACGCACAGATTATTCTACGACACAACTTCGGGCGCATATTTAAGAAGGAAGACAACAACACCGCCTTTTGGATTGTCACCAAGGCTGCCTGGGGGGATGCGGAAAATCCAGAGCGTCACGTGAACATTGGGAATCAGACCATGGATCAAGGATTCTTTGAGTCTGGAGTAGAATTCACGCAGCTCTTCAGCAACTTCGGTTTTGGAGCCTACTACAGATACGGCCCATACGGGAACTCAGACTTTTGGGAGAACTGGGCCCTGCGCCTGAATTACCGTTTTTTCTGGCAGGAATAATCCGTACTTTCGTACGTTCCAAACTGAAGGAGTTCCCAATCCATGTGGACGTTCATCGCTCGCATCATTCTGCGTAACAGAATTACCCTACTTGTCGCCATTGGGCTGATTACAGCCTTTATGGGATACCAAGCGCAATTTGTCCAAATGGACTACGAATACGCGCGCCTACTCCCCAAGGACGACACCACCAATGTAGGATATGAGAACTTCAAGGATATATTCGGCGACGAGGGAAACATCATCGTCGTGGGTATCCAAGACCCCAATCTGCGCCAGTACAAGAACTTTAAGCAGTGGAATGACCTCGCGGATACTTTGGCCGAACAGCCCGGTGTCACCGGTACGCTCATTCTAGCTGATGCCCTCATCATTGAGCGGAACGACAGCCTTCAGGCCTTTGACGTTCACCCGGTAATGCCCGAGTTTCCGGAGGATCAAGCAGAGCTCGATTCCCTTCACGAAGTACTCTTAAACCTGCCATTCTACCGCGGAATTCTCTACAATCCCGAGACGGGTGCTACGCTGATGGCCATCTCCCTGGAAAAGGACATCCTCAACGACAAGGCCCGTGTTCGGGTGGTGAATAACCTGCGTAGAATTATCGCAGATTTCACGGATCGAACAGGCTTAGAAACCCACACCTCTGGTTTTCCATACATCCGAACGGTCAACGCCGAAAAAGTGCAGGATGAAATCTTGATGTTTGTCTTGATGGCCCTTCTGGTTACGGCCCTCATCCTCTACCTCTTCTTCCGATCCTTCCGCGCTATGCTTTTCAGCATGGTCGTCGTGGTAGTAGCCGTGGTCTGGTCTATGGGCTTTATTGTCCTTTTCGGCTTCAAGGTCTCATTGCTTACCGCCCTCATTCCGCCACTCATTATTGTGATCGGGGTCCCGAACTGCATCTTCCTGCTGAACAAGTATCATCAGGAATACGTGAAGCACGGCAATCAGGTAAAAGCCCTGAGTCGAGTGATTCACAAGATTGGAAACGCCACCTTGATGACCAATGCGACCACTGCTTCTGGTTTTGCGACCTTCATTCTCACAAGCAGTAGAGTACTCGTCGAATTTGGTATTCTGGCCTCGGTCAACATCATGGCCGTCTTTGTGCTTTCCCTCCTTTTGATTCCGATTATTTTCAGTTTTGCCAAACCACCTAAAACACGCCATGTCCAACACCTGGAGCGGCAGTGGATCAACAAGGTTGTGGACTGGATGCTAATCCGGGTTCAATACAAGCGCACCAGTATCTACGTCACCACTGCGATTTTGATCACGGCAGGAATCTTCGGAATGCTGCGCATGCGCAAAACCGGAAACTTGGCTGAGGATTTGCCACAAGACGCCAAGCTCTACCAAGACTTGATCTTCTTCGAAGAAAACTTCAATGGAGTTCTTCCCTTTGAAATCATGATTGACACCAAGCGCCCCAATGGGGTAACTTCGCTCACAACCATGAAGCGCATGGATGCCTTACAGGGCGTGATGTCCGAGAAGTCAGAGCTCAGCCGCGCCATTTCCATTGTGGACTTGGCCAAGTTCTCCAAACAAGCCTTTTACGGAGGGGATACGAACTTCTACACCCTACCCAACTCGCAGGACAAGAACTTTATCTTCTCATACGTCAATCGCTCCGACACCGAGGCGAGTTCCGTCAAAATGCTGGTGGACTCAACTGGAAGGTACGCGCGTATTTCAGCCAATATTGCGGATATCGGGACCCGGGAGATGGATTCGCTGAAGAGAAACCTTAGGCCTCAAATCGATAGCCTCTTCAATCCGGACCGCTACGATGTGACGATGACGGGAACTTCCGTGGTCTTCATCATGGGAACCAATTATCTCGTGAAGAACCTGGTGGTTTCACTGGCCCTGGCCATTTTCTTGATTGCCTTGTTTATGGCTTGGATGTTCCGCTCAGCCCGTATGGTCATCGTATCCCTGATCCCGAACTTGATTCCCCTGCTCTTGACCGCTGCCATGATGGGCTATTTCAACATCCCCATCAAGCCTTCAACGATTTTGGTCTTCTCCATCGCCTTTGGTATTTCGGTGGACGATACCATCCACTTCTTGGCCAAATACCGACAAGAACTCAAGGTGCGCCAATGGGACATCAAGGAAAGTGTTTTGCAAGCCCTTCGAGAGACAGGAGTGAGTATGACCTACACCTCCATCGTCTTGTTCTTTGGTTTCAGCATTTTCATGGCTTCCCAGTTCGGAGGAACCAAGGCCTTAGGTATGCTCGTGTCGCTCACCCTATTAATTGCCATGCTGGCCAACTTGCTGTTGCTGCCCAGCCTGCTCCTGACCTTGCAAAAGAGAATCACGACCAGAACCTTCCAAGAGCCATTAATTGATATCTTAGATGAGGAAGAGGACATCGATCTCGATGAACTCGTCGTTCGTAGGGAAGAAGAATCCGAAAACAACAGAACCTCATGAAAGGAATTGTACTCGCCGGAGGCGCCGGCACCCGACTCCATCCCTTGACCCTTGCTGTGAGCAAGCAGTTGATGCCCATTTTCGACAAACCGATGATTTACTATCCGCTGTCGACCTTGATGATGGCGGGGATCAAAGACATTCTTATCATTTCCACCCCGCAGGATCTTCCTCGATTTGAACACCTTCTGGGCGATGGATCGCGCATTGGATGCAACTTCAGCTACCAAGTACAAGAAGTGCCCAACGGACTGGCTCAGGCCTTTGTACTGGGCGAAGAATTCATCGGAGATGATGCAGCAGCTCTTGTACTTGGAGACAACATCTTCTACGGAGCGCGCATGGGCAAGCTGCTCGTGGAACATCATGACCCTGATGGAGGAGTTGTTTTTGCCTACCACGTTTCAGACCCCGAACGTTACGGTGTCGTGGAATTCGACGCCCAGCAAAATGCGATCTCCATCGAAGAGAAACCCGTTCATCCCAAGAGTAGTTTTGCGGTGCCTGGACTGTACTTCTACGACAACGACGTGGTGGAAATCGCCAAAAACCTCGAGCCATCGGCCCGTGGGGAATACGAAATCACCGACATCAATAAGATCTACTTGGAGCGCGGAAAACTTCAGGTGGGTATTTTGGACCGCGGAACCGCATGGCTCGATACGGGAACCTTCCCGAGCTTGATGCAAGCGGGCCAATTCGTTCAGGTGATCGAAGAACGCCAAGGACTTAAAGTCGGTTGTATCGAAGAAATTGCTTGGCGCAATGGTTTCATCGACGACGACCAACTTAAAGAGATCGCTCAGCCATTAATGAAAAGCGGCTACGGACAATACCTCATTCAGTTGTTAAACCGCGATTTCTGATGCACGAACGTGTCATTGCCCTCCAGTCCTACTTTGCTGAAAACCTTCAAAAAAACGCCGTGACCGGCGACCCTCGTGAGCTGTACGAGCCCATGAGCTATATCCTGTCCTTAGGCGGCAAACGCCTTCGTCCGGTGATGGTCTTGCTCGGAAGCGAGCTCTTTGAAGGCACGGCTGACGAGGCCCTTCCAGCCGCCTTGGCGGTGGAATGGTTTCACAACTTCAGCCTCTTGCACGACGACATCATGGACGAGGCTCCTCTGCGACGCGGCCAGGTCACGGTTCACGAAAAGTGGAACGCCAATATTGCCATCTTGAGCGGCGATGCAATGCTCGTGAAGTGTTATGATTTTCTTTTGGGCCTGCGGCCCGATGTCCAAGCCAGCGTGATGACCCTTTTCAACCGCACGGCCATCGAAGTCTGCGAAGGGCAACAGCTGGACATGAATTTTGAATCGCGGACTGATGTCACCGTGGACGAGTACCTCCAAATGATCGAGTACAAGACCTCGGTACTGCTGGCGGCCGCCTTGGAAATGGGAGCACTGATTGCCGGAGCTTCTGTGGAAGATGCTGAGCATCTGTACCAATTTGGTCGCAACATCGGCATTGCCTTTCAGCTTCAAGACGACTTTCTGGACGTCTATGGCGATCAGGCTAAAGTGGGCAAGCAAGTAGCAGGCGACATCCTCTGCGACAAGAAAACCTACCTCTGGCTCACGGCTGAAGCTCAAGCTAGTGAAGAGCAACGCGCTCTTCTGCACTCCTATATTGGGGTGAACGATCGGGATGAGGAAAAGATCTCAGCCGTTCGCGACTTGTACGACACACTGGAGATTCCCGCTCAAGTTCGTGCGATAATGGATGAGTTTTACGAACTTGGTATGAAACACCTCGAGGAGGTCCGTGTACCATCGAGCCGAAAGGCTCCGCTTATTGGGCTCGC
This sequence comes from Flavobacteriales bacterium, assembly GCA_965661605.1. Lineage (GTDB taxonomy): Bacteria > Bacteroidota > Bacteroidia > Flavobacteriales > ECT2AJA-044 > ECT2AJA-044. The sequence goes on along the minus strand of CBFIEH010000010.1, from coordinate 66,815 downwards.
GGAAAGCCTCATGCAACGCGAACACTAATGTCACTTCCACTTGAGTACGAAAAGTACCGCCGGCAGATCTCCTTTCTGCGCCGGACGGTAGAACAGATTCAGAAGGATTTCCAGATTTTCGACTTCGATATTCGGTTTAGCGGAGACAGCGAAGCCGCCTATGACGAGTTTTTTGCGCAAATCCGGCCTATTGTTGACGGTCTTCTGAACAACGATCCAGAACGCTTTATGAGTCTGCTGTACCGCATCGACCTCGATGAAAGTGAAATGAGAAGAGCCGCCAGCGAGCATGCTGATTTCCTGGAATTCGTCTGCCATAAGATCCTGGAGCGCGAACTTCAAAAGGTGGTTTTGCGAGAGCATTTCAAAAACGCGCAAAACAGCGAGGGCTCCTCTGATAGCCGAATATCCGATGGCTGAAGCACGGCGAACCTCGGCACCTGATATTTGTTCTTTTCGGAAACGAGCTCGTTCTGTAGATTTCGTACTTTTGAACACTCAATCCGACAGGTAGGACACATGGACCGATATTCCTTTTTAGGAGCTGCCCACACCCAATTCATCGATCACCTTTACGAGCAATATTTGGAATCGCCGGACTCGGTAGAGCCCAGTTGGCGTGCCTTTTTCCAAGGCTACGATTTTGCTCAAGAAAGCTATAACGGTTCCGTAAGCGAATACGCAGCGGATCAAGTCACGTCTGGCGTTGCTGCCCAGCACATGGAAAAGGAGTTTCGCGTACTCAAGCTGATTGAAGGCTATCGAACGCGCGGGCACTTGTTCACCAAGACGAACCCCGTTCGTGAACGACGCAAGTACGTGCCTACTCTGGAGTTGAAGAACTTCGACCTTTCGGACTCGGACCACGAAACGGTTTTTCAGGCAGGAAATGAGATCGGGCTGGGCGCCACGACCCTAAAGGTCATTGTGGATCACCTAGAGCAAGTCTACTGCCAGTCCATCGGAGTCGAGTACATGTACATCCGCGACCCTAAAGAGCGTCGTTGGATTCAGAACTGGCTTCAAAAAGACTACAACACACCCAAATTCTCCAAGAAGCAAAAGATGGAGATCCTCACCAAGCTGACTGAAGCGGTGGCCTTTGAGGGTTTCTTGCACCGAAAATTTGTCGGTCAGAAGCGCTTTAGCTTGGAAGGAGCCGAAGCCTTGATCCCCGCCCTTGACGCCGCCATTGAACGCGGTGCGCACCTCGGCGTTGAAGAATTTGTGGTTGGAATGGCCCACCGTGGTCGCCTGAATGTCTTGGCCAATGTCTTTGGCAAGACGTATACCCAAATCTTTAGTGAATTTGAGAGCAAGGATTTCGAAGATGAGCTTTTTGACGGTGACGTAAAGTACCACTTGGGGTACACCTCGAATCACCAGACCGAAATGGGTAAAGAGGTGCTCTTGAATTTAAGCCCGAACCCCTCTCACTTAGAAGCGGTTGACCCGGTTGTCGAAGGAATGGCGCGTGCCAAGATCAACAACGACTGGAACGAAGACACGCAAAAAGTAGCGCCCATCCTTATTCATGGAGATGCGGCCATTGCCGGTCAAGGCGTTGTGTACGAGGTGATTCAAATGGCCAAACTCGACGGGTATAAAACCGGAGGGTCTGTCCACATTGTTGCCAACAACCAGGTGGGATTCACCACCAACTACATCGACGGTCGCTCGAGTACCTACTGTACCGACGTGGCCAAGGTCACTTTGAGTCCGGTACTCCACGTGAATGGCGACGATGTAGAAGCTGTGGTTCATGCCATGATCTTCGCCATGGATTACCGCCAGCAGTTCCACAAGGACGTCTTCATTGACCTGTTGGGATATCGGAAGTACGGGCACAACGAAGGAGATGAGCCGCGCTTTACACAGCCCAACTTGTACAAGATCATTGCCAAGCATCCGAATCCGCGCAAAATCTACACGGATAAACTCATTGCCGAAGGAACCCTCGACCAAGCAACGTTGAAGCAAATCGACGAGGAGTTCAAGAAGCAGCTCGAAGGGGACTTTGACGAGTCCAAGAAAATCGAGAAGAACAGGATTACTCCATTCATGGAGCAGGTGTGGGAGTCCTACACCTTTGCCAACAACGTGGAGCAGATGTTCGCGGACGTAGATACCACCTATGACCTCGAAAAGCTGCGTGAATTGGGACGGTCCATCAGCCAAGTTCCCGAGGACAAAAACCTGTACAAGAAAATGGTCAAGGTCTTGGGCGATCGCCGCAAGATGATCGAAGAGACCAATAACCTCGACTGGGGAATGGCCGAATTATTGGCCTATTCCACTCTTTTGACCGAAGGGCATAACGTCCGTATTTCCGGTCAAGACGTCGAGCGCGGAACCTTCTCGCACCGTCATGCCATCATGAAAGTGGAAGAGTCCGAAGAAGAAGTGTGTTTGCTCAATGAGCTGGGCGTGGATCAAGGACGATTCGCCATCTACAACTCATTGCTCAGCGAATACGCAGTCATGGGGTTTGACTACGGTTACTCCCTCGCTGCTCCCGAGACCTTGGTCATCTGGGAAGCCCAGTTTGGAGACTTCTCCAACGGTGCGCAGATCATGATTGATCAATTCATCAGCGCTGCCGAAGACAAGTGGAAAAACCGCAGTGGAATGGTGCTCTTCTTGCCTCATGGGTATGAAGGACAAGGAGCAGAGCACAGTTCTGCGCGATTAGAGCGCTACTTGCAGCTATGCGCCGATCTCAACATGATTGTTGCCTATCCAACAACGCCTGCGAACCACTTCCACCTGCTTCGCCGTCAAATGCGCCGGAATTTCCGCAAGCCACTCGTGGTCATGACCCCGAAAAGCTTGTTGCGTCATCCACGAGCAACCAGCCACTTGGAAGAACTTTCTGAAGGGCATTTCCGCAGCGTCATTGACGACGCCACCGCGGATCCAAGTAAGGTGCGCAAAGTGGTCTTTTGTGCCGGAAAGGTCTACTACGAACTCCTCGCCGAGAAAGAAGAGCGCAAAGCGGACGATGTGGCCTTGGTGCGCATCGAACAGTTGTACCCCTTGCCCAAAGACGAAATCAAGGCCCTTTTGATCAAGTACCAAAAGGCCGACAAACATATTTGGACTCAGGAAGAACCCGCCAACATGGGTGCATGGGGATTCTTGCTCCAGCATTTTCCCGAAGAAGTGCGCCTTCAGCGCGTCAGCTTGAAAGCGAGCGCAGCACCGGCGACGGGATCCAGCAAACGAGCAATGGAGCGCCAGCGCTCCATCATTCAAGAAACTTTTGAAATTTAAACGATCAAAGCATAGACGATCATGATCTTAGAAATGAAAGTCCCCAGTCCGGGGGAATCCATCTCCGAAGTTGAAATCGCGACCTGGCTCGTGGAAGACGGAGATTATGTCGAAAAAGATCAGGCCATTGCCGAGGTAGACTCGGACAAGGCAACCTTGGAACTTCCGGCTGAAGAAAGTGGAGTCATCACTTTAAAAGCTGAAGAAGGCGACACGGTTGCCGTAGGCGAAGTGGTGTGCTTGATCGATACGGATGCCGCTGCGCCAGAAGGAGCTGCTGCGCCGGCCGCAAAGGAAGAACCCAAAGCAGAAGAGAAAGCTGCCAATGAACCGAAGAAGGAAGAGCCCGCTCCAGCAGCGAAAGAGACTTATGCTTCGGGAACGCCCTCTCCGGCGGCGAAGAAGATTATTGAGGAAAACAACCTATCCAACGTTAAGGGTACTGGTCGCGACGGACGCGTGACCAAAGAAGACGCCCAGAAGGCGGTTGTTTCCATGGGATCGCCAGGACAAGGAGCGCGCAGCAGCGAGGTCAAACGCATGTCTAAACTGCGCAGAAGCCTCTCTACCCGCTTGGTCTCTGTGAAGAACGAAACGGCCATGTTGACCACCTTCAATGAGGTGGACATGAGCCCCATTTTCGCTTTGCGCAAACAGTACAAGGAAGAATTTAAAGCGAAGCACGGAGTGGGCTTAGGCTTCATGAGCTTCTTTACCAAAGCGGTTACCCGTGCGCTTCAAGAGTTCCCGGATGTGAACTCCATGATCGACGGCGACAACCAAGTGAAGTTCAACTACTGCGATGTCTCCATCGCTGTAAGTGGCCCTAAAGGACTGATGGTTCCTGTATTGCGCAATGCCGAGGACATGAGTTTCCGCGGTGTGGAATCCGAAATCGGTCGTTTGGCTGGTAAAGTACGCGACGGATCCATCACCTTGGATGAAATGACCGGAGGAACCTTTACCATCACTAATGGTGGAGTCTTTGGCTCTATGCTGAGCACCCCGATCATCAATCCTCCGCAAAGCGCCATTTTGGGCATGCACAACATTGTTGAGCGCCCTGTGGCTGTTGACGGAAAAGTAGAGATTCGCCCCATCATGTATGTGGCCTTAAGCTACGATCACCGAATCATTGACGGACGTGAGTCGGTCGGATTCTTGGTCGCGGTAAAAGAAGCACTGGAGAATCCTACCGAGATATTGCTCGGCGGTGATTCCAACGTGAAAAAGGCACTAGAGCTCTAAGGGACCGGGGTTGTGTTCCCAGGGATCCTGTCCGGCCTGGAAAATTCGGGCGGTCAATGGACCTTTCAATTCAACTTGCTCATCGCGGAAGCGCAACCAGCTTCCCTCTCGTATTCCAACCACCGGAGTGCTGCTCTGCGTGTGAAACTCATTGATGCGCGTTTCCCGTGTTTCCCCCATATGGGTGCTGTTCGGATCGGGATCCAAATAGTGCGGATTCACATTAAAAGGCATCAAGCCGAGCGCCTCAAAAGAAGGTGGGTATACGATGGGCATATCGTTGGTGTTGTTAATGGTCTGGCCGGCAACATTGCTTCCAGCGCTGGTGCCCATGTAGGGCATGCCCTCGGCAGCTCGCTTGCGCAGCGGTTCCACCAGTCCCTTGGCATACAACTCCCGCAGCAATAGAAAGGTATTCCCTCCCCCGATGAATGTGCCTGCGGCACGATGTATTCCTTCCGCAGGATCATCAAAGGTATGTACCCCACGAACCGCTATACCGATCTGGGCAAAGGCCTTTGCAGCCACGGCAGTATAATCGTCATGAGAGATTCCTGACGGACGAGCATAAGGCACAAAAACGATCTCCTCAACACCCGAAAAGAAGTCCTGAACTTCCTCCAAGATGTACTCCAAATAACCCTTACCGTGCACCGTGCTGGTGGAAACGATCAATAGATTCATGCTGCCCTTATTTGTTGATGATAGCGGTCCAAATACTGGTCTCTCGCCCTTCTTGCCGGGTCCAAATAGGTCGAACCACCCCATCCACGGCCGAAATGTTGTTGTAGTCTCCAAAAAACACTCCTCCTACGGGAGTAAAAGGGGACTCGCTAATGCGTTCGTTGGTCCAGGTCATTCCACCATCCGTGCTGCTGGCCAAGTACACGTCTGTGGTATCGCCTTTGTGGTTTCGACGATCGTAGAAGACCACGTAAATATGGCCTGTCATCGGGTCCACCGCCATCCAGGTCAAGAACTGCTGCTTACCCGCACCGTCGTCGTTGACGCGAATCGGTTCGGACCAAGTATCTCCACTGTCGTCACTATACGCGAGGAAAACATCTGTATCGTCTTCACCATTTCGCTGGTCTGCCCAGTTGACGTAGATACGTCCTCGATTTGGACCCTCGCTCACATCGCATCCCGTCACCGGCATACCATTGCAGCGCCCAACTCCTGAAATGTCAATATCCCATCCCCCCGGCTGATCGCTGACCACGAGGTCTTGATCCAACCAGGTGGCGCCGGCATCCATAGATCGATCAAAATAAATTTGATCTGCAAAGGACCACGCAACGTAAAGCTGCCCCTCAGGGCCGACGGCCGGAACCGCGCCTTCTGTAGTACTATCGCTGTCGATACAGTTTCCTTCCAGTTCGCTCAGAATAATGGGCTCCGACCACTTACCTTCCCCTTCACCGGTATACTTCGAAAAGAGAATGCGGGAACGATCCTCGGGAAAATTTTCAGAACCATAGTCGTCAAATTCAGTCCAGCTGGCGTAGAGTGCATCGTTCCGCAGATCTACAGCTGCCCATTCCTTGTCCTGATCCTTGGGGTGGCGCTGTCCCATATAGGTGCCATTTCCCCAGCGCTTGCCTGAGTTGGTGGAGGTTTGACACACGATGCGGTCGAGAATTTCCTCGCTGCTCCAATTTCGACCCGTAGGGTCACTCAAATGCAGAAAATGAAAATCGCCCTTGCTGTTCGATACGATGCAGGGATCTCCCCACACCCCATACGGTGATCTCAATTTATTTTTCGTCCAGGTGAAGCCGCCGTCCGTGCTTCGGTACACGTCGTTGAGGACGGCTCCCGCCACCACGACGTTTGGATCGGCCACACTCACCGCAATGGAGGGTTCGCAAGGGCCAATACCGCCGCCTGCAGCGTGGATCAATACGTTGTAATAATGACTTTGCCCTGCGGCCCCAAGGGCCAGGAGGAGGGAAAAGCAAAGGGTCCAGATCTGTTTCATCTTACTCTTGGAATTCTACGGTACCCCCGCGCTCTTTCGCATTGAGCAACAGGCTGTGTGTGGAAGCACCTTTGGTGACGTGAATGATGTTCCGCTGGTCTTCAAATTGCTCGACCAACAGGCTCGTGTGCATTTCAACCCACTTGAATCGGGTGCTGATGGCCTCAGCCTGAAAGTGCACATAAGTTCCATCTTCTTCGTACTCTCGCCCAACGTAGACCAAGCGACGTTTTCCTTTATCCGTAACTACAGTGAAGGTACTTAGTACGTAGTGGCCAATCAAGGAATCGGCCTGCGCGCTTTCTTCTTCACTATCCAGATTTAAAACACCGTATCCGCGATCCTTCAGGGCGCGTTCGAGATCATCTGTAAAGATGCGCACACTGCATTCGAGGGTTCGCGCTCCTTTGTTGTATTTGGCCTCCGTCACACTGACGTAGAACGGATGAAGTAAGAGGGAAATGGAGAGTAGTACCGTACTGATCATGCGCTCAAGGTACGGGAAAAGACGAAATTGTTAAATTCGCCCCTCATGTCGCCATTCGAGACATATATCAGGCTCGGTTTCGAGCACATCGCGGACTTCGACGGCTACGACCACATGCTCTTTTTATTGGCTTTGGTGGCCGTGTATTCGATCCGCGATTGGAAACCGCTTCTTATTCTGGTAACGGCCTTCACCATTGGTCATTCCGTGACCCTAGCCTTGGCGGCCTTGAAGATTGTGGTGGTGGACTCGGCACTCATTGAGTTGTTAATCCCCGTCACCATTTTGCTCACCGCTATGGGCAATCTCTTCTCTGGCAAAGGCCGCCTAAACATTAAATATGGACTGGCGTTAGGCTTTGGGTTGATCCACGGACTGGGGTTTAGCAACTACTTTCGAACCCTGCTGGGGCGAGAAGCGGACATTGTGCTCCCTTTACTCGGATTCAACCTCGGCCTTGAAATTGGCCAGCTGATCATTGTTGGATTCATCATGATGGTATACGCCCTGCTGAGCGGGCTGCTGTCGGTGAAACAGCGCGATTGGACCCTTGTTACGTCGGGCATGGCGCTCGGCATTAGCATGATATTGATCTACCAAACCCTGGTAAAATGAAGCAACTACTTACGCTTTTATTCGTTTTCGGCCTCACGGCCGGATGGGCTCAAAACACCAACGAAAATAAATTCCGTCAACTGTACGATGAGCTACCCACGCCCAACGTATACCGGACCGCGGCCGGAGCTCCAGGTCATGAGTACTATCAGCAGCAGGCTGACTACGTCATGGACCTCAACCTGGACGACGAGAATCAACGCCTATATGGAGAAGAGCGAATCACCTACCACAACGAGTCTCCCGATCGCCTCGAATACCTGTGGGTTCAGCTCGATCAGAATATGCGCGCCAAAGGCAGTGATCGCGAGATGATCAGCCAAATGGACATCGAGGATAAGATGTCCTTCGGAACATTGGCTCGCATGCACAGCGATTACGACGGTGGATTCAAAATTGACTGGGTCAAAGACAGCAGAGGAAACGAGCTTGAATACGTGATCAACGGAACCATGATGCGCGTGAACTTGCCTCAACCCTTGGCAGCAGGCGGGTCCTACACCTTCCAAATCAAGTGGTGGTACAACATCAATGACCGCAGCAAGGTCGGTGGTCGTTCCGGTTTCGAATACTTCGAAGAAGACGGAAACTACCTCTACACCATTGCCCAGTTCTTTCCGCGCATGGCCGTATACAACGACGTCGAGGGGTGGCAGAACAAGCAGTTCTTGGGCCGTGGGGAATTCACCCTTCCTTTCGGAGATTACAAGGTCAACTTGACCGTTCCTGCCGACCATATCGTCGGTGCTACGGGAGAACTTCAGAATGCTTCCTCCGTATTGACCTCGACCGAGCGCCGTCGCTACAACGATTCGCGTACCGCGGATCGTCCGGTGATGATTGTGACGCAAGAAGAAGCAGATAAAAAAATAGCCAACCCCGTAACGGATAAAACCCGGACCTGGACTTTTGAAGCGGAGAACGTTCGCGACTTTGCCTTCGCCAGCTCACGTCGATTCATATGGGACGCCATGGGCGTGAATTTCGGTGACCGGACGGTTATGGCCATGAGTTACTACCCAAAAGAAGGAAACCCCTTGTGGGAGAAGTACTCAACCGAGGTGGTCGCCCACACGCTCCGCATCTATTCGAAGTACACCTTTGATTACCCTTACCCAGTGGCTATTTCGGTACACACCGACCGCATCGGTATGGAGTATCCGATGATCTGCTTCAACGGCGGACGTCCTGAGGCTGACGGCACCTACAGCGAGCGAACCAAATACGGTATGATTGGGGTAATCATCCACGAAGTTGGACACAACTACTTCCCGATGATCGTCAACTCCGATGAGCGGCAGTGGACCTGGATGGACGAAGGCTTGAACACCTTTGTTCAGTACCTGACCGAGCAAGAGTGGGAGCCCGATTACCCGAGCCGTCGTGGACCGGCATACAAGATTACGGACTACATGAAGGGTGATAAGTCCTACATCAGCCCCATCATGACCAACTCCGAGAGCATTTGGCAGTTTGGCAACAACGCCTACGGAAAACCCGCAACGGCGTTGAACATCCTAAGAGAAACTGTTCTGGGCCGTGAGCTCTTCGATTATGCCTTCAAGACCTACAGCCAACGGTGGATGTTTAAGCATCCGACCCCAGCCGATTTCTTCCGCACCATGGAAGACGCTTCGGGTACGGACCTCGACTGGTTCTGGAGAAGCTGGTTCTACACCACAGATCACGTGGATATGGGTCTTAAGAGCGTCCGTTGGTATCAAATCGACACCAAGGATCCGGATGTGGAAATGGCCTTGGAAAAGAAGCGCAATGCGGCTCAACCAGACTTTATTGGTGACCTGCGAAACGACACCATTCCAAAGGTGACGGATGAGCGTCCAGACTTACTTGATTTCTACAATGAATACGATCCTCTTGAGCCGACGCAACTCGACCGTGAGGACTACGAAAAGTACCTTAGCAAACTCGACGAAAACGATCGTGCCCTTCTGGAAAGCGGATTGAACTACTACCAGATTGATGTGGAAATGATCGGAGGAATCCCCATGCCGATTATTCTGCGTCTGGATTACGCTGATGGCAGTTCCGAGCGGAAGTACATTCCGGCTGAAATCTGGAAAATGGATGAGTCTGAAGTCTCCAAGGTTTTCTTCAGTGAAAAAGAACTGGTGGGCGTGGTTCTTGATCCGAATTTGGAAACGGCCGATACCGATACGGGAAACAATTACTGGCCGCCCCGCCAATTGCCAACCAAGTTCGAGCTTTATAAGCGCAGAAGCAGAGGTGCTGAGAATCCAATGCAGCGCATGCAACGCTTAGAAGAGGGTCAGTAAATCCCCTGCTGAGCCCCGTAGACGAATTCCTTTGCGGTGCCCCCTGCCCCGAGCTGGAAGAGGATCGAAATTTCCTGAGTAGATCGAACGGCCATTCCGTTTCGGATGGCCGGTATCCAATCGAGTGAACGCAAAACGCGCGTGACTTCTTGCGGGCAACCGCCTCCGAGGTTTTGCACGATTTCCACATTGGTGATATGCCCTGATTGCTCTACCACGTAGCGTAAGCGGACTTCTCCTTGAATGCTCTCGCGGACTGCATCTTCAGGGTATTTCAGCTTGCTCAAGATGTACGGAAAAGCCTCCCAACCTTCAGGTATGAGGGGTTTGGCTACACTATCCACCTCTTCTTTCGTGTACAAAGTGGTTTCCTCAGAAACAGGGGTGACGGGGTGAGGCAACAGACGATACCCGCGATTCCGGCAATAGCGATAATAGCGGTCCGGAAAGAAATCAATCTTCATCCGCGTGACCCCTTGAATTTGCGATCCTTCATACACGCCGGGGCGCCATACCACGTGTTTGAGGATTCGCAGAGCCTCGCGATCTACAGCCGGAGAGACAGACTTGATAAATTCTATTTCTTCCAGTTTACCGCTTCCAGATACGTAGCAGTCAATCGACACGGTGCCTTGCTCCCCGGCTTGGATGGAAGCATAGGGATATTGCAACTGCGTCTCCACTAGGTACTTCCATTCGCGCTTTCCTCCAACGATATCCGGTTCTCGAACCTCTTGAGCCAACAAGCCAAGAGAAAGTAGGAGACTAAAGCAGGAAAGGACTGCTGTTCGCATAAAACAAATCGAGTTTCAGGTTCGTTTGAAAGAAAAAGTCAAAGTACAACGCAGGTCTTTTTTTGAAACTTTTTTGGACCTGCGGTACTGAGCCCCTGCGTATTCCGTGGGGGCTCTTGTTTTTACAAGGTAGGAGAAAAAATAAACCCCGGACAAGTTCGCGGTGTCCGGGGTTTCCCTGCGTAGTTAAATAAATTGCACTCTAGATCAACTTCCGCAAGCTTCGCACTCATCAGGATTATCAATGGAGCACGCAATGATGTCCGCGTTTTCCGCTGCCATCTTCTTGGCTGCTTCCTCCAACTTGCTGACGCGTTCTTCTTGAATCTTCTCGGTTTGCTCAGAAGAAACCACAGGCTCCACCTGAGCCTTGGCTTGCTTCTGAACCGTGAATTTGATCGCGTCCGCAGCTGCCTTTGTGCGGAGGTAGTACATACCGGTTTTGAGACCTTTCTTCCACGCGTAGAAGTGCATGGAGGTTACTTTACCCATGTTCGCATTCTCCATAAAGAGATTCATGGATTGACTCTGGTCGATAAAGGCTCCTCGATCGGCGGCCATATCGATGATGTCTTTCATGCTCAGTTCCCAAACGGTTTTGTACAGTTCTTTGATGTTGTCTGGAATTACATCGATGTGCTGGATAGATCCATTCGCGCGAATGATCTCGTCCTTCATATCGCTGTCCCACAAGCCCAACTTCACCAAGTCAATGAGCAAGTGCTTGTTCACTACGATGAACTCACCACTCAATACACGACGGGTGTAGATGTTGCTCGTGTACGGCTCAAAGCACTCGTTGTTCCCCAGAATTTGTGAGGTGGATGCCGTTGGCATTGGAGCCATCAACAAGGAGTTGCGTACACCGTGCTCCTTGATTTCGTCCCGCAAAGTGTTCCAATCCCAGTTTCCGCTCAAATCGCTTTCGTCCAAGTTCCACATGTTCCACTGGAAGATCCCTTGTGAAATGGGTGAACCCTCATAGCTTTCATACGTACCTTCCTCTTTGGCCATGTCCTTTGAAGAAGTCAAAGCCGCATAGTACATGGTCTCGAAGATGTCCGAATTCAATTTCTTCGCTTCAGCAGAAGTAAATGGGTAGCGGAGCATGATGAAGGTATCGGCCAAACCTTGTACCCCCAATCCCACAGGACGGTGACGCATGTTTGAGTTGCGCGCTTCTGCCACTGGGTAGTAGTTGCGGTCAATTACCTTGTTCAAGTTATAGGTCACCTTGTAGGTGATGTCGAACAACAATTGGTGATCGAACTGGCCATCCTCAACAAATTTTGGAAGGGCAATGGAGGCCAAGTTACACACCGCAACTTCGTCTTCAGCTGTGTACTCAATGATCTCGGTACAGAGGTTTGAAGAGCGAATGGTACCCAAGTTTTTTTGGTTGGATTTTCCGTTGGCTGCATCCTTGTACAACATGTACGGAGTTCCGGTCTCGATTTGTGCCTCGAGGATGGTTTCCCAAAGCTGACGCGCCTTGATGGTACGGCGGCCTTTTCCTTCCGCCTCGTACTTCAAGTAGAGCTCTTCGAACTCTTTTCCGTGTACGTCTGGCATACCTGGGCACTCGTTTGGACACATCAAAGTCCACTCCGCGTCTTCTTCAACACGCTGCATGAACAAGTCTGGAATCCAAAGAGCGTAGAACAAATCGCGCGCACGCATTTCTTCTTTACCATGGTTCTTTTTCAGATCCAAGAAGTCGAAGATATCCGCATGCCATGGCTCTACATAGATCGCAAAGCTTCCCTTACGCTTACCTCCTCCTTGGTCTACATAACGAGCGGTATCGTTGTAGACGCGGAGCATCGGTACAATTCCGTTAGACGTTCCGTTTGTTCCGCGGATGTACGATCCCGTGGCGCGTACGTGGTGAATGCTCAAGCCAATTCCACCTGCAGATTGAGAAATCTTAGCACACTGCTTCAGCGTGTCGTAGATACCGTCAATGCTATCGCCCTTCATGGTCAACAAGAAGCAGCTCGACATTTGAGGCTTTGGTGTTCCCGAGTTAAACAGGGTTGGCGTCGCATGCGTGAAGTACTTCTTAGACATCAACTCGTAGGTCTCGATCGCTGAATCGATGTCTTCCTTGTGGATACCAATGGCCACACGCATCAACATGTGCTGTGGGCGCTCCGCAATATGACCGTCCAAGCGCAAGAGGTACGAACGCTCCAAAGTTTTAAATCCAAAGTAGTCATAACCGAAGTCGCGGTCGTAGATTAAGGTGCTGTCTAGAACGGCCTCGTTGTCCTTGATGATTTCATACACGTCATCCGCAATCAAGGGACTTTTCAATCCCGTTTTCGGGTTAACGTACTCATACAAAGACGTCATAGTCTCCGTAAAGGACTTCTCCGTGTTCTTATGCAAGTTGGACACCGCAATGCGGGCTGCTAATTGCGCGTAATCTGGGTGGCGCGTGGTCATCGATGCCGAAACCTCAGCGGCCAAACTGTCGAGTTCAGAGGTGGTCACCCCTTCGTAAATTCCTTCAATCACCTTCATGGCTACTGAAGTCGGTTCAACCAAGGGGTTGAGGCCGTAACACAATTTTTGAATTCGCGAGGTGACCTTGTCGAACTTCACCGCTTCTTTACGGCCGTCTCTTTTTACTACGTACATACGCCTTTATGCTTTGGGAGGGTTGGGAAATGGTTTGATGATGGTTACTCGTGAAAGGATTAAAAATCCGCGTCAAAAGATATCTTGTTTTCTTCAGCACTCTGGCTCATAACCCCGGCCTTCTGGTATTCCGCTACGCGCTTCTCAAAGAAGTTCGTTTTACCTTGAAGGGAAATCATGTCCATGAAGTCAAATGGGTTTTCAGACCCATAGACTTTTTCGCAGTTCAACTCGACCAACAAGCGGTCGGCGACAAACTCGAGGTACTGGGTCATCAGATTTGAATTCATTCCGATCAAGCTCACAGGAAGAGCTTCGGTGATAAATTCGCGCTCGATGTCTAGCGCTTCGGTAATAATTTGTTTGATGCGCTCTTTGGGCACCTGGTTGATCAAGTGGTTATTGTGCAGGTGCACAGCAAAGTCGCAGTGCAGACCTTCATCGCGGCTGATGAGCTCGTTGGAGAAGGTCAATCCCGGCATGATTCCGCGTTTCTTCAACCAGAAAATAGAGCAGAAACTTCCGCTGAAGAAGATTCCTTCCACAGCAGCAAAAGCAATCAGACGCTCGGCGAAACTGTCGCTCTCAATCCAGCGCAAAGCCCAATCCGCCTTTTTCTTGATGGCGTCAAAGGTCTCAATAGCGTGGAACAAGCGATCGCGATCTTCCGTGTCCTTGATGTAGGTATCAATCAATAGAGAATATGTCTCCGAGTGGATGTTCTCCATCATGATTTGAAAACCGTAGAAAAACTTTGCCTCGGTATATTGAACCTCATTCACAAAGTTCTCGGCTAGGTTTTCGTTTACGATTCCATCGCTCGCTGCAAAGAAGGCCAATACATGTTTGATGAAATGACGCTCATCGTCATTCAACTTCGTATTCCAATCCGTCAAGTCTTGATGAAGATCAATCTCTTCCGCCGTCCAGAAGCTGGCTTCTGCTTTTTTGTACCACTGCCAAATGTCGTGGTGCTCTATGGGGAATAAGACAAAGCGATCTTTGTTTTCTCTGAGGATTGGGTCTACCTGTGTAGCGTTCATGGGCCGTTCTTTATCGCGTTTTTCCTAATGTTTAGAGCCTAAAAAATGGGGGTAAAAGGTCCCTTGTCCCGCCGTTTAGCGGGCGTTTATCTTAAAAACTCTAATACTAAAATCTGATTGGTGCGGAGGCTAGTTAGCCAAGGTGCAAGACAAATATTTACATTAAATTTTCATCAGTCAATATGCACTTTTCCACATTGAAACGGATTTATTAACAGCCTTTTAAACGTGAAATCCGTGAAACCCCCATGAACGTTGGAAAGTCATTTTTCCAAACAATTTTGGCGATTTTTTTTCACGTTGAATTCACGTGTGATTAACACTCCGGGAACATTCACTTTGACCATTCCCGGGCGACCAACTCCATTTCTGAAACCCATTCGTCGCCAAAGCGTCGTCGCAGGGCCTCTTTCGTGAATTCAAAGACAGAGACCTGAAGCTCAGCGCCTAAGGAGCAGGCCGCCGAGCAAATGGGCCATTTGTGGTAATTCACGGCCTCAAAGGTCGGGTACTTGGTGACGCGAACGGGATATAAATGACAGCTCACGGGTTTGCGAAAGGTTGTTTCCCCTTCTTTCCACGCTTGCTCGATTCCGCACATGGCCATTCCGTTCTCGCTAAAGGTGGTGTACGCACATTCTTTTCCCTTCACCAGGGGCGTAACAAAATCACCGTCGTTGTCCACAATGTAATGCCCTTGCTCTTCGATGGCCGCGCGACCCACAGGACGCAAAAAGTCCGCGATGCGGTCGTACTCATCATCCAAAACAGCGAGTTCCTCTTCCAGAAGCGGTGCCCCGGCATCTCCTTCGACACAACACGCTCCCTTGCATGCGGTCAAATTGCACACGAACTCCTTTTCCAGAATTTCCTCACTTACCAGTGTCTCGCCAACCTTGATCATGGAACAAAACTACGAAGCTCGACTTATTTGACCATGTTCGGACTAACCAATTCCGGACGGCAGACGTTATTATTGATATCTTTAGGTCTCAACTACTTACGATGAAACGATTTCTACTCCTAGCCCTCGCGGTGATCTCGCTCAACTCCTTTGCTCAAGAAAGCGCCGTACCCTATCCCGGAGATGTTCTGGTACAGCTCTTTCCCGGAGAAAATATTGATGCCCTTATTAAAGAAATAAATGCGGAGCATTCGATTTTGGCCCTACGGGCCGATAAGGTCCTGAGCCAAGAGCTTCGCATGTATCATCTGAAGTTCAACCCTGTGGTTCCCGTGGACCAAACCATTCGCTGGGTCGTTTCCGACGAGCGTGTTGTGGCCGCACAGGGCAATCGACCCATCACGCATCGAGCCATTCCCAATGACCTGAACTACGGAAGTCAGTGGCAGTACAACAACGTCAACAACCCCAACGCGGACCTCGATGCCGAGGCTGCCTGGGACATCGCCACCGGGGGACTTACGGTCAACGGAGATACTATTGTGGTCGCCGTTATCGACGACGGGATTGATACCGCGCACTCCGACTTCGGCGATAACCTCTGGATCAACCGAGCGGATATTCCCGGAGACGGAATCGACAACGACAGCAATGGATATGTAGATGACCACTTGGGGTGGAACACCTACACCAACAGCGACGACATTAAAGACGGAAACTGGGGAGGCTGGCACGGAACTCCAGTTGCTGGTATCGTGGGTGCGCAAGGAAACGACAGCAATGGTGTTTCCGGAGTCAACTGGGACGTGAAAGTCATGGTCATCGTAGGTGGTGGTGGAGAATCGGATGCGCTCGCGGCCTATGGTTATGTACTGACCCAGCGCCGACGCTATAACCAAAGTGAAGGAACGGAAGGAGCATACATTGTATCGACCAATGCCTCTTGGGGGGTTGACTTCGGGCAACCATCCAGTGCTCCACTCTGGTGTAACTTCTACGACAGCTTGGGATTGGAAGGTGTCTTGAACTGCGGAGCTACCATCAACGGCAACTACGACGTCGATGTTATCGGCGACTTGCCAACCGCTTGCCCTTCGGACTACATGATCTCGGTGACCAATATGAACAACCAAGACGTGAAGGTGACCGGCGCGGGATATGGTGACAGCACCATCGACATGGGTGCTTATGGTCAAGGAACCTACACCACGGACTTGGGTGATACCTATGGCGGTTTTGGCGGTACTTCAGGCGCCACACCTCACGTAACGGGCACACTGGCCTTGATGTACTCGGCGGCCTGTAACCAATTGGCGGACTTGGCGCGCTCGTATCCGGATTCCGCGGCACTCATCATGCGTAATATCTTATTCCGCAGTACGGTACTGAACTTCTCCTTGAACAACATCACCACAACGGACGGTAAGCTGAATATGCTCACCGCCTTGGAGGGAGTAGAGGCGTATTGTGACTCGCTACAAACGATTGGCTTGGATGAGTTGGATGCGCCTGGACGTTGGCAGGTCTATCCGAATCCAGCAGCAACAGAAATCAACATCGTGCCGTTAGGCACTCCGGCTACCCTGACGTATACCTTATATAATACCTTGGGGCAGCCTGTAGCTTCTGGACGGAACTACGGTCAGAGTGCTTTGATCGATGTTACTGGTCTGGCGGCGGGTTGGTATGTGCTCGAACTACAGAACCCCGATGAGGCCTACGTAGAACGACGAAAAATCGTGATCAAATAGCCGAGGGTTTTGCTACTTTTGCGGCATGCAGCAAGAGGATCAACTGAAAGCGATTGTTTCGCACGCCAAAGAGTACGGATTTGTATTCCCCAGTAGTGAGGTTTATGACGGTCTGAGTGCCGTTTACGATTACGGCCCCTACGGTGCGGAACTCAAGAACAACATCAAGCAGTACTGGTGGAAGTCCATGACCCAGATGCACGAAAACATCGTGGGGATTGACACGGCCATCTTCATGCATCCGACCGTTTGGAAGGCCTCCGGTCACGTGGATGCCTTTAACGATCCCATGATCGACAATAAGGACTCGAAAAAGCGCTACCGCGCCGATGTCCTGATTGAAGACTACTGCGCCAAACTAGAAGGAAAGGCGGAGAAGGAAATCACCAAGGCCCGCAAGCGCTTTGGGGAGAGCTTTGACGAGGAGCAGTTTGTTTCGACGAATCCTCGCGTTGTGAAGTACCTCCAACAAAAAGAAGAGATTATCCAGCGCATGGCTCGCTCACTCGAGGCGGAAGACCTAGCGGATGTGAAGGCCTTGATCGAGGAATTGGGCATCGCTGATCCGGTATCCGGATCGAAGAATTGGACGGATGTTCGTCAGTTCAATCTCATGTTCGGAACGGAGATGGGTTCCACAGCCGATGGATCCAGCAAGGTGTACTTGCGTCCGGAGACTGCTCAGGGAATCTTTGTGAATTTCTTGAACGTGCAGAAAAGTGCGCGGATGAAAATTCCCTTTGGAATTGCGCAGATCGGGAAAGCCTTCCGAAACGAAATCATCGCCCGTCAATTCATCTTCCGCATGCGGGAGTTTGAACAGATGGAGCTCCAGTTCTTCGTCCGCCCGGGGGAAGAAATGAAGTGGTACGAGTATTGGAAAGAGGCGCGTATGAAGTGGCACCACGACCTGGGTATTGAGCCCGAGCGCTACCGTTTCCACGATCACGAGAAAATGGCGCACTACGCCAATGCCGCAGCCGATATTGAATTCCGATTTCCGATGGGCTTTAAAGAGCTTGAAGGAATCCACAGCCGTACGGACTTTGACCTCAAGAGTCACGAGGAGCACAGCGGGCGCAAGCTGCAGTACTTCGATCCTGAATTGGGCGAGAGCTATGTGCCGTATGTTGTGGAAACTTCTATTGGACTAGATCGTATGTTCTTGGCCGTCTTGAGTCATTCGTTGAACGAAGAGACTTTGGAGGACGGATCTACCCGTACGGTGATGAATATCCCTCCGGTTTTGGCTCCTGTGAAGGTGGCTGTGTTGCCCCTGGTCAAAAAAGACGGACTTCCGGAGAAGGCTCGTGAGATTATGGACCGTTTGAAGATGGAGTTCAATTGTCAGTACGATGAGAAGGACGCCATTGGTAAGCGCTACCGCCGTCAAGACGCCATTGGTACGCCATACTGCGTGACCATTGACCACGACTCATTAGAAGACAATCAAGTGACCATTCGCGAGCGTGATACCATGAAGCAAGAGCGCGTTCCTGTCGAGCAGGTGGTGAGCACCTTGCGCGAGCAATTGAACTGGTCTCAAGTATTGGGATAAGTCTTACTGGCTCAGAGCTTCAAGGGCCGTCTGCATTCCGAGATCGGCTTGGTGAATGACCGGGTAAAAGGCTGATGAGCCCCATACCTGGCGACCGATCATGGCCTTGATGCGCGTGCGCACCAGGAGTTCCGAGCGATCGTTGCGTCCCCATTCCACTTCTGCACCCCCTTCTCGAGCTTGGTCGAGGTAGGCCTCGAAGACTTTTTCGGGCAATTCGAAATCGCGCGCAAAGTCATTGGGTGTTTCGTAGGTCACGTTCAAGGTTTCGCGGTGAGTGTCGGCGTATTGGAAACTGAATTTGCGGAGGTCTCCATAGCTCAGCACTTCGTAGAACCAACGCGTGCGTCCGGCTGAATCGATGGGCGTGATGTGGTCGGGTAAGATTCCTCCTCCCCCGTAGACGGTGTCACCGGCCGGTGTGGTGAAGACGAGTTCTTCCTCCACGGTGCTGGTGCTATCTTCCCCGTAGGCTTCGTCGAATTCATACGAGTCCATGTAATAGGCCTCGCGGTCGTCTGTGTAGGGCCGCTGAATACATCGCCCCGTAGGGGTATAATAACGGGCAACTGTCAGGCGTAAGGCCGAACCGTCACTGAGCTCCCACTGCTCTTGTACCAGTCCTTTTCCGAAGCTGCGGCGACCTACGATTTCGGCGCGGTCATTGTCTTGCAGGGCGCCAGCGATGATCTCACTGGCCGATGCACTTCCCTCGTCAATCATGACTACGAGGGGCATGTCTTCGAGTTCGCCTTTTTCGGAGGCGTAGTAGTATTTGCGTTCCCGGGAGCGGCCTTCGGTAAAGACCACAAGTTCGCCATCGGCCAAGAATTCGTCGGCGATTTTGTCGGCGATGTGGAGGTAGCCACCGGGGTTTCCGCGGAGGTCAAAGATGAGCTGCTCCATGCCTTGGTCCAAGAGTTCTTGGCGGGCCAGGGCAAATTCGCGGTAGCTGGTTTCGGCAAATCGGCTCAGCTTGATGTACCCCACGCTGTCGTTAACCATGTAAGCGACGTCGATGCTGACCAGGGGAATATCGTCCCGTTCAATGGTGAAGTCCAAGAGGTTCGAACTCCCGTTTCGGAAGATCTGAACATCTACCGTGGAGCCCTTTTTTCCGCGGAGTTTGGCGATCACGTCTCGGTTCTGCATGCCGATGCCCGCCACGGTGTCTCCGTTCACGGTCACAATGCGGTCCCCCGCTTCAATACCGAGTTGCTCGGAAGGCCCACCAGAAATGGGTGAGACCACCACGATGGTATCTCGCTGGAGCTCAAATTCCACACCAATGCCTTGGAAGTTCCCTTGCATGCTGTCCTCTACGGCTGCAAAGTCCGATTTGTGAATGTAGGTGCTGTGGGGGTCCAGTTGGCCCAGAATGTCTTCAATGGTCTTGTCAAGTAGGGAATCCGTATCGATTTCGTCCACGTAATCGCGGTTGATGTAGTCGATCAGTTGGTTGATCTTTTGGTGCTGCCGATCCGGCGCCATGAGCACGTACGCGTTCTGCCCATAATCCAACTTCATCCCAATATATATACCGAGCACCAGCGCAAATGCCAATGCCGTGGGAGCCCAAATCTGCCAACGCGTTCTCATAAAATACTACTCAAGGAGGCTAATGTACAAAGGTGTACTAAAAACGCAGAAAAGCCTTCGGTTGTTTTCTTGGCCCTGCGGGCCGATGGGATTTTTCCAGAGGGGAGGTCGAGTAGCGGGAAGTGCGCCGCCGTCGCGGCGAGGATTCCAAGGAGGAGGGGGTTACAAGTGCAGAAGCAAGGCCATTCTTCGAATGGGTGTCGCATTTTTATGGCACTCGGAAGCGGGCTTCCAGTGCCGTCAGAATGCAAAAATCCCCGCTCGATGAGCGGGGATTTGCTTCTTTCTTGTACCCGGGGCGGGAATCGAACCCGCACTCTGTTGCCAGAACTGGATTTTGAATCC
The DNA here is from genome assembly GCA_965661605.1 of Flavobacteriales bacterium. Lineage (GTDB taxonomy): Bacteria > Bacteroidota > Bacteroidia > Flavobacteriales > ECT2AJA-044 > ECT2AJA-044. Next base: position 46,277 of record CBFIEH010000010.1, on the reverse strand, counting down.
AGCGCGTCTACCAATTCCGCCACCCGGGCAAATTGGGAAGGCAAAAGTACCACCAATTATGAAATACGCAAAGGGAGGGGGGTAAATTTTTACCTAATCGCCTGAGAAATATGGTTTAAGGTTTGAAATAGTTTCTTAAATTTGCAGCCCTTTAAGGGAGTTGGCGCCTATTACCTAACCAAAAGTACCGCACCATCATGGCTTCGAAAGTGAAGATTTTCTCTGGTAATGCTTCTAAAGTTTTAGGGGAAAGAATTGCGGACGAGTACGGTGTAGAACTGGGTAATATCGTCACCTCGGAATTCAGCGACGGCGAGTTCCAGCCAAGTTTTGAAGAGACGGTTCGTGGAGATAAAGTGTTCCTAGTGAACAGCACCAATCCACCCACTGAAAACTTGATGGAGTTGTTGCTGATGATCGACGCCGCCAAGCGTGCTTCTGCCAAGCAGATTATCGCGGTGATGCCTTACTTCGGTTGGGCGCGGCAAGATCGCAAGGATAAGTCTCGTGTACCCATCGGTGCCAAAATGGTGGCCAACTTGTTGACCGCCGCGGGAGCCACCCGCATTGTGACCATGGACCTGCACGCGGATCAAATCCAAGGGTTCTTTGAAGTACCAGTAGATCACCTCTTCGCGTCGGCTATTTTCTTGCCGTACTTGAAGAGTTTGAAGTTGGATAACCTCACCATCGCCTCCCCTGATATGGGTGGGTCGAAGCGAGCAAACTCTTACGCCAAATACCTCAACGCTGAGGTGGTGATTTGCTATAAACAACGTCTGAAGGCCAATGTCATCGAAAAGATGACGGTCATTGGAGATGTGACGGATCGCGACATTGTTTTGGTGGATGACATTATTGACACCGCCGGAACATTGACCAAAGCGGCCGATTTGATGATGGAACAAGGAGCACGCAGCGTGCGTGCAGTTTGTACCCATCCAGTGCTCTCAGGCAGTGCCTACGAGCGCATTGAGAAATCGGCATTGGAAGAGTTGATCGTCACTGATACCATCCCGTTGCGTCAGCAATCGGCAAAGATCCGCGTGGTGAGTGTGGCGCCGCTCTTTGCTAATGTGTTCAAACGGGTCAGCAAGCACAAGTCAATTAGTTCGCACTTTATCGTATAAGCACTCAAAAAGAAAAGCGAAATGGAAGTAGTATCGATCAGCGGAAAACTACGTGAGGTAGTTGGAAAGAAAGACGCCAAAGGATTGCGTCGTGAAGAGTTGGTTCCTTGCGTCGTTTATGGAGGAGAGGAAAACATCCACTTCTACACCAATACCCGCAGCTTTAAAGACCTCATCTTTACGGCAGACGCTCACTTGGTTGAGCTCGATATCGACGGAAACAAAGTTCAAGCGGTTTTGAAGGCCACTCAGTACCACCCGGTAACTGATGAGTTGATTCACGCAGACTTCATGCAAGTCTTTGATGACAAAGAGGTCATCATGCAGATTCCTGTTCACTTGCAAGGTAGCGCCCTTGGGGTACGTAACGGAGGTAAATTGCGTCATGCACAACGCCGTTTGCAAGTGAAGGCTTTGCCTAAAGATCTTCCAAGTGCCATCGAAATCGACATTACCAACATGCGTATTGGCCACACCCAAACGGTTGCCGATATTCAAGAAGGTAAGCCATTCGAAATTCTCAATGCATCACGCTCTGTAGTCGTTGCTGTCTTGACTGCTCGTAACGCAGTCGAGGATGAAGAAGACGAAGAGGAAGAAGGCGAAGGTGGTGAAGGCGAAGGTGGTGAAGGCGCAGCAGCCGAAACTACTGCCGCTGAAGCAGCTGAATAAGCGTGAAAAAGAGTCTCATTGTAGGCCTAGGAAATATTGGGGCGGAGTATGCGAATACCCGTCACAACATAGGATTTCAAATACTGGATGCGCTCGCAGAGTCATCCAGTATTTCTTTTTCTGCCGACCGCTATGGGGATCGGGCCGAGTTCAAATGGAAGGGGCGTCCCTTCGTGCTCATCAAGCCCAATACCTATATGAATCTCAGCGGTAAGGCGGTCAACTACTGGATGCAAAAGGAAAAAGTACCGGCCAACCAGATCTTGGTGGTCACGGACGACCTAGCCCTGCCCTTTGGCAAGCTTCGCCTTAAAGGCAAAGGAAGCGATGGGGGTCACAACGGGCTCAAGAACATCCAACAATTGCTCGGACACCCGAACTACGCACGTCTGCGTTTTGGCGTGGGGAATGACTTCGCCAAAGGCCGTCAAGTGGACTATGTCTTAGGGGAATGGGGCGCAGAAGAGCAGCCCGAATTGGGGGCGATCATGGACTTGGCGATCGACATGATCAAGTCCTTTGGTACCGCTGGACTCCAGCGTACCATGAACGATTTCAATAACCGATAAGGGGGCATCGTGCCGTAGGCACTACTCTTATTCTACCGTAACCGACTTGGCTAAGTTCCGAGGCTGATCCACATTGGTTCCGCGCATCACGGCTATGTGGTAGGACAGCAGTTGCAGCGGCACCGTCGCCAAAAGCGGAGTGAAGGCTTCTTCCGTGTCCGGAATGACGATCACGTCCTCGCTCAGCTCTTCTACCTGACCGTCTTTCTGGTTCACAATAGCCAGAATGCGGCCGGAGCGCGCGTGCACTTCCTGCATGTTACTCAGTACCTTTTCGTAATGTCCACGGCGCGGAGCAATAAAAACCACCGGCATGTCCCGATCGATCAAAGCAATGGGTCCGTGCTTCATCTCGGCGGCCGGATATCCCTCGGCGTGGATGTAGCTAATCTCTTTGAGTTTAAGCGCTCCTTCCAAGGCTACAGGGAAGTTGTATCCTCGGCCCAGGTACAAAGCGTTGTTGGCGTCCTTATACTGCGCTGCGATGTGCTGAATGTGCGCGTCCTCCTTAAGGAGCTCTTCGATGTAATCGGGAACTCGGTCAAGCTCCCAAACCAGCTCGCGGTAGCGGCTTTCGGAGAGCACTCCACGGCGACGACCCAATTCCATAGCAATCAAGGTCAATACGGTCACTTGGGCTGTGAAGGCCTTGGTCGAAGCCACTCCGATCTCGGGTCCTGCATGGGTGTAGGCTCCCGCGTCGGTCTCCCGAGCGATGGAACTTCCCACCACGTTACACACCCCAAAGATGGTGGCGCCTCGGCTCTTGGCCAGACGAATGGCCGCCAAGGTATCCGCCGTTTCACCGGACTGGGATATGGCAATTACCACGTCGTTTTCGTTGATGACCGGGTTGCGGTAGCGGAACTCACTTGCGTACTCCACCTCGACCGGCATACGCGCCAAATCCTCAAAGAGGTACTCGGCTACCAGTCCGGCGTGCCAGCTGGTTCCACAACCAATGATGATGATGCGGTGGGCGTTCAAGAACTTGCTCTCGTACTCCCGAATTCCGCTCATGTTGATGATGCCTTCTTCCGGTAAGAGTCGCCCTCTCAAGGTATCGCGCACACTGCGCGGCTGCTCGTAAATCTCCTTAAGCATGAAGTGATCATAACCACCCTTTTCAATCATCTCTAAGCTGAGCTGAAGCTCTTGTACATACGGCGTGATGTACTCGCTGGAGTGAATCTTCGAGATTTTCATGTCCTGACCAACATGCAGCACGGCCATTTCATCCTCCTCTAAGTAGACAGCATTATACGTGTACTCCAAGAACGGAGTCGCATCTGAGGCGATGAAGTATTCTTCCTCCCCAACGCCAATAACCAAGGGGCTTCCCTTACGCGCACAAACGACCGTATCCTGGTTGTTCTTGGACATGACCACAATGGCATAGGCACCAATGACCTGCTGAAGCGCTGTTCGTACGGCTTCTTCAAAGCTTACGCCGGTGGCGCAAAAGGCATCGTCAATCAAGTTGACCAATACCTCTGTATCCGTTTCACTCTTAAAGCTGTACCCCCGTTTTTGGAGCTCTGCTTTGAGTGTGTCAAAATTTTCAATGATTCCGTTGTGGACCAAGACCATCTCTTCGTTCTCGCTGTAATGCGGGTGTGAGTTGTGGTCCGATGGTGCTCCGTGCGTCGCCCAACGGGTATGGCCAATGGCCATGGTACTGGAAGTGTCGTGGTCGCCGACTTCGGCTTCCAAGTCACTGACCTTTCCTTTCTTTTTAAAGAGATTGAAATCACCGTTTTGCAACAAGGCAACGCCGGCGCTGTCGTACCCTCGATACTCCAATCGCTTGAGTCCGTTGATGACGATGGGATAGGCCTCTCGATGACCCAAATACCCTACAATACCACACATGAGTGTTACGGTTTAGTGTATGTCAAAATCAATTTCATGCGGTCTTCCCCGTATAGGTTCGGGTCGGATCCTTTCAACACAGCGCGGTTCGCTCGAATGGCATTTCCAGACACAACCAAGACGAGGGTTTCGTTGGGTTCCCCGTCGTTGATCACCGAGTGGACGTGCCGAGCGATGTTAAAGGTATACTTATTCTCGGAAGATTTGAATCCTCCCATGTAATGATCTGGGCCTTCAGATTGGTCAATCAAGGAGCTCGTTCGCCCTTCTTCGTTCATTTTCAAAAGCACCATACTGGCGGCTTCTTCCCAAACCATGTTGGACCCGTCGACCAGCGGAAATTCAATGATCGCCTGATTGATGATGATGTTGCTGTCTCGCAATGCGGTCAGTCCTGGAATCCGAATAGCCGTGCGCATTCCATTCAATCCTTGCACATAGCCTTCCGACTCTCCATAACCCGTGGTGTCCACCGGTTTCAGGCTGAGTGATGTTGCGCTGTAGTCGTGGTAGAATCGATTCGATCGCTGGGCGTTGCTGTTGAAGACCAAGCTGTAGCTCAAGCTATCCAACTCATCGTTGTGGTAGTAAATAGTCATCCGCGTGGCCGGATCCGGCATGTCCAAATAGAACATTTCGCTCGATACCTTGGTGGTGAAGTGCAGTCCTTTGATGTACTGGCTGAAGTTCTCGTTATTCAGCAAATCATCTGCAGATCCATCCAAGATGCGCTGGCCAAACGAGGCCGGCATTCTCAAATTCATAGTGTCAGGACCCAATTCCCCTGAACTCACCGTGTCTTCAATGGAAGGAACAAAAAGGGTGTCCAACAGCGGTGTTGGATCAAATTCAAAGGTTTTGTTGGAGTAGTAGAAGGTGTCCAATACCGCTTCCATCGCCTCAGTCATCTCATAGATGGTGAGTCCGAGCATATTGGGCTGATCCGTTGGGCCGTACATCCCGGGGTCATCAAATCGGACCGAGAGCACAACGGAATCACAAACAGGATTATCCTCAAAAAGCACGTTGTTGCTCGGGAGGCGGATTTGGGTGAAGAAGTCCGCCTGGGTAAACCCAAAGACGGGGTCTATCATCCGGCCCAGTGGCGAACGGAAAAGCGTGGCGGTTCCGGTCGAATCATCTGGAAGCCGGTAGGCCGTCAAGGTCATGGTATCCATGCGAAGAACATCGACCCGATCCTCGGGGGGTTGGATGTCCACCCCAATACTCGAAACGTCCTTCTCACAAGAAAGAAGCCCCACCGTCAAGGCGAGGCTGAACAATCTAATCCAGTGCTTCATGTTCCAATAACTCTAGAGCGGTTGGTTTAGTGCCTTAGGCTACAGATTCTTCTACGAGAATTTCTTGATAGAACTCTTGGTAGGCTTTAGAGCGCTCTTCGTCACTCACAACGTCCAACAAAGGCAATCCGCGGTCCGTTGCATGTGCCTTGAGATCGTCGGATACTCCTTCGGTTCCAATGGTCACCGCATCACTGTGCTCAATGGCAATCTTGTTCAAGTTCATGAAGTCCGGCGTTGAAATGGTCTCCACACATTTCTCTCCTTCGTTCAACTTGATTTTCTTGGCCATATCCTCACTGAGGCTTCCGCTGAATTCGTTGTTGTACAAGGAGTACACCAATTTACTATCCTCAAAAATTGGATCGTCAGCGAAATTCTTCTTCAAGTAAATCGGCAACATGGAAGTCATCCAACCATGAGCGTGGATCACATCTGGTTTCCAGCCCAATTTCTTGACCGTCTCCAATACTCCGCGACAGAAGAACAAACTACGCTCATCGTTGTCCGCGAAAAGGTCTCCTTTATCATCGGTCAACGTCGCCTTGCGCTTGAAGTACTCTTCATTGTCGATGAAGTACACTTGGATACGAGAAGTAGGAATGCTGGCCACCTTAATGATCAAAGGTTGGTCCATATCGTTGACAATGAGGTTCATCCCTGAAAGACGAATGACTTCGTGCAATTGGTGACGACGCTCATTGATGCAGCCAAAACGCGGCATAAAAATGCGCACTTCGTGGCCGGCTTCGTTCATTAAGGTAGGTAGGTCTTGGGAGAGTTTAGATATCGGTGATTCAGGTAGGTAGGGGGTTATTTCTTGCGAAACGTAGAGGATTCTTTTCTTTTCCATAATCCGCTTTTATCTTGTCAATTGAGAAGACGCGAAATTACGCAATTTTTACCGTTTTATCAAGGATAGTGCTATGTTTGCTTCCTTAACGCAGCCTATCTTCCTATGGATTCTTACCGGCATGTAGCCGACCTTCGGCGGAGATTGGATGACGCCCTCGCGGGCGGATGTCGGATTGGATTTGTACCGACCATGGGAGCCCTTCACTCGGGTCATTTGAACCTCATCGAGCGCTCGGTAGCCGAAAACTCCTTCACGGTGGTGTCGATCTACGTGAATCCTACCCAGTTCAACAACCCAAACGATTTGAGCACCTACCCCAGACAGCCTGAAAAGGACCTGGCACTCCTGCGCAGTGCGGGCTGTGACGCGGTTTTCTTTCCCTCCGATGAGGTAATGTACCCCGAGGGTGTTAAATGTCATCACTACGATCTCGGCGTTTTGGACTCGGTCATCGAAGGCAAACACCGGCCCGGCCATTTTCAAGGAGTCGCCACAGTGGTCGATCACCTCTTCCGACTCGTTCAGCCGCACGTCGCCTACTTTGGCGAAAAGGACTTCCAGCAGGTAGCTGTCATTCGGCGCATGGTTGAAGTTACCGGACACTCCATAGAGGTTGTGGCCTGCCCAACCGTTCGTGAGTCCGATGGACTGGCCTTGAGCTCGCGGAATCTGCGCCTGTCTCCCGAGCAACGCCGAACCGCAAGCATCCTTTCTAAGGCCCTTTTTTACCTCAGAGATCAAGGCATCCACGAGACGCTCCCCAAAGCCTTGCTCGAAGCTCGCGCCCAACTGGCCCAAGAGCCATCCTTAGACCTCGAGTACCTGGAAATTGTGAACCCTGAGACCTTCGAACGGCTAATTGAATGGCCAGCGCAAACCGAGGTACGGGCCTGCATTTCAGCGCACTTAGGCGATGTCCGCTTAATTGATAATGTTGGCATTATTGCGTAATTTTGCGCCGCAAACAGAACACTATGCTCATCGAAGTCTGTAAATCCAAGATCCACCGGGTCAAAATCACCGACGCTGATCTGCACTACATCGGCAGCATCACCATCGACGAGGACCTCATGGATGCCGCGAACTTGATCGAAGGAGAAAAGGTTCAAATCGTCAACATCAACAATGGCGAGCGCTTGGAAACCTACGTGATCAAAGGAAAGCGGGGATCAGGAGAGGTTTGTATGAATGGGCCTGCGGCCCGACGCGTGCATGCCGGTGACATCGTCATCATCATCGGATACGCCCAAATGGACTTCGAAGAGGCCAAATCCTTTAAGCCCGCTATTGTTTTCCCGAACGAGGAAACCAATCGCCTCAACTAAGCTCCACGGGTGAAGAAAAGGCTCAGCAAGATTTTACGCACCGTCTTGATCCTGGTCATTACCGGGGTCCTGATCTACTTTGCCTTTCAAGGCATAGAGCTCGAAGAGCTGATTCAAGACCTCAGTGAAGCCAACTACTGGTGGGTTCTTTGGACCGTCTTCCTAGGCTGGTTTGCCTACGTTGCCCGAGGTCTTCGCTGGCTCATCCTTATAGACGCCATGGGATATAAGGCCAATGTTTGGCGCAGTATTCACGCCGTGACCATCGGGTATTTCACCAATCTTTTCATTCCCCGAGCGGGGGAAATTGCACGATGTACATCCTTGAGTCAGACCGATGATATTCCGGTAGACAAGCTCTTTGGAACCGTCATCGTAGAACGCGTCATCGACTTCATTATCCTCGGCCTTTTCATTCTGGCCGCACTTGCCGTCCAGTTCGACAACATCATGGGCTTTTTCGCGGCGGTCGGAGAAGCGCGATCTTCTGCAGATCCAGATGGAGGCAGTGGACTCACAATCCTGATGTACTACGCGGGAGCCATCGGCCTCGTTTTACTTATCGTTTTCCTCGCCTTCCGCAAACGCATTATGGCCACAACCTTGTTCCTGAAAATTCGCGGCTTCTTGGTCGGTGTTTTTGATGGGATGAAGACGGTTTATCAAATGAAGCGCAAAGGAGCATTCATTGTCTACACCTTGCTGATCTGGTTCGCCTATTTTGGGATGATTTACTTCAACTTCTTTTCCCTTCCCAACTTTGACGTACTTGGAGTTGGTGATGGAGTGACCATGACCGTCATTGGAGGGCTGGGTATGGTGGTTCCTTCCCAAGGCGGAATTGGAAGCTATCACCTCGCTGTATCCTACGGAATCACGGTGCTGGGGACCTCCTACGGCATTGAAGATTTACTTAACAAACAAAGCGGCTTGACCTACGCTACCCTAGTCCACACTAGCCAGACCTTGATGTCGCTTGTGGCCGGCTCGATTGCCCTTTTTGCCCTATATTTAGCTCGTACCAGAAAGAATCGGTCTAGCGAATAAACATGGGGTATCTCGACTACGTCCAAGCCAAAATTCACACCTTTCAATCCTTCCCACAACAGCGCCATTTGTGGAGCTTTAAGGCGGAACGGGTGGTCTTTACCAATGGGTGTTTTGACCTCCTCCACTCGGGGCACTTGACGTATTTGGCCAAGGCCCGAGACCTGGGACATCACCTGATCGTAGGCTTAAACTCTGACGCCTCTGTAAAGCGCCTAAAAGGGGAAAATAGACCGGTTAAAGGCCTTGAGGACCGCGCCTTGGCCCTTGCTTCACTTAGCTTTGTCGACGCCGTCATTTCTTTTGAGGAGGACACTCCTGCCCGGCTCATTGAGCTGGTTCGCCCCGATGTACTCGTCAAAGGCGGTGACTATGCCATCGAGGAAATTGTTGGCCATGAATTGGTGCAAGGTTATGGCGGACTGGTGACCACCATAGATCTTGTTCCCGGGAAAAGCACCACGGGTTTGATTGAGCGAATGAACGAGCATGGCTAAGACCAAAACCACCTATTTCTGTCAGAATTGTGGGACCGAATACGCCAAATGGATGGGTCAATGTACCTCCTGTGGCGAATGGAACACCATCGTCGAAGAACTCGTTCGTAAAGGAAAAGATAAGGCAGGGTGGCAATCGAATGGATCCTCGAAAGCCCCAACCAAACCCAAACCCATTCAAGAAATCGATCTCGGTGCAGAGCAGCGCATCAACACCGCGGGGAACGAGCTCAATCGGGTCCTAGGTGGCGGCTTAGTTCCGGGCTCCGTAGTACTCTTAGGCGGCGAGCCCGGCATCGGGAAATCGACCTTGATGCTTCAGATCGCCCTGCGAATGAAGCGAACCAAGATTCTATACGTCAGCGGAGAGGAAAGCGAAAAACAAATACGGATGCGGGCGGAGCGCATTGGGGTGACCAATGAAGAATGCTATCTGCTTCCCGAAACGAACGCGCAGCACATCTTTGCCTTGGCTGAAGAGGTTGCTCCTCAAATGCTCGTTATCGATTCCATCCAAACCCTGCACAGTGATGCCGTTGAATCTGCGCCGGGAAGCGTATCCCAAATTCGACAGTGTACGGTGGAGTTGATTCGCTACGCCAAAGACTCGGGAGTGCCTGTTTTTGTCATAGGCCACATCACCAAGGAAGGCAATCTGGCTGGCCCTAAAGTATTGGAGCATATGGTCGATGTCGTTCTTCAGTTTGAGGGCGATCGAAACTACAACTACCGGCTACTCCGCGCCCACAAAAATCGCTTCGGGAGCACCCAGGAGCTCGGTATTTACGAAATGCATGGGGGTGGACTTCGCGAAGTCGCAAATCCTTCCGAACTATTGATTTCGGAGAAAGAAGGCCCCACCAGCGGTACAGCCGTAGCCGCGACCTTAGAGGGTATGCGTCCTATGATGATCGAAATTCAGGCGCTCGTCAGCTCTGCCGTGTACGGAAACCCCCAACGCTCTGCTACCGGCTACGACCTTCGCCGATTGAACATGTTGCTCGCTGTCCTTGAAAAACGATGCGGGTTTCAGCTGGGCCAGAAGGATGTCTTTTTGAACATCACAGGAGGCATTAAAGTCGCCGATCCGGCGATTGATTTGGCGGTGATGGTTGCTGTTTTGAGTTCCAATGTGGACTTAGCTTTAACCGAGAAGGTGTGTTTTGCGGCCGAGGTCGGACTCACCGGAGAAATCCGACCGGTACAGCGGATTGAGCAGCGAATCAAGGAAGCCGAAAAGCTGGGCTTTGACGCAATTTACATCAGCAAATTCAACAAGGTCAAGACTGATGATTTTAGCATCCGGGTAGTTCAAGAGTGCAAGATCGAACGTATCTTCCAGCATCTCTTTGCCGGATGAAGCCCCTATTGGACATAGAAAACATAGTTGTCGAGTTTCGCTCAGACAAGCGCTATACCCCGGCAGTAAAAGGAGTGAGCTTCAGTGTCGGGCGCGGTGAGACGGTTGGCGTTGTCGGCGAATCCGGCTCTGGAAAATCCGTGACATCTCTGAGCGTCATGCGCCTCATTCCGGAACCCACAGGCCATATTTCACAAGGTCAAGTCCATTTTCACGAAGCGGATGGTAGTTCGACGAATCTACTGGAGCTCCCTTCGCGAAAAATGCGCAAGTACCGTGGGGATCGTATTGCCATGATCTTCCAAGAACCCATGACCTCCTTAAATCCTGTGTTCACTTGTGGAGACCAAGTCATGGAGGCTATTCTGGAGCATCGAACAAAGGATAAAAAAGAGGCCAAAAGACTCACGCTTGAGCTTTTCGAAAAGGTCAAGCTACCCCGACCGGAAGCGATCTTCAAGAGTTATCCCCACCAGATTTCGGGCGGGCAGAAACAGCGTGTCATGATCGCCATGGCCATCAGTTGTGAACCCGATCTCTTGATCGCTGATGAACCCACTACAGCACTGGATGTCACGGTTCAAAAGACCATATTGGAGTTGATCAAAGAGCTTCAGGAAGAACTGGGCATGGGTGTGATTTTCATTACCCACGACCTGGGCGTTGTGGCCGACATCGCGGATAAGGTGGTGGTGATGTACCGCGGAGAAATCGTTGAATCCGGGCCTACTGAGGCCATTTTCAAACAACCCGAACACCCTTACACCAAGGGGCTTTTGGCGTGTCGCCCGCCGCTGGATCACCGAGTGATGAGCTTACCTACGGTACAGGATTATTTGGACGGTGTGGAAAAAAATCGGAGAGAAGATCCATCGCGCCGTGAGGCGCAGCACCAGAAGCTATACGCTCAAGAGCCCATGCTTCAGGTCGAGGAGCTCAAGACGTGGTTCCCGGTTCAAAGTAATTTTTGGGGAAAGGCGACTTCGTACGTGAAGGCCGTTGACGGGGTGAGCTTCCACGTCTACCCTGGGGAGACCTTGGGGCTTGTGGGCGAATCGGGCTGTGGCAAGACCACTTTAGGGCGAACCCTACTGGGTCTTCAAACCGCACATTCTGGGAGCGTTCGATATGGAGAGAAGGAGCTCATAGGGCTCAGTAAGTCGGAGATGCGGCCTTTGCGCAAAGACCTGCAAATCATCTTCCAAGATCCCTTCTCGAGTTTGAATCCGCGTATGACCGTGGGCAAGGCCATTCAGGAACCCATGGAGGTCCATCGCCTTCACGCAAAGAGTGAGCGCAAAGAGCAGGTCATTGAGCTGCTGAAAAAGGTGGGGCTCGGTGCAGAACACTACGGCCGTTATCCACACGAGTTTTCCGGGGGGCAGCGCCAGCGTATCGGCATTGCAAGGGCACTCGCCGTTCAACCGAAGTTCATCGTCTGTGATGAAAGTGTTAGCGCATTGGACGTCAGTGTTCAGGCGCAGGTACTGAATCTGCTCAACGAGCTCAAAGCGGAATTTGGATTGACCTATATTTTCATTTCCCACGACCTCAGCGTGGTGAAGCATATGAGCGATCGAATGGTCGTGATGAATGCCGGGAAAATTGAAGAATACGGTGAAGCCGAGGCGGTATATGCCAACCCTGAGTCTGCCTACACCAGGTCCTTAATTGAGGCCATTCCCGGACAAAGTACTTAGTCGATGATGGTCAAGACTTCAGGATCTTGGAGTCGGGCGTAGTTGTCGTGATCGCCAGGGGCCGATAGGCGCTCAAAGGCATACACTTCCACCAGGTCTTTTTTACCGTGAAGGTGCTTGTTGGGGAAAAAGGCCTTCACCAAACGGTAATCCGGAGCTTCCATTAAACGATCCAGCGAGATGCGTCTGCGCGTCATTCGGGAATCCCAAAGAATAAAGGCCCCGGCGTCGTTTCCTTTGACCGTAGGGAAGTACTTCTTAGGGAAGAACCGCTGAACTTGATCTTCACGAAAGGGGTTTTTTTCGGTGAAATACAGCACCATGGTATTGTCACAGAAAAGACGTTTCTCCGTGTATTCGCTCGATCGGTACCAAGAGCCTACCTCACGACTGAACTTTGTAAAATCGTCTTCGGGCTTTGGGAATCGGTAGCCGTTCCATACCTGCTGAACACTGACTAAACTAAGTAGTGCAACAGTGTAAACCCCCACCTTTTTGGGCAGCCGAAACAGCTGTACCCATGCCGACCAGGACATCAACAGCGCCAGAGGGAATACAGAAACGAGGACGCGAATGAGCCCCATGGAACCCGCAATTCCCTTGTACCACATGTAGCTATGAGCGCCTACGAAGAGCCAGAAAGGCGCCAGAATAAGGGCCAAGCGATCCAAGCGCTGTGCTTTGCTGATTTTGAGAAACAAGGTCACGTGCCCCGCTACAAAGCCTACAAAAACAAGTGCGCCAAGGTCTCGGGGCAAGTTCTTGACAAAACGCCACAGAGAACCGGAGCCGTATGGGGAAACCATGGGGTAGGGACTTCGCTCCAAAAACCATAACGGTGATCCGTATACCGGCCAGCCCACAAGGGCAAATAAAACGGGTCCCCCGAGGAGCCATGGAAGGGCTCTCCAACGTTTCTGGAGGAGGTAAAGTCCCGCGAACCCGGCGATAAACAACCAGCCTTCAGGACGCGTGAAGGGAGAAAAGGAGATCAACAAGGCCGCCGCTAAGTATTGACCCCGCAGGTACAGATTAAGTGCGCCAACCACCACCAAGGCCATGGGGATTTCCGTCATCCCGGATATGCTCATTTCGAGCATGAGGGGAACAGACAAGGTCAGAACCGCCAACCAAGAGTGGTAGCGGTAGCCCATCAAGCGGGCGACGTCTGCAGTAATCAGTGCGGTGAGGCCAAAGAGTAGGGTATTGAGGACTTTGAGACCTTCTATCCCGCCGTAGGCGGCGAAGGAAAAGAAGAAGGTGTAGACGGGGCGTCCCCACATTCGGAGGAAAAGTTCGGGTTGGGACCAAGCGTATCGGGCGAGGAACCAGTGGGCGAAGTTGTCGTTTCCGCCGAAAACGCCCATGCTTTGGGGGGCCCAGTACAAGAGCCAGGAAAGAAGGAGTGCGAAGGCCGCGAATCCGATGTTTTGGATCAGCTTTTCGCCCATGTATTGTACTTCAGAATGCAGTATATGGCACGGAATCCATCGCGCCAGCCGATCTTCTTGCCTTCGTCGTAGGTTCTTCCGTAGTAGCTGATTCCCACTTCGTAGATGCGAATTTTGGGAATCCGAGAAAGCTTGGCCGTGACTTCCGGTTCAAAACCGAATCGCTTTTCCACGAGGTTCAGCGACTTCGCGATATCGGTGCGGATAAGCTTGTAGCACGTCTCCATATCGCTAAGGTTCAGGTTGCACATCATGTTGGACAGGGTCGTGAGGACCTGGTTTCCAATGCTGTGCCAGAAGAAGAGCATCCGGTGTGCGTAGCCTCCCATGAATCGAGATCCGTATACCACGTCCGCAAAGCCTTCGAGTGCGGGCTTCAACAACCTGCCGAATTCACGAGGGTCGTATTCCAAATCGGCGTCTTGGACAATGAGGTAATCTCCTTTGGCCAGTTCGATTCCCTTGTGAATGGCCGCGCCTTTGCCGCAGTTGACCTCTTGTTCAAAGTATTGGAAATGCACTGGATTGAATTCGTCCTGAAAACGCTGCACCTCTTGGGCCGTTCTGTCTTTGGACGCATCGTTGACCACAATAATCTCACGCTCCACGCCATCCGGGAGCTCGGCTTCCACTACTTTGGAAAGCAGCAGAAACAAGGTGGCCTCTTCGTTGTAGGCCGGCACGATCACCGTAAGTAAGGTCATAGGTCAGGTTTTACCGGGCCGACAAAAATAGGGGTTTTAGTCGAGCTGCATTTCAGGGACATCGCCCTCGATCACCAGCGTACCTTCAGTCGCGGCTTGAATTTCTTCGACCGACACCCCCGGCGCGCGTTCGCGAAGAACAAATCCGCGCTCGTCAATATCCAGAACGGCTAAGTTGGTCACCACGCGCTTCACGCATTGAACACCCGTAATAGGCAGCGTGCATTGGCGGAGCAGTTTACTAACTCCTGCCTTGTTGGTATGCATCATCGCCACAACGATGTTTTCCGCACTCGCAACCAAGTCCATAGCCCCGCCCATTCCCTTAACCATTTTCCCGGGAATCTTCCAGTTGGCAATATCTCCGTTTTGGGCCACCTCCATGGCCCCCAGTACGGTCAACTGAACGTGCTGTCCGCGGATCATGGCAAAACTCGTGGCCGAGTCGAAATAGACGGCTCCCTTCTTGGCGGTGATGGTTTGTTTACCGGCGTTGATCAGATCGGGGTCTTCATATCCTTCGAAGGGAAATGGTCCCATGCCCAGAATGCCGTTCTCCGATTGAAATTCAACATTGATGTCCTCGGCGACGTAGTTGGCCACCAAAGTGGGGATTCCGATGCCGAGATTGACGTAATAGCCGTCCTCTAGTTCCTGTGCGATGCGCTTGGCAATTCCGTGTTTGTCTAACATAGCTTAAGCTTTTGTTCGGACGGTTCGTTGTTCAATGCGCTTCTCATAGGAGGCTCCTTGGAAAATCCGCTGGACAAAAATTCCAGGAGTGTGAATCTGATTGGGATCAAGTTCTCCGACAGGTACCAGTTCTTCCACCTCGGCTACGGTTATCCTTCCGGCCATGGCCATGGGTGGATTGAAGTTTCGAGCCGTACCCTTGTACATGAGGTTACCCGCCTCGTCTCCTTTCCAGGCCTTGACAAAGGCAAATTCAGCGGTCAAGGCAGTTTCTAAAATATGGGGTTTACCGTTGAAGATGCGCACTTCCTTGCCTTCACCTACTTCCGTTCCATATCCGGCCGGGGTAAAAAAGGCCGGAATTCCGGCGCCACCGGCTCGGCATCGTTCCGCGAGGGAACCCTGGGGGATCAAATCGACCTCCAGTTCGCCGCTGAGCATCTGCTGCTCAAAAAGCGCGTTCTCTCCTACGTAGGAACTGATCATTTTTTTGATCTGCTTCTTCTGAAGTAAGAGGCCTAGGCCAAAGTCATCCACACCTGCGTTGTTGGAGATGCACGTGAGGTCAGTGATCCCAGCATCGCGAAGAGCCGCAATACAATTCTCGGGAATCCCGCAAAGGCCAAATCCACCGAGCATGAGGGTCATTCCGTCATGAACCCCTTCGATGGCTTCTAGTGGACCGGAGACTACTTTTCTAATCATTAAAACTCGATTTCATCAAAGTTAACATTATTGGCCTTCTGCTGTTGTTCATAGATGTCGCAGTCCAGCTGAATCCCAACACCCGCCTCGGGTACAGGGAAGTCCTCTTGCGATACATCAAGCCCCGCATCCGCGTAGCATTTCTTCATGTACATAGCCCTAATCGGCAGCGCCATGGTGGCTCCTTGTCCGTAGGCAATGCTCCGGAAATGTGCCCCGCGGTCTTCAGCACCGACCCAAACACCCGTGACCAAGTTCGGAACCATTCCCATGAACCAGCCGTCACTGTGGTTCTGCGTGGTACCCGTCTTTCCGGCAATCGGGTTTTCAAAACCGTAGGGGTAGCCGGTCACCACATCGTTGATGTAGCTGTAGTTTCCATACTTGGTCCTCAAGCGAATCCCAGTTCCGTATTCGGTAACCCCTTGCAATAAGTTCACAGAAGTGTAGGCCGTCTCAGCGCTCATCACCTCATGAGTCATCGGGTTAAACTCGGCCAGAACCACGCCGTACTTGTCCTCAATGCGCAGAATGGCCGTAGGCTCCGTGTAGATTCCACTGTTGGCAAAGGTCCCGTAGGCACCCACCATTTCGTACAAACTCAAATCCGGTGTTCCTAAACAGATGGCCGGTTGTTCGGGAATTTCCCCTTCAACCCCGAGGTTACGCGCCATTTCAATAACTGGCTTTGGGCCCACCTGCTTCATCAAGTACGCGGTGACCGTGTTCACGGATTCCGCAAGGCCTTGCTTCAAGGAAAGCTCACCCCCGTACTCCCCATCGGAGTTCTTGGGTTGCCAATCTTTCAGAAGATTCCATTCCTCCTTCTCAAACCGTACCGGAACATTGGCCACCTTGTAGCAGGGACTGTACTTCTTTTGGTCAATGGCCGTCACATAGACAAAGGGCTTAAAGGTGGATCCCACCTGACGCTTACCCAACTTGACGTGATCGTATTTAAAGTGGTCGTGATCGATTCCCCCTACCCAGGCTTTGATAAAACCCGTTTGAGGATCCATACTCAACATTCCCATTTGTAGGAACCACTTGTAGTAGGCGATGGAGTCCATCGGGGTCATCACCGTGTCTATATTCCCCTCCCACGAGAAGACTCGCATTTCACGTGGCGTGTTAAACTGCAGTTCGATGCTTTCCGCGGGCAGCTCATTCTTCCGGGCAATGCGGTAACGCTCTGAACGGCGCATCGCTTGACGCATCAGGCGATCAATATCCGCGGAACTCAAATCTTGAAAAGGTGCGTTCGTTCTTCCCTCCCAGTGCTTGTAGAACACGCGTTGGAGGTTGCTCATGTGCGCACGCATGGATTCCTCCGCATACTGCTGCATGCGCGAATCTAGTGTGGTGTAGATCTTCAGCCCATCCGTGTAGAGATTGTAAGGCGTACCGTCGGGTTTTGGATTTTTCTTGATCCAGTCTCGCATGAAGGCCCTTAAGTACTCCCGGAAATAAGGCGCCAATCCCGCGTTGTGGCCAGCGCGTTGATAGTCTAATTCCAGTGGAATGGCCATCATGCTGTCGGCTTCTTCACGCGTTAAGAAGTCATTGCGGACCATTTGGCCTAGGACCGTATTGCGTCGTTTTTCGACTCGTTCAGGCCAACGCCGTGGATTGTAGAACGAGGAGTTCTTAAGCATCCCCACTAGGGTGGCGGATTCGATAACGTCCAAACTGTCCACCGAAGTGTTGAAGTAGATCTGCGCGGCGGATTCGATTCCTACGGCCAAATTGAGGAAGTCGTAACGGTTCAAGTACATGACCATAATCTCCTCCTTGGTACACCTCCGCTCGAGTTCCACGGCGATAATCCACTCCTTAAATTTTTGAAAGACCCGAGTAAAACGACTGCTGGCGACGTCCTCGGTAAAGAGCATCTTGGCCAACTGCTGGGAGATGGTACTGGCTCCTCCTGATTGGCCCAACTTGGCTATGGCACGAGCCAGTCCTCGGAAATCAATTCCGCTGTGGCTCAGATAGCGCTCATCTTCGGTAGCGATGAGTGCCTGGGGCAGATATGGAGAAAGTTCTTCATACCGAACGTGGGTCCGATTCTCCAAAAAGTACTTCCCGATGACCTCTCCGTCCGAAGAAATGATTTCACTCGCTAAATAGTTCTTTGGGTTTTCCAACTCCTCAACGGTGGGCAATGGTCCAAACCACCCCCAACTGGTTATACACATGATCAGGGTAACCAAAACGATCGGCGAAATCGCCAAAATCCAGAACCATCTGAGAAGCTTGCGCCTACCCCCTTTTGACTCGGCCATACACTTAGGAATCTTCGTTATGCAAAGCTAACCTAAATCCAACGTCCTCAATGCCCACCAATTGTGTATCACGCATCCCATGAGTGAAGCGAATTTCATAATTCCCGGGGCGCGGCAGATCATTGTCTTTGAAGACCGGTAAACGAAACTCCTTCACAGCTCCCGAACCCTTCCCCAAAAGTGCACCACTGGGAGCGGCTATTCGGAAATTGACCGTGTCGAGACGGCTTGATCCATCGTCAAAACGCTGGTCCACAAAGATGTACAGGTTTTGGTAGGGATAACCGGCGTTAACGCGCAGCGCCAAGTACCCGTCGTAGGTCCGTGACCCCTCCTCCAGTTCAAGTGGAAAGGTCATGGTGCTGTCCAAATGCCAACCATCTGTGCCTACGGCACGATAGCTCTCATACACCCGAGACCGATCACAAGAGCTACCCCAGATCAGCACAGCAGTTAAAAAAAGAAAAAGCCTATTTCTTGCCATTTTCGGCCCGATTTGCAGGTTTTTTACGTCTTTTATTACGCTTATTTCGCGATTGAGGCCTTTTTTTGTCAAAACGACTCACGTCTTCTTGACCCACTACATTCTCGAAATCGAGTCTCTTAGCCTCCTCTTTTTCTTCGCAGAAGTCTTCCAAACAGCTCGGATTCTCTCCCGACTTGTTCAAGCCGATGATGTCGTGTACGGATCGACGGTCCAATTCAACAAAAGCGCTAAACTCTCCGGTATAACAGTACCACATTTTCCCTTTGAAAATGTCCATTTTGACAAAGCGCGCTTCCCCTTTCTCGGTCTTGAGGCGCACCCCGGTATCCGGAAAGCCCTTGATTTCTTCCAGGTAGGCGTCCAACTCGTAGTTCAAGCAACACTTGAGTTTTCCGCACTGGCCCGCTAGCTTTTGGGGATTCAAGGCCAACTGTTGGTAACGTGCCGCCGCGGTATTGACGGACCGAAAATCCGTCAGCCACGTAGTACAGCACAATTCGCGTCCACAGGAGCCTATTCCACCCAGGCGGGCGGCTTCCTGTCGTGCTCCAATCTGGCGCATTTCAATGCGCACGCCGAATTCGCGGGCTAAGTCTTTAATGAGCTGTCGAAAATCGACGCGGCCATCGGCGGTGTAGTAAAACGTAGCCTTGGCATTATCCCCTTGATATTCGACGTCGGATATTTTCATATCGAGCCGCAGGCTCTTGGCAATCTCCCGAGCCTTAAACATGGTGGGCACTTCACGCTCTTGGGCGCGGCGCCATTTATCTATATCGGACTGAGCGGCCTTGCGGTAAACTTTGCGGATTTCGTGAGACTCGTGGTCGATCTTGCGCTTGCGCATTTGGAGTCGGACCAATTCCCCCGTGAGAGAGACATTCCCGATATCGTGGCCCGGACTGCTTTCCACCGCTATGACATCCCCCATTTGCAAGGGCAGATCATTGACGTTTCGGAAGTAGTCCTTTCGGCCGTTCTTGAAGCGCACTTCAACACAATCAAAGCGCTTTTGCTGCGCTGGCGCTTCCATATTCGCCAGCCAATCGTATACCGACAGCTTGGTGCATCCACCAGAGCTGCACGTTCCGTTATTTTTACATCCCGCAGGAAGCCCACCCCCAGTCGAACAACTTCTACATCCCATGGTGATCTCCTTCGTTTGAAGGATAAAGCTAGCATTTCGTCGATTCTTGACCAAACGGCGCATCACAAGGAGCTGCTCAGTCCGCCTACGATCAACTCGAGCGCATGCTAAACGGGTAAGATGAGCTTATCTTTGGCCCATGTCCACTGCCGCGCACTTAGCCAAAAATCCCAAGCAGCTCGTTTTCATCGACGCTATGGGGGCCCTGGTATCGGCCCTCGGGCTGGGACTCATTCACCACTTTTTTCCTGAATTCTTTGGTCTTCCGAAAGGGTACATTCCTTTTCTGCTGCTCTTTTCCATTGCCTATTTCATCGTCGATATATGGCAATGGCGCACCAACAAAGAACTGTTTGGATACTTACGCATCCTCGCCCACCTAAACGCCGGATACGGACTGCTCACTTTCGGATTGATTCTCTATTTCCGAACCACCATTAGCGCCTACGGCGCGATGTATTTTCTCATCGAATCCTATTTGCTAATCCTCTTAGTGCATCTTCAATGGTCAATTGGGAAACATCGGTCTGAAACCCTTCCGAGTAGCTGGACATCGCTGGGCTGGGTGATCCCCAGCATTGCCTTTGTCGCCTACAAAATTCCAGATCTGCAATTGGCCTACTACTGGGACGAAGCTTGGTCCTACTTCCCCGCCGTCAAAGCGATGGCGGAAGCTGGTCCATCATTACTGCCCAATACCATTGAGCCCGTTCTCTACCGAGGTCACCCCACCTTCTTCTATTGGCTAGGCGGGGTTTCGATGAACCTCATTGGCGGTGGAATTCCCCTGGTCAAAGTCCTGGCCAAGGAATGTCTGTTGCGCGGCCTGATCTTTCCCTATGAGGAGCTTCATAAATCCAGAGCCACCGCCTGGATTCTGCCGGCCAACCACCCGTCCAGTCGCCTCTTCGAAGGTCTCGGTTTCGAATTGGAGGAAGACGGTGAACTCTTGAAGTATTTTCGCAACTTGCCTGTATGACTTCGGCCGCTCGTCCGCGCATTTTTGAGTACCTCGTTTTGACCGCCTTGTTGGTTCCCCTTTTCTGGTTGAACCTCAACGGCACTCACGATTGGGGCGGTGACTTTGCCCAGTACATCGCACAAAGTATGGACCTCTCCGGCGGGGAGTCCAATTACCTGTACAACCCCGACTATCCGCAATTGGCACCGCCCACCTACCCGGTTGGGTTTCCTCTTTTGCTCAAACCCATTAGCTCCATCTGGGGAAACAACATGTGGGCCTTTCAATACTTCATGACCGCCTTGCTCCTCAGCATGGGCTTGCTAACCTATCGGTTTCTGAGGAACTCTTTCACTTGGTCTGAGTCAGGCCTAGCGGTTTTACTCTTTTTATACAATCCAGTGACCATTCGATTCAAGGATGAGATTCTCTCGGACATTCCCTTCGCCCTACTGAGCCTGGCCGCCTGGCTCGCCTACCTGCGTTGGAAAAGTCAACCAAGACCTCTCCTGCTGGGTAGCCTAGTCGTGCTCTTGGTCGCATCCGTGCTTCACCGCAACATCGGCTTTGTCTTTCTCCTGGCCATGCTCCTGGATATGGGAAAATCGAACTGGCGCCGTTCAGGCGTTTTAATGGGAGGAACGGTTCTTTTGTACCTCCTGTTTGATCGGGTATTCTTCCCCGCCGCCACGGAGCTGAATCAACACTTCCTAGGTCTATTCCTCTCCAGTGGTTTCCGGGAGACCTTGAACACGACCTCCGAATACTACATCACCATCTACCAGAATTTCTTTACCCCGGAGGGCGTGGAGCTCGACTTCTTCCCATTGATGACCCGAGCCTTTGCGATCGCCTTCTTCTTTGTAGGACTCTTGTGGCGACTCATGGACCATCCCGGGGTTTTGGAATGGAGCACCATTGGATACGTCCTCGTCGTCTTGCTCTTTCCAAACACCACTCAGGGCTTCCGCTACCTCTTGCCCCTTTTCCCCCTGGTGTTGTACTACATTCTAACCGGTTTTAGGGCCATCCGCCTACCAAAGCCTGTCAATCCACACCGAGCCGCATTGATTGCCTTGCTGCTGGCTGGATTTCCTTACCAAAACTACCTGAAGCATGCCCTACGGGCCGATGAAAACCACCTAGGGCCTCAATCCCCCGCCGCGCAGCAGCTCTTCCACTTTGTCCGGAAGAACACCCCCGAGGACGCCGTTTTCGCCTTCTCCAAACCCCGAGTTTTGGGCCTCTATGCCAATCGGCCGAGCATAGCGCAGCATCCAGAGAAGAACTGGTCCACCGAGTTTGATTACCTGGTCCTCGCTCCAGAATTACCTGATCCCGCCAGTGAACGATACGTTCAGGTCCATCGCGAAGACTTAGTCTTGGTCTTTGAAAACGCCCGCTTTCAGGTCTACGCTTCTGATTCGGCCGCTTTGCGGTGAAGAAGTGAGTTGAGCTTGATGCCCAAGTCGAGCAGAACAATCTTGGCGTTGGCGTTGCGCTCGATGTGATATTCCGCTTTGTTGAGCTCCTCCAGAATTTCAGCGATGTTGCCGCCGTGCACAAAGCCGGCAAACTTCTCCAGTTGAAATCCGGGTTGCTGCAGCTCCGCTCGCTGAAGTCGAGATAGATCGTAGTTCAGCATAAGGGCATCGCGCAGCACGCGGGAGGTATAGCTCAAAAACTGCTTCAGACGCTCTCGGCCCCAACCGGCCATTCCATCGACCCAGAGCACCAGGTCACCGGTCTTTTGATGCGCCAAATACGCCTTTCGGATGAAGTCGACAAATGCAGCGCCGTTTTGGGCGAGGAGCTCGTCATCGTGCCGTAAGGCACTGCGCTGTTCGGCTTCCGAAAGCAGCTTGAGGCGGACGGCTTGTGTTCGTGATCGTATGGTTCCAAGTAGGGCCTCTTCATCTTCCGTGGCCATGATGAAGACCGTTTTTTGTGGCGGCTCTTCAATGACTTTGAGGAGCTTGTTGGCCGCGCTTAGATTCATGCGCTCGGGCATCCAAATCACCATGATTTTGAACTCGCTCTCATACGGTTTGAGTTGGAGCCGCTTCAAGATGTGGCCCGCCTCTTCGACATTGATCAGTCCTTGTTTGTTCTCTATGCCCAAACGGGAAAGCCAGTCAAACAATGAACCGTAGGGCTCTTCGCGGACAAAGCTTCGCCACTCTTCTAAGAAATCGGAGGACACGGGCTTTTTCACCTTTGCCGTGGCTGCAAAAGGAAAGGAAAAATGAAGGTCCGGATGTTCCAATCGAGCGTATTTCTTGCAGCTGGGACATTCTCCACAACTGTCCGTAGCGCCGCGGTTGGTGCAGCTCAAGTATTGAGCGTAGGCAATAGCCAAGGGCAGCTTTCCCGTTTCCGAGGGTCCGGTGAAGAGTTGAGCGTGGGCTACACGACCGTCCTGTACGGACTTGATCAGCCGCGCCTTGATCTCTTCTTGGCCAATGACTTCTGAGAATAACACGTAGCGAAATTAAGGATTACATCCACTTTACACCGGATTCCACAAGAATCTTAATTTTGAGCAAATTTCTGCCCTATGCGCACCATTGACGACATCAACTTTGAAGGCCAACGCGCCTTGATCCGTGTGGACTTCAACGTTCCTTTGAACGACCAATTTCAAATCACCGATGACACTCGAATTCAGGCCGCTTTGCCGACCATTCAAAAGATCTTAAGTGATGGCGGAAGCGTGGTCCTCATGTCTCATTTGGGGCGTCCTAAAAACGGGCCAGAAGACGCCTTTAGTTTGCGACACTTAGTGGATCACCTGAGCGCCGGAACCGGCGTTGCCGTACAGTTCGCCGACGACTGCATCGGTGAAGACGCCTTGGCTCAAAGCAGCAGCCTGCAAGCGGGACAGGTCTTGCTCCTCGAGAACCTGCGCTTCTACAAAGAAGAAACAGCTGGAGATGTGGAGTTCGCGAAGAAGTTGAGCCAAATGGGCGATATCTATGTCAATGATGCCTTTGGAACGGCGCATAGAGCACACGCCAGTACGGCGGTGATTGCCCAGTTCTTTCCAGGAAAGAAATACTTCGGTTACGTCATGGCCGGAGAAATTGAAAACGTTCAGAAGGTCCTGGATAGCGACGAGCACCCGGTCGTAGCCATCCTAGGGGGTGCAAAAGTCAGCAGCAAGATTACCATCATTGAAAAGCTCCTGCCCAAGGTTGATGCCATCATCGTTGGCGGGGGAATGAGCTACACTTTTGCCAAAGCCAACGGCGGGCAAATTGGGAACTCCCTGGTGGAGGAAGAGCATTTTTCAACGGTCAAGCATATTGAAGAGGCTGCGGCTGAGCACAACGTGACCATTCACCTACCGGTGGACAGCGTCAATGGAGACCAGTTCAGCAATGAAGCACAGGTAGCCACGACCTCGTCTTCAGAAGTTCCAGACGGCTGGATGGGGCTGGATATCGGCCCGGAAACCATTGCAAACTACAGTGGAGTCATCAAAGGAGCTTCGACCATTTTGTGGAACGGTCCCATGGGTGTTTTTGAAATGGACAAGTTTGCTCAAGGGACCATTGCCATAGGTGAAGCCATTTGTCAAGCGACGGAAGCCGGGTCCTTTAGCCTGGTCGGTGGTGGGGATTCGGTAGCGGCAGCCAAACAGTTTGGTTTTGCCGACCGCGTCAGCTACGTCAGCACCGGAGGAGGCGCCATGCTGGAATATCTAGAGGGTAAAGAGCTTCCGGGAATCGCCGCGGTCTTGAACGACTAAAGCTCATCGAGGACGTCGTCCACGTCGTCTTTCACCTGATCGAACTCGCGTTCCCACCAAGAGCGCCAATCCAATTCCTCTAAGTAGGGGAAGAAGGTTGGGGCAAGATTGGCCATAGGCTCATAAAGTAGGCTGGCCTCGCGATCGGCCCGTGAGGGCCAATTCCAACTTCCTTCTTGCACCGGACGCCACAAAAAGAGTAGGACGCTCAAAAGAAAGCTCCATTTCAAGACGCCAAAGGCCAATCCGACCAATCGGTTAATGCCGTTAAGGGCAACAGCCTTCAACAAGGTGGTCAGGAGCTTGGCTAAAAGATTGATGGCAATGACAATCCCCAAGAAGGTGATGGCAAAGCTGGTCATGGGCAAGTACTTGCGTTCGATGTCGATGTTTTGAACCAGGTATTCCGCCACCCAGTCCGAGAAGTGAATGGCACCCCAGATTCCAAGAATCAAGGCGGCCAAGGTGCAAAGCTCAATGATGAAGCCATTGCGGAAGCCGCGATAGGCTCCCCACGCCAAGGGTAAAAGAAGTATGATATCCAGCGTTTCCACGGTCCGAAAGTAACGATTATTTGGGGCTGGATAGTACCTTTAAGGCGTGGAAGAATTGAAGGAAAAATGGGACCGGCTTGTGGCGCTACTCAGTGAGCGCTTTGCCGATGGGGATGAGATGGATGTGCCTGCCATTGTTTTTTTGGTGGGGGTGAACGAGTTGGGGCAAGGCTACCGAAGATTTAAGAAGGACGAAAAGGTGGACTTGATGCACATCGGCCTGTGCCAGCTTTTGAGTCGATACGGGTATTACGAGTTCGAGGGTGAGGACGAGGAAGGTTGGCCCCACTGGAAGGCCACAGAAAAATTGCCCCAGCTTTCGCCAGGGCAACAAAATATCTTAGTTAAGGAAGCTTTGGTCCTCTACTTCGAGGAGCGCGGTGACTTTATTGGATAGCCACTTTTTCAGAAACCGTTTGTCCTTCTTCCAACTGGACAAAACCTGAACCCGTGAGGTCTCCTTTCTGAACTTCAATGTTCAAAACCATCTTAGCTGGGAACTCGAACTGAGCTACTCCGTTGCCGTTGGTCAAAGCGTTGGTGTCGACCGTGCAGTCTGTACATGGAGCATATAAGCGAACGAAGGCGTTCTGGACGCGGGTTTCATTTCCGAGGGTATCTTGGATTACAACAATCACATCGGTCTTGTAAAAGATGTCTTTTTTACAAGAGCTGGTCATGATCATTATCCCGAAAAAGCCCACTGCGAGTAGTGCGAAGGCCGCCTTTGCGCTTTTCATAGTCGCCTTGAATTTAGTAATATTGCCGTCCAAATATACTTATTAATAACGAACATTTATGTTGAGTCGTGTGCAGGAGCTACTGGAAGAAGTACAGGCCTTTTCGGCCGGTACTGCGGAGGAATTGGAGAGCTTCCGAATTCGCTTCCTCGGAAAGAAGGGCGTGATGAACGAACTCTTCGCCGCTTTTAAGGAAGTGGCACCTGAGCAGCGCAAGGAATTTGGGAAGCGCCTCAACGAACTGAAGACCCAGGCTCTGGACAAAATTGAGGAGCTGAAATCCGGTCTGGCCAACGAAACATCTAGCGCGGCATCGGGTTTGGATCTCACGCGTTCCGCGGAGCCCGTGGCCCTCGGGGCCCGGCATCCGGTCTCCTTGGTCAAGAACCGCATCATCGAAATCTTCTCTCGGGTTGGCTTTACCCTGAGCGATGGTCCAGAGATCGAAGACGACTGGCACAACTTTAGCGCCTTGAACTTCACCGAAGAACACCCTGCTCGAGACATGCAGGATACCTTCTTTGTGATGCGCAATCCAGACTACCTGCTCCGCACGCACACCAGTTCTGTTCAGGTGCGCCACATGGAGAAAAACACGCCCCCTATCCGAGTACTTTCACCGGGGCGCGTATTTCGGAACGAAGCTATTAGCGCGCGTTCGCATTGTATTTTCCACCAGATTGAAGGCCTCTACATCGATCGCGATGTGAGCTTTGCCGATCTGCGTCAAACCTTGTTGTACTTTGCTCAGGAGTTCTTTGGTGAGGAAACCAAGATTCGTCTACGCCCCTCTTACTTCCCCTTTACCGAGCCCAGCGCGGAGGTAGATGTTTGGTGGGGTCTAGAGAATGAAGTGGACTACCGCATGACCAAGGGAACGGGATGGCTCGAGATCATGGGCTGCGGAATGGTGGATCCAAACGTTCTGAAAAACGTGGGCATCGACCCAGAAGTCTACACAGGATTTGCCTTTGGAATCGGAATCGAGCGCATTGCCCTTCAGCAGTTCCAAATTCCAGACATCCGATTGCTCTTCGAAAACGACGTGCGCTTCTTGGAACAGTTTACCGAGGGGGTTTACTAAGAGAAGGGTTGGCCCTGCGGGCCGATGCGATATCGCGCCGAAGGCGCTCTGCTTACTTAACGAGTTTCAACAAGGATCCCGTGAACCAGTTTTCGTCCGCCTTGACCAACATGTCCATGAGGCGATCGGCATTCTGACTCATCTTCTTGATTTCCGTCAAACGTTGATCGAACTCTTGGGTTTCGTGGGCCTCTCCGCCTTCGTATTCCGAAACTTGATCCAAGATGCGAGCCAAGGGCTCCAATTCGCGCTTGCGACGCTCCTGCATCACCTGTTTGGTGACCTGCCAAATGTCTTTTTCGGCCACGAAGAATTCCTTGCGCTGTCCGGGCTTGAGTTCCTTTTGAACCAATCCCCAATCGATCAAGGCCCGAACATTCATGTTGCAGTTACCGCGGCTGATGTTCAGCTCGTCCATGATCTCTTCAGTGGAAAGGGGTCTTGGGGACACCAACAATAGGGCGTGAATTTGACTCATGGTCCGGGGTACTCCCCAGCTGGATCCAAGAGCCCCCCAGGCCTGGAGAAACTGTTGCTTTGCCTCTTCGAAATGCATCTATCTAGATTTAGGTTTTCCGAAGGTAACTATTTTCAGCTCGCATTGAAACTTTAGAGGGCGTCAATTGCGGCCGCCAAGGCATGATCTTTTTCCGTCACCACATTTCCCGCGTCGTGCGTGGAAAGCTTGAGTGTTACGCGGTTATATACATTGGTGATTTCCGGGTGGTGGTGATGGGATTCGGCCAGGTCTCCCACGCGGTTAATGAAGGCTAGAGCCTCCACAAAATCACCAAAGGTGAAATGACGAACGAGCTGATCGTTTTCTTCAGACCACATCAGAAGGACCAGTCGTATTCGTCCAAGCCTTCAACAGCGGCTTTCAACAGGCTCAAAGAGTCTAGTATATCCTGCTTGCTGGCCATCTCAATCACCTGGTGAAGGTATCGCGTTGGTATACTGATCGCTCCCGCAATCGAACCGCCCGGAGTCATGCGCTGAACACCTGCCGTATCAGTTCCGCCAGCAGTGAGCACTTCCATTTGATGATTGATTTTGTACTTCTCAGCGAGTCCGCGCAAGTAATCCACCATGCGATAGTCACAAATGGTTCCAGAATCCATCACCTTTACACCGGCACCCGCCCCCATTGAGGTGATTCGCTCGTGGGCTCCTGCACCTGGCAAGTCATAGGCGACGGTGGTGTCGAGGTTGATTCCAAAATCGGGCTTTACATCGTGGGCGCTCACATGAGCCCCACGAAGACCAACTTCTTCCTGGACAGTAAACACTCCGTAGAGGTCATATGCCGGATTCTGAACGTTTTTCATGGTCTCCAAGAGCATGTAGACGCTCACGCGATTGTCAATGGATTTGCAGCAGACATTGTCGCCCAATTCCACCAGGTCGCGCTCACGCGTAATGGTATCTCCAATACGCACATGCTTCTCTACTTCTTCCTTGGGCAAGCCAAGGTCGATAAAGTAATCCTTGATCTTGGTCACCTTATTCCGCTCTTCCGGGCTCATGACGTGAATGGGTTTGCTGCCCATCACGCCCAACAAGTCTTTGCGTCCGTGGATAATGACCCGCTGAGCCGTCAGCGTCTTGGGATCGAATCCCCCCAATGTGTGAAAGCGCACAAAGCCGCGATCGTCAATGTGGGTCACGATGAAACCAATCTCATCCATATGAGCCGTCACCATGACTTTTTTACTGCTGTCGCGACCCTTTTTTACTGCCACTACATTGCCCATATTGTCGATGCGTACTTCGTCCGCATGTCCTTCCAGCTCGCGCAGGACCAAGGCCCGAATGCGCGATTCGTATCCTGGAGCTCCAGGAGTCATGCAGACTTCTGAAAGCAGGTCGATGTTCAATGCGTCGATCATACCGTGCTAATTTTCAACATGTTGGTCATTCCTCGATCCTCAATCGGCATACTGGCGATCTTGACCAGCATGTCACCTTCGCGAGCGAGGCCTTTGTCTACTACAATCCCCTTGATGTCCTTGAAGGTTTCATCTGTACTGTGGTATTCATTGTAGTAAAAGCCCTGCACACCCCACAAAAGACTGAGGGTATTCAAAATACGTCTGTTTTGCGTGAAGACGTAGATATTTGTACGAGGTCGGTGACTCGAAATCTTGAAGGCCGTGTAACCTGAATGCGTATTGGTCAAAACGGCCTTGGCCCCAATCTGGTCCGCAATACGGCTGGCGTTGTAGCAAATGCTGTCGCTAACGTAGCGCTCATCGCTGTGGTCAAATGGCGGGTACTCTTCACGGGCAATTTGGCTCGACTCTTCCACATGAGCGATGATCTTCTTCATGTTCTTGATCACGTCCACCGGGTACTTCCCAACAGAAGTTTCACCGGAAAGCATCATGGCGTCTGCACCATCCAATACGGAGTTCGCTACGTCATTCACCTCAGCGCGCGTCGCAGTTAATCCGTCAATCATGCTCTCCATCATCTGGGTCGCGATGATGACCGGCTTGCTCTGCGCCCGAGCCTTTTCGGTGATCATCTTTTGAATCAGCGGTACGCCCTGCATGGGAATCTCCACACCTAAATCTCCACGGGCTACCATCAGGGCATCCGTCTCTTTAATGATCCGGGTAATATCGGCAACAGCACCAGGCTTCTCGATTTTCGAGATCACCTTGGCCTGGCTGCCGTGGTTTTCAATAATTTCCTTGAGTTCGATCACATCTTGGGCCTGTCGCACGAAACTGATCGCCACCCATTCCACGTCGAGTTCCAAAGCGTAGTCCAGATCCTCCAAGTCTTTCTCGGTAAGACAAGGCAAGGAAATCTTGGTGTTGGGTAGGTTCACCCCTTTTTTGGACTTCAAGGGCCCTCCTTGAATCACCTTGACCCGAACCTCATCGATTCCATTGGTGGAGACTGTTTCAAAAACGAGCTTTCCATCGTCCAACAAAATTCGTTCGCCAGACTTTACGTCTTGAGGAAACTTTTGATAGGTCATGAACACCTTGGTCGCATCCCCTTCGGTTTCCTTGGTGGTCATCACCAATTCATCGCCCGGATTGACCACCGTTCCCTCTTTGACCACTCCGACGCGGAGCTTGGGTCCCTGAAGGTCAGCTAAAACGGCAACGTTGGTTCCCATTTCCTCATTCAATGAACGAATCTGATCCACGTTTTTCTTCGCCACTTCGTGGCTGGCATGGGAGAAATTGATGCGGAACACGTTCACGCCCGCTAATATCATATTGCGCATGACCTCACGGTCCGATGTAGCCGGCCCCAATGTGGCAACGACCTTGCACTTTGTAATCATGGTTGTATCTTTTTCAAGGTGCCCAAATTAACCAATTCGGCACACTCTTTCGTTAGGCGAGTATAAAGCCCTATTGGTCGAGGAATAGTAAGCGGTCTCGATGCCTCAAATGTTCGGGATCCACATCCTTCTGGGCCTGAATCCCCGTGACTTCTCGAACCATTTTCTGGAGTCGCTCCTCCTGCTGATGTCCGAGCAGGCCATGAACCACCAATAAGTAGTCAAAGGTCTTGAGTTCCGGAAGCAGAAAATCTGTCCGGTAGGTTTCATCCTGCCCGGAAAACAATCCTTGATCTTGGCTCTGGATCAATTGGCTGCCCCGGTTCGACACCAAGAACCAATCCCGATCCATCTCGGGTTCTTCAAATTCATAGATGGTGAACTCAATGGGAGACTCTCCTTTTCCAGCTTCCAATTCGAGGTTGTGTTCGCCTCGCTTCAGCTGGATCTCCAAGTGGCCATTCAAGCCGTAAGCCAGGCGGTAATCGCTGAGGTCACTGCGAATGCCCAACAAATAGAAGTCAAAATCGTAGTCGAGCTCCAGGGTGAGTTTTGACGCAGCCATTAGACCTGTATCCCCAGTTTCTCAATGGCCTCTTTGGCGGCTTGCTCCTTCGCTGACTTCTTGCTTGACCCGTGTCCACGACTGACCAATTTGCCGTCGATTTTAAGGATGCTCCGGTACGTTCGGTCATGACTTGGGCCCGTGGCGTCTTCCATTTGAAAATCGAGCTCTACGCGCGTCTTTTGCGCCCACTCGTGAATCACACTTCGGTAGCTCAGGATACTCTCGTGCAATTCTTCTTCATCCACAAAACGCGCAATCATGCGCTCGCGAATGAAGCGATTCACCGTTTCATAACCCTTATCTAAGTAAATGGCGCCCAACAAGGCTTCCATGACATTGCCCAAAAGATGTCTTGAACGTTG
Organism: Flavobacteriales bacterium; assembly: GCA_965661605.1. Classification (GTDB taxonomy): domain Bacteria; phylum Bacteroidota; class Bacteroidia; order Flavobacteriales; family ECT2AJA-044; genus ECT2AJA-044. The sequence goes on along the minus strand of CBFIEH010000010.1, from coordinate 15,152 downwards.
ACTCTCGTCGAGTTTATCGAGAATCATGGGTTCTAGATGAAGCTCGCGAGCAAAGTAATTCAGACTCTTTCGGCTGACAATCTTGGATCGGTTTTGGGTTAAGAAACCCTCGTCTTCATCGGGGTACTTGTGGTAGAGGTAATCGGATACTACCGCGTCCAGGATGGCGTCGCCCAAGTATTCCATACGTTCATTGTGGTCCTCACTTTTCCCGCGGACATAGGAACTGTGGGAAAAGGCCTGTCGGTAAAGGGATAGGTCTTTGGGAGCGAAGCCTAAAACATTCTGGAGCTGACCAAAAAAAACCCCATCTTCTTCAAGACGGGGATTCTTTTTAAATATGTTCCAAAGCTTCATGCGCTCAGTCTACTTTTTTGAATAAAACAGAGGCATTGTGCCCTCCAAATCCGAAGGTATTGCTCAGTGCTGCACGAATCTCGCGGTCTTGGGCTTTGTTGAAGGTCAAATTTAACTCGCTATCCAAATCCGGATCATCGGTGAAGTGGTTAATGGTCGGAGGCACCTTGCCGTGTTGCATTGCCATAACAGAGGCAATTGCTTCCACTGCTCCGGCAGCTCCAAGCAAATGACCGGTCATACTCTTGGTTGAAGAGATGTTCAAGTTGTACGCGTGTGGACCAAAGACTTGTTGGATTGCTTTGGTTTCAGCAATATCGCCAAGGGGCGTACTGGTTCCGTGAACGTTGACGTAGTCTACTTCTTCAGGCGTCATTCCAGCATCTTCGAGTGCAGTAAGCATCACATTTTTCGCGCCGAGCCCTTCCGGGTGCGGTGCCGTCAAATGATGGGCATCTGCAGACATTCCTCCTCCAGCTACTTCTGCATAGATATTGGCGCCGCGCGCTTTCGCGTGCTCGTATTCTTCCAAGATCAAAGCGCCCGCACCTTCTCCCAAAACAAAACCGTCACGATCCTTGTCAAAAGGACGTGAAGCCGTTGCAGGGTCGTCGTTGCGTGTACTCAAGGCGTGCATGGCATTAAAACCACCGATTCCAGAATCGACCACGGCCGCTTCTGATCCTCCGGTAACCATAATGTCCGCCTTACCCAAACGGATGTAATTGAACGAGTCGATAATCGCGTTAGACGAACTCGCACACGCCGAAACGGTAGCGAAGTTTGGCCCGCGAAGACCGTATTTGATGGAAATTTGCCCGGCAGCGATATCAATGATCATTTTCGGGATAAAGAAAGGATTGAAACGCGGTGTTCCATCTCCTTTGAAATAGTTTTCTGTCTCTTGGCTAAAGGTCAAGAACCCGCCAATACCAGAACCCCAAATCACCCCGGCACGATCATGATCAATGGAATCCAAATCCAAGCCTGAATCCACCATGGCTTCTTCAGCCGTTACCAGTGCATACTGGGTAAAGGGATCCATTTTGCGCGCCTCCTTACGATCTAAATGCGCTAGGGGATCGAAATCCTTCACCTCACAGGCAAAGCGCGTTTTGAACTTGGAAGCGTCAAACTTGGTAATAGGCGCAGCGCCACTCTTTCCGTTGGATAGCCCTTCCCAATATTCAGCAAGGGTATTTCCAATCGGTGTGAGCGCACCCATTCCGGTGACCACAACTCGCTTTAATTCCATAAAAATGGAGGCTTATTTTGCTTCGTCGATGTACTTGATGGCCTCGCCAACAGTACCGATGTTTTCTGCTTGATCGTCTGGGATCTGGATGTCAAATTCTTTTTCGAATTCCATGATCAACTCAACAGTGTCGAGTGAATCAGCACCCAAATCGTTGGTAAAGCTCGCTTCTGGAGTTACTTCATTTTCGTCAACTCCGAGTTTGTCAACGATAATCGCTTTTACGCGTGATGCAATGTCAGACATGTCTTGATAGATTTAGACTGTTAGTATGCAAATAAAGAAATATTCCGCAAATATAAGCGGTCTGGATAACTTGGTCTCTCTTTCTCCAAAAAAAGCGAATTTTGCCTCATGCCTACTGCACTTGCCATACTCGCCAGCGGCTCTGGATCCAACGCCGAGAACATAGCCCGGTACTTTAAGAATCACCTCGATATTGAGGTTCGGGTCATCTTGTCCAACAAGGCCGATGCGAAGGTTCTCGATCGAGCGGATCGTCTGGGAATCCCCGCTCACGTCTTCAATAAAGAGCAATTTCAGAATCCCGACCACATGCTTCCGCTGCTGCGTCAGTACGAAGCGGATTACCTCATCCTAGCTGGTTTCTTATGGTTGGTCCCTTCCTATTTGGTCGAGAGCTACGAGCATAAAATCATCAATATTCATCCGGCACTTCTTCCCGCCTATGGCGGAAAGGGCATGTACGGAGCTCATGTTCACCGAGCAGTCGTCGCAGATGGCGCCGCTGAATCGGGCATTACCATCCACTTCGTCAATGAAAAATACGACGAAGGTGCGGTGATTGCTCAATTCTCCTGCCCGGTAGAGCCCGGTGATACGGCTGATGACTTAGCCGCTCGTATTCACGAATTGGAGTACGCGCACTTCCCGAGTACCATCGAAAAAGTCATCCATGAAAATTGATCTGTATACCGATGGAGCAGCGAGTGGTAATCCGGGACCCGGAGGCTATGGCATTGTACTCGAAGCCGGGAAGCACCGCAAGGAGATGTCCGAAGGGTTCAGACGAACCACCAACAACCGAATGGAATTACTCGCGGTTATCGTGGGTTTGGAAACCCTGAAGATTCCGAATAGCGATGTCACTGTCTGGAGCGACAGCAAGTACGTCGTAGACGCCGTAGAAAAAGGATGGGTATTTAATTGGGTCAAGAAAGACTTCAAAGGCAAGAAAAACGAAGACCTTTGGAGACGTTTTCTACGCATCTACCCCAAACACCGAATCAAGTTTCGCTGGATCAAAGGACACAACGATCACCCACAAAACGAGCGCTGCGACCGACTGGCTGTTGAAGCGGGCAAGCAGCCTGTGCTTCAAGTGGATCAGTGGTACGAGACGAACAGTTGATCATCGCGCCGTAGGCGCAATCCCTCTCTTAACGGCCCCAATAGCTTTTCAAGGTCGCGTTCGTTTCCGCTTCCTTGATTTCAGCCATTTCTACACTCAAGCGCTCCACCATAGAAGCGAGCCATTCGGGTGCCCCTTCTTCCTCGCTGCGCTCTTTCAAACCATCGCGCAGTTCCTCTAGGTTGGACATTGCCGTATAACGCAAGTACCAGGGGCTAGCCGTACGGGCAGCATTGGTCAAGGTCGGGTAGCCGTCTGCAACCACTCCTTCTTCCTGACGCGCGAGGTAGTCCGCGTAAAATCCGCGCAAACTAATAGCACCAAAACCACTGGCTTCTGCCGCCTGTGTTTTCATGAACTCGGCGTCATTCTTATCTCCGTGATCGGCGATGACGCGCATGCAGGCACTGACTAAGTCGGTCTTGGCCTCTGGACCCAACTTACGGGCCTGATTGAGGGCAGATTCAGCATCGTGACCCGCCAAACCGCGGAGTGAGGCCGCATTAACGCTGTATGAATCATCTCTCAAGCGATTCATATAAAACGCTTCGTCTGTTTCCGCATAGAGGTTCACCATGGTCTCCACAGCTGCTGTTCGCACGGAAGAGCGCTCATCGCCATAAGCCATTTCCTTAACCACCGGCTTCAGGGAAGCAACTTTGGTGGAGTCTGCGTTACTCAATCCGCGAAGGGCTTGAATTCTCAGGTAAGGATGTGCGTCATCTAGGGAGGCCAATACCGTTTCCGTGACGACTGCCGTATCCCCCGAGGCCAATAGGGCGGCCTGGGCATCGATGCGGTCCATCAACTTGTTTCCGTGGACATAGAGCGCCTGAAAATCTTCTGTCGAACGGTTATCGCTCACTTGAGCCAAGAGCATGCGGTCCCCGTCAAAATTGACCAGCACCGGCCTACTGGCACTCTTAAATCGGAATTCTTCTTCTCCTTCATCGATGATCACGTCGTGACGGAGCATTTGATCTGCGTAGTGCAAATCGATGGCCACTGGGAGGTAATACAAGGGTGTTTTCTCCAAGTCTTGCGTCTGCTTCACCCGAACGATTTGCTCACCTGTAGAGTCACTGTAGGCATACTCCACTTCGAGCTGTGGGTGTCCTGAGGCCAAGAACCACTGGTTGAAAAACCAGTTCAAATCCTGTCCGGTAACCTTTTCCATGGCCAAGCGCAAGTCGTGGATTTCCGCTGGTTGGAAGGCGTTGTCGCGCAAGTAGGTGCCAAGGCCTTCGAAAAACGCTTCGTCACCTAAGTAGTTGCGGAGCATGTGCAGAATGCGCCCTCCTTTGGCGTAGGAGTGGCTGTCGAACATGGCTTCTTTGTCGTTGTAGTCAAAGCGGATCATGTCGACCTGCTTGCCGCGTTCGAATTCACTGAGGTAACTCTTCAGATCGCCCCAATTATGATAGTCCGCGCTTTCAACTCCATACGCATGTTCCCGCCAGAGGTATTCTCCATAGGTCGCAAAACTCTCGTTCAACGGAAGGTTCGACCAGCTTTCACAGGTGACCAGATCGCCAAACCACTGGTGAAAGAGCTCGTGCGCAATGATATCATGCTGCGGGCGGTCGAGTACGGTGCGGTCATCTTGATACACGAAGTCTCCGTGGATGGTTGCCGAGGTGTTTTCCATAGCACCAGAGACGTAGTCGCGGACAATGATCTGACTGTATTTATCCCAAGGGAAATCTACGCCTAGGAGCTCGCTGTAGAATTCGATCATATCCGGAGTCTCTCCGAAGATGGTGCGCGCGTAAGGCTCGTATTCTTCTTCGACGTAGTAGCTGACTTCAAGATCGCGCCACTCGTCATCCACTTTTTCGAATGGCCCGATGCCCAGCATGACCAAGTACGGCGCATGGGGGATGTCCTGTTTCCAGTAGTCCAGACGCGTGCCATCGTTGTTTTCCACGCTGTAGACCAGAAGACCATTAGAAAGCGTACGGTATTCGCTATTGACCGTCAGGAAGATCTCCTGGGTCATTTTCTGGTTCGGTTTGTCGAGCGTTGGGAACCAACAACTGTTGGACTCCGTTTCTCCCTGGGTCCAAATTTGGCTGCGCTTCTTCGGGTCTTCATCGAGCGGATCAATGAAGTAAAGCCCTTTAGCACCAGCAATGGCCGCGGAACCAATCCGGTTCAGTTCATTGGGTTTGGCCACATACTCAATGTAAATGGTCAGGGTATCCTCACGAGTGAATTCCTTTCCGAGGTTGATGTCGATCACCAGAGAGTCATAGCTATAGCTCAAGTCTGTCATCGCGCTATCCTCGGCGAGTTGGACCTTGAACAAGTCAAAGCCCTTGGCTTCGACTTTGAAATGGTCCGTGGTGTAGAACCAAGGCTTCACGTCCAACCAGGCCCGGCCTATAACGTGCTGGTTTTCCCAATCGAACTTGAGGTCCAGCTTGGTGTGGATCAAGTCAAACTCTTTGGTCACTTCGGCCTGGTACACGGGCCGCTGTGCTACGAGCGGTTCAACAACTTCAATTTCTTCGAGCATGACCGTATCGGCCTCTTTAGGTCCGCCACAAGAGGCGAGCAACAAAGACCCCAAAGCGGGGAGGATCCATTTTTTCATGTGGAAAGTGGTTAAGTCCGACAAATATAACTGACTTTTTGAAGCATCGTTTCGTACTTTCGACGCATGATTAAGAGCATCGTCAACGAACGTACCTACGAGATTGATTTCGAGCAAAACTCGACCCACGAAGGTCAGTTGAATGGACAGCCCTTCGAATTGGACGAAGTTTCGGAAGGCGAAGGTCGGTATCACGTCCTTTGGGACAATCAATCCTATCGGGTCGAAGTCCTCGAGGCGGATTTCGAATCTAAGAACATGACCCTTCGCATCAATGGAAACAAGTACGAAGTAGAAGTTCGGGACCAATTCGATCAGTTGCTCCGAAAACTCGGACTCCACAATTTAGACGCGGCGGCGGTCAATGAAATCAAGGCGCCCATGCCTGGCTTAGTTTTGAGAATTGAAGCTGAAGCCGGAGCATCCGTTGCCAAAGGCGACGCCTTACTGGTGCTCGAAGCCATGAAAATGGAAAACGTCATCAAGTCTCCTGTAGACGGCGAAGTAAAGGCCATCGAAGTCAGCCGTGGAGATGCTGTAGAAAAGAATCAGGTCCTCATCGAGTTCGTCTGATCACATAGATTCAGGGCTTAGTGGGGAAGACCCCATTGGAAAACGCCGTTTTCAACCCGAATAGAATCCTGTCCACCCAAGCGGTACAACCACCCGTCAAACTCCAGATCCACGATATACACCAAATCTCCGTGCTCATTATCCTTGTAGGGAGTGTGGTTGGTAATCTCCACGCTCTGCTCTGTTCCTCCAAATAAAGGAGCACTAGTGTAGCGATCCCCATTCGGCGCATCATAAGTGATAGTGACTTCTCGAGTCGGTGGTCCAGGAGGTAGCGGATTCGGAATTTCTCTGTAGTTAAATCCTCCGGAGCAAGGGCCCTGCGGGCCGATGTGAACATCTCGGAAATAGACAAATGCGTTTGCCGGGTCCGTAGCCGTATACAACACAAATATCGAGTACAGTCCTGGCTGGCTGTAGGTGTGGTTGAAGCTCCAGTCTTGGGCGACGATCGTTCCATCTCCCATATCGACCAGAAGGTTCCCTTGATTTCCGAGGATGGGCGATATGTCGACGTCCACGGTGTTGAAGGTTCCACCCGACCCATTGACCGTAATATCCACCTCAAAAATGAAGTTGGCGAATGGATTGACGGGGTTGAAATAGGTACAGAGTACGCTTCCAACGGTGGAACAACTCACGGGGAAAGCCGAATCGAGTGGGTTGGAGAGGTCGTAGGTATGTTGGACAGACAGTCCTTGTCCCGCTGTTCCATCACCGAAGTCCCAAAATACCTGCGGTCCGCCGGGCCCCACTTGGCCCTGATAATTGAACTCCAAGGTTCGGGTATTGGGCAGCACTGGTGCTGGTGGATTGGTCACCACAAAACCCGCAGCAAAGGTTGAATCAGCAATGGATCCCGCTGGGGTTTGTGGTCTGTGGAATAAGTTTACGTGAAGCTCTGGTTCGCAGCCCGGGCAATCCGGGTCATGCATTTCACCTCGGAAAATAGTTCCGTTCGGAGCAAGGGTGTCCTGAAGCTTGTTCGTGGACATTCGGTAGCCATTATCCCCTGCCACCATTTGAACTGAGTCACCGTCAATGACACCATTAAAAGTGAAAATGGGGTCTGGAGCAGGATCACCAGGATTAAATGGCCCAATTTCATCCGCACAACCCACCAAGAAAAGCAGGCATAAGGAGAATAATATGGAACCTACATGTTTCATCGGAATAAGCTGTAATGAACTCCAACACGTACCTGCCAAGGCACTGGCGCTAGAGCTTCAGAATCCAATAAATCTCGATCCAGTAGGTAGTAGTTCACCGCCGTATTCAAAGCTAAACGGTCGCTGATTCGCCACTGATAGCCAGCGGACCAGCTCACATTCCAACGGCGCATACCGTGCACGTATCCGTAGGTTTCGTAGCCGCCTAGTGATTCTACGTCATACCATTCGTGCAATTCTTCCGATACCTGCACTTGCGTTGGGAGCATGTAGGTGACTCCAAAACCACAAGTCATAAAGTGTCGGTTCGCGAATCGGTAGCGCACCCGAATAGGCATTTCCAATTGTACGCTTTGGTCTGCCTTAATGTACCTCACCTGAGTAGCCGCCCCCATACCGTATACGGTTCTGGCGAAGGTGACCGACCCCTGCGTACCGGCGATCAAATATCCTGTGAGTTCCGCTTCCCAACTGAATCGATCATCCAAACGACGAGCATAGCGCAACCCGAATTCAGGTGAATAGTTGGTGATATCGAAACCGTCTGGAACATCCGCAAGCCGCATAGAACGCCCGGCCGCAATTAAGGCCCAGTCGTGCTCTCCTTCTGGTCCAACACCCTTCTTCCCGGGAGGTAAAACAAAATCGCTCGGAGCCGAAGCAGAACCTTGTGGACCAGCACCTACCCATGAAACATCAAACATAGACACATCCAATTTTTCTAACTCCACTTTTGTGGCCAGAGCTCGATCAACGGACTCCGCTTCACCTTTTTCAACCGGCGCAACGGCCATAAGGGAAGCATCACTTTGACCCTCGGCTCCCAATGTTTCCTCGGCCACAGGGGGTGTCCCAGAGCCATCAATAGACCCTGAGGCCGTAACCTCTATCACTCTTGAGTTTGAGTTCTCTTGCTCCGTCACCGAGCGTTCTTCAACTGAAGTCTCCGTCAGCGATCCAGAGGGATCTTCCAATTCAAAGGTTGCCGGAGCTTCATCCTGCTCCGATTCGGCCGGTGCAGTCGTTTCTTCAGCAGCCTGTTCCACGGCTGGAATGGGGGTGTCTTCCAGGTTATCTGAAGTTTCGAACCAGTTCACCGCTCCGATGGTCAACAAAGCCAGTACCCCAGCTGCTGCGGACCAGTAGACCACGGCTTTGCGACGGAGGCGACGAGCTTTCGAGGCTGAATACTGCCCCATAGCCGTCTCGAAGCCAGCTGCAGTGGCTTCGCCTACCTCAAAGGAAGAAGCGGCGCTTGCAACGGCGGCGTCCACGCGTGCAGGATCATTGCGGTCCAACATGGCCTCCGCTTCTTCCCATGAACTCATGGAAAAAAGGAAGTCCTGCTCTCCGGCAGCGTCCTCAAAGCGTTTATCGAACTCCTGATCGCTCACTTAGCGGCTACTTTTTTGTATTCAACCATTCGGGTCTTCAGTAATTTTCGCGCATTGGCCACATGCCATTTACTCGCGCTAATACTCACGCCCAACATTTCACTAATTTCCTTGTGCATATACCCGTCAATCGCATACAGGTTGAAGATTTCTCGACTTTGTTCCGGCAATTCGCGCACCATGTGCATCAACTCTTCCGCGCCGAATTGCTGATTCATCGGGTCAAAATCGTGGAATTCTTCTTCTACAACGTCTTCTGGGTAGGTCTCAATCCGCCGAGCGTTTTTTCGGTATTCATCGATCGCCGTATTTACGGTAATGCGCTTTAACCAAGCACCAAACGGATAGGTGGAATCGTACTTCTCTAAGCCGAAGAGCACTTTACAAAACGCCTGGTTCAATAAAGCTTCTGCATCGGCACGTTGATTCGTGTACCGGAAGCAAATGCGCATCATGAAGGCAAAGCACAGCCGATATAACTCGAACTGTGCTTTGCGGTCTTCATTGAGACACCTCTGTATTAATTCCGGTGCTACGATCATTTATTGTTTCACGATCCGTAGGTAATCCACACTCGAACCTTGAACGACTTGCAGGACATAACTTCCTGCTGGGAAGCCGCTGAGATCAAGGGTCTCATTGTTTTGGCCCTCACGGGCCGATGCGTTCTCATCGATGAGTACACGACCGGTCATATCGATCAATCTCAGTGCTACATCTGATGATTCTACAGAGCTGTAACTCACATTCAAGCCTCCGCTCGTCGGATTTGGATAAGCCTTCAATTCCTGAATACTCGACTCACCTAAAGATGCGGTTTGAGGCCCAAAGCTTCCTCCGCTCCAAGTTGCATTGGTCACTGTAATGGTGTCGCAGAACGTATCGGTGCAGCCCGCAGCCGCATCACTTACCGTCAAGCATACCGCATAAGTACCTGGACCTGCATAGATGTGGTTTGGAAGTGGGCTTGAAGAAGTATTCCCATCACCGAAGTCCCAAGCATAGGTCAAACCAGAATCCAATGGCAAGCGAACAAAGAAGTAGCTCAATGGAACCGTGTCTGGAAGAGGCATGAACATAGCAGAACAAGGATTACCCCATGGTCCGCCACCCCCTGGAGGAGTGATGATGATTGGTCCACCGTTTCCACCGCCCGGGAATCCGTATCCTGGGTTCCAAGGACCACAAATGGTGCTGTCAAAGGGCACCACTACTGCTTGAGCAAAGGTTGCTGTACAGCTACCCAAAGCTGTTTGTCCTGACACGGTAAGCGTGACAATATACGCTCCAGCCGAACCAAAGGTGTGGCTAGGATTTATAACGCTGCTGGTGTTTCCGTCTCCGAAATCCCAGGCATAGGTCATGTTGCTGTCCACCATGACCGGGAAGAAGTCAGCGGTCAGGCTCGAATCCGTTAAGGGGAAGAAGAAGGCGTCGCAAGCCCCCCAGTTACCTCCTGTTCCGGGGCCGTTTCCTGGTCCCCATGGACCACCTGTTCCTGTTCCAGGGCCCCATGGACCTGTAAAGAATGGAACCTGTACGGGCTGACAAAGGGTGTCCGCGCAGTTGTTGGCCGCATCGCTGACGATCAAACATACATTGTAGGTTCCTGCCGCTGCATACGTGTGCATCGGATCCATCACATTTGACGTGTTTCCATCTCCGAAGTCCCATGCGTAGGTCAATGAGGAGTCTCCGACAAAAGAGATGAAGTTCATGTCTAGGGTAGTGTCACCAAAGGCAAAGAAGTCGGCGAAACATCCAAAGGGGTAGTTACCGCCCCCTCCTGGGAATCCGCCTCCGCCACCAGGGCCACCGCCGGTGCCGCCACCGCCACCAGGGAACTGGTTCAATGGGAAGGCAACGCTGTCGCAGAAGGTGTCGGTACATCCAGCCCCATCAGAAATGGTCAAGCAAACGTTGTACACGCCATTGGCTGCATAGGTGTGGCTGGGCACAACATCAGCTGAGGTTGTTCCGTCACCGAAATCCCAAGCATAGGTCAGAGTAGAGTCGAGACCTAAGTGGAAAAAGAGTACTCCACCGGCTGTATCTGGAATCGGCACCCAAAAGGCGTCACAGAGGGTTCCACCAGGTGTTCCACCGCCACCGCCGGTACCACCGCCGCCAGGGTTTCCACCACCGCTTCCACCGCCGCCGGGGAATCCAATAACACCTCCACTACCACAAGGGATGGAGAAATTGGCCGTACCCGTTGTTCCTCCGTTAAAGAGTACGTTTTGGGTGTAGGCCTGTCCGTTACAGTCTTGTACTGCTGCCACAACTGCTTGGAAAGAGCCTTGAAGACTGGCGCTGTAATTTCCGGAAGCATCCGAAAGGGCAACAGCAAAGACTGGGGGAGTAGATAAAGAGTCAATAATGACCACGGGCTCGTTGGCCAAGGCACCTCCGTTGAGGTCCGTGACCGATCCGCTCACCGTAAAAGAACCTTGCGCTTGTGCTACAAGTACCGCGAACAAGGTGACAAAAGAGAGAAAGAGTCTTTTCATGATGCAATTAATTTATTGGGAGTACGCCGGGTTTTGGTTGGGGGTTAGCAAGAGAGCAAAAAAAGTTGAAAAAAGTTCATCGGGCCGCAGGCCCAAGGCTTAATAACCAAAGGCAACGGAGAAGGTGCCGCCGCTCAGAACGAGGGTGTCTGAAAGATCTGGATGGAAAAGCAGGCAGTTTACTTCACCATTCACGTGGTAGGTCGGGTTGCCGTTTTCGTTGATCAGGTATTGCTCTGCTTGCGTCAAATTAATGAAGCTGGAGTCCGGCTGATAGCTGTACTCAGAGCTCCAAAGCACCCCGCTGGCATCGCGGAAGTCAATCGCCATATGCTTTTTCTGAACCCAGTCATTGTTGCCCTGAACTTCTACGGGCTCGTAATGACAATTCACCAAGCACGGTTGTACGGCAACGGCAATGGTCTTTCGGTAGATGGACTCGCAGCCAGAACCTTGATCCGAGATGGTCAGTTTGACGCTGTATACTCCACCGCTCTGATATTGATGCACCGGGTTAGACTCATTGGAGTTGGATCCGTCCCCAAAATCCCAAGAATAACTGATGCCTGAACTCTGTGTTTGACTCGTAAAGCTCACGGAATAACCTGAAACATCGGCCTCAAATGATGCATAGCAGGAGGAGCCGAGTTTTATGTTCTGGTATGACGAATCGAAACATCCACTGGAATAGAGGACGTATAAACTGCAGGTCGCAATGGTCGGTGCTGAAAGCAAATCATAGGTATGCACTGGACTCGGTTGGTCACTTGTGGTCCCGTCGCCGAAATCCCAGTAAATCGTTGTGGGTTGTCCTTCCGCCGAATCCAGCATGGCATCAAACTGATAGGTTTTAGAGTTCACCTGAACAGGACTGTAAGGCTCTAGAAACGGATGTGGGCCCACTTGGAAGGAGGAGTCCGGGTTGAAGAGTTCACCAACGACGTGATTGCGCAACCGAACATTGACTTGCTCGGGGCATTCAGCGCAGCCCTCCCGGGTCAGCAGCCCGAAATACTCCCTTGGCAAGGATGCTGTATCGGTGTACCCAGAATGCATGTAGTAGTCTTGAACCCCGGCAGCAAAGGTGTGATTCATACCGTCAATGAATCCTTCAAAGAAAAAAACGGGTTCTTGATTCCACGTGGGAATATCGAGTTCCTTTTGACAGGACAAGGCGCTAAAGGCGAATATGAACATCAGAAAGATGCGCTTCATCTCAGTCGTTTAAGCGGTACTCCAAGAGTACTTTGATTTCTTTGTTGCGGTCGTAAGGACTGTCGGTAAAGACGGCATCGTCACTCCAATCCACAAGACCCCATTGTCCGCGGAAGCCAATTTGCCAGTTCTCGTTGATTCGATAGTCGTAGCCCAACATCAGTCCATACCCCATCTCACGCATTCCCGGCATATGACCCCACTCATCGGACTCAACCAAAACGTCCGCGTTGTACGGTGCGGTTGTCGTAGAAACCGACTCGTTCTTCGTCGCTAAGGTAGCATTGACATATCCACCGAAATTGATGTGGTGTCCGCGGGCCACTTGATAGCGAAGGTAAAGAGGTACTTCCAGTTGATGCATTTCAGTAGAAACCAAGGAAACGGTTTGATTGTGCGCTCCGAAACTGTAAGAAGCCCCAGAGAACTGATGAGCGCTGTGGGTGGAGCGACGGTAGGCATAAAACCCACCAATATTCGCCGAAAGCTTGGGGTGGAACATATAGGCATAGCGCAGACCGACCGTAGGAGCGAATTGAATAGCCCCGGTTTCGGTACTGGCAAAGTCTTCATAGAAACGCGCTCCAAAGGCCAAGCCAAAGTAGCTCGACTTGCCACTGATTGGGTTAAACATTCCTGGAGCCGATGGACGAGGAGCTGGCGCCTGACCTTGGGCGGCGGCGGCGTCTTCGATCATGGAAGTTTCCTCTTCCTCGATACCGGTCTCGGCGGATTGTTGACCTTCTTCGGATTCGCCACCTGCGACCACCGCATTCTGCTCCGAAACCTCATCCCTTCTTGGAGATTCCACTTCCGCAGCTACTGGGAGCATTACTCCATTCTGATCGTCCGCAGCCTCATCGGAAACTCCGAGGCTTGAGGGCGTATTTGTTCCGCCCTCGCCACTACTCGCTCCAGCAAGTGCAACTTTGGAAGGTGAAGGGTTCTTCTCGGATGCAGAGGTCTCGACAGAAGCCAATCGTTCATCAGCTAACGTTGCGGAGGCCCCTTGCGAGGACTCATTATGCTCATTTATTCCGCTGGCGGTCCCCAAGGGCTCTTGTACTGTTTCCTGTGGAGCTGGATTATCCGATTCAACGGCAGCTAGTTCAGCAAAGGCCGGACGTCCGTATACATCAATGCCGTTTCCATCCGAGGTATTCCATACGGGCTCTGAAATTACTAAGGCGCCCAGCACTCCCATAAAGACTGCAGCTCGGGTCGTCCATTGACGAATCAGTAGGCCTCGGTACATGGAATCCACGAGAGCCTTCGCAGCGGTCCAGGAAGATTCTTTGAACGCAAAACGCTGCGCGGCAAATTTGCGGCGCATCAGATCATCGACCGCGGCAGGATCTGCCTGCTCGATCACCTTCTGGGCATTCTCCCAGGATGATTCTCGGAACGCGAAGTCCTTCTCCTCGAACTTCTCCCGAAACAGTTTATCGAGTTCCTTATCAGTCAATGCGAATATCTTTTAACTCTTCTTGTATCATGGTTCTCAACAGCTTTCGGGCATGGGACACATGCCACTTACTGGTTCCTTCAGAAATCTTGAGCATTTCGCTGATTTCTGCATGCTTATACCCGTCAATGACATAGAGGTTGAAGACTTTTTGCGAAACGGGCGGTAAGCGTAAAATCAACTTTTTCAATTCCTCAGCCTGAAAATGGGCGTCAGCCATATTCATATCTACATGCCCGTCCGGAAGATATTCATCCGGATAGGTGTGTGTTTCCGAGTACTTCTTTTGCTTCCGGAACTCGTCGATAATCGTGTTGATCGTAATGCGACGAATCCAGGCCTCAAAAGGCACTTCGGGCTTATACTTTTCTAGGTTCATCAGAATCTTGCAGAAAGCGAGATTCAGTAAGGATTCAGCGTCGGTTTTCTGGTCGGCATAGCGAAAGCAGGTACCCATGAGAATGCCGTAGTATTTCCGGTACAGGGTGTATTGGGCGCGTTGGTTGCGCTCAATGCACTTTTCTATGAGTTCACTATCAATTTCCATTGTCCAAAGAAAGGACGAGCCACCGACCGGGTGACTCGTCTTTCCAAACCTAATCCCAATCTACTGAAAAATCAGCTTCTTCAAGAACGTTAAACCTCGCAGCAGCCGGTCGTTTGCTGGGATTCCGACCACCGCTGTGCCGGGCGATGGCTCATGGCAGTTCTTGGACAAAGGAGCCATGATTTATAGTAAGTACGCTCCTTTATCAACAGTGGTTGGGTGAATTGTTAATTATTTGCCTTGACCACGGTAACTCGTTCTGTTCCGGCAACCACGATGTAGGTCCCCGAAGGCCATTCCGAGGCGTCCAAGACCGGATTCTGGCCCTCGTATATCAAGCGGCCCTGAAGGTCGTAGACGTGTATCATCGTGCCGCTAGGCACCTCGACCGTCAAGCGATCTGTGAATGGATTCGGAAAAGCCAGCGCCTGAGGCGCGATGTCTTCCTCCAAGCCAATATTCGACGGAATCAACATATCTCGCTGATAGGCTCCGTTTCCATGGGTGGCCAAGCGCAATTTCCGGTTCGGTTCGCTGACAATTAGGTCCATGGCGATGATGGCTTCCGGCAGTCCCAAATCAAATGGATTCCACGTCGCCCCATAATCCTCACTGACATAAATCCCAAGGTCGTTCCCCACGTAAATCACCTGCGGATAATCCGGGTCTACAGCAATCGCGCTGGTCGGCAAATCAGGA
>CBFIEH010000009.1:0-89431 GCA_965661605.1 Flavobacteriales bacterium | reverse complement strand
ATGAAAGCGGGTCTATCGAAACGCTAAAGCAGCTCGTGGACCAGAATGGCGGCTTTACACTGATTCCAGAGCTATCGGCTCGTAGTGGCTTTGAAAGTGCTCATGTAATCCCCTTCAATGATCCACAACCGGTACGCGAAGTCAGTTTCGTTACCCATCAAGGCTTTACCAAAGAGCATCTACTCGCAGCAATGCGTGATGATTTCTTGGAGAGTGTGCCCGATGTGGTCCAAAAGAAACGGTCCTACATTCGAGTCAACTGGAAGTAATCAAGAGCGGTGACGACGCTCCAACTCGTCCAAGAATCGTCCGTGATTGTTACCAAAACACGTACGGTCACCGGTGTGGCATACGAGCCCTTGGGGCTGTACAGACAATAAGAGCGTGTCCCCATCGCAATCCAGCTTCCAATCCACTAGTTTCAGCGTGTTCCCGCTCGTTTCTCCCTTTTTCCAACGACGTTGCTTGGATCTACTCCAAAAGGTCATAAAACCGTCTTTAAGGGTCTGAAACCAGGATTCAGGGCTCATATACCCCAACATCAGAACTGATTTTGTCTTCTGATCCTAGACTATAGCCGGGACCAAGCCGTCCATTTTTTGCCAATCTATGTTCTTTTGATACATTATCGCACAGGGATTTCATCGGCCCGTAGGGCCTGTTTTAATTCAGTTATCTCGATTTCGCCAAAGTGAAAAACGCTTGCAGCCAAGGCGGCCTCCACATCGGTTTCTTTGAAAACCTCAGTAAAGTGGGCTATTTCACCCGCCCCACCGGAAGCAATGACGGGAATTGAAGTGGCTGCACGGAGGGCTTTAAGACCCTCCAGGGCGAAACCATCCTTGGTACCATCGTGATCCATACTGGTAAAAAGAATCTCGCCCGCACCCAGTGATTCGGCCTCCTTTGCCCATGCCATGAGTTTGCGCTCCGTACGACGCTTTCCTCCATGGCTATAAACGCGCCAGGCCCCCTCTTCTAAGGTGGCGTCTATCGCCAAGACCCCGCATTGCTGTCCAAAAGCATCGGCTAGCTCGGCGATGAGCTGTGATCGGGCAAGGGCCGCCGAGTTAACGCAAATCTTGTCCGCCCCATAGCGCAAAAGGAGGCAATCCAATTGAGTTGTGGAAAACGCCGAGTGGCCTCTTCATAAAGCTCAACGTCCAGCCCGTTCAACATGCCATCTCGATCGATGTCAGTGCACTGAACCTCCTCGAGTCCTGCCGACGAGAATTAATCCAAAAGAGACCAAAAATCACCTGAAAAAGAGAACTGCCATCCTGACAGCTAGAGTTTTTTATTCCGTATATAACAACTGAAAACCAGATTTTTAGAACCTATCAGTTCAAGTGATTTCACAAACCATTCAGAATGGCGAGCTGCTGCGCTTCCCAGCACCACTTTTGATGCACCAAGGGAAAGTAAGAGCTCTATATCCTCCTCATTCCGAACCCCTCCTCCATAATCCAAGTGCAAGGAGGTCGCTTCCGAAACGGAGCGCAAAATATCTTGATGCTCGAGCCTTTTGGAACGCACTCCGTCCAGATCTACTAAGTGAAGATCGCGCAGACCCATGCGCTCAAATTTCAGAGCTTGCTCAACAGGGTTCAGAGCATATACGGTTTCCTTGGAAAAGTCGCCCTGCTCGAGGCGCACTCCCCTACCCCCGATTAAATCAATCGCTGGAATTATCCGAAACATAGATCTACATAGTTTTGAATCACCCGAGCGCCGGCCTCGCCGGGTTTCTTCCCGCCATGACCACCAACCATTTTTTTCTAAGGCCCTGCGGGCCGATGGCGCAGCACCAACCCCAGGCAGAATAGAGCCGTCTGCATCATCCACCGGGTTCGATTCTACCGAATAGGCGACCCCCAAGCGCTCCAAGGCAAAGCCCGCGCTCCTGGCATTACCCGCACCATATTCCAGCAGCACTATACGCTTCTTCGACCGTCTTCATCCAGTTCAGATCCGTGCTGAGCAATACTACTTGACTATCTGGACCATGTTCGGCTTGAGCCAGCAAATCTGAAGCGGCGTAGGTGGGATCAACACTAGCATCCCCGACCACCATGACCTCTGATGGTCCAGCCGGTAAGTCCATAGCGACCCCGTGATTCTGGGCAAATTGCGTCCGCCACACCAATGTTCGGTGCAATCTCGACGCTCCCACTGATGTTGTGAATATCTGCCGACACGCCTTGGTTCTCGAGGAATCGACGAAGCGTATTCCGGTAACTCGTGGCAATCCTCTTACCCGCAAGGTCCTGAACCGATTGATCCGAGGACTCCCGAGGCACGGCCAATGAAACCCTGCATTTAGAGAATCCGAGGGACTCAATGGAATCCAGCGGATTCTGATACTCCTCTAGTGGATTGCTTCCAATGATTCCGATATCGGCCACTCCATCCTCCAAATACTGGGGGATATCCGAGTTGCGCAAAAAGAAGATCTCCGCCGGAAAACCCCGGACCTCGGCTTTGAGTTGTTGACGACCGTTATCGATCTTCAGACCTGCCGCCTTAAGCAGGTCGACGGACTCTTCGTAAGGACGTCCTGATTTTTGAATGGCGATTCTTAGTGTTGACATTGTCGCTTATAATGCCAATCGCCAGAAGAGTATTCAAGTAGTTCTAAAAAAACAACACCCATCTGGCGACCAGACGGGTGATGAATATGATGAGTAGGTTAATGTAATCCCTGCACATACCTCAGCACTTCCGGTCGCTCACGCGATGGATGTGATGATGATGCTGATGTGCACGAATATTCATAGGGGCTAAATATAGGACTTTATCGATTTCCTAAAAAAATTGATGCCATTTTAACAACTTGTTTAATCCAGAATAACCTCAGGTTGAACGTCTTCGGCTGGGGCAACTTCTTCAGGTGCATAAACCAGATCCATTTCTTCAACCAAGTGTCCCGCTTCGGCGAACTTATCCACGATGAAAAGAACATAGCGAATGTCCACCATGATGTTGCGGCAAATGCGCTCATCGAAGTTGTAATCGCTCATGGTTCCCTCCCAAACGCGATCGAAATTAAGCCCGATAAGTTCTCCTCGTCCATTTATGGCCGGTGATCCTGAGTTTCCGCCGCTAGTGTGATTACTCGCGATAAAACACACAGGCAACTCCCCTTCTTCGTTCGCGTAGTCCCCGTACTCTTTTGAAGCTTCCAACTCCAGCAAACGCGAAGGCAAGTCAAATTCGTAATCTCCAGGAACATACTTGGCGACCACACCCTCTAAAGTTGTGATGTGATTGTAGGTGACGGCATCTCGAGGAGCAAAACCTTCTACCTTTCCATAGCTCAACCTCAAGGTGCTGTTGGCATCTGGATAGAAGCGGTCTCGGGGGAAGACTTCCATTTGTGCCTTCATATAGATACGGTCCATACTGTCAATTTGAGCACGAATAGTACCATAAGGTCCAGCAAGGTTGTTGCGGTAATAGTCGAGCAGAGCGCCAGACAGATTAAAGAGCTCGTCCTTTGCAAGGGCTTTTTTGGCTTTTTTGGGACTTAGTGACGTGAAGGCAATGAATCGTTCCGCACTGGTGAAGTTCGATGCCTCAAATAGCTCTCCGGCGCGATCCATAGACCATTCGTCCAGTAATGGACTTCTCAATTCAGGGGAAACATGATCTACGTAGTGTTGCATCATTTCGACAAATAGTCGGCGCTCCAATGCTTCATTGTAATCCTTGAAATGACCAGAGCTTTGTGCAGCTGCTTCCATAAGGGCCGTATCGGCTGCCGCTCCCTCTAACTTCTCGGGGAGCCCTCGCATTTGATACATAAAGTACATGCTTCCTACAGCTCTAAAACAGGTCTCCAAATAAAGATCCCGAGCTTCCACATAAGGACTCCATTCCCCGAAGAGTTTTTCGTAATTCGGAAGTAAAGTCATATACCGTGCATCGAATCGACGATTGTTGCTGACCAACTCTTGGAAACGTTCTTCGCGTTCTCTTTTCGCTTCAACAGCCTTGGTGAATTCAATTCCCTGCCCTATACCAATCCATTTCTTCCAACTATTGGCTAATCCGGCTTGAGTACTGGCATACTGTACATTGACTTGCTCGTCTGCTTTCATGGCTTCAACCATGATATTGATGGCTTTTTCACGCAATTCAATTTTCGCCGGATCCCATTTGACGACCATCATTTCCAATTCGACTGCTGGCATGTACTCATCCGTTGATCCTGGAAAACCAAAAACCATAGTGAAATCATCGGGCTGCACTCCGGAAAGAGATACAGGCAAGTGATGCTTCGGGTTATAAGGAACATTAGTCTCAGCATAATCCGCAGGTTGATTGTCGACATCCGAGTAGATTCGGAACATGGAAAAATCTCCCGTGTGCCGAGGCCACATCCAGTTGTCGGTGTCTCGACCGTACTTCCCGATGCTCGATGGTGGTGCTCCGACTAAACGAACATCACTATAGGTTTGCGTCAGAAAAAGGAAGTATTGATTGCCCGCGTAAAAGGGACGAATCATAGCATCGAATCCGGTTTCTTCCTCCATTTTCGCCACCAAGGCATTTACATTTTCCTTAATCTTTTTAGCTCGATCAGCTTGAGACATCTCTTCATTTACCTCGTAGAGGACCAGTTCACTGACATCGTCAATGCGTTTGATGAATCGGACAAACAATCCGTCGTTTGGCAGTTCCTCTGAGCGATTCATCGCCCAAAACCCATCGCGCAAATAGTTGTTTTCCAGTGTTGTGTGGCTTTGTATAGCGCCGTATCCACAGTGGTGGTTCGTCAACACCAAACCTTGATCACTGATGACTTCTCCAGTACAGAATCCACCGAAGTGGACCACCGCATCTTTAAGACTTCCCTGATTTACGCTGTAAATATCCTCTGCAGAAATAGTCATTCCGAGGTCTTTCATTTCCTTCTCGTTGAGCTGTTCCAGAAGTAGCGGTATCCACATGCCTTCTTTTGCGAAGGAGCTGGACCATCCGCCCGTGAAGGCGATCACTAAAATCAAAAGGAGTCTTTTCATGATGTGCTAATTTGGATGCTCAAGATACGCAACGGAAAAGTATTCTCTCCTCTTCAAACAGCTTCAATAAAAGTGCTTAAATTCGAAGCTCAATCGCGAAATTATAATTGAAATGAAGAAGCTATTTACATTTTTGATGGTCTTGACTGCCTCCACGGCAGGGTGGGCGCAAAACTCAAACGACTACTTGGAAATGACGCGCGAAGTGCTGAGCGTCGAGAAAAAAGCGGCCATAGCCGAAATCATGGTGCTCACCGAAGTGGAGTCTGCGGTCTTCTGGGAGATGTACAACGACTATCAGAACGCGCTTTATAAGGTGCACAATGAGCGCATCGCTATTATTCGCGATTTCGCGGACAACTACGAAACCATGACAGACGAGAAAGCTGATGAATTGTGGCAAAGTAGTATGCGTTACCGTGAGGACTTGCACAAGCTGAAGAAATCTTGGTATGCTAAGTTCAAGAAAGAATTGCCCGCCGGTAAGGTGGTGACCTTCTTTCAAGCCGAAAGCAAAATTGAAACTTTAGTCGACGCTCAATTGGCCTTGGAGATCCCCCTATTGGAGACGGAATAAGCTCGAAATCAACTTATTTGAAGAAGCCTCGACACTGATCGGGGCTTCTTTTTTTGGTACCTTTGCCGGCTTCAAAGCCAAACCCAAGATCATGTCGAAATTCTTCCACAGCTTTACATTCGATCCTAAATCCGATATACTCTCTGGACTTACTGTTGCCCTAGCGCTCGTTCCAGAGGCGGTTGCCTTCGCCTTTGTCGCTGGCGTGGATCCGCTCGTGGGATTGTACGGTGCCTTTATGATGGGATTAATCACCGCACTGTTCGGAGGCCGTCCAGGTATGATTTCAGGCGCTACGGGCGCTATGGCCGTGGTTATGGTCCACATGATTCAAAAGGGAAACGCCGTAGGAATGGAATTGGCTCAACCCGTTGAAAACCTCGGTCTACAGTGGCTCTTCATTACGCTGCTGATTGTAGGACTGATTCAAATGTCTGCTGGTTTCTTTCGACTCGGGAAATTCGTCCGCCTCATCCCTCATCCTGTAATGATGGGATTTGTAAATGGTTTGGCCATCGTTATCTTCCTTTCGCAGCTCAATCTGTTCAAGACCACAACGGATGGCGAGACACGGTGGCTGGAAGGTACGCCACTCTACACGATGATGGCTCTGGTTGCGGTCACCATGCTCATTATGTGGTTATTGCCCAAGGTAACCAAGGCGGTTCCCTCTGCGTTAGTGGGGATTATAGTGGTGGCGGGAATCGCTATTGTATCCGGAATGGATGTACCCACTGTTGGTTCGTTCATTCGTGAAGGCGGAGGTGAAGGCCTAAAAGGGGGACTTCCTACTTTTCAAATTCAAATTTTTGGGCTTTTCGAAACCATGAACGGACATTGGGGATTGATCCTCTCTACGGCCTTCATCTTGGCCGCCGTAGGGCTAATTGAATCCTTGATGACCCTGAACCTCATCGATGATCTTACTGAAACACGTGGGTCGGGAAATCGCGAATGCGTCGCTCAAGGTTCAGCCAACCTGCTCAATGGACTCTTCGGAGGAATGGGAGGATGTGCTATGATCGGTCAATCGCTCATCAATGTCAATTCCGGGGGCCGCGGACGTCTATCAGGCGTGGTAGCAGCCATCGGGCTTTTGTCCTTCATTTTATTCGGGTCGGGATTGATTGAGCAGATTCCCATTGCCGCGCTAGTGGGCGTGATGTTCATGGTGGTCATTGGCACCTTTGCCTGGAGTAGCTTCCGCATTCTCAATAAAATCCCATTGGCTGATGCTTTGATTTTAATCGCGGTTTCGGCCATTACCGTCTGGCAAGATCTAGCCATTGCCGTTTTAACCGGTGTGGTCATGAGCGCTTTAGTCTTTGCTTGGCAAAATGCGACTAAAATTCGTGCGCGCAAGCGCATGAAATCAGATGGGACCAAGGTTTACGAGATTTGGGGGCCCCTATTCTTCGGCTCCATCCAATCCTTCAACAGCAAGTTCACGGTATCTGAAGATCCAGAGCAGGTCGAAATTGATTTTATGGAATCGCGTGTCAGCGATCATTCGGGAATCGAAGCCATCTGGAACTTGGTCAATAAATATCGTGCTCAGGGCAAAAAGATCCATTTGACGCACTTGAGCCCTGAGTGTCAAGTATTGCTGCGGAAAGCCAGTCCTCTTTTTGATGGATCCGTGATTGAAACCGCCATTGACGACCCGCGTTACCATGTGGTTACAGACCTCATGGACGCCGAAGTCTAAGCGCCCATACTTTTCCCTATTTTAGGCGGAAATTTGAACCTAATGGAAGCCGAAGTAGCCGAAAACTTACCCCTATTCAGTAACGACGCCATTGTCTTTGGTCTCTTGATGGCCGCCCTTGGCCTTGTCTTTTACACCGCGGAACTCAAGGGTAAAGGCTGGAAGAAATTCTACACCTTCTTCCCTCCTCTTTTGATGTGTTACATGATTCCCGCCTTGTTGAACTCCTTCAACATCATCAGCACGGAAATCAGCGGCCTATATACCATGGCCAAGAACTACTTGCTTCCAACGGCATTGATTCTCATGACGCTGAGCATTGACTTCAAGGGGATCGTCAACCTCGGCCCTAAGAGTCTGATAATGTTCTTTACCGCGACGGTTGGTATTGTCCTTGGAGGTCCCTTTGCAGTTTGGATTGTGAGCATGGTCTCACCAGAGGTTGTAGGAGGCGCAGGACCAGATGCCGTCTGGAGAGGGCTTTCGACACTTGCTGGAAGTTGGATTGGCGGTGGAGCCAATCAAGCGGCTATGCTCGAAATCTATCAGTACAATCCCGAGAAGTACGGAGCCATGGTGCTCGTGGATATCATCGTCGCCAATATTTGGATGGCTTTCTTGCTTTACGGAGTGGGCAAGCAAGTACAGATCGACAAATGGCTCAAAGCAGATAGCTCCGCCATTGAGGAATTGAAGAACAAAGTGGAGGCTTATTCCAACAGCATTGCCAAGATGCCAACTCTTAAGGACTTCATGATCATTTTGGGTGTTGGCTTTTTGGCCACAGCCATGTCTCACTGGGGAAGCGGTTTGATTACGGGCTTCATTACGACGAGTGTTCCCGCCTTGGCCAAGTCAGTTTTGAACTCAGGATTCTTTTGGCTGGTCGTTCTGGCCACAACAATAGGTTTGGCCCTGTCGTTTACTAAAGCAAGGAAACTTGAAGGAGCGGGAGCTTCAAAATTCGGAAGCGTATTCATCTATGTGTTGGTGGCGACGATTGGTATGAAGATGGATATCCTGAAGATTTTCGACAACCCTGGACTCTTGGCGGTTGGACTTATTTGGATGGCCTTTCACGTGGCCCTATTGTTCCTCGTTGCTAAGTTAATCCGGGCTCCTTATTTCTTCTTGGCCGTTGGAAGTAAAGCAAACATTGGCGGTGCAGCAAGTGCACCCGTAGTGGCTGCGGCCTTTCACCCTTCTTTGGCGCCCGTCGGTGTACTGTTGGCCGTTTTGGGATACGCCTTGGGAACCTACGGCGCCTTGTTCTGTGCCCAGCTCATGGAGCTGGTGTCGCCCTAAAGCACGGTGAGAACGTACTACGATATACTTAAGGTCCAAGAGAACTGCAGCCAAGACGAAATCAAGCAGCAGTACCGGACACTCGCAAAGAAATACCACCCTGACCGAAACCCTTCGGCCAAGGCCCACGAGCAGTTTATTGCCATTAAAAAGGCCTATAATACGCTGTCCGACGAGAAACGAAGAGCCCACTACGATCGAGGGCTCAAGTATGTCCGTACCAAAAAGGCGAACGGGAGCTCCGGCTTTGAACAGTTTCAAAAGACCAAAGCCAATCCGCAGCAACGCTACAAAACGGAAGCAGAGCGGAATCGAAACTACGAACTCAACCGTCAGCGCGCCTGGATGAAGCACATCCGGCGGATGCAAGAGGACAACGCCTACTTCAAGAAATTCAAGACCTACGCGCTCATTGTTTCCCTTGGAAGTCTCTTGCTTGCGGTCAGTTTCTTTGCAGATTATGCCATGACGCGCACAGGACCAGTTGAAGTGGTCATGGAGAAGTTCTACCTCTTCCCCGTTTCACAGGATCCAGCCGATCGAGAATACTTTACCATCATCACGGACAAAGAAGAACACCGGATTTACTATGAGCTGGTCGCGGAGATTCAGCGGGGTGATCAAATCAGTTTGAAACAAAGCCCGGTTTACGGCATGACCCTCGGCATCGACATCATTCGAGAGAATCAACTTATCCGAACAAAAAATCCGGCCGTAGAGGCCGGATTCAAGTTCTTCAGTCTGCTCTTTGGAGTAGCCCTGCTAACGCTCTTCTTCAAAGATCGAAACGAATGGGCCGTGAACCTCACGCTGATCAACCTGCTTCTGCTGGCGATCAACGCACTGATGCTCACTTTGAGCCTGATGAATTAATTATTCCCCAGGATCAGCGGAAGTCCATCTTCACCACTTCCCACCACAACAACTTTAGCGTTCGGTGAGGCGGAAAGCTGAACCGTTGCTTCAGTTCCTTTTTCTCGCAGGATATTCTCTGTCAACGAGCGGTTCAAGATAACGTTCGCATCGGCCTTACCCTGCGCTTCAATGCGCAAACGCTCGGCTTCTTTCTTAGCCCGCTCCAACTTAAACTCGTACTCGAGTGCAGCCTGCTCCTGCTCCAATTTACGCTCGATGGCCTGTTGGAGTTTTGGCGGAAGCTCTACCTCGCGAATCAAAACAGCATCGAGGTACAGGTTCTTCTTCTCCATGGCCGCATAGGTGCGGTTGAAGATCTCCACCTGAATGGCCTCGCGCTTGGTGCTGTAAAGTTCTTCGGGCAAGTATTCCCCGATCACCTCACGGGTCGCAGATCGGATTTCTGGAATAATAATGGTCTCCAGATAGTTCTTACCGACCTCATCGTGGAGGTATCCAATTTTCGCAGGATCTGGATTGTAGCGGTAACTGATCTCGGCCTTAATGGTCAGACCGTTTTTGGACAGTACCTGCATGATAGATTTGTCTTCCTGTACCTTGAGGTTGTAGATGTAAATGGTATTCCACGGCGCAATGAAGTGAAATCCTTGTTCAAATACATTCTCCTTGTCGAGTCCTCCGGCGAAACGGCGGAATAAGACGCCTTTTTCTCCAGGATTGATGGTCACCGTGATGCTCGACCACAGGAGGACGAGGGCAAACACGCCAATCCCGACAACAATAACTAAGCTTCTGAGTCTTGGGTCCATATGATTGCAGTGATTTAAATGTGCGGTTAATAAAGATAAGGGTTTGGCCCTACGGGCCGATGTTAATACCCTCCATTCCTTTTACGCAAAAACCACTCCAAGGCAATCAAAGCCAATAAAATGAAGAAAAGAGCCTTCTGTTCGATGAGTTCCTCGAGTACGCTTTGCTCGTAAAGCACCGGTTTTACTGAGGCATCGGACCGAATGAGCTCCTCAAGTGCCATTATGTCGGATGGCGACACCATGACACCGCCTGATTCTTCTGCCCACTGCTGTAGAAGGGCGTGATCCGCCTGCAAGTCTCGTTGTTCCCACTCCAACGCGCGAACGGTAAAGGCACCGCGTTGGACATAAGATGATCCGTTCCAATCCGTGCGGGCCTCCCAAGAATAATTCTCTACCGGAAGTACTCCGGCATTCAGAACATAATCTGAATTTCTGCGTGATAACGTGAAGGCATAGCTCTTTTCCTCCTCGTCGGTTAGCTCGATGCGCACCTCAGGCTCGGTGATGGGTTGGAATGCGGCGTTGTACACTTCGGCCCGTAGGGCCACATTCTGGTTTTCATCAAACAGGCGATCTCCCGAAACGCGGAATCGACTTCGGTTGCTCGACGAGGCTAAATACTGGGCGCTGCGCAGAATCCAATCGTCGAAATGCTCGTGGCTTTGGTTGACCTGATAATCGGCTATACGCCAACGCCAGATCCCCTCTCCCATGACTGCGGCCCATCGACGACCACTCCGATCCCCATACGCCACCATTGGGCGATCTGTTGCGACCGAACCCACGCGCTGCTGTAAGAGAACTTCCGTACCCGGATTGACGTGATACTCGCCAAAGGGACTCTTCAAAGGAGGTACATTTCGGAACCAATCGTAGGTCTCATTTGAGAGTTGGAATGAAGCAAATCCATCCACCACCTCTGGAAGAACCTCATCCTGCTCATCTCCTTGCTGCGCAATAGAAATAAGCGGCTGCCATGAGGCCAAGGGCTTTCCGTTTACCTGAGCACCCGTAAAGGTCCAAACGGGAATTTCGCTCTGCTGAATTCGACTCCATAAAGCCTCATTTCCCTTGAAGTCCGGACGGTGCAGGACCAACAGGTTGAATTCGTCAATGTCAATGGTTTGCGCGCCAATGAACGCTTGGCGCACTTCATAGCGCTCGTTCTGTTCAAGCGCAGACCGCAGAGCCGCTAAATCAGGGTGAGCCGCAGAGGCCAAAAGTAAAATCTGTTGGCGGGAATCGATGACCTCAATGTAAAACTCGCTGCGGTTGTTTCCTGTATTCTGCTCTCCTTCGGCCGCTTCAATGCTCAAGGTATAACGACGCAGCCCGATGCGATCAGCGGAGAGTTCAAAATCCAGTGTTTCTGTATACCGGTTTTGATCTGGGGTAATGGTTCGTTCTTCTAAAACACGATCCCCGCTTAAAAGCCGAACGGTTAGCGAGCGAGCATTAAGAGCATTGGCGCGTAAAACGGCTTGAATCGGAAATCGATTTCCCAAGAATGCGAGATCGTTGTGACGCACCTCGGCAAAGAAAGCATCACGCCGTTGCGCGGTATCTCCTAAAGCAATGGTGAAGGTAGGTGCATCGAAACTTCTGTTTCGGTATCTCGGGTCCGATCCTCGGTTGAACCGACCATCCGTAGCGATAATCAGGGCCCCTACGTTTCGATGCGTGTACCGATCTATCCACTCTCTCAGTAGTGCACTGTAATCCGTAAGGGGCTCATTCAAACTGTCCTGGAGTCCTTCTGTTGCTTGGGTCCCAAAACTGTAGAACCGAACTTCGTAGTCCCCTTCAAGGGAAGACGACAAGCCCTCAAGCCGATCTAGATGAGTCGTGTAGTCGAACCTGGCATCCCCTTCCTCAATACTCCGAGAAACGTCCTGTGCAATCAAAATCAATGGCGTTTCCTTGGTCACTTCCGTGAATCGCAAGAAAGGCTCTAAAAGAAAAAAGGCCAAGACCGCAACGAATAGACCCCGTAATCCGGCCATCAAGTAGCGCACTGGTGCGGCGACTTCTTTAAACCGACGATCGCGGAAATACAAAAGTGTGGCATAGACCACACCTAATCCAATACAAGCAAGTACGGCAACCGCTGGGGCGCCAAGCGTTAATTGCATATAGCTTCAACCCGTTTTTGGGGTCATTATTACGTCAACATACCACCATCTACGTTGAGCACTTGACCGGTCACATAGGTACTCAAATCAGATCCCAGGTAGACACAGGCATTTGCGATATCTTCCGGCGTTCCACCACGCTTCAATGGAATGGCGTCTCTCCATCCTTGAACGGTAGCCTCGTCCAATTTCGAGGTCATTTCTGTTTCAATGAATCCCGGAGCAATGACGTTACAACGAATACTTCGCGATCCTAGTTCTAAGGCAACAGATTTGCTAAAGCCGATAATCCCAGCTTTAGATGCGGCGTAGTTGGCCTGACCTGCATTTCCCTTAACTCCTACAACGGAGCTCATATTAATGATTGAACCACTTCTCGCCTTGAGCATCGTGCGCTGAACCGCCTTTGTTAAATTGAATACGGACTTCAAATTCACTTCAATCACGCGATCAAAGTCCTCCTCGCTCATACGCATCAACAATCCGTCTTTGGTAATTCCCGCGTTGTTGATCAGAATATCGATGGTTCCAAAGTCCTCGAGCATATCTTTAACCAACTCCTCGGCTTGATCAAATTGAGACGCATCGGAACGGTAACCTTTGGCTTGAACACCGTATTTAGATAGATCCGCTGCAAGAGCCTCGCCTGCTTCAACGGAGCTTAAATAGGTAAAAGCGACGTTGCAACCGTGCCTCGCGTACGCGTGGGCAATTCCATTTCCAATTCCACGAGAAGCTCCCGTGATCAACGCTGTTTTTCCTTCGAGCAATTTCATAGATGTGGGTTTTGAAGGCACAAAGATAGTATTCTAAGGAGGTTCCGCGAACCTTGTGAAGTCAATGACATCGAAGTAGTGCTTTTCATCCAATTTATAGGTTTTATAGCCCATTCGCGCGATAAGTAGGCCAGCTACCACGAATCCCGAAGCCACAATGTAACTGTTCTGCTCTAAGCCAAGCGGTTCATTGTTGATCAATTGGTTAACGGTCAGAATTCCGGCAAAAACGACACCCGCAGCCGAGACTGTAAATCCATTGGCAATAACGGCCTTATTGTACTTTCTAATCTTGTGGATGGAATCCAAGGCCACTCGGCTACCGCTGATGTAGATCGCTTTCGGGGTAATCACACCCAGGACACCTGCGATTTCCCGATCTCCATGAGTAAACACCTTGATGTCGTCCCCGGCCTTAAACCGCCCTGTCTTGGCACTCTGCTTTTTCTTAACCAAAAGCAATGCGGATTGGCTGTAGCTCAAGGTTGAAGTCAGCAGAAAGAGGACAAACAAGAGTCTTCTGATCATGGGTTCAAGGTAGTAAAGTGCGCGGAGGAATTTATGTACCTTCAACCGCATGTCGGCACAATACCGCTACGCTTGGCTCAATCCAAAATTGAGACCTCTGATCATTCTGATCATAACCGGAGAGATTATTTTCTTTCTACCCTTTGTTCTGGCTCGGGTTTTTCGACCTACGTTTTTAGAGGTCTTTGACTTAACCAACCTTGAACTGGGTAGCTGCTTTTCCGTGTACGGGTTTGCTGCGTTGACTTCTTATCTCTTTGGTGGAATTATCGCCGATCAAGTTGAATCGAGAAAACTGATTGCACTGGCCTTGTGGACCACCAGTTTTGGCGGATTCTATGCGGCGAGCATCCCGTCCTTTTCCGGATTACTCTTCCTCTATGGCTATTGGGGAATCACCACCATCTTTCTCTTTTGGGCGGCCATGATTCGTGCGACCCGTGAGTGGGGAGGCGTCGAAAACCAGGGAAAGGCATTTGGATTTTTGGAAGGAGGTCGAGGCTTGGTGGCCGCCATCATCAGTGGAATTGCCCTGTTGTTCTTCACTTGGTTCATGGGAGAAAAGGACACTTTTGAACCCATTCAAAGAAGAGAAAGCTTACAAATCATCCTCATATTGACCTCAGTTCTTGTATTTAGCGCTGGACTCCTCTCCTACTACGGCCTGCCCAAAAGCAAGCCCTTGGGCTCGAATCCCGGGAACACTAAATTATCCGTTCAGAGTCTAGTCCGCGTAAGTAAAATTCCTTCGGTTTGGCTTCAGGCCCTCTTAATTCTCTGCGCTTATGTCGGTTACAAGATTACAGATGACTACTCCTTATTTGCCAATCAAGTACTGAAGTTAAATCAAATTGAATCGGCGGGAATTGCCACTATTTCGCTTTGGCTCCGACCTGTTTTCGCCGTCTGAGCCGGATTACTGGCAGACCGATGGTTGCCAGATCGCGTCATTAGCTGGGGTTTTGCTCTTATGGCCCTCAGTGGCGGGTTCATCTTTATGGGCTGGTATTCCAATGCGGCGTGGATCACCTATACATTTTTGGCCACTGCGCTCGTTGGGATTTACGGACTTCGAGGGGTGTATTACGCCATCATGAATAGAGGAGCAATTCCGTTCGGATTGACCGGAACCGCAGTAGGTCTCATTTCACTGCTCGGGTATACGCCCGACATTTTCCTCAGCCCCATTATGGGCTACTTACTCGACACTTATCCTGGGGCAAGAGGACACGAGATGATTTTCGGCCTACTGGGTGCGGTGGGATTATTGGGATTTGCGACAAGCCTCTTCTTTGGACGGTACACCAAGCCGATTACTTTAATGCCCGAGGGCGGGTAAAGTAAAATAGTTCATAGCGACGAATCCAGGTTAGAACAGCCGCCGCCCCAGCGAGGATTACGGGACGAATAAGCATTCCTGGCTCCAAATTCATGAGGTACACGCCAATTGCTCCAATCATTAAAGCCGTAAAGCCTATTCCAGCGTAAGGGCGCAAACCTTTGATCAAGAGCGCCACAGCTCCCAAAATTTCAAGTGACCCGACAAAATACTGGAGCCAGATGGGAAGTTCCCAACTCGCAAAGCGTCCGTCCCAAAAGACGTTCGTTAATTCACCACTGACTTCAATGGGGAAAATCTTTGAAGCTCCAGAAAAAGCGAATAGAGCGAAAAGGAGGATGGACAAAATCCAGCCAATGATGTTTGTGATTCGAGTTTTCATAACAACAGGTATTTACCCTGAAGTTAAGACAACATCAGCAGCTAAAATATGAGATATGTTAGGTTGAAAGGACTGATCCTTAGCCAATTACTTCGGCCATTTTTTGACCGATGTGAGCCGGAGAATCCACAACGTGAATTCCACAGTCACGCATGATGGCCTTCTTGGCTTGAGCCGTGTCTTCAGCACCACCCACGATGGCACCAGCATGCCCCATCGTACGACCTGCAGGAGCCGTTTCTCCGGCGATGAACCCAACAACAGGCTTGTTCCCATTCTCTTGAATCCATTTAGCGGCCATTGCTTCAAGGTTTCCGCCAATCTCACCGATCAGTACGATTCCGTCGGTATCAGGATCGTTCATCAGTAATTCAACAGCCTCTTTCGTAGTGGTTCCGATGATGGGATCTCCTCCGATTCCAATGGCTGTAGAGATTCCGAGTCCCGCTTTGACAATTTGATCTGCGGCTTCATAAGTCAATGTACCGGACTTCGAAACAATTCCGATACGCCCAGCTTTAAACACAAATCCTGGCATAATGCCCACCTTGGCTTGGTCTGCACTGATAACCCCTGGACAGTTCGGCCCAATCAAGCGGCAGTCTTTGTCCGAGATGTACTGCTTTACCTTAGACATGTCCTGAACAGGAATACCCTCAGTAATGGTCACGATAACCTTGATGCCAGCGTCAGCGGCCTCCATAATCGCGTCGGCAGCAAATGCGGGCGGTACAAAAATGATGGACACGTCAGCTCCTGTAGCTGCAACAGCATCCGAAACCGTGTTAAAAACCGGACGATCTAGATGACTTTGCCCTCCTTTTCCCGGAGTCACTCCTCCGACGACATTGGTTCCGAATTCGATCATTTGTCCGGCATGAAAGGTTCCTTCACTCCCGGTAAATCCTTGTACGATGATTTTGGAATCGCTGTTAACGAGTACGCTCATTTTTGTGCAGTTTTTTGTTGTGTGCTCAATAGCCACGGCAAAAATAGACCATAGCACAAGTATTACAAAGTTTTTTGACCATGGTTCTTTCTAGCGGAAAAGTGCGAGTGACTCAGAATCCTTATGTTATGAGGACTTGGGCTACCAAAGCCGCAGAACAACCTACGACGATATAAGCACGGGTTAGGAAGTTCAAGACTACAGCCGATGGGGTGAATTTGACTTCGACGCAAAGACGTTGACCATTTGCTTAATGTACATCCCACCTTACCCATCCTGTAACGACAAGATGAACGATTCCTTTGACGGATTTGGCAAGTTCTAGTAACATTAAGACTCATCATTTAAAACTCCGTGAGTGCGAACTTGCGGAGTTTTGTTACTTTTCCGAAACCAAAAAACCCATATCCTATGTGGATGCTACAACGCTCGCGCCTTTCTGCCCTTCTTCTACTCCTTTTCTCTCTCATTGTTCTCTACATTCTTCCCGTGGCTGAAATCAATCCGACCATGGTCGCCTTTGTCATTTGTTTATTCGCCACCATCATCGTGGCCTTTGCTTCTTCCGAACTTTTTCACCGCATCGACATCGATCAGATGAAGTACAAGTACACCATAAGCGGCGCTCTGGGTATTTTCGTCGGAATCATCGTGTACTTCTCCCTTAAAGACTCCAACTTTTTCACCTTAAGATGGGTGAACACCTATGGAAAAGAAGCTATGCTCATCGTAAATTTGCTTTGCGCTTTGTACATCTTCTTCTACAAGGGCAAAAGCTCAGAAGCCTGATTTGGAACTCCTCGAACCCATTGTTGCCCT
Source organism: Flavobacteriales bacterium (assembly GCA_965661605.1). Classification (GTDB taxonomy): domain Bacteria; phylum Bacteroidota; class Bacteroidia; order Flavobacteriales; family ECT2AJA-044; genus ECT2AJA-044. The sequence continues at coordinate 72,201 of CBFIEH010000009.1, read as the reverse complement.
CTCCTCTCCCCCTGGAATGGGCGCTATCGCCCTCATACGTTTGTCCGGAAAAGGAGTTATAGACCTGGCATCATCTGTTTTTGGCCCTCACGGGCCGATGAAAGAGCTTAGCGAAGCTCCAGGCTATAGCATGGTATTCGGCAAAATTCGCGATGGTGAAGAAATCATTGACGAAGTCATGATCGGAGTATTTCGAGGACCCAAGAGCTATACAGGTGAAGATGTCGTCGAGATTTCCTGTCATGGGTCTACCTACATTCAAGGGAGGCTTATAGACCTGTTCCTCGATCGGGGCGCCCGTATGGCTGATCCCGGGGAGTTCACGCTCAGAGCTTTTCGCAACGGCAAAATGGACCTCAGTCAAGCGGAAGCCGTTTCCGACTTGATATCTTCAGAAAGTGCAGCAGCGCACCAGGTGGCCATGCAACAGATGAGGGGTGGCTTTAGCTCAGAACTCGCATCGCTCCGTGAAGAGCTCATTCACTTCGCCAGTATGATTGAGCTTGAGCTTGATTTCGCGGAAGAAGAGGTAGAATTCGCCAATCGCAATCAGCTACAAGAACTCATTGACCGCATAAAATCAGTGCTCGTCAAACTTGTTGATTCCTTCGCTTTAGGAAACGTGATCAAGAATGGAATTCCTATTGCCATTGCGGGAGCACCAAATGCCGGTAAATCGACCTTGCTCAACGCGCTATTGAACGAGGAACGCGCTATTGTCAGTGAAGTTGCAGGAACAACGCGAGACACGATTGAGGATGAAATCGTGTTGGGCGGAATCTCCTTCCGATTTATCGATACCGCCGGTATTAGAGAAACAGAAGACCTCGTGGAATCCATTGGGATTAAGAGGACTTTTGAAAAAATCGATCAAGCTAGAGCCGTCATCTACCTATTCGATGCTGCCCGTGAACACCAAGAAGTACATCAGGAATTGAACACCATACAGGAGCGCATTGGAAATAAGGAGTTGCTGGTCCTAGCCAATAAGGTAGACCTTGCCGATGAGCAAGCGCTCAAAGATGAGTTCACCAATAGACCTCACTTCTTCCCCATCAGCGCCTTAAATAGAACTGGAATCGATGCACTTCAAGACCACCTTATTGGACTGGTCAATACAGGCGCCTTAATCTCAGGAGATACCGTTGTGACCAACAGAAGACATCATCGGGCACTGGTTAGCGCCTTGGAAAGTATTCATCGCGCCGAAGGCGCCATGCACCAAGGACTCAGTGGAGATCTCATGGCTCAAGACATCCGGCAAGCGCTTTTCCACCTCGGGGAAATCACCGGAGAGATCACCACTGACGACTTGCTTGGAAACATCTTCAGCAAGTTCTGTATCGGAAAGTAAACCATCAAAGTATTCTTGTCGTAAAATAAAATTTACTAATCTGTTATACCGTATTTTGAGTATTGGAGAGTATCCTTTGATTGAGTGAATACATGTGCTATTTGACCCTTCTTGTACCTGATTTACACCTCTGACCATAACCGAATAGAAGTTTTGTATTAATCCTTTGGTAATTCTTCCCAAATTGGACACTTTAGAGCAACTGTGGACTTTATAGGACACATTATGAGTTCAAATTTTTTTATCACGTGAGTTTTTGTAGAATGCAGTAATCACTTCACTGCAAGAACAACGGTTGCCAAGTTCTACTCGACCAAGTGCAATAAAAGGAATTACAAAAAAGGGAAGAGAAATCCCCATTGGAGAAAAACTTCAGACTGTCTTGATAAACGAATAGGCTTGCTTGAATTCCTTTCCGTACTTTTCCTTCGGAACTGAATCAAGATATAGTGACTCGATTTTTCATACTTCTCCTTCTTGCATGCACCATGGCGTGCTCTTCCGATTCATCAACACAGAACTCTTCCGAGCCTCCTCGACGCGCTACCATTGCGGACGTAGAAAGAGGAATTCGTGACTATATCAAAAGAGAAGCCGCGGAAAACGATGGCTATTTTCTACTGCAGAATGATAGTACCGATCTTTCGCTGCGACTTGTTCGTGTGCATACGGAGTACTTATCTGTATTGAGTAAGGGGCAGTACTTCGCCTGCGTTGATCTCGCGGACGAAAAGGGTGACGTCTACGATGTCGACTTCTTCCTAGCAGGAAATTCAGAGCAGATGAAGGTTACCGAAACAACCGTTCATAAGTTAAACGGAAAGCCTTTTTACGCATGGAAACAAAATGAAGACAAAACATGGGGACGAGTCCCTACAAAAGGTGCGTCTACCGCACTTATGGGTGTTATTGAAGGGGAGGATCAATTCACCTTCGAGTATCGTGTCGTTCTACCCTCTGTGGAGGGTCAGGCGGAGCTTTGGATTCCTTTACCAAGTACTGACGATTATCAAACCATAAGCCTAGAGAAAATCTCAAGTCCCACAGAGGAGCAAATCCTTCTGGCATCCGGATCGAAAAATAGAGCCTTTTACTTCTCGGTTGGTCCTGAACAAAGTGAGGACACCATATCCATTTTGTACGACGTTCAACGCAAAGAAAAAGGACCTTATTCGGCGAGTGAAACAGATTTTTCGCCTTTTCTGAACAGTAGCCTGCTCCTTCCCACCGGAGGAAGGTTTGCGGCGATTGTAGATTCCGTGCTAGACGGACATTGGGAGGAAAGCAAGTTGATACAAGGAAGGGCACTTTACGACTATGTCGTGGACAATGTTCGCTACGCTAAGCAAGGGAAGTATGGGACAGGAGACGCCCTGTACGCCTGTGATTCCAAATCAGGAAATTGTACGGAGTTTCACTCCTTATTTATATCCCTCGCAAGGACCGCAGGAATACCGGCGCGCTTTGCCATAGGAGCGGCGATACCTTCAAATCGAGATGAAGGTGGCGTGGACGGTTATCATTGCTGGGCCGAGTTTTATGCTGAGGAACAGTGGTGGCCCGTAGACATCAGTGAAGGCAATAAGTACAGCGCACTCTCAACCTATTACTTTGGACACCACCCGGCGAATCGGATCGAGTTTTCCCAAGGGAGGGATTTGATCTTTAACCCAGGGCCTACAAAAGAAAAAATTCCCTTCTTCGCTTACCCTGTATTCGAAATGAACGGACAGGAAATAAAGGTTGCAACAACCTTTACCTATAGGCGAAAAAGGGAATCCTAGTTACTCGAGTCGAGCCCTAGATTACTCTGGGTGCTCGTTAGCTTCTTCAGCTTCAGCCTCGGCTCCTTCACCTTCTCCTGCTTCTTCAGCAGCTGGGTGCTCGTCACCGGCTTCTTCTGCGTGCTCTTCTCCATGCTCCTCAGCATGCTCCTCAGCATGTCCTTCTGCATGATCTTCTGTAGCCGCTTCAGCTTCTTCCATCACTTCTTCAACTTGATCTCCTTCGGCATCAGCCTCAGCAGCGCCACCGCCGCATGAAGTTAAAGTCAAAGTGGTCAAAAATCCGAGAGCAAAAACAGAAAACGTCAACGCGCGAGTGAAAAGTACTTTTTTCATGGTCTAAATAAATTAAGTTTCTCCTGGCGGCCTAAGGTAGCAAAAAAGGAGCATGGCTGCCACCCATGCTGGGTACGAATGTGTATTTTACATGATAGAAATCAACATGATCATGAAAAAACTCCTCCTCACCCTCAGTTTTGCCCTCGCCTCGACCGCCCTATTTGCGCAAATACCCAGTTTAAAGAGCATGGGGCTCGACCCTGCCAAGCAGACCGACATGCTGATGGAACAGCTTGCGGCTAAAATCGAAATGTAGGACGATCAGGTAACGAAATTGACCAATATTCACACGGACTTTTTCAAAGCCGCGGACAAGATCGTCGACAACGGAACCATGGACCAAATGACTGCTCTAATTGGAAAAAATGACAAAAAGGTTCAAGGGGTCTTGGGAAAAGCGGACTTTGTAAAATATAAAGAAGTTACCAAACAGACCACGGGCGCCTTGCTCGACAAGATGAAGGGGAAAAAGTAGATCTACGCTTCACGCATTTCGCTCCATTCGAGAAGCCTTTGGTTCTCCGAGTCTGAATAGGCAAGTGACAAACGTTCATCATCAACCTCGAAGGGCTCTTCCAAGGGTAAATCTTCAATACTGGAGAGTGCTTCAACTACCTGCGTAAGGGCATATCCTGCTGCCATTAACTCTTTAGCTGCGTAAGATTCAAAGAATACAACTTGATCACGGGTCAACTTTTCAGAAAAGTGTGAAGCGAGCGCGTTGTGAGAAGAATTCGCCTTCCAATCCTGACCAAATTCATCAATCAATACCTCCGGCCATTTTAGTTCTTGTGAAGTGCTGGTAATTTGTGAGATTAAGTCCGCCAATTCCATAGATGGATTTTGAATTAATCCCTCAAATCGGACGGAATAGACCTCAGGCATTGACCAGAATTTATAGGACTTTCGCCAGTTCCTGATATGGAACAAAGAAGGCTTAATAGACCCGGTATAAATGGATCCGCGGCCTGAATTCATGGAAGCAACCACGTTTCTTAAATCGCGCAATATTACTGCAACCTCCCAATTTGACCTGCGGAAGTATGGTATATACTCTTCAATGTATATCTCCTTCAATCCTAAATAGTCCTGCTCCCCGCCAAATATTTCAAGCAATAGGCGCTCTAAGACTTCAGCTAATCGGAATCCAGCCATTCTACGAGCAAGTGCCCTAGGATCTTGATATGTACGTTGTTGTCCCGAGTACTTGCCTTCATTTCTGAACACTTTGAATAATAGGTCTTCGGGAATGGGATAAGACGATAAAAAATCTGCCAAATCTTCTGGAGTGTACAGATTCTCCCGAAAATGGTGATTCAGGACATAGTACTTTTCAGGATGCCCTATTTTCTCGTAAAAGACCTTTTTAAGCTCGATAAACAGGAGAGGAAGCGGCTGAGAAGCGACATGACCTGAAGGCAGGTTTTCCAACAGCTTATCCAATAAGGTAGTACCGGATCGAGCCATTCCTGTTATCAGGACAAACTTCATTCTTCCAAGTTTTCTCCGACCGACTCGCGAATATTGTAAATGGGGCGTCGCTCTACAGTGTTGATGATGCGGATCAAGTATTCTCCAATAACACCAAGACTAAAAAGCACGAGCCCCCCTATAAAGAGAACACTAACAATAACGGATGTCCAACCCGCTGTTTTAATGTCAAAAAACAGCTTCTTGTAAATGAAGTATCCTCCTACGAGAAAGCTCAATAATGCAATCGAAACACCCATGTTTCCAATATACCGCAGTAGAAGGCTTGAATTGTTGATCAACAAATTCTGGAAAAGCCGAATCATACTACGGAAAGTATAACCCGTTGTGCCTTCTGAGCGATCAAAATGCTCAACGGGGGTGCCCACTACATCTTTTGTCACATAGAACATCATAGCCGGTATGAAAGGGTACGGAGTCCCCATTAAATGAAGCATAGAGTCGACTGTATCTCTCCGTATTAATCGAAATGCAGATAGTTTCAACGCTTTGGGTTTGTCGAGAATAATGCGGTCAAATCGACCTTTAATTCTGCTGACGACCCGCTTACCCAAAGAGTGCTTCTTCTCTTTCAACTCACCTATGACTACATCGTGATCTTTTAGGGCTAATAGCTTAGGAATTTCCTCTGGCGCGTGTTGCCCGTCGTCATCCATGGTAATTACCCACTCACCTTTTGACTTCCTCAATCCACAGATTGTTCCGGGCTGCTGTCCAAAATTCCTGGAGAAGCGATAGGCCTTAACATAGGGCCTTCTGGAGAGCTCAATCAACTTTGGCCAAGTCTCAGGATTAGGACTGTTGTCATCCACAAAGACGATTTCAAAAGAGGCGTTAATCTCAGTGAATATAGCGTTAATACGATCTGCCATATTCTCCAGAGATTGAACACTATTGTACACGGGAATAACGACAGAATATTCAAGACGATCCATAAAACGAAGATAGCTTTTGTTCTCCTTTTCCGTCTATATGCTCAAAAAGTCTGGGAAAGAAGACGTAGCACCAATGATGTAGCCGCTTCGATCTGCGCTGGACTGCCAAGAGCCGCCTTCATGAGCGAACGAATCTTCTTGTTCCGTGGAAAACGAATGTGCTTTTGCGAAGGATTCTTGGTCCTTTTCACTTGAAAACCACTTAATAAATGAATACTGGGCAGAAGCTTTAGACTCTATGGAAAGAGATTGGCCTAACGCGGCATTAACCGTCGCACATAGAAAGTCTATTCCATAGGCCACCTCAACAAGCTTACTGCGAAAATCCCCTCCCATTCGTGCACCAATTTCAATAAAGCAAAACTGATCTGTTTGGTCATTATAGCGCAATTCAACATGCGAAGCCCCTTGTTGTATACTCAATGCATTCAGGGCCTCCTTCGTTAAGGAGATTGCCCTCTTTAAAACTCCATCCTCCATCCGTCCAGGCATAACATTGGCCATCTCAACGAAATGGGGCGGGCCAGTAAAGAATTCCTCTGTTAGAGCTACAAAGGTGTGTTGCCCATGATCGGAAATAAACTCAAGGCTGAATTGACGACCTTCAAAATACTCCTCTATCAAAACCTTCTTATTGAAAGATACTTCTTGAGTTACCAATAGAGCTGCTTCGAATTCCACAGAGTTGTGAACCAAAGCGACTCCCCTACTCCCACTGCGGTCTGTCGCTTTAACCATGAAAGGAAATTCGAAGGGAAGCTCATCTCCATCTTCAAATAAGTGAAATTTAGGCACGGGTAGATTGAACTCATTCAATCTTTCCCGCATCAAATGTTTATCTCTAGAAACCTGTGCACACTCTATTGAATTGCCCGGCAATCCCAGGTGCTCTGCGACAAAGTTTACTGTGGAAATAGCCACGTCTGAACCTACAGTTATAACGCCATCCACGTCTAGGGTTTGGCATTTTTCGAGAATCGCTTCTTGATCTACAATCGAAATCGGATAATAGGCTGTCGCAATATCTTCAACGACGTTTCCCTCACGCCATGCAAATACATGGCTCTCTATACCCATGGCATTCACTCGCTCTACAAGCGGGCGTTGCAAAAAACTAGCGCCGAGGATGGCAAGTTTCAATAAATGGGTTATTAGAAGTCAAACTCGGTGATGCGCTCACCGCTGCGACGTTCCCAATCGATAAACGTGATGTGAATTTCGTAGATCGACATCATGGTAGAGGGCTCATTCCAATCGCGCTGCCCCTTAATCACATAGTGCTCCGACCCCCGATTGAAGGTGATTTCGGTGATCCAACCATCCATCATTTCGCGCTCGAGCATCTTCTCGGTGTACGGATGGTTCATTTCAGCTTCAAACCCCTCTGAAATACGTTTGTGGTAAACGTCCATAACAAGTTCTGCAAGCGCTGGAATATTCTCGGATTCCAAGTCCGCCGTAATCGACAGAGGCAGTCCCTCTCGGTTGTATTGGCGGTGAAGCTCGACCCAGAATTGTCCTTTTTCATTCTTGACTAAAACGCTGTCTTTTCCTTCATAGAATTCGAACAAGCGGTCAATCGCGGGGCGATCGTCCCCATAGGAGTTGCTTTGAGCGTGAACGATGGATCCAATTAGGATCGCGGCAAGGACCAATACTTTCTTCATGAGTTGGGTTGTTTGACGCTAAACTAAAAAAAAGCCATGACGAATCAGGGCTCTTCCTCAGTGCTGAATTAAAATTTTATGCGTTTCATGGGTGTGATCTCCTGAGATTCGCAGCATATAAAGGCCATTGGGCAGCTCCTGGGTGGAAACCGGACCTGTCTGACCGGTGGACGCATCGTGCCGTGAGGCACTCAAAACTCTTGCCTGCATATCCAACCACTCCAAGCTCAACTCGTCTTCGGTACCATCTGAATGAATGAAGATACTGCCTGCGGCAGGATTCGGGAATACCCTCAAACGGGCATCCGCACTGCTGAGCTCCTCTTCTAGCCCGATGGTCGGCGACTCAATCGGCTGGTCGAAATACAAAACGTATTGACCTGGAGCTAAATTTACGGCGGCCGTTGGATCGGTCACTACGATACTATCGCCCGTGAAGTATTCATACCAGGTTCCCGCGTGCTGGAATTGCGGGTTGGTCGTGGACGCCGTAACAGCGAAGTTCCCTAGGAGGACTCCATTGATTGAAGGGCTGTTGAGGTGCAGCTTTTTCACGGCGCCGTTAAAGTTATATCCAAAATCCGTTGTGTGCATAATGGACTGCTCGTTGCGGAGCTTAAGCAAGGCGGCAATGTTGTTGTACACGGCTTTGCGCGCCGGATCATCGTAGTATTGCCATAGAATCGGCTTGTTGCAAACACGGCAAGGGTCATCAATACTGATGTCATAGCCGAGCTCGCCAAACATCCACATCATTTTCGGGCCTGGGTGCGCCAAACCGAAAATGTGCGTCAAGGTCGTTCTCCCCAGGGCTGTATTGAGGTCTTTAACATCGTGGTCCACGTTGTTTGAATTCCCGAAGGTGAGGTTCTTGAACATGATGCGCTCTTCATCATGCGACTCTGGGAAGGTCACCAAATGTGCATCATTCCATCCGCGGAACTGGTACACTGCACCGTTGAAATTACTGGAGCTCACCCAGCCCATGGCCGCCTCTTGATACTGGTGGGTCGCTTGTCCCCAAAGCATCATGCCGTAGTCGCTCAATTGTGATTCCTCGTTATTGTCCGCCCAATGCTCAAGAATGATGTACGCCTCCGGGTTAACCGCCCAAACGGTATCGGCCATGCGCTTGAGGAGTTGAATGCGCGTATTGTCGTAGCTCACGTCACCGGAATTGGTAAATCCCTTGGTAAAGTCATAGCGCACACCATCGATCTTGAATTCCTCGAACCAGTAGGTGTTGACTCGATCAATAAAATCCTGTGTGGCTTGTGCTGTGTGGTCAAAATCATTTCCCCAACAGTTGGGTGGATGTGGACAATCAGTGTTATACCACGGATTGTTACTCGCGGGCTTGTTACCGGCCTCATCCCAATACATTTGAGCTAAGGGACTCTGTCCAAAACTGTGGTTGAATACAAAATCCATAATGACTGCAATACCACGACCGTGGCAGCTGTCAATAAAGGCTTTGTACGCGTCGATGGTGCCGTAGTACTTGTCAAGGGCCATGTGGAAACTCGGATTGTATCCCCAGCTCTCGTTCCCTTCAAACTCACTGTTGGGCATCAATTCAATCGCGTTAATACCCAGGTTTTGAATGTAATTGAGGGTGTCGATGAGCACTTGATAGCTGTGCTCATCGGCGAAGTCACGAATCAACAATTCGTAAATGTTAAGTTCGGTTTGATCCGGTTTAGCATAGCTCGTATTCTGCCAAGAATACGGAGTTTTCCCAGGGAACATCAGGGTTGCGATACCGGTCGTCAAGCCCGTTGGATACGGGTGAAGATTGGGATAGACACTGGAAGGGATCCATGGATCATTAAAGGGATCCAAGACCACTTCAGAGTATGGGTCTGCTATGCGCAGGTTTCCATCGATTAAATATTGGAATCCATACTCCTGGCCGGGTGTTAAGCCGTCTATTTGAATCCACCACTTCTGACCACTTGGGTCTTTGTGCATGTAGTACAGAGAATCGGGCAGCCAGCCATTAAAATCTCCGATGACGTAGATGTTGTTTTTGAACGGCGCATGCAACTGAAGGGTGACAGTCGAGTCATTAATGTAGTTGATACCATCCACAATACCCGGTGGTGCCGGAATGATCTGAACCCCTGGATTTGCCACATAATAGACGGTATCCGTTACGGTCGTAGTTCCATTGGTTGCGACCAACTCAACTAGGTGTTGACCAGAACCACTTACGGTTTGCGTGTGGTTGATTTCTTGTGCGCCAGTGACTTGAGCCACCTGAACCCCGTTATCGAATATGGTTAACGTCGCATCCTCGTTGGATTTGGCAACGAAATCGATAGTTTGTCCTTGACCTAAAGTCTGTACGGATTCGGGAGAAAAGAACTTCGCCAAGAATCCGACGTTGGCTGGATAGATATCGTAGTAGATATCCGATCCATCACTGGCGCGACCAACGGCATTCCCCGCTTGATCGCGAAAAACAAAGGCCAATTTTTGAACTATGGTTCCCGGTGAAAACCCGTAGTACGTAGGAATGTGGTAACTGATTTCATGAAGATTGTTGCCCAATGGGGTCATCAGGGTATTCGGGTCCGCTGTCCCCCAGTTTCCTTGAACATTCTGCCAGTCCGAAGGAGACGTCGAGGCATTGGTTATGAGGCCTGCATGAGCGTAAACCGGTACCACTCCAACAAGCGCACCATTGCCTTGACTGGCGTCGTAGACAATAGTTACCGTATCATTTTGAGTAGGAAAAGCGGGGTCAATATTCAAAATTTGACCCGAAGCTGACAAAAGAGATGTCAGCAGGACACCTCCAAGTAGAATTAGTCGTTTCATAGTCCGTGTAAAGTGTAGAAGATCACAAATATACGGCTAAGTGTACAGAATACACAATATGTCGGCTGTGCGACTTTGGTCACGATTGAGTCCGGGAAAAAAGCCCGATCTTTGCAGGAAATTTAAAAGCATATTTTATGCCTACTGTACAAATGACCACGCAAGACTTTAAGGATAAAGTCTTTGATTATACTGCGAGCAAAGAATGGGAATTCAAAGGAGACAAGCCAGCCGTGATTGACTTCTACGCCGATTGGTGCGGGCCATGTCAAATGATTGCCCCTATCTTGGAAAAACTCAGCGATAAATACGGAGATGATTTAGTGATCTACAAAGTGGATACTGAAAAGGAGATGGAACTGTCTCAAGTATTCGGAATCCGAAGCATTCCAACCATGCTTTTCATTCCAATGGGTAAACAGCCCATGATGCAGCCGGGGGCTCTTCCGGAGAATGTGTTGGAAGAAGTGATTGAGAAGGAACTTCTCTCCACTTCAACCGAAGCTTAAGAAGCCCACAAGAATAGATAAAGCCTCGCTACAGCGGGGCTTTTTTTATTTGGTACTTTTGGCGCAACATGAGTCGTGAACGTATCCCATTCAACAAACCCTACTTCACTGGAAGTGAAACTGCCTATATAGAAGAAGCCGTACAATCTGGTAAAATTAGCGGCGACGGTATTTTTACATCCAAGGTTCAACGCTGGTTTGAAGACCGATATGACTTTGGAAAATGTTTACTGACAACGAGTTGCACCGACGCCCTTGAAATGTCTGCAATACTAATGGAGCTCAATCCTGGCGACGAAGTAATTCTTCCTTCATATACTTTTGTCAGTACTGCGAATGCCTTCGCCCTTCGAGGAGCTAAACTTGTATTTGCCGATTCCAGTCCAGAGCATCCAAATATCGATGCGGGGTTATTGTCTTCCCTGATCACTCCTAAAACCAAAGCAATAGTTGTGGTTCACTATGCGGGCATGGCATGTGATATAGATCGGGTTCTCCGATTGTGCGAAGACCACAATCTTTTTTTGGTTGAAGATGCCGCACAGGCGGTAGAAAGCTTCTACAAAGGAAAGGCTCTCGGATCTTTTGGTCATTTTGCCACGTTCTCCTTTCACGAGACCAAGAACATCATGTCTGGCGATGGTTGAATGCTCGTCGTTAATGACGAACGCTTCATTAAAAGAGCTGAAATCATAAGGGAAAAAGGCACCAATAGAAGCGCCTTTTTTCGCGGTGAAGTAGACAAATACAACTGGGTAGACATCGGTTCATCCTTTCTGCCCTCCGATATCATCGCTGCTGTTCTATTTGCCCAACTCGAGCGTATTGACAGCATCCAAGAAAAGCGAATTCAGCATTGGAAGACTTATGAAGCTAAATTACGACCACTTCAAGCACAGCTAGGTTTTAAAATACCCATTGTCCCGGAGAACGCCAGCAATAATGCGCATATGTTCTACATGGTTTGGCCCTCTGTTGACTTGCGGGACCGGGCCATAGAAGCGATGAAATCGAAGAATATACAGGCAGTCTTTCATTATCTTTCTCTCCATTCAAGCCCGTACTTCCAGGAAAAGCATGATGGACGAAACCTTCCTAATAGCGATCATTTCACAAACGGTTTGCTTCGGCTCCCTTTGTATTTCGAGCTTCCTGACAATGCCGCGGAACGTGTGGCTTCAGCCTTAAAGACGATTATTCAATGAAATTCGACCCCAATAAGTGGGCCCTACCGCTAGGAGTTTTGGGCGTTGTTTTTTTCCTCTTCTCCTTGCCTGATAGATGGCTTGATCACGATGAGGCCATGTTGGGTGAAGCGTCTTATTGGTGGTGGAAATTGGGTTATTATCGATCTATTTTACACTACGGATTACCCAACGGATGGGATGAGGTTCAATATTCTACTCACAAGGCGTTCGTATTACTTGGGTCGGGAATGATTTCAATATTTGGTTGGTCCCTATCTGTTCTTCGCATAGTGCCATTATTTTTTGCGGGGATGATCACTTGGCTGGTTCAGAAGTACTTACACAATCATTTTGGATCAGATCGTCAATGGACCGGTTGGGTCCTTACTTTGTTTTTCTTTCAAGCCATGTTTTTCATGGCTGCTTATCGATTCCGTCCGGAGACCATGCTTATGACCTTCGGGTTCATCAACTTCTGGTTGCTGGATACCTACTTCAAAACAGGCAAATTCAAATATGTTGTTCTGGCTGGGATATGCGCTGGCCTTGGACTGTTTACCCACTTGAACGGAGCTGCCTATGCTGGGGCCGGAGGGCTCCTGCTTTGGAGTCGAAAGAAATTCGGACCATCTGTCGTCTATGGCATACTTGGTATCGCCTTTGGGTCCTTGTACCTGCACAACATGTTGGGACAGGGTCAGTTTGAGGAGTTCCTTACCCAATACCGACAAAACCCAAATTTGAGTGAGGCCGATTGGCACTGGTATAGCCCAATAGTTAAGGCCTTTAGCGAGCATCTTCGATTTTTCCACAGCGCTCGCGAAGTCTCCACCTCTCTACTCTTGCTCACTGCCCTGATTGGATCGTGGAAGATCCTCAAAGAAAAATGTTCTTCCTTACTTCGTTATTTCCTGTTTACGATTCTCATCCTCGGAGCTCTTTCTCGTCAAACGCCGATATACTACATGATTTATCTCCCTTTCATTGTAGTCATCATCTCCGTGCACTTGCATCGATGGACCAGCTTGAGCAACACTTGGAAAGGAGCTACCTTATTCTTCTTAGGCGGGTTCCTTTTGATCAATGCTTACTTTTCTTGGAACTTGATGAGTCGGCGAACAGACACGGCAGCTCGAACAGCGGAAATGGTCGCCTCTATTCCCGTGGGATCCAGTATCCTTGGCCCGACCAGTCTACTATTTAACGCTCTTGATGAAGGCTACGAAATTCGAAGTTTCAAGTCCTTTAAGTTCTTGGTTCGAAACTACCCCGACTATCCCGACACCTATGAGGGCTTGGTGGATTTTTTAGATGATACAGCACCAGATTACATCATTCTGGATCACATTGATTACAACCAAGATGAATTTGGTGATTTTCGCGACCCTTCGGAACTGACTATGAATGAGTCCATTGGGTCATTCCAGGTAACCGAAATACACGAGGACTGGACTTTACTTCAGCGCATGCCTTAAACCCCTCGAACTTCGGGGCATCTTACCACGCGTATGAAGACAAAACACCTTTTGGCTTTTGCTGCGATAATTCTATCCACCCCCCTATTTGGGCAAGCCAATCACAACTTTACCGTCCGCGTCGTCGATGCCTCCTCTTCTGAACCTCTAACCGGAGCGAATACTCTGGTTTATCAAGACTCTTCCGCTAACTTCATTTTTGGCAAGTCCTCCGATTCGGACGGTTGGTTATCTCTGGAGCTACCGGACGGTAAATATCGCCTAGAGACCTCGTTTGTTGGGTATCTTTCTGACAAGCGCACAATCCAAATAGATCGCACTGATACCCTCACACTCTCCCTCACCCGCACCTCTGCTGAGCTGGATGAAGTGAGTCTCACGGACGAAGTACAACGAGCCGAGCAAAATGGGGATACCGTCGCGTACAACGCAGACGCCTATAAGACTAATCCGGACGCCAACGCTCAAGATTTGGTAGAAAAAATGCCAGGGGTTGTGGTGAAGAATGGTCAGGTTCAAGCTCAGGGAGAAACGGTTCAAAAAGTCCTGGTGGATGGAAAGCCCTTCTTCGGCAATGATCCAAACGCAGCCTTGCAGAACATTCCCGCTGAAATGGTGAAGAAAATCGAAGTCTTTGACCAACAAAGCGAGCAATCACAGGCCACAGGGTTCGATGATGGAAATACCACCAAAACCATGAACATCGTGACGCGCGAGGGCTTTCGAAATGGCAATTTTGGGAATATATACGGAGGTTATGGAACGGACGGGCGATATCAACTCGGAGGCGTTTTAAATCGGTTCAATGAGGACCAACGCATTACCGTTGTCGCCCAAAGCAACAACATCAACAATCAAAACTTTAGTGAAGAAGACTTAGCCGGAGTTTCTAGTGGAGGTCAACGAAGAGGTCCACCAGGCGGCGGTGCTCGAGGCGGAGAATCCAGCTTTACGGTACCTCAGCAAGGTGGAATCACCAACACCAATGCCATTGCTATCAACTATACCGATGACTGGGGTGATAAATGGGAATCCACCATGAGCTACTTCTTTAATCGCGCGGACAACAGCAATGCCACGGATTTGAGACGGATTTATGTGCTCCCTGGGGATTCTGGTCAGATTTACGAGGAGTCTTCCAGAAGTGAAAGTACCAACATCAATCATCGATTCAATGGGCGAATCGAATACGGGGGCAGAGAAACCAAGGACTTTGTCCTTATCAGTCCGTCCATCACCCTTCAGCAAAACTTCGGATTTTCGGATTTGGAAGGACAAACCTATACTCCGGAAACGCCCATCAACAGTACGCTGAACAACTTTGATTCAGACTATACTGCTTGGAGTGTAAATAACTTCCTGCTCTATCGTCGGCGTTTTGAAAAGCTCGGACGCTCTCTCATGATCAGTTCTCGTCAGCAGTACAAACCAACGGACGGTGAAAGCTTTCTAGAAACCGCAACGAACTACGAGCTCAGCAATCGATCCGATTCCCTAGACCAACGAAGCACTATGGACGAAAGCGACGCTTCGTGGAATGTCAATATTCGATATACCGAACCCATAATGGGTACGAGTGCCCTGCTCCAGTTCAATGCCCGACACAGCGAAGAATACGGGATGAGCGACACACGGACCTACAACTTCATGGACCTAGACGATGACTACAGCGAACTAGACACGGCCTTGAGTAATGTCTTTGACAGTCGCTATGTCCAAGACGAGGTCGGAGGGGGAATTATGCTGCGAGGTCGCCGACATTTCTTCATAACCTCCTTGAATTACCAATGGGCCAGCATGGAAAGCGAGCAGACTTTTCCTGCCGTAGGCAGTCTTGATAAAAACTTTACAGCTTTTGTCCCTTTTGCTATGTGGCGCTATCGAAAGAGTCGAAACAATACCTTGCGTGTGTTCTACAGAGCCAATACTTCAGCGCCAAGTGTTTCGCAGCTTCAAAATGTGGTGGACAATTCCAATCCCATTCAGCTCTCAATCGGGAATCCGGATTTGGACCAACAGTATACCCAAAGTCTTTCGGCCCGTTGGAACCTCAACAATCCGAACAAAAATCGAATCACTTATTTGCTCGTACGCGCCACGGCGGTCAATGACTATGTCGGTAACAGTACCATCTACGCATCGGCGGACACTACTCTACCCGGTGGAATCATCCTGGACCGCGGAACGCAGTTGACGACAGCGGTGAATCTCGACGACCGCTATACAGCCAAAGTGCTGTACACCTTCGGTATGCCCTTCAAACCACTGCGATCTAACCTAAATTGGAGTATTGGTGCGGATTGGGCACAGACGCCAGGTCTCATCGACGGAGAACTCAACCTCGCGCGCAGTACCAGCGCTGAATTTACGCTTGCCTTGAGCAGCAACATAAGTGAGCGAATCGATTTTACCGTCACGAGTATCACGAGCTTTAACGACGTTCAAAACACCCTAAACACGGGTCTCAATGACCAATACTGGAATCAAAACACCAAGGCCCGTATCTACTATCAGCCTTCAGATCGCCTCGTATTTCGGACCGAACTGAGTCATCAACTCTACGCAGGCCTCACCGATGGCTTTGATGATCAATTCATGCTTTGGAACGCCAGCATTGGCTGGAAGCTGTTTGACCAAAACCAGGGCGAACTACAGCTGAGTATGTATGATCTCTTGGGCCAAAACACCAGCATTTCCAGGACGGTGAGCGATGCCTACTATGAAGACAGCACCACTGAAGTTTTGCAGACCTATGTCATGCTCACCTTTCGCTATCGCATCCGCGATTTCAACGTAGACCAGTAAGTTCACTATCCTGGCGGAGTAACCAGGTCATTTGCTTCATGAGGAAACTACTACTCCTGGCCATAGCCGTGGGCCTTTTCAGTCATGCCCGCACACAAGTAGTGGCGGATCGGCCCGTGGTCGTTATCGACAGTTCCCAAATCAGTGCTTACCCCTACGTCTTCCCCATTATGGGTCAGCGAGTTCCAAACATGGGATTTAACCTACCCGTGCCCCACGGCATCATGCTGAACACCATCACAGGGACGCAAAAGCTTGAACTTCAAAACTTGGAAGTAGGCTTCAACAACTCGGAAATGTTCAATCTGGACAGCATCATTTCCTTTGACCAAGTGAATGTGTACGCGACAACCGTGAACCTACGGTTCGATACTTGGGTCCTTCCCTTTCTCGACATCAACGGTTTGGCAGGTTACAACTTCAGCAATATTGACGTCCGCATCCTCGAGCCCATTCAAATCGAAACGAACCCTACTAAGGACGGTGCCTATTTAGGTCTTGGAGCTACGCTCGCCGGAGGAACAGGGCCATTTCTTACCGCATGGATAAGAAAATTGTCCGACCGGTGAACTTGATCATCGGAGGTCAATGGCAAATTAGTCCGGAATGGCAATTGCGCGGAGAAATGCAGATTCTCGGGGATCGAACCATTGGGCTGCTCAGTATCAACTGGAGGTTCGGGATTCCCGGCCACAACTTATTTGCGGTAAAATAGAGGTTACTATTTGTGAGGGATTCGAAGGTGGACGGCCGTCAACCACGTCGGATTCTGCTGGGTACTTCCACTGGTCAATTTCAAATACTGTTGTTGCCAACCCGTTTGAATAGCCAGTCGATCAGATATCTTGTATTTAGCACTTAAGTAGAGCCAATTCTGATTGACTCCTTGAGGCACCAAGAATTGATTGGTGCCGAAAAAAACCTCGTCGTAGACAACCACGCTCCAAGGCCCTGTACCCAAGGGGTGCTCTAAAGTAAGTCGATACCGAAAGCGGTTCCTATAGGTAAATCCGTCTTTGCTGTAGGCGCCCACTTCCGACACAAAGATCTCTTCCTGCCATCTATGCTCCATGCGCAAGCGGTGCGATAGTTTTAGGCTGGCCAAAGTGTGCTGGATCATGACTTCCTCCCAAACATTGTGTTCACCAAAATCGATTGGCACAGGCTCAGCCCCGTATGGGTAGTTGTGAATATAGGTGTACCCAAAGGAAAAGGTGAAATGAGGGTTCAGCACATAGCTGATTTGTGGGCGAAACAAGAATTGCTGGAAGGTGCCAAACCCATCCGTGAAACGGAGGTGCAGCTCCGTATTGAGAAACCAAGAATCGTTTAGATCGTATCGGCCATTGTACAACCACCATGCAGAAGGATTAACATCTTGAGCGAAAGAAGGGCTGCTCAGCGCTGATAAAAGAAAGACTACGACCAATTTTCTCATGGGTCTAAGGTAATGGAATCCTGCCTTAACACTGTGTTGGCACTGGATTAACAGAAGCATGACACAGTGAAATGCACGTTTTGTCGGGCGTACACCGCAAAAGACTACCTTTGGCCCGTATAATTTTTGTCTTTTATTATGAATATTTTTGTAGGAAATCTTCCTTTCCGTTTAGAAGAATCAGAATTTCGTGGATTGTTCGAGGAGTATGGGGAAGTAGCTTCGGCTAAGATCATTATGGACCGCGAAACCGGTCGTTCACGTGGATTCGGTTTTGTTGAAATGACCAACGACGACGAAGCAAACGCGGCAATTGAAGGCCTCAACGAGGCGGAATTTCACGGCCGCAACATCCGTGTGAATCAAGCAGAAGAACGCGCTCGCCGTCCGCAGCGTCCTCGCTACTAAGCTGCCGTTCTTTAATTAGAATATTTCAGCCGCTCCCTTAAAGGAGCGGCTTTTTTTTATTTCCCTATGCGGCGTTTCGCGTTGCATTAATATTGCCAAAGAAGCAGCGAATCACCAGCTTGGTCAAGGCTTCTTCTTGGGTGGTAGACCCTTCTCGTAGCCACAAAAGAGCTGCTTGCTGAATGACCAATAGTGGAGTGATGATTTCTTCCCTCAACCGAATACTAGCGCGGCCTAATGGTGCATCATCCATAAGTTCATTCATATTGGTCAGGTCCAATATTCGCTCCTTCGAACGCTCGTACTCACCTTCTAAAGCCTTCCAAAAAGCTCCGAACTGTTTGTCTTTCTCGATATAGGCCGAAAGCGGATAATTGGCCTTTGTCAAGGATTGCATCGAGTTGTTGAGCAGAGCTCTGAAGAAAGGAACCTGCAGATACAAATCCCTTACCTCTGCCTGACGACCAGCGTCCTTCATTTCT
This sequence comes from Flavobacteriales bacterium, assembly GCA_965661605.1. Lineage (GTDB taxonomy): Bacteria > Bacteroidota > Bacteroidia > Flavobacteriales > ECT2AJA-044 > ECT2AJA-044. The sequence goes on along the minus strand of CBFIEH010000009.1, from coordinate 53,504 downwards.
TGAAATATTTGACCCAAACCGTAGAATCCAGGAACATTCTGCTTCATCTGACTCCAAGAACCTACATAGGGAATGGCCCGGAGGTCACCCAAATTCAATTTCTGATCCCCGCCACTTCTTTTACTCGGTCGGGAGCCAATATTGGTGGCTCCGTAATACTTCAATACGGTCATCTCGGACAAGTAGTCCAGAAAGTCAGGATGATTCTTTAAATCGACGTAAGCCTGGTAAGTCTTGGAGCTCAATTCCTCCATCAGCGATCGGTTTTCCGGAGTCCAAACACTTTGGTCCGAAGCCAATTTACCTCTCATCCCTGCCGTTAGCAATTGCCCTAGATTGTGTTTCGCGGCCCGAACCGTTCCAAAATTAGAGCTAATCGTCTGCCCCTGAATAGTCAAGTGAATTTCACTGTTCTCCACAGTATTCCCCAGACTTGCGTAGAATTGGTGGGTCTTGCCTCCTCCCCGAGCGGGTGGTCCTCCACGTCCATCGAAGAAAATCAGCGTATGCCCTCGCTCACGCGCAGCGGCGGTCAATTCTTCTTTAGCGCGGTAAATACCCCAATTCGCCATGAGGTAGCCACCATCCTTGGTTCCATCACTAAATCCCAGCATGATCGGTTGTTGGCCCTTACGGGCCGATGTGTGCTTCGCCCAAGGCTCCCAATCCCACAGTCGGTTCATGATTTCAGGTGCAGCTTCTAGGTCGTCTACGGTCTCAAAAAGAGGCACCCAGTCCACAGGTATTTCCGCTCCTTCATACCCAGCCGCTCGGAACAAGAACATCAATTCGGCCAGGTTTAGAGCGGATTGCGTATTGGAGATGATGTAGCGATGGGCGGCGCGTTGCCCATTTTCTGCTTGGAGTTGCTTCATCACTCGAATGGACTCCAAGGTCTTTTGACTCATCTCGTTCAGATCTTCTGTTGCAAAGTCCAGGGGAGTTTCCAAGAGGAAATCCATGGCTTCCTCTTCATTGAGTGCCTCGAATTCTTGCATCGTGCCGCAGGCACTGAGAATATCCAATACCACACTGTGGTGGACTCGGCTGTCTTGACGTAAATCGAGTGAGGCGAAGTAAAAGCCAAAGGCTTTGACCCTTCTTAAAAGGTCGTCTACGCGATCAACAAAGAGACTATCATAACCCTGGACCAGGGCTTCTTTGATGGCCTCCAACTCCTCGGTAAAAGCCTCTAAGGACATTCCGGTTTCCCCTTGAATCATGGCCTCCAACTGACGCTCAAGCCCGCGAATGCGCTCTTCGGTTTCAGGGAAAGTCAGACGTCGCTTTAAACGGTGCAAATGGTTCAAATACGAACGAAGCACTGCCTTTCTCAGTAATGCTCCTGTGGCTTTGGTTGTTGCGGCATCTACGAATGGATTTCCGTCACGATCGCCACCGGGCCAGAAGCCGAGCTGTAAGAGGTGGTGGTTGTTGAATCCAGATCCCAACTGTTCCTCAATTTCACTCAGTAATTCACCAATGCTGTGATAAAAGACATTCTCCAGATACCAAATCAGAGACACGGCCTCCTCCAGTGGGGTGGGCTTCTCTCGATTGTAAAAAGGAGTTCGGCCCAATTGGCGAAGTAGTTCTTGAACATCGTGGACATTATTGTCTCGAATGGACTTCTCGAGATCGGTAATGATGGAAAGTACCCGACCCGGATAAAACTGTGTGGGATGGGCTGTTAAGACCACCCGAACGCCGTAATTATTGAGGTAGGCCCTTAGTTGGCGTTGCCCCGTTGGATTGTTGCGCTCGCGAAAAAGGGCCGTCAGGGAATTCTGGTCGGCGACCCCGTGAATCTTCTCGTAAGCGGCATCTTCCAGCGCATCAAAAAGCACTACTTGCCGCTCAATGTATTGGACAAAACGAAACATTAAGCCGATGCGCTCTGCTTCGGTAAGATGATGCGCGTGCTCTTTAAAGAAAGTGTCCAGAATCTCTGTTGGTGCTTTTCGTTCCTTTAGTCCTGCATCGCAAGCGTTGTGCAACAAAGGCAACAAATGTCCCGTATCACTGATTCCAGCGAACGGTAGTGTAAGGAAAATGGAGTTGTATAGGCGATACTTGAGGGCTACCTCTTCTTCGAATATTCGATCCACAGCTTGGTTTTTTTCTAAGGTATTAAATTGGCGGTATGAATGGACGTGCAATCTTCTGGTTTAGCATTCACTTGATTATCACCGTGGGAGCCTATTTTATTCCTTTCCTATTTGACTGGCCCTTAGTTGTTTCAGCCTATTCCGTGGTTCTTCTACAGTTTCTGTTTTTTGGCAGATGCTTGATGAATGACGGTCACGATCTCAGCGAAAATGAAGACGAGACCTTCTATTCTGACCTTTTCGAACGCCTTGGATTCCATCCAAATCGAAAAAAACTGCGTCGATTCGTTCGCGGATATCTCTATGTCCTGTTGATTGCCTTCACCCTACTTTGGCAAGTTATGTGGCAGCATGAACCTTGGCTACCTCTTCTCCCTTAAGGACTAAAATCCTTATCTTTTCCCATATGGAAGGAATGCTGGAACTGGCGAGTGTCTTAATACTCGGTGTATTTGCGCAGTGGTTGGCTTGGAGGATCAAGCAACCTGCGATTTTGCCTTTGATTGTCATTGGTTTAGCTGTTGGACCCATTGCTAGCCTCTTCACCCCGGATGGAAACAAGCTCCTCGATGGTGACGCTATTTTCACCGGAGACTTACTCTTTTCTTTTGTCAGCATTTCCGTTGGAGTCATCCTTTTTGAGGGTGGATTGACCCTCAAGGTCAGTGAAATCAGGGGACAGGCAAGAACGGTTCGAAACCTCCTTATTTTCGGCCCCATCATCACCTTAGTCGGTGGTGCACTTGGAGCTCATTATCTGCTTGGTGACAATTGGGGGATTGCCGCGTTATTCGGGGCCCTGATCATTGTCAGTGGGCCTACGGTCATCATGCCCATCCTTCGCAATGTTCGGCCCAATCAGCGGATTAACACCATTCTTAAATGGGAAGGAATCCTTATCGATCCACTTGGCGCCCTGATTGCGGTATTGATTTACGAATTCATTCAAAGTGGTCATTTTGGCGAAGAAATCACCACCGAAGCTTTGAAGGAGTTTGTCATTACCATTGCTACGGGTGTTTTTGTCGGGGGATTGGCCGCCCTCTTTCTCAGATGGGTTCTTCGTCGCAACAGGCTCCCTGAATACCTGAAAAACGTCTTCACCTTGGGCCTCGTCATTTTTGCCTTCACCCTATCGGAGATGGTTCAAAAAGAGGCGGGACTGATGGCGGCCACCTTCATGGGTATCATGTTGGCCAACATGAACGTACCGGATCTTAAAAAAATCCTCTCGTTCAAGGAAGACGTAAGCCTGATTTTGATTTCCGTGCTCTTCATACTCTTGAGTTCCCGAATTAACATGGAGCAGATAGAGAAACTCGGTTGGAAGAGCGTTGCTCTATTTGGCGTAGTTGTTTTAGTCATCCGCCCCTTGGTCGTCTTTCTTTCCACCCTCGGATCTTCGCTTAAGTGGAATGAACGGTTCTTCCTCAGTTGGATTGGCCCAAAAGGAATCGTGGCTGCAGCTGTCGCCTCTCTTTTCTCCATTCAACTCATTGCGAATGCTCCTGACGAAATCACAGCTCGTCAAGCCGAATTCATTCTCCCCCTTACCTTTCTAATGATTGTTGGTACGGTTGTTCTTCAAGGCTCATCCGCAAAATTTGTGGCGCGCTTGCTTCGTGTCGAACGAGCCGAACCTATTGGAATTCTGATTGTCGGTGCCAGCGATGTACCTCGATTCTTTGCTCGGTACTTACAGGGTGAGGGAGTTCCTGTCTTGGTTGCTGATGTTTCGGCCAACAATATTGAAAAAGCACAAGCGGAAGGTCTAGACACTTTTCGAGGGGATGTCCTGGCGGGAGGTATCCGAGATGAGATGGACTTGACCCAAATTGGTCGTATCATGGCCATGACTTCCAATTCGGAAATCAATCAGTTGGCCACCCAACAATACCAGGAAGAGTTCGGAGAAGACAATGTGTTTCGAATTGCGACGCGGCGAGAGACAGAACTGGAAGACTTTCATCCCAACCGCAACGTCCTGTTTTCGCAGCAGGTTGACTACTTATACTTGGCCTCCCTTATCCGAACCAAGCCGACCTGGACGGAGCATCCCCTCGAGTCTCAAGAAGAGTTTGAGGACTGGATTAAAAAGGATCGAAACAAGCAGCTGCCTGCCTTTATTCTCAAGGAAAATGGTCGCTATGAACTTCTCCACACCAACACAGAGGAAATTGTCATCTCCAAGGGGGATGTTCTCATTGCTTTAAAGCGCGGGGAAGATGGGCTTGACACGAGCACGGAAATTAGGTCGAACTAGACCTACTTGGACTTCAAGTGAATTAAATACTTGTCGATGTATTCTGCCTTTCGTTTGGCGCGGTACTGCATAACGAAGCGCGGATGATCGAGTGGTATAATTTTGCCAAAGAGTTGGTGCTCTTTATTCCATTTCTGCAGGAACTTGAAATTCTTACCCGACCCAAGGCAGTAAATCTGATCCAATCGAACTGGCCAAGAGGCCAGTTCATTCAACCATTTGGTGATGTATGGAGTCACCGCTTCTTCAAGCTGGCGATCGTCATAGTAGTTGTAGTTAACGGCCTTTCCTCCACCCGGCTTTTCCTTTACAAAACCCAAAGGGCAAACCGAGTGAATAAATACATCGTTGTAAAAGCGCTCTACCCCCCCATAGGCTTCGATGACTTCGTATACAAAGACGGACGAAGGTTCATGAGTCCTCATCCCCTCGGCAGAAATGCCGCAAATGGCCTCCATTCGCTTGGTGTCGGTAAACGGAACTCCAGTGGCACCAGCACCTAGCCGACCAGGATTGATTCCCAAAATGAGCTTTCGGGGTTGATCGTCGTTGTAGAACTTTTGATAGAAGGCCTCGTTTATTTTTCGGACCGAATCGGATTCAGATCCGCCGAATGGATCCAGAGCGTGGATTCCTCTCGGAAGCTTCCACGTTTCCGGTTCAAATTGTTCATTTGCGTTTAATATGCGCTGTGCCCATGTGGTCATAGGGCAAACATACCACTCCTCCTACACATGCATCCAGTCCTCCAAATGATTCGAGAAGGAGAGCATCAACAGCAAGACTTTAAGTTTCGCGTGGATGATGCTCGAAAAATCGCGGTCACACTTGCCGCCTTTGCCAATACCGATGGTGGGCGACTCTTGGTGGGCGTCAAAGACAATGGAAAAATAGCCGGGGTGCGCACATCTGAAGAATGGCACGTAATCGAGGGAGCCGCAGACCTATATTGTGACCCTCCTGTAGACGTGGAGGCTCATCGCTGGGAAGTGGAGGGAAAAGAAGTACTGGAAGTAGTCGTGAACCCCAGAGGTCGCAAAGTTCATAAGGCTCGAGATTCGGAAGGCCGTTGGTGGGCGTTCTTTAGGAAGGATGACCGCAATCTGAAAGCTCATATTGTGCAAATGGCGCTGTGGCAGGAGAAGATTGAGCCACGAGGCTCTCTGATAGAAGTGTTACCTGAGGAAAAGCAAGTTCTTGAATTGCTCCGCGAAGGACCGAGAGCACTGAATGAAATACAACGCGCCGTGGGGATGCCACGGCGCGCTCTTATTACTTACCTCGCCCACCTCATGAGATGGGAATTGATTGAGTTGGATTTTAAAGGAGAGCGTCCTCATGAGTGGCGCTTCCAACTCATCCAATCCTTACATTCTTGATCGGATGCCGAATCGAAGCATGAGGGAGCTAAATGGATCTCCCAAGGCATCGATATCGTCTTTGCGGTTAGCAAAGGCATAAAAATATCGAGCACTAAAGAATACACGCATTCTAGAATGTACCCAATACTCCCCTCCTACTTCAGGAGTTCCTGAGAATCTAAAGCGGTCTGAAGAAACAGAGTAGATTCCCATGTCGATACGCTCTGAAATAAAGGTCGTACCTAATGCCAATCCTACAAATGGTCGGAAATCCCCTTCTCCCACAAAGTAGCGATAGTTCACCTGCATGGGGAAAACGTTGTAATAGGTGATCCGAGTTCCCTGGAGAATAGCGGTTCCTTCATTGTTTAGCTCAATACGGGCGTTTCGCTCCTGGCCGCTGTATACGTACCATCCGAGTTCGAATCCAATAGATCGATCCTCTTCAAGTTCCTGTCCCCACTCAAATCCGAAGCTTCGCCAACTTTCATTATCAATTTTGTCACCCGTCTCACCCATTGGAAAACCAACGGTGTAATAGACATCGGTGTAGGACTGTCCCTGCGCGGTAATCCCCAAACTTATGGCCAATACGGCCAAGGTCGTTTTCAATGCTTTCATGATCTTATTCATTTGGGAATTCGTTGAACATCTTTTCCAGTGCAATCGAGATTCGATTACGGGTTGTTTGCGTACCGGTCACATTTAATAGGCCATTCGCAAAACCGTTCCATTCAACAGGAACGATCTCGGAGTCTTCGTCAAAATTATCCGGATCATACATGCTTATGTGCAAGGTTCCAGTCGTATAGCTTGAGACAGAAGGGTATCCCCAACCCCATCCTGGGTAGTATCCTGGGTACCATCCCCAATAGCCGTACCAGTAGTCATACCAATAAACCAGGGTAGTCGTCTTCATCTTAGTAGCGATGAAAACGACGTCGAAGTCTGCAGAAGTATCCGCGACATAGGTAAGACCTGCTTCGCCGAGTTGCTTGCGCATTTCTTGAAGGATGAACGCATCGTTGGTCGTATTCACATCTTCCGGATCATCGTCCTCGTCCATAATAGGAATAACCGTATCAGGTAAATGATAAGTCATCACCCCGTTAAAGTCGTACGTTTCATCGTAGTTAGTAAAGACCAGGTCCAGCTCTGAATAGCTGTTCACCTCTTCCGGATAACAGCTGGAGAGCAAAGATCCCATAGACCCCGCCAACACTGCCACAAAGAAGAATTTGCGCAGGCGGAAGTTGGTGTTCATTTCTCGCATAGTCGTTTGATTGATTGAAATACAAAACTAAACAATTTGGCGGCCTTGAGCGTATTTATTATGCATGCATAAATAATGTATTTTTTTGTGTTGGTTAACAACACCTAAACGGATACGTCGTTTAAGAAAAGTGACCTTTGCACTAATTACTAAAGGAACAGAATGCACAACACGGACACTCTATTGGAAGCAGCGGGAAACGAACTCGAAAAACGAGGAATTCAGCGAAAGCAAATTAAAGGTTGGGATCTATTTGATTGGGCCCTTCTCATGGATGGCTATGCGGCTGAGGAACTCGAGTTTGTGAAGCGCCATATAGACTGAGTAGCCCTACCCTTCTTCCAATCGACACCGTCGAAGCAATCTTCTTTTTTCTTACTTTTTGGGTAGTGTTAGGTGAAACCACCTGAGAATTAGACTCAAATGTATCTTCCCAAACCCACTGAAGAACGCCTAGATCAACTCGCCCATCATTGGGGCGTACACCCGGATTGGGTGAATGCCTGGGATGATTTTGATTGCTCTATGATCCTAGACGGTTACAGTCCAGAGGAGGTAATGGAATTGCGGAGACTCTACTACTAGCAGCTTCTCAATGCTGACCTTCTAACCAGCGAGCATAAATATCTGCTCCCCGGGGTGCACTTTTTGTGGCCCATTCGAGCCTTAGCTCGTTCTTCTCATCTTCTGTTAATGCCCAGTTGAGCTCCGATTGATGTAATCGTGTTGTTAGATCGTACAGGGTCAATGCTGCCGAGACAGAAATATTAAAGCTCTCCGTAAAGCCGTACATCGGAATACGGACAAAATCGTCTGCTTCTTCAAGAACGTGCTCGGTTAATCCAGGCTTTTCGGAACCAAAAAATAAGGCCATGGGCTGATCCAAAGAAAGCTCGTGCAGTTCTTGGTCGTCGGTATGTGGAGTGGTGGCGACTATGCGGTAGCCATCGGCCCGTAGGGCCTGAATACATGCCTTAGTATTGTGCTCCAACTGATTGTATCGACGCTGTGTTACCCACTTTTGTGAGCCCAGGGAAATGTTCTCGGAGGGGTCAAATACATGCTCATTCTCGATGATGTGGATGTCTTGAATGCCGAAGCAATCACAGCTTCGGATGACCGCGCTGGCATTGTGCGGTTGATACAAGTTTTCCACTACGACGGTAAGATGTCTGGTACGCCAGCGAAGGACTTCCTCAAAGCGCGCTCTTCGTTGCTCCGTGACGAGCGACAAAAGCAGCTCGCGCAATTCATCGCGTGATAAGGAGGCTGGATCGCTGTACGAGCCGGTCACGCCTTTACAGGAATGCGTTGAAGGGTCTCAAGCAAGAAATTCCAGTACTTCTGAACAGAGGAGATTTGGACCATTTCATCCGGGGAATGAGGATTTCGAATGTTCGGGCCAAAGCTGATCATATCCATGTCGGGATAATGCGTTCCTAATAAGCCGCACTCTAGACCAGCGTGGCAAGCCAAAATATTGGGCTCTTCGTTGTTCAGTTCACGGTATAAGTCTCCCATAATGTTCAAGATAGACGAATCTGGATCAGGTGTCCATCCCGGGTAGGATCCTTCGTGGCGCACTTGAGCTCCGATCATAAGGAAGGTGGCTCGAATACTGGCAGCAATATCGTCTTTTGCAGTATCAACAGAGCTGCGTTGTAAGCTTTGCATGTTGAAGTGTCCTTCCTTGATGATCACTCGAGCTAGGTTGCTGCTGGTCTCGACCAAATCAGGGATATCGGCACTCATGCGGAATACTCCGTTGACCATGCTGTACAGGGCGCGGAGAATTTGCTTTTGTGCTTCTTTGCTCATGACCTTTCCGGAGACATCGGCCCGGGTAGCTTCAATAGCGAGATTTGGTTCGGTTGATCGCAGTTCCGTTTTGATCACTTGCCCGAGCTCCACAACATGCTGCAAAAATCCATCAACATCCGAAACAACAACGCTGGCAAAGCTCTCACGAGGAATGGCATTGCGAAGTCCGCCCCCATCTACTTCGGAAATACGCAATCCGAAGCGCTCTTGAGTTTCGAAGAGCAAGCGGTTCATGATCTTGTTGGCGTTTCCACGTCCCAGGTGAATGTCCATCCCGCTGTGACCTCCTTTCAGGCCATTCACAGCAATACGAATACCTGAAATTCCCTCCGGCAATGGCTCTTCGGGATAGTCCATTTCGACAATGGTGTCGATTCCACCGGCACAGCCAATACTCAACTCGTCATCGTCCTCCGTATCCAGGTTGAGCAAGATATCGCCTTCCAAGAATCCAGGCTCCAATCCCTTGGCGCCCGTCATTCCCGTCTCTTCGTCAATGGTAAATAGTGCTTCTAGGGCGGGATGAGCTATGTCCTTTGAAGCCAGTAAGGTCATAATAGACGCTACACCCATTCCATTGTCTGCCCCAAGGGTCGTTCCTTCCGCTTTAACCCAATCGCCATCGACGAAGCTTCGAATCCCTTCGGTATCAAAATCAAAGTCCGTAGCGGCATTCTTTTGATGCACCATGTCCAAGTGGCTCTGAAGCGTCACCATTTGGCGATCTTCCATACCTTCCGTTGCCCCTTTCCGAATGCGCACGTTACCGACAGCATCCGTGACCGTTTCCAGCCCTAAGGAGTTTCCAAAATCAACCATAAACTGAATGACTCGGTCTTCTTTTTTCGAGGGCCGAGGTACAGCATTGAGGTCTTCAAAATAGTTCCATAGGACTTTGGGTTCGAGTGAACGCACATCTTGGCTCATAGCGCAGTAGTTTATTTGGACGGCAAATATAGCTCATTCATAGCGGGACTCCCACTCTGCCAGCTTCTCATCATACTTTCCATCGGCCGTTTGGCTCGATAAGGAAAACAACTCATCATTCAGCGCATTTACGCGGTTGGCGACCAGCTCACGGAGTTCTTCATCCGAATAGCACTTGGAGGTTTCATTTAGGTTTTGCTGAAACTCATCGGCCCGAAGTATGGTGATCTTCCAAGCTAACTGCACATAACGGAGTGCTGTGGCGGTACGATTTTCGCGGAAATAGGATTCTTCACCCAAGAATTCAGGCTCTACATACCACTGTGCCGAACCGTCTTGACAAAACGAATTGACTGAAAAGTCGAAGACCAGGTGATTCGCTTGCTCGTTGATGTAGCTAAAGGAGCGAATGTCTTGATCGGGCTTTTTGTCTTCAATACGTTGCCAGATCATCGGAAGATCTCGATCGCGCCAGAAGGTCTTTTTGTGATTCAGGCTATCTCCGAAGAAGTTTCCGCGCGTATCAAGCGTTTTCAGGAGCTCCACGGTCTTCTGCTGCTCCGAGGTCGCCAGTACAGCGTAATCAGTTTCCCACAATTCGGGCAGGTCCGGCAATCGACCGTAATAGTGATAATCCGTGTGATAATCGGCAAGGCTGTTCAGCACCGGGAGAGTGAATCGGCCCTTGCGGTAACCAAACCAGCTTATTTCTGTCAAAAAAGTTCGAGGAGCGTAGCCGAGTTTGAAGTAGGTGTACTCGAAGTTCAGTCGGTACTGCTCTACAAAGAACTTCCCTTCTTCCTGACCAAAGTCCACTGTACTAGAAAGGAGCACTTCGCCAACTTTGTCGTTCTCGTCCAGAGCCTCGAAGGGCCGTGTATTCAACTTGTGCTTTCGCATTTCAATACGCACCGGGAGCTTGGTCTTGGTATCGATAAAATAGACGTAGTGCTCTTTGTGCTTGGGGTCGGTCGAAATCAAGTGGAATTCAGCGGTGGTTCCCTCAGAGCTGTAGAACAATCGCTCAACTTCTATGCTGTAAGTGGACTCAATTTTCTTCCGGTTCATGGCGGAAGGGAAGACCGGCAGATTGTCAACTTCCCCGAAAGTTCGGAAGAAGCGAAATTGTGGGAGTAAGCGACTGAGGTCGGCAGAGAAAAAATCCTCCTCTCGGGTGACAAAGGCGAAGCGCCCGCTCTTGGGCACCATGCTTTCGATACCGTTGGCACCCGTTTCGGTCTGGTAGAAAGCTTCTAGGTACTCGTATGGTTCGCCCGAAGCCTCCTTGGTCAGCAAGCGATAAAAGGACTTCATACCCTGAGCTTCGGTAGCCTGTTTACGGCCAATCTTTACCATATCCCAAAAGAGATCCAGGGCCGCATTTTCTCCCTGCAGCTCCACCGTGGGGAGTTCTTCGGTTTTCGCAGTCGCCCGAATGATGAATTCACTACTTCCGTCAAAAGTGAAGATCTCTTGGTTGTATCCTATATGACGAAGGATCAATTGATCACCGGGAGTCAACTCTAAGGAGAAGGCCCCATCGGCATTGGTCATCACCGCACGGGTATCGTTACTGCGCTGCAGTACTGCGTATGGAATGGGAGAATCATCTTGAGCATCTAGAAGGCGGCCTTGGATGAGGGATTGAGCCATCGTGCCGTAGGCACAGAAAAAGAGGAAGACCGAAAAGAGTTGTTTTAAGGACATTCAGCAAAGGAGTTTGAGCCTAAAAATAAGAGGCGACGGGACGATTTCCAATGGGAAGCCTTATTTTTGCCGCTCGCTAACGAAGGGAACTATGCTCAATAAAATCATAAAGATCGTCTTGACAGCGGGTCTGCTCGCCTGGTCGGTCTTCCAATTCATCGAAGGGAATATCGGAAACGGAATCCTCTTGGTTCTTTTGGCCGCTTTGGTGGTCCTGTTGATTTTCCGTCACGAAATGCTCTTGATTGCCTTTTGGTTTGTACGCAAAGGAGATATGGAAAAGGCTGAAAAGTACTTGGACATGATCAAGCAGCCTCAACACTTGATTCGCGCTCAGGAGGCCTACTACTACTTTATGCGCGGTCTGACCACCAGTCAAAAGGGTGGCGTTTTTGAAGCGGAGAAGTTCTTCAAAAAAGCCCTCAACACGGGCTTGCGCATGTCTCATGATCGAGCTATGGCCAAGCTTTCCCTGGCAGGAGCAGCGATGAGTCGCCGCCGCAAGCGCGAAGCACAGAACCTCATCACAGAGGCAAAGAAACTGGACAAGCACGGTCTGTTGGATGAGCAAATCAAGCTCATGAAAGAGCAGATGAAGCGCGTTTAATCGCACTGATTAGATTTCCGTATCTTCGAAGTGATGCAAATCACTGCGCTCCATAACGGCCCAACCATCTCCCTTCCCCTATTCGACTACAGCGTTTCGGCGGGAACTCCTTCCTATGTTACGGGCACTGTTGACCGCACTATCGATTTGAATCGCGAACTCGTGCTGAACCCTCGTGATAGTTTTTGCGTTCGCGTGAATGGTCAAAGTATGGTCGATGCAGGCATCGATGACGGTGACCTCTTGGTCGTGGACAAGAAGCTGGCTCCTGAAGACGGTCGCATCGTACTTGCTGTGGTGAACGGAGACTTCACGGTAAAGCGCTTGCTAAAAAATGCTGGGCGCGTTGTTCTTCAACCCGAGAACAAGGCCTTCACCCCACTGGAAATCGATGAATACATGGATTTTCGCATTTGGGGCGTGGTGACGGGCGTGATCAAATCCTTCCTATAATTCGTCCGGAATCCGACTTCTAGGAGTCGTGCATTTCTTACCTTCTTGCTCAAATTTTGAGCATCATGCGATTTGTCAATATAAAATTCGAAAATCGAAGAGGACAGCGCCTTGCGGCGCGATTAGAACTGCCCATTGACCAACACCCGGAGCACTTCGCGATCTTCGCCCACTGCTTCACCTGTTCCAAGAACTTAAGCGCCGTAAAGAACATCTCCCATGCCTTGAGCAGGAAGGGATTCGGTGTACTGCGCTTCGATTTCACCGGTCTTGGAAACAGCGAAGGAGATTTCGCAGAAACGAATTTCAGCAGTAATGTAGACGACCTGCTCGACGCCGCAGAATACCTCCGTCAGCACCACAGAGCACCCTCCATTCTGGTGGGGCATTCGTTGGGCGGGGCTGCCGTGTACTTCGCTGCGAATGAATTGGAATCTGTAGATGCTGTTGTGTCCATCGGGGCGCCCTCAGAGCCCGAGCACGTGCGACATCTCGTACAAAACAAGGAGGAAGAAATCTTAGAATCGGGGGAAGCCGAAGTGAATATCGGTGGAAGACCCTTTACCATTCAAAAGCACTTTCTAGAAGACCTAGAGTCCCGAAAACTCGAGGCGATTCTGCCCAATATGCGTAAGTCGATTCTCATCATGCACTCTCCTCAAGATGAGACGGTTGAAGTGGAGAATGCGCGTTTGCTCTACAATGCAGCACACCACCCCAAGAGCTTTGTCTCTCTTGATGGCGCGGATCATTTATTGAGCAACGGGGAAGACTCCTTCTACGTTGGAGAGGTCATTGCGTCATGGGCTTCGCGCTACTTACCGCGCGGTGTGGAGCGGACCCTTAAATCCAAGCACGACGTCGTTGGCCGTATTGGTACTCAGAAATACACCACGGACATTCAAATTGATGGGCAAAACATCATAGCTGATGAGCCCAAAGACGTGGGCGGACAAGACTTCGGCCCTACCCCATACGACTTGGTCAGCGCTGGATTGGTCGCATGTACGTCCATGACCCTGCGTATGTACGCGGATAAATGTTCCTTTCACAAAACCCTTCACGAAGAGGTCGTGGTCAATAGCCAGTTGATATGAGCGAAGTAGCTACCAATACCTATTGTCATTTTGTGGCTGGTGTGGAACCAGAGAACGTTCATCGGATCTATCACGATACCCAGTACGGCTTTCCGATTGATGACGATAATGAATTCTTCGGACGCCTGATTTTGGAAATCAATCAAGCCGGATTGAATTGGACCACCATCCTTAACAAACAGGAGAATTTTCGGAAAGCCTATGACAACTTCGACATTGGCAAGATCGCTGCCTATAGCGAATTTGACCGTGAGCGATTGTTGAGTGACGCCGGTATTATTCGAAACAAACTTAAGGTTAACGCTACCATCCACAACGCCAATCAAATCATAGGACTTCAAAAGGAGTACGGTTCGTTCAAGGCTTGGCTAGACCATCATCACCCTATGGACAAGGCGTCCTGGGTGAAGCTTTTCAAAAAAACCTTCAAGTTCACAGGAGGTGAGATCACTGGGGAGTTCCTCATGAGTACGGGATATTTGCCCGGCGCACATGATCCAAACTGCCCCATTCAGCACAAAATAGACGCCTTGAAATGAGCGCTACACGAACCCAAGGACTACGAGAAAACCTAGGCCAGTTCAGCGTTCTGGTCTTGGTCAACGCCTTTGTAGGCGCCATGATTGGTCTGGAGCGAAGCATCTTCCCTCAATATGCGCAGGAGTTTTTTGGCATCAGCTCCGCCTCGGCCATCCTCGCCTTCATCACGGCCTTCGGAGTAACCAAAGCTGCGGCCAACTACTTTGCGGGGCGATGGGCCAATCGATACGGCCGCCGCAGAATCCTACTGCTGGGGTGGATTTTTGCTCTGCCGGTTCCCCTTTTACTCCTCTATGCCCCCTCGTGGTCTTGGGTGATCATCGCCAATGTCTTGCTCGGTATCAACCAAGGCTTAGCTTGGAGCAGCACGGTCATCATGAAGATTGACCTGGTGGGAGAACGCAATCGGGGTCTTGCAATGGGCATCAATGAATTTGCGGGTTATCTGGCGGTGGGCTTGGCGGCTTTTGGCACCGGCTGGCTGGCCGAGCACTTCGGACTTCGCCCCTATCCCTTTTATCTGGGCATGGTAATCAGCTGGGTCGGTCTTTTACTATCCTTTTTTGCCGTTCGAGAAACACGAGATCTGGTTCAACTTGAGCATTCAGAACACGATCAAGCGGAGAATGTCTTCTGGAACACGACCTTGAAGAATCCCAGTCTCAGCTCCATTACTCAAGCAGGCCTGGTCAACAATCTAAATGACGGGATGATTTGGGGGTTATTGCCAATGCTTTTACTGAGTCTGCATTTCGACAATGCCCAGATAGGAGTTTTGGTCGCCCTTTACCCAGCTGTTTGGGGAATGGGACAGCTCTTTACCGGTCGATTGGCCGATCGCTATCCAATCAAGCCGATTCTTTTTATCGGTATGATTTTGCAAGGGCTGGTCATCATAGGATTAACTCGAGTAGGCGGATTTTACGTCATTGCGGCATTGTCCATATGCTTGGGGTTGGGAACAGCCTTGGTCTATCCCACCTTTTTGACGGGGATTGCTCAATTCGCTCATCCGGAACAACGAGCCGAGAGTATTGGGGCTTTTCGTTTGTGGCGGGATTTGGGCTATGCGATTGGAGCGGTCATATCCGGAATAATTGCAGATCAATTTGGCATTCCTATGGCGATTATGGCCATCGGTGCCCTCACGCTCCTAAGTGCCGTGATGATTCAGCTCAGAATGCCTCGTTCAACTTAAACGCTCGATCCAGCGCTGTCGGCTCTTCACCTGAAACTTGACAATTTGGCCGCTAGCTAGAGTCAACTTAATGCCCGTTGCGTGTACGCCTAACATGGCATCCTCTTCAACCTCATGGATGTCGTCCAAGGGAATCTGCATCTGATGCTTGCGCAGGCTGTAACTATGCGATTGGAACAAGAGGTATTCATGAGTAAGGTAGAGAATACCTCCTACCGTATCCCCTTTCCAGAGGTGACTGGCCCCTTCTTGCATGAATATTTTATCACCATTTGGAAGTGCACCTGGTGTTGTTTTGCCGGAGGCATCGCGCCGTTTAGGCGGCAAATAAAAGAAGTAAACGGTACCACCGATGAGAATGGCAGAAGTAAAACCGAGCAACAGAGCCTTGTCCGCGGGTACACGTGTCAGCAAAAAGAGCGTGAATCCAGCTCCGAAAACAAGCCCGCCAATGAGGGCGCGTCTAATCCGTTCATCCATGCTGCAAAGATACGGTCTAACGAACTATCCAGCGATATTTTGAGTTACCTTAATCCTATGCTTGGTTTTCGATTTTCCGAATACACACCCGACCCCAATCAGACGACCTTCGACAAGCTCTTTGACATCTTCAAGGAGCTGATCACCCATACCTCTGGGGATGTCGATGAGGCGCTCGATTGGCTACAACAGCTCGATGATCAGTACAACCTAACAGACGAGGACTACACGATGGACGACTTCATCGAAGACCTCAAGAAGCGGGGGTACATCAAGGACGACACGGATAATCCGGAAGGCGGAGGCATGGCCATTACCGCCAAGACCGAACAGGCTATTCGCAAGAGTGCGCTGGATCAGATTTTCGGAAACATCAAGAAGTCTGCTGCGGGCAATCACAAGACCAAGGCCACGGGTAAAGGAGACGAGCCAAGCAGTGACCATCGGCCCTTTCAATTTGGGGATACCCTCGATCAAATCAACATGTTCGACAGCATCAAGAATGCGCAGAAAAACAACATTGGAGGAGACTTCTCGATGACCGAGGATGACCTTGTGGTCCGCGAGCAATTCTTTAAAGCCCAGATGAGTACGGTATTGATGATCGATATTTCGCACTCCATGATCCTATACGGGGAAGACCGTATTACTCCAGCCAAAAAGGTGGCTATGGCCTTGGCTGAACTCATCACTACGCGCTACCCCAAGGATACCCTAGACGTCATCGTTTTTGGGGATGACAGCGGGCAAATTGAAATCAGGGATCTCCCCTACCTGCAGGTGGGCCCTTACCACACCAATACGGTCGCTGGATTAGATCTGGCCATGGATTTACTTCGACGCAAGAAGCACTCCAACAAGCAGATCTTTATGATCACCGATGGTAAACCTTCATGCCTGAAAGAGCCCGATGGCTACTACAAAAACTCATGGGGCCTGGACGACTACATCGTTGGCAAATGCCTCAATAAAGCTGCGGCCTTACGCCGTCTCAACATTCCGATCACGACCTTCATGATCGCTCGGGACCCCTACCTTCAGGAGTTCGTGCAGAAATTCACGGAAGCCAATCAGGGAAAAGCCTTTTACACCGGCCTGCGCGGCCTCGGACAACTTGTTTTCGAAGATTACGAACGCAATCGACGCAAAAAGATCTAATGGACATCCAAAACATCAAAACCCTGGGCCAATTGAAGGCCGCGGGATACCAAAGCAAAAGCATCAAAGAAGAGCTTCGTCAGAATTTGATTGTGGCCCTGCGGGCCGATGAAAACCCTTTCCGTGGAATCATCGGTTACGAGAACTCGGTCATCCCCGACCTCGAAAGAGCCATCCTGAGCAAGCACAACATCAATCTCTTGGGTCTTCGTGGACAAGCTAAAACGCGCTTGGCCCGATTGATGGTGAATCTATTGGACGAATACGTGCCCGTCGTTGATGGCTCTGAACTTAATGATGACCCTCTTCAGCCGCTCTCGCGTTACGCGCGAGATTTGATCGCGGAAAAAGGAGATGATACACCAATCCACTGGTGGCATCGATCGGAGCGCTACGGAGAAAAACTGGCAACCCCAGACGTGAGTATTGCAGATCTCATTGGTGATGTAGACCCGATCAAGGCAGCGAATCTCAAGCTCCCCTACTCGGACGAGCGCACGCTTCATTTCGGTATTATTCCTCGGAGTCACCGAGGCATTTTCGTCATCAACGAACTTCCGGATTTGCAAGCACGAATTCAGGTAGCGCTCTTCAATATTCTGCAAGAAGGTGATATTCAAATTCGCGGCTTCAAGCTACGCCTACCGCTCGATATCCAGTTCGTCTTTACCGCGAATCCCGAGGACTATACCAACCGAGGAAGCATTGTTACCCCTTTGAAAGACCGAATTGGTTCTCAAATCTTAACGCACTATCCCGAGAGCATTCAAGTGGCTCGCGAAATCACGCGCCAAGAAGCTCGATTGAGTGAGGATCAGGCTGGACGCGTTCAGATGGCGGAAGCCGCTGAGAACTTGTTGGAGCAGATCGGCTTCGAAGCTCGTGAGAGTGAGTACATTGATGAGAAGAGTGGAGTTTCTGCGCGTCTGAGTATTTCCGCATTCGAAAACCTCATCAGTGCGGCTGAACGCCGCGCACTCCTCAATGGTGAAGAGCAAACTACGGTACGATTTATTGACTTTGTAGGGGTGATCCCAGCAGTCACTGGAAAAGTAGAGCTCGTCTATGAAGGCGAGCAGGAAGGGGCTTATATCGTTGCGGAGAACCTAATTGGAAGTGCCCTGCGCACCTTACACCCAGGCTACTTCCCCAAGCTCGATAAGCTGAGCAGAGAGGATGACCAAAACCCATACACCACCATTGTGAACTGGTTTGGTGAGGGACACAGTGTTGATCTACTCGATGCCGATAATGACGCCGAGTTCCACAAGCAGCTGGACGATGTTCGCGGCTTGGGAGCGCTAGTCGATAAATACCAGCCTCGAGCATCTAAAGAGGAGCGCTACTTCTTCATGGAAATGGTTCTTCACTCTTTAGCCGAATTCAGCAAGCTCAACAAGGACCGCTTGGACCGAGGGTTCAATTTCAGCGACCTGTTCAGCAGTATGCTCGGATAATTGCACTCCCGTGATCAAGATTGCCTGGTCGCCCGAATATCATCACCCCTTGCCCGACGGGCACCGATTTCCTATGGAAAAATATACGCTACTGCCCGAGCAGTTGCAGTATGAAGGGACCATTGAGTCATCGCAGATCCACGCACCAGAAGAACTTTCGGAGGAGATCATTCTCTGGACGCACGATGCCGAGTATTGGCGCAGACTGCGCGATGGCGAACTGACGGGAAAGGAACAACGGAAGACGGGATTTCCGCACTCCCCTGCATTGGTCAAGCGAGAACGCATCATCGGTCGTGGGACGATCGATATGGCGGAACACGCCCTCACGGGCGGATGCGGCTTAAATATCGCTGGTGGGACTCACCATGCGTATACAGACCGAGGCGAAGGTTTTTGCCTGCTCAACGATATGGCCATGGCCGCTAATTGGCTGTTTCGAACAGAGCGCATCAAAGGACGCATCCTGATCTTTGACGTAGACGTGCATCAGGGAAATGGCACGGCCGAAATCTTCCAGGGACGATCGGATGTTTACACCTTTTCCATGCACGGTGCCAATAACTACCCCCTGCACAAAGAACAGAGCGATCGGGATGTCCCGCTTGCGGATGGCACCTCTGATGAAGAATTCTTGAGCACTCTTCAAAAAGAACTCGACCGCACGCTTGAAGAGGTACGGCCGAGTTTTGTGTTTTATCTCTCCGGGGTCGATGTCTTGGCTACAGACAAATTGGGCCGTTTAGGACTCAGCATTCAAGGCTGCAAGCGGCGCGATGAGATCGTTCTATCCCGCTTGAGTCAGCTAGGACTTCCCTGCACCGTAGCTATGGGCGGGGGTTATTCCGAGCGCATCGCGGATATTGTAGAGGCACATGCCAATACGTTCAGAACAGCGAAGTTCTATTACGACTGATGAGCTTCCAGCTCAGCGGCCTTGGTCACCGCTTGTGAAAATTCCTTCTGGATACTTACGGTTTTGTCTTTGGCATACCACGTGTGCATTTGCTCGCTGACAACTTCGTAGTCTCCTGAGCCACTAGCTTTCCAAGCCTTCATGATTTCCTGTCCTTCTATTGGACGGGGACCCCAATGACCTAGAACAGATCCAGATTCCGGATCCAAGAAGACTACAACGGGAATGGCCTTTGCCCCATCGGTCAAAAATTGATCCATGACTTCTGGATGTTCATCGCGCAGAATGTACCGGGTGATTACATTAGGACTTTGATTCGCTAGGCGCTCGACTATCGGTAAAATTTGAGCTGCGTCACCACACCACCCTTCTGTAATGATGAGCCAAAGCATGGGACAATTCAGGTTCGAGAAAACACTCGTGATTTCCGAGCTAAGTTCTGGACGTTTATCCAAGCGATTCATTCTTTTGATATTCAATCCAGCATGTCTTAAGTATGCCTCTGAATGAATCTCGCCAGTGGTCTTCCCCTCTTCAAGTAATTGGTCTAGCAGGTTCCGATACTCTGTGTAGGATTGTCCTTTTTGAAAAATAGGTAGGTAGTTCATGATTCAATCAATTTCTATACAAATCTATTGAATGTAGCTACATTTAAATGTCAGCTCACAGACTCCTATCGGTAACACTTCTACCTGTCAAACGTTTTGAACTAACACATAAAAAAAGCCCCGCACAAAGACGGGGCTTTTCTGAAGATATAGAGATGGCCTTACGGCTGGATCACTGCGTCGATCACGTGGATGACTCCGTTGGTTCCTTGGATATCAAATCCTTCGATCATAGCCACTGTACCATTCGCGTCTGTGATGGTCAATGCGCTATTGTCCAAAGTGATGTTGTCTCCTTGGAGTGTTGGTACTGCTCCGTTAGGTACTTCTGAAGAACGTACGTTTCCGTTTACGGTGTGGTACAACAATACTCCTGTCAAACCGTCAACTCCGAGGGCTTGTACCAATTCAGCGAGTGTACCTACTTGTGCGGCTTGCAACAAGTTTCCAAACGCCTCATCGGTTGGAGCAAATACGGTGGTAACATCGTCCCCACTGCTCAAGCGAGCAGCTACTGCCGGATCAGCTGCACCTACTGCTGCGACCAATGAATTGTGAGATGGGCTTAGAGAAGCCAATTCCACCAAGTTCTTTGGCAAAATGACGGCGTTGATTTCGTGAATGACTCCATTCGATGCATCGATGTCTGTAGCGATTACATCGGCTTCGTCATTGATACGTACGCCCATATCTGCATTGATGAAGGCGCTGAGGTTGGCACCTTCAGTATCATTCCAGACTCCGGCTGTTGCTACGAATCCAGTAGTGACGTCCGCTGCTTTTACTTCACCTGCTAATACGTGGTAGAGCAAGATGTTAGCTAAAGCGTCATCACCACCTACTGCAGCGCTCAACTCGTCCAAGTTTGCTACTTCTAGTACTTCCAACAAGTCACCGAAGGCTTCGTCGTTTGGAGCGAAGACCGTGTACTGATCTGATCCGTTCAAAACAACATCCAATCCAGTGCGTTCTAAAGCAGCAACAAGGATACTGAACCTTGGAGTCGCTGCAGCTGTTTCTGTAATAGACTGCTGGGCTGGACCCATGTCATCTTCGTCATCGTCACACGCTACGAACACGGACATGCTTAGCGCCAACATGGCGACCATTTTCAAAATACTTTTAACGTTTACTAATCTGAGGGTTTGCATCTTTTTTTGTTTAATTATTACAAACTTTAGTTCAACAAGAATCTGGTTAAAGAAACTTTACTGAGTGTTTTGTTTAACTCACGAGGATAACGGTTAATGAGTTGGGTTGTTTTCAGAATTAACAATTTATTATGAAAGTTCAGGTTTAACAACCCGGTTACATTCCTTTCCTTATTTTGCAGGAAACCCTGATTTCATGCGACTTCCCGTACTATCACTACTCCTGTTTTTGAGCTTACAAACTTTTGGGCAAAATCTTTTGCAGTCTGGTCCAATGGTGGGCTATTCTGAGATGATGGAGGTGGCGCTTTGGGTGCAAACGACGGAAGAAGCTGAGGTCTATTTTCGTTATCGCGCCGTAGGCGCAGAGAAAACTTATCGCACTCAAACCGTAAACACGAGCCCTGTTTCTGCATTTACGGCCAAGGTTATTGCGGATTCCGTGGATCAGGGCATGGAATACACCTACACTCTATTCATCAACGGCAAAGAGGTTACGCTTGATCGAGAACTCAATTTTGAGACCCAGAAGCTCTGGCAGTGGCGAGAGGATCCACCCGCCTTTACTTTTGCTATCGGTTCTTGCGCTTATGTGAATGAGGAGGCCTATGATCGTCCGGGAAATGGATATGGGAGCAACTACCAAATCTTTGAGACGCTAAGTGAAGCAGATCCCAATTTTATGATTTGGATGGGTGACAATGTCTACTTGAGGGAGGTAGATTGGTATACGCGGACCGGGATCATGCATCGAAACACGCATACGCGCTCACTTCCCGAGATGCAGGACTTTTTGGGACACGTTCATCACTATGCCACTTGGGATGATCACGATTACGGCCCCAACAACAGTGATCGCAGTTTTCGGAACAAGCAAGACACTAAAGAGGCCTTTGATCTTTTTTGGGCCAATCCTTCGAGCGGGTTGAATGACGAAGGGGTTACCACCATGTTTCAATGGGCCGATATGGAGTTTTTCATGTTGGACAACCGATGGTTTCGAAACGGAAACCGCCGCTACGACATAGACACGGCAGATCGAGTGGTATTTGGGGATGATCAGCTTGAGTGGCTTTTTGACCACCTCACCAATAGCTATGCTCCATACAAGTTTGTCGTAATGGGCGGTCAGTTTCTAAACTCGAGTGTGAGCCATGAAAACCTCATTGCCCTGAGCCCAAACGAGCGTCAGCGCATTATTGATTTCATTTACGCCAATGACATCGAGGGAGTGGTATTTCTCACAGGGGATCGTCATCACAGCGAGATCAGCGTCCTTGAGGAAGAAGACAAACCGCGCATTTATGATGTGACCATATCTCCCCTAACTGCAGGAACGGCCTGGGACAAGAGCGTAGAAGAAGATAATACCCTTCGGGTAGAAGACACTTGGATCAATAAGCACTGTTTCGGTCTCTTCGAAGTTTCTGGAGAAAGAAAAGCGCGAAAGCTCGGTCTTCGGGTTATTGATGCCAATGGTGACGAGCTGTACACCTTTGATTTGAGTCGAGACTAAGCTATTCTATAATTCGGAGTCCGTACTTGGTCAAAAGACCTGGTAAGGATTGGACGGAAAGACTTGCACCCTGGATCGCATTGATTTCCGGATCCAGGCGCAGGTTTCTCGCATTCTTGAGCTGAGTTCGCTCCAACTTGGTCTGGTCGAAGGTTGCATTTTGAAAATCACACCCCACGAGCTCTACACCACCCAGGTTGGCTTCCGTAAAGTCTACCTCAACTAGAGAACATTCAATAAAGGTAGATCGCTGAAGGTTCACTTGATAGAAGCTGGAGTGGTTCAGCACCGACTGAAGGAATTGGATCCCAAAAGAGAAGTCTGCACACTGCTCAAACATCAATCCCATGGCTTTGCAATTCCTCATTTCGACCTCTTGGAAGGAGGTGTTCAAAAATTTGACGTTGCTGAGATTACAGTCTTGGAATAGACAGTTGATAAAGCGGCAATCTGTAAAGTCTAGCTCTTGAAAGGTGCATTCCTCAAAAGAGCAATCCTCATAGGTTGCTGTTTTCCATTCCTCTAATGTGAAATGAACTCCCTGAAAAGACTGATCATCGATAAAGGCGGTCGCCATTAGTCAACCTCCACTTTTTCAAACTCCTCGTAACGCATGAGGAAAACATGCTTGTTGATAAAGCTTCCCTTGGAATTCTGACGGAAATCAAATCCGTTTTGAAGAAGGCGCTCCTTTCTGGAAGTCAACTCAGAAGTATTCCCCGTTTCAAGAAGCATTCGACCAAAGTAGTAGCCAATATCAAAACCTTGGATCGAGAATCGAGAGGGCTCGTCATGGAAACGGTTGCGGTACTG
The DNA here is from genome assembly GCA_965661605.1 of Flavobacteriales bacterium. Taxonomy (GTDB): domain Bacteria; phylum Bacteroidota; class Bacteroidia; order Flavobacteriales; family ECT2AJA-044; genus ECT2AJA-044. Next base: position 30,050 of record CBFIEH010000009.1, on the reverse strand, counting down.
CAAGAGGAAGGAATACATCAGGCTATCATTGTAGTTGATGTGCTGAGTAGCCGGATAATGAAGGTTTAGATTGTTGAAGTAGGCTTTGTCTACATCTAGCCTTTCCATCTCCGGTAATCCAATAACGATGACGTTCTCCAATCGCTCGGCATTGAGTTGTGTCACTAGATCCGTCATGAATACTTTATCCGTGCTGGGGACGATGACCACATTGGTGTCGTAGTCTTTAAGCCAATCCAAACCGTCTATTTGAGCATCGAAAACTTGAATCTCACGGACCTTTGCAGAATCCAAGTAATAGTCAAACTTCTCGCGCATCAAGGCCGCATTCACCGTGTCTTGCATGGTGTCCGTATACACCATAAACAGGTGCTCGTCTCTGAATCGCTCAATCACCGCTTGGGCCATAAAATCAAGCATTTGACGATCAGAAGGCAAGACTTGTGCGTTCTTGCTGTGTGAATACACGATACTCGGATTTCGACTAAATGGCGAAATCAATAGCGGCCCTTCATTTCTCCTCCGATCCGCAACAGCTAATATATTTTGGCTGTAGAGCGGTCCAATAACCAAGTCATAGTCCGACATGGTTTGATAAGCCGCCCAAGACCAGAACGCGTCGTTACCTGAATCCTCCACGTACAATTCAAGGTTGAGTCCTTGTTTTTGAAGGGTATCAAGTGCAATCCGAAGTCCGTAATAGAAGTCCAAGGCGATTTGGGAGCGGGGATATACAATGGGATCCTCCTCCAATGCGCGGTTTAAATCAATACTGTCATTGATTTGCAAGTAGAAAGGCAAAATGAGTCCAATGCGGTACACCTCCCCTTTTAAGCTGTCCGGGATTTCCTTCAATGCCAACGAAGGAGTGAGCTTAGGGCCAGGCTTAACAGTGCGCTGAACGGTGTCTGCTGGAGCGTTGATATCCAGTTGAACGGGAATACGGACCAAAGTACCAACCTGCAAGCCTGTTTCAACCAATTCGGGATTCAGGTCGTAGAGCTGCTGTGAACTAATGCCATACTCCACGGTGATGCTGTAAATCGTGTTCCCCTTAACCACTCGATGAAGTAAATAGGCCTCATTTGCGAGATAGAGGTTTTCTACAGGCTGACGCTCTATTACGGGAACCAGAAGGTTCTGTCCAATCTTTAAGCCATCGACCAGTTGTGGGTTGTATTTGACCAATGTCTCTTGATCAACGCCGTATTCCTGGCAAATACCAAAGATGGTTTCCTTGGGCTGTACCTCATGGGTGACGAACTTCTGGTCGGTCGTATCCATCTGGCCGTAGGCCGAAAACGACACAAAAAGAATGAGGACGAAACAGAACTTTTGGAGTGTAGACATACTCAAAGGAACAGGTTTATTCCCACTCAATAGTAGCGGGCGGCTTAGAACTAATATCGTAAACCACGCGGTTCACACCTTTGACTCGGTTAATGATTTGGTTCGAAATTCGTGCCAAGAATTCGTAAGGAAGATGCACCCAATCGGCCGTCATTCCGTCTGTACTCTCTACGGCGCGAAGTGCAACCGCATTTTCGTAGGTACGCTCATCACCCATTACACCCACACTATTGACCGTGCTGAGCAACATGGCTCCAGCTTGCCAGACGTCATCGTACAATCCGTCGTCTTTAAGGCCCTGGATGAAGATGTGATCAACCTCTTGCAGTGTAGCCACTTTTTCTGCGGTGATTTCTCCAAGGATTCGAATGGCCAAACCGGGGCCCGGGAAAGGATGTCGGCCGAGCAATTCATCGTCAATTCCAAGGGTGCGCCCTACTCTGCGGACTTCGTCTTTAAATAGCGTGTTCAAAGGCTCTACCACTTTAAGCTTCATGAAATCTGGTAAGCCTCCGACGTTGTGGTGGCTCTTAATGGTCGCAGAGGGCCCTTTGACACTTACGGACTCAATCACGTCGGGATAGATGGTACCCTGACCTAGCCATTTGACGTCTTCAATTTTATGTGCTTCTTGATCAAAAACCTCAATAAAGACACGACCGATGACCTTACGCTTGGTTTCTGGGTCGCTAATGCCGTCAAGCGCACTGAGGAATTGATCCTTTGCATTCACCCCACGGACATTCAAGCCCATGTGTTTGTACTGATCCAGTACGCTTTCAAATTCGTTCTTGCGGAGCAATCCGTTGTCCACGAAAATGCAGTACAGATTTTCTCCGATCGCTTTATCTAAGAGTACTGCCGCCACGGTGGAGTCTACTCCTCCGGACAGACCCAATACAACTTTATCGTTTCCAAGTTTGGCTTTCAATCCTGCTACTGTATCGTCGATGAAGCTATTTGGCGTCCAATCACGCGTACATCCGCAGATGTCGTCTACGAAGTTCTGCAAGAGCGTTTTCCCATCAGTGCTGTGATAGACTTCTGGGTGAAATTGAATCGCATAGGTATCCTCACCTGGCGCGCGGTATCCGGCCACTTCAACGTCGTGCGTGCTGGCCGTAATTTCGTATCCTTCTGGAAGAGCTTTGATGGTATCCCCATGGCTCATCCAAACTTGTGAACCCACATTGACGCCTTTAAAAAGCGTACTGTCGTTATTGACAAAGCTCAGATTTGCTCGACCGTATTCTCTGATCTTAGATGGCTCTACAGAACCCCCGTTAGTATGGGCCAACCATTGAGCTCCGTAACATACCCCCAATAGCGGAAGCTCCCCTTTAATCCCATCTAAATCAGGATGCGGCGCATCTTCTGAGTGAACAGAAAACGGACTCCCACTCAGGATAACACCTTTAACGTTATCCGTTACCTCTGGAAAGTTGTTGAATGGATGGATTTCACAATAGACATTGAGTTCGCGGACACGTCGAGCGATCAACTGTGTATACTGCGAACCGAAATCGAGAATCAGGATCATTTCTTGCATGGCGCAAAGGTAATTAAATCAGCCCCAGAATAAGCCCGAATCCGATCCCAATCATCATGACGCCCACCAGTATTTGAACCGAACGCAGGGTTATTTTTTTCATCATACGCTTTCCTACTACAGCACCAACAAAGGCACTACCTGTCGCCAATCCCACGGGAAGCCAATTGTCGCTCATCAAATTTGATGGCATTTTGGTCAAGTACATAGGAATGCGCGTAAAGTCGACCAACAGGGCAATGGCCACACCCGTGGCGATGTACCCTTCCTTGGATAAACCCGCTTTGATGAGGAACATGCTTCGAAGGGCGCCCTGATGTCCGCTGAGTCCCCCAAAAAAACCAGAGAGTACTCCTCCGACGGCCAAATAGCGACGCTCAAAGCGGAAAGATTTAAGGTTTGGATAAAGCTCCGTCAGAGCAAAAAAGATCATGAGAAGACCAATCACTGACTGTAGTGGGTCGACGGTAATGGAATCGTTGGCAAACCATGGTTCCAGTGCACTGAGCCCCTGAAGCAAGCGCACGCCAAAAAATGCTCCCAGAATTCCGGGAACGCCAAACCACAGAACGGTTTTTCGATCCACCCAACGGCCCAACAGGCCAAACTTGAACATGTTGTTGAGCACATGGACTACGGCTGTTAATGCGATGGCCACCTCGAGCTCAAAGAAAAGGGCGAAGACTGGAAGCAACAGGGTTCCGAGGCCGAACCCGCTGATCAAGGTCAACCAAGAGGTTAAAAGGGCCGCCAGGGCGATGATTACGAGATCCATATAGAGGTGATTAGCTTGACCAACCCGTTTTCATATCCGATCGACCCAACATAATCGAAAGGGTCTTCCTGAGTCGAATCCAAACGGACTCTTGAATATAGGGAACCTGATAGTCCGCACAAAGAGCTTTCACATGTGGCTGCAACCACCGATACTGCATCATGCTTTTATCCGGCCAAAGGTGGTGCTCAATTTGATAATTCAGATATCCGTGTAAGGCATCATTTAGAAAACCCCCTGTCTGATAATTGGTGCTTCCCAGACTTTGCCTCCATTGAAATTCTTCCAGCCCTGCGGGCTTGCCTTCAAAGCGGTAAAGGTCGTCCCCAGCGTGATTCGTAACGATGGTTATAAAGGAATGTATGTTGGTGATACATTCAGCCAGAAGAGTATTGATTAGTACGCTCGATAAAGCCCAGACGCCAGAGGGGAGAAACAACAAGGGAATGAATTCGAAATGAATCAAAACACAGGGAGCTGCTTGAAGTAACCTGCTGGACGGCTTCACTTTACCATCACTGGCCTGAAGTACCTTACCCATGTAATACGTGAACTTCCAGGTGCACATGAAGTACCCAATAAGGAGGAGCTTCAATATGACCGGGCTATTTAATTGCCGGATCCATTCCGCATACCGCTCCACTAGGTCGGGGTCGGCTTCTTCTCCTAGTCGATAGTGATGTAGGGTGTTGTGTTCGTATTCCCAAGCCTCTGGATAGAGCCAATCCGGCCAATCGAGCCACCTTCTCCCCCTTTGAGCAAAGGTTTTGGAATGAAAACGTTGGCCAGGCGGGACAAGGGCATCATACCCTCCGTGTAACACGTGATGCGCTACACTGGTCCAACGGGTGAATTTGCCCTGTGCAATGAGGTATGAACTGATTGGATTCGGTGCTATCCACGCGGTTGCATAGCCCATGACCGTACAGAGGCGGCCGAACCTCTCGACCTTCTTTTAGTGAAGTAACTGAGCTGAAGCATCGAGCCGTGAGGCTCCTTCTTCAAGGTTTTTAAGCGCTGAGAAGAATTCTTTAGGTGGGCGGTGCATATGCCTAAGATAGGCAATGCCTTTGGCCTACTCCATGAGTCTCTTTTTAATTCTAAAGAGCTGGACATCTTCCTCCGCAGTGGTAATGAGTAGATGATAATTGCCGACGGGATAGTCCTTCATAATGATTTCGGTTTCATTGTAGGCTACTTTCCCGGAGCGCATGGCTACCCCGTGCATGTTAAAGAGATGATACTCGTATACGTTTTCCTGAAACGGCTCCATCTCTAAGACTAAGATATTGGGGGTTGGCTCAAACATAGGCGTCAGCGAAACGGCGAGCTCCTCATGATTACATTCTCCGATGGAAAATATTTGATAGTAGTGATCTTGCGCGTGGAGCTGGGCACCCAGTGCCAGAACCAACACCATTGACATCAAAGCTTTCATCTCGATCGATTTTAGACCAAATAAAGTTCATCAGAACAGGTCAATTAGCCTATGCCGTCCGTCAGCTTTGGGAGTGACAATTGTCAGCTTTCCTCAATGATGTGAAAGTCGAAGGTCCAGGGGTCCAAGTGATCGAACAAGGCCTTTTTGTAATCTGAACCGTACTCGAGGTAGTACGGAATGAAATTATCGTACCGCTCTTGAAGCTTTCCGGCTGGGAATAAAGTCTCCTTGAGTTGACGAGCCCGATCGACGAGTTGATCGTGCTTTCTCTTTTCTGCCTTGAGCAATCGTTTCTGTAGCTTCTCCAGACCGTTCAGCTGCTTTTGCTTTTGCGCACGGACGGCTCCCTCGAAGCTTTTTTCTGTGCGGCTGGCCACCTGCTCCATTTCGTCGAACAGGCGATTCAGCGTCTCTTCGTATTCCGAAAAGTCTAGGTTTTCATTGCTCGCTTCGGAGACCAGGGCATTTACTAAGCCCTCCGTCTTCTGAAAGAGATCCGTCCAGCTCAAGCCCAGTTTTTCTCTTTTTTCATTCTCCTTAGAACCCACCATCATGGCCGAATTCCGCAAGAAGAGAATGGGAAAGGGCACTCCTTGAGCCTCAAAACTGGCCTTGAGTTCCATCCAGTAGGCCACTTCTGCCCCACCACCGATGTAGGCCAGATTCGGAAGAATGACCTCCTGATAAAGCGGACGCATCAATACATTCGGACTGAACCGCTCCGGATGAGCAGCGCGTTCCGCATCAAACGATTCTGGGGTGAACAGCTTGTCGCGATCCACTACATGCCAGCCCTTTTCATGTAATTCCAAACGGTTACGCCCCTCGTCATCGAGGTAGAAAAGATTGATCTCCCGTGGATTTACTTGAACGTGGTACGCCGAATCTAAAGCGGCTACAGCCTCAGATGAAGTCTTGTGCGTTACACGCTCTTTCATTTCAAGGCCTACGGCCCGATGCATGAGCGCCTTCAAATGGGGATCATCTCCGTCCACGATGACCAGCCCGTCGTCGGCAAAGAATTCGTGCACGAGATAGCGCGTAGCATCCGCCAACGTGTGCTGTTCTGTATAGGCGCGCTTGAAAAGGTCCCGCAGTCGGTCGGCATTGTTGCCAGGCCCTAAGACCTCTTCAAGGTCCTCAAGGACTTTATCCATGCCCTCAAGAGTCATTCGACCAACTGCTCCACCGTCGGGACGATTCCATCGTGGGGTGCCGCCGTAGAGGTGAATGTGATTGATTTCAGCGAAGTCGTGGTCTTCAGTCGCCATCCAATACACGGGAACAAAGTCGTAATCGGGATAAGCCCGTTTCAAGGATCTGGCCAAGCGAATGGCGTGAACGATTTTAAACCAGAAATAAAGTGGTCCGGTAAAAAGATTCAATTGATGACCCGTAGTTACGGTAAAGGTATTGGCGTGCTCAAGCGCCAGGACATTCTTTTCGACCTTTTCAGAGTCCACTTGAACAGCCTTTAATCGGCCGTATTGCTCCGTCAAAGCCTTTACTAAGATGTACCGATGCTCGGAGTCAAACTTGGCCTTGGCCTTCATTTGCGCTTCGAAAGAGCGCACATCGGGCCGTAGGCCATAAAAAGTAGCCAACTCTTCCGCCCCATGTGCGTAATCCACCACGAGCTTTGAAAAGGCCTGCGTATCGGCGATTGGTATCTTGCGTCCGCGAAATCGACTCATTCAGTTCGGAGTTCGGCCCAGGATTTAAGATCAATATTGTTGAAATTCCCGGAACTCATCAGCAGAACAACCGCACGATCATCTAAGGGTTCATCGAGTCGAGAAAAGAGCGGTGCGCTCTTGTCAAAAACGCGAATCTCCGCGTTGCCAAAGGCTGCTTGAACTTGCTCAGTAGAGAGTTCAGGAAGTCTCTTGGCCTCAACAGCCTGTGGGTTATAATAAACATAAGCCTCGTCGGCAGCGTCCAGGGAACCCGCGTATTCAGGCATAAATTTCGTTTGCAAACTGCTGTAGGTGTGGAGTTCTAGAGCAGCGATAAAGCGCCTTTCGGGATAGAGCTCCCGAACGGCTTTAACGGTTGCGGCCACTTTTGAAGGTGCATGAGCGAAGTCTCGGTACACGGACAGCTGATCATTCTTCGCCAAGAGCTCCATGCGACGACTAGCGCCTCCGAAACTTGGAATAGCCTCGTAGAACTGCTCGTCGGTTACCCCCATTTGGTTACAAATCCAACGGGCGCCCTCTAGGTTGCTCAAATTATGTTTACCAAAGACCTCCAAGGGTAAATCGCCCATGAACGTTTCCAAGACACACTGTTCGTTTTCCATCCGATAGGCGGGAGTGCGATACGGGAATCGCTTAATCTCGTTCGGTGTCTCTTCCACTACCCTTTTCACATGCTCGTCTTCTTCATTGTAGACTACAGCACCTCCCGGTTCTATAGCCATAAGGAACTGGCGGAATTGATCGAGGTACTCCTCAAATGTGGGAAAGACGTTAACGTGGTCCCAAGCAATCCCAGAGAGCAAGGCGACGTTGGGCTTGTAGTGCAGGAACTTCGGTCTGCGATCCACAGGAGAACTCAGGTATTCATCTCCTTCGAGCAGCATGAATTCAACACCTTCCGTAATTTGAACCATTACGTCAAAGCCTTCTAATTGCGCCCCCACCATGAAATCGGTTTCCAAGTCATGGTAGCCCAAGATGTGAAGAATCATGCTGGTGATGGTGGTTTTACCGTGTGACCCAGCAATGACCACGCGCGTTTTATCCTGGCTTTCGTGGTATAGAAACTCGGGATAACTGTATATGGGCAGGTTCAATTCCTGAGCTCGAGCCAGTTCTGGGTTATCAGCATGGGCGTGCATGCCGAGAATGACGGCGTCTAATTCATCCGAAATACGCTCTGGAAACCACCCCTCGGAATCTGGGAGAAGTTCCTTCGCCTTTAATCTGCTCTTACTGGGTTCAAAGATGTGATCGTCGGAACCGCTGACGCGATGTCCCGCAGCCTGTAAGGCCAAGGCCAAGTTGTGCATGGCCGAACCACCGATGGCAATGAAATGTACGTTCACGTGCTCAGAATTGTGACTCGAAGGTAAGGAATGCGCAGAGAATTTTACCTTTGAGCAAAGCCCTGATATGAAACTACACACCATCCATTCTGGAAATTTTAAACTCGACGGAGGGGCCATGTTCGGCGTGGTGCCCAAGAGCCTTTGGTCGCGCACGAATCCGGCAGATGACAACAATATGTGCCCCTGGAGTATGCGCCTCCTTCTGATTGAAGATGGTGACCGACTTATGCTCGTAGACACCGGTATTGGGGATAAACAGAGTGCAAAGTTCTTCAGTTTTTACTTCCTCTTCGGAGACCACAGTCTGGATGGTAGCTTGAAAGCAGCAGGCTTCTCTAGGGATGACATCACGGACGTCTTCCTTACCCACCTTCACTTCGATCATGTTGGAGGAGCCATCCAAAGAGCGAGTTCTGGAGCTGATCACTTTGAACCGGCTTTTAAAAACGCGACGTTTTGGAGTAATGAACGTCATTGGAGATGGGCCACGGAACCCAATGCTCGGGAAAAAGCGAGCTTTCTGAGCGAAAATATCCTTCCGCTTCAGGAAAGTGGACAGCTTCAGTTCATTCAGCGTGGAGAAGGCGATCGCGTTACTAACGTTTTCCCGGGCATGGATGTGCTCTTTGTCGACGGACACACCGACAGTCAAATGATTCCTATGATTGACTACAAGGGGACAAAACTGGTCTTCATGGCCGATCTCCTTCCTTCAACCGGACACATCCCTCTACCCTACGTCATGGGCTACGATACGCGTCCGTTGCTCACCTTATCCGAAAGAAGGAGCTTCTTTCCAGAGATCGCGGAGCAGGAATATGTGCTTTTCTTGGAGCACGACTATTACAGCGACTGTTGCACACTGCAGCAAACTGAAAAAGGTCCCCGACTGAAGGAGACCTTTTCGCTAAGCGATTTGTAAGACCTGCTTATTCGTTGTGCGGTACCTCTAAGTCCTCGACTTCTTCCCAGTCGGTAACGGACTCATATAGACCAATCATATAATTTCCCAAGGACTCCGTTCCAGTTGGGGCCTCTCCTCGGATGAATACACTCTTAGTAAATCCATCTCGTGCCATGTAGCGCAATTGAAGGGAAGGCAGATCCGTAATGTTATTGTCGTACTTATCGTCCCACTTAAAAAAGCCCAATTCTGAGAGCTTGTTTTGAAGCGCCGTGGCTTTGGTTTGAGGAAGTCTCCCCTTAAAGCTTCCGATCCGTTCAGCATCGCGCTTGCCAACGTACGATACGGATCCATCAGCATAAATGGTGAAGCTGTCCCATGGGCACTTTCCGAAGCATGGCTGACGGTCGTATGTGAACCCCCACTTTGGCGCTTCCGCTCCATCAAGGGCGGCATCACGCATAGCTCCAGGGGCTGGAGTTACCTCCGAGCTTTGTGGAGTTCTTGGCGTGGCTGGAGCCACTGGCTGTTGTGCTTGAGCTTCTGGAGCAGGGCTGCTAACTTCTTTACTGCTGTTGCAGGCGACCAACATACCGAAGGCTATACATGCGATGAGGATTTGTTTCATATGGTAAACGTAGCCAAAACCGGGCCAAAGAAAAACCCCTTCCGATTCTCGAAAGGGGTCTTCCTGCAAGCTGTGATTAAAACAGATTGATTATTTCATGTAACCGTTGACGAATTGTACGCCACCTGCTCCGTTATCTTTCCAAAGCACGGTCAATACTTTCATGCCGTTTGTTGCTGAGTTAGCTGGCATAGTCAAAGTAAAGCTCATGGTGTACTGATCACCTGCCGTTGGAGTTACCGGGATCATATCACCCCATGTGTTCATACCATCCGCATGTGAAGTCAAGGTGTGCGCGTGCATGAATGTGTCACCCGCTTTGATCAAGTATTCTTGAGACCCTCCATTGTTCACTGGAGCCGCATCGACTTTCCACTTAGATACTCCATTCACATCTTCCAAACGGTCTGTAAAATCAGACTGAGTTAAAGAACCAGAAGCTTCGATATCTCCTTGGATGAAGTAACATCCTACATAGTAATTGCCAGTTCCGGATTCGTAGAACTTCACTTTAGATTGAACGCTGATCGCATCTCCCGAACGAGACCAGTTGTGGCCTACACCAGCCATTGGAGCTTGTTGAATCAAAGCTGCGATGTTTCCGGCGATACTCTGTCCAGAGTTTTGGTTTCCAACGTAGAAGTTAGGAACACCACTTGCAGGGAAGTTGTCGCTGAAAGCGCTTGCTGTAGGCGTTTCCAAAGCGTCTCCCGTGTGAACGGCAACACCCATCATATCGTCACCGAAGTTGTGCTCTTCTTGAACCATGGTCTCTGCACCGTTAGGGCAGTATCCACACCAAGAACCCGTCGTCTCCATCACCAAAGCGCGTTGCTTTTGTGCAGGCTCGAGGGTACCCGTTCCGTTATTTTCATCTTTCTTCTTACAGCCGGCGAAGATCATTCCGGTTGCGAGGGCTATTGCTAGGACTTTTTTCATAGCGAGTAGAAATTAATTTCTTGACGTACAGTCAGTTTAAGGTAATGTTGGCCGAATTTACGAAAATAAACGCAATTATTTCTTCTTGCGTTGGGCTTGCTGCTGCTCTTTCATCATCTGCTCCAAACGCTTAGAAAAAGCAGATTTGGGCTTCTCCTTTTTCTTGTTCTCTTGAAGCTTTGCGTGAATGGCATCTTCATCAATTAAGCTGCGGATGGCAAACTGCTGACCAAACGAAATCACGTTGGCCAAGAAATAGTAATAACTCAGTCCACTGGAATAACTGTTGAACCAGAAGAGCATCATAAACGGCATGATGTACTGAATAATCTTCATCTGCTGCTGCATCTGACTGTTTCCAGACTGAGGAGTCATCTGCTGATTGATCCGAGTGTAGAAGAAAAGTGATGTCGCCATCAAGATGGTAAAAAGGCTAACGTGATCTCCGTAGAATGGAATCGAGAAGGGCAAGGTCATGATGCTGTCGTACGAACTCAAGTCATCCGCCCACAAAAAGCCCTGTCCTCGAAGCTCAAAACTCGCGGGGAAAAAGCGGAAAAGAGCAATCAAGAACGGAAGCTGGAACAACATCGGCAAACAACCACCCAATGGATTAACTCCAGCCTTGCGGTAGAGCTCCATTTGAGCTTGTTGCTTTTTCATGTTGTCTGAATGCTTTTCATTGATTTCGTCCAACTCGGGCTTCAAGACACGCATCTTGGCCATACTGTAGTAGCTCCGGTACTGGAAGGGCAGCAACACCACCTTAATTCCAATCGCCATAACCAAGATGATGATTCCGTAGTTCCAACCGAGTCCGTCAAAGAAATTAAAGACCGGAATGACCATCCAGCGGTTGACCCAGCCAAATATCCCCCACCCCAGCGGGATCATCTCGTCAATATCCTTGTCGTAGGCCTTAAGCGTGTTGAACTGGTTCGGCACAAAACTATAGGTGAAGCTGTATTCAGCTTTTTGCTCCAATGGCATGCGCGCCACCATGCGCTTGGTGTGCGTACTGTCCTCGAGGGTCACCGTCGATAAGGTCGCCTGAGGTAGCGTGAAATCCGGCTGAAGGATCGAGCTAAAGAACTGCTGCTTATAGGCCAACCACTCAATCTCCGTCTTCGTATCCTCTTTATCTCCTCTAACTCCCATTCTGTCTACATCTCCATCGCGGAGGTAGTAGATGGCCGTTGGGTTTTGCAGATTATTCTTGGTTTTTTCGAGTTTCAAAGCGTCAAGAGACCACACAAAATTCGTCGTTCCAGAGAGGAACTCATCCATTCCAAAGCTTCGAACACTGTATTTAAGGTCTGTCCCATCCTCTAGTGCGTAACGAATCTCCACAAAGGACCGGTCCGAGTGAGACAACCGGTAAATAGCCTCGTCACTCGATGATGGCATTTTTTCGAAGAATAGCTTGTCCGAAGGAACCGGTACCCCATTGACATTCCACTCCCAAGTCTGTGTACTGCGATCAGGATCAATCAACTCGAGCTCACCACCGCCATATTGCGTGTAATCCTTCAGAACCACACTTGTTAAGCGAGCGCCTCGCGGCGCGATGATCACCTTCAAAACGTCATTCTCCAGCGTCGTCGTGCTCAAATCTTCGGGCACGGGGTTGAAGAATCCCAGTTGCTTTTGAGCCGTCGTTGTTGTCGCTGATACTGTGTCCACTGTTTCAGGAATTTCCTGAACGGCGAGGTCTGGGATCACTACTTCGGGTTCTGCTTCAAGGACGGTCTCTTCTACTTGCTCCGTGCGTGAAGTATCGGCCCGTAGGGCCTCATTTTCTTCATCGGATCCTTGGTTCGTATAGGCAAACCACACGAGGATTCCCCCGATCAGGATCATTCCGATAAAAGAATTCCAGTCGAATCCTTTATTTCCCATTCTTTGATTCTTTGTGCGCGATGGCGGCTTTTACCAATTGGATGAAAAGCGGTGCTGGCCGCTTCACCGTACTCTTGTACTCCGGGTGGAACTGAACACCGACAAACCAAGGATGGTCTTCCAACTCCACTACTTCCACCAAACCAGACTCGTCGTTGATACCACTGCACTTCATTCCGGCCGATTCCAGCTGAGCGCGGAAGTCGTTGTTGAATTCGAAGCGGTGACGGTGACGTTCTGAAATTTGGCTTCGACCATAGACTCCAGCTGCCGTACTCCCCTTTTCAAGGGTACACGGATAAGCTCCGAGACGCATGGTACCACCTTTATTAATCACTTTCTTTTGTTCCTCCATGAGCGCGATAACCGGATGATCCGTATCGGGATTCATCTCCGTACTGTTGGCGTCCTTCAGACCCACAACATTTCTAGCGTACTCGATAACCGCACATTGCATACCCAAGCAAATTCCCAAGAATGGGATCTTGTTTTCCCGCGCGTAACGAACCGCGTCGAGCTTACCTTCTAATCCGCGCTCGCCAAATCCCGGTGCAACGATGATGCCATCCAATCCTTTCAGACGAATTGGCACGTTCTCTTCATCCAGGTATTCGCTGTGAATCCAGCGAACATTGACTTTGCACTCATTTGCACTCCCCGAGTGAATGAGAGCCTCTGCAATGGACTTATAGGCGTCCTTGAGCTCGACATACTTACCCACCAGACCAATCTTAACTTCGCTATCTGGGTTTTTGAGTTTGTGCAAGAAGTTCTTCCAGTCCCGCATATCCGGTTTAGTGGAGCTCGGTAAATCCAAGCGCTTCAGAACCACTTCGTCCAAACGCTCCTCTTGCATCAATAAAGGCACGTCGTATATGGTATCGGCGTCAATCGACTCAATGACCGATTCTTTCTTCACGTTGCAGAACAACGCAAGCTTGTTGCGGATTTCATCGCTCAGTTTGTGTTCGGTACGGCAGACCAAAATGTGGGGTTGAACTCCCGATTCTTGAAGGAGTTTGACGGAATGCTGTGTAGGTTTGGTCTTCAATTCGCCCGTGGCGGCCAAATAAGGAACTAGGGTCAGGTGAATGACCATACAGTCATCGCCCAATTCCCATGTCAACTGACGAACCGCCTCGATGTAGGGAAGTGACTCAATGTCACCTACAGTACCGCCAATTTCGGTAATGATGATTTCGTAGTCACCTGATTTGCCCAAGAGCATCATGCGGTTCTTGATCTCATCGGTGATGTGTGGAATGACCTGAACGGTTTTACCAAGGTACTCTCCTTTTCGCTCTTTTTCGATGACGCTCTGGTAAATACGGCCAGTGGTAACGTTATTCGCCTGAGAAGTGGGTCGATTTAAGAAGCGCTCGTAGTGTCCGAGGTCGAGGTCGGTTTCAGCACCGTCATCGGTTACGTAGCATTCCCCGTGCTCGTATGGATTTAGTGTTCCTGGATCGACGTTGATGTAGGGGTCGAACTTCTGAATGGTTACCGAGTAACCACGCTCTTGAAGCAAGTTGGCCAAGGAGGCCGAAATAATCCCTTTACCTAATGAACTTGTCACCCCTCCGGTGACAAAAATGTACTTGGTGCTCGACATACCCGCGGTTTAGAAGTAAGGTTGAAACCGCGTACAAAGCTAAGCAATTAGAACGAGTAGGTAAATCCTACACTCGGTAGAATTGGAAGCTGGTCAACACGCTCGTAATCAATACGATCGAAGTAGAAAATGTTCTGACGGTCGTAGACATTGGTAATGCTGATGATCCCTTCAAGAACATTGTGCTGTCCCCATTTCCAGGTACGCTTCATTCCCAAGTCCAAACGGTGGTAGGTTGGAAGACGTCCACCGTTGAGATCATCGTATACAATACCCAGTTCTCCATTGGTATTGGAAGGGTCTGTATTGATTCCGTCTTCAAAATTCAAAAGCTCATAGAAACCGGCCGTCTGCGTGAATGGGAATCCAGATCCAAAGTTCCAGCGCCCGTTCACTTCCCAAGCATCGTCCTTACCGAATTTGTAGGTGGCTACAAGATTCACGTTGTGGCGACGATCAAAGTGCGGAGCGTAGGTGATGAACTCATCCGTCCGGGTCACCTTACCCAAACTGTAGACGAACCACACGTACATGTTCTTATTCGAGTACTTCATGCTGACATCAATACCTCGAGCCAATCCGGTCTCAAGGATGAAGTCCTTTACCAAGTACTCTGGCTTATCATTGTTGGATAGATTATCCTCATAGATCTTGTTTCTATTGATGTTGGTCATCTGGTTGAAGTCTTTGATATACCCTTCAACATTAACATCGATGCGGTCAGTCAAGTCGTATTCAAACCCGAAAATCACGTGACGACCCTTTTGGAGAGGGTTGTTGATAGGGTCTCCGCGAAACTCGTCGGGAATATTGTCGCTCCCACTTAAGAAACCGTAAAAGAGGTTGACTACATCGCGGTCGCTATTCGCAGCAATCAAATTCTGACTAAATAGTCCACCACTTGCCTTGAACCGAAGCTTTTCCGTTGCGTTGAACTTCACTCCAATCCGCGGTTCCGGGCTAGCCGAGCTCAAAGAGGCGTAGTAGTGCATCCGGAATCCTAAATCGACTACCCAGCGTGCAGTATTCCACTTGTACTTCAAGTATCCCGCGAGCTCGGTAGTGCTCTGACGCTGTTCAATCTTACGGCCAAGGCTATTGAAGAAAATAAAGTCCGTATTGAAGCCTTGAATATCTAATCCGTACTCTAGGTTTTTCTCATTAGGTAGGAAGTAGGTGAAATCCAATCCCAAATTAAACCCGCCGACCTCACTGGTACGCGGAAGTCCATCCCCTTCGTCCAGTTCAATAGCGTAGTTCGAAAAGCTAAAATCCCCCTGCATCAAGAAGGGAGAGGCCGCTGGAACCAAAACAAAATTAGATCCCGCCCCATAGCTGTTCCAGTTCATTTCTTGAACGCCAGCGTAGTTCACGCGGTCGCGGAAGTTAAAGCCAAAAACGTTGAACTTCGATCCAGAGCTGTTGCTGGAACTCAACTTCGCATAGAGATCGGTAAAACCAAACGGCAGGCCATCTTCCGAAGCATAATCGTAGAATAACTGAGAACTCTCTTCTAGATAGCTATGCTTTGCGCTCACCAAAAAAGTAGTACTCCCTTTTTCGTTGTTTCTCAATGGACCTTCGAGCATGAGCTTTGTTGCAAACGTGCTCGCCCCAATTTTTCCGGCCAAGCGATTCTTATTTCCGTCACGAATGCTAACGTCCATCGTTGAAGAAATTCGCCCTCCGTATTCCGCAGGCATCCCTCCTGTGTATACATCTGCATTGCGGATAATATCGGTATCAAAGACTGAGAAAAATCCGATGGAATGGAAAGGGTTGTAGATGACCATTCCGTCTAGGAGGGTCAAGTTGTGTACTGGGGCACCTCCACGAATATAAAGCTGTCCACCTTGATCTCCGGTGAAGATCACCCCAGGAAGCACTTGGAGATACTGAGCCAAATCAGGCTCCCCTCCCACAGCCGGCATGGTTGTAATCTCTTTAGCCGTTACCTTGGTTACAGAAGTTCTAACCTCCGTTTTCATTTCTTGACGCTCGGCAGAAACCTCAACGGTAGTCAGCTGCACGCTCGACTCTCCTAGGTAGAATTTTTCCGTAGTAATCTTATCCTTTTCGATGCTTACTTGGACCATTGCGGTATCGTACCCAATGTAAAGCCCCAGAGCATTGTAAGTTCCAGTAGGAACCTTGGCGATGGTGAAAAACCCGTCAATGTTTGTAGAGGCACCAAAGGTGGTTCCTTCCAAAATAACATTGGCGAACATCACCGGCTCACCGGTCTCTTTCTCGTATACAAATCCCCTTAGGGTACCGTAATCCTGAGCTTGGGCAAAAAGTGACAAAAGAGAGAGCCCAATAGTCAGGACTGTGTTTCGTAGCATTCTATTAACCATAGTCCGTTTCAGCAAGAGCGCTAAGATAACAATTCCATGAGATAGCTCTAGTGGAGGACCTTGAACACGAGCTCCCGGAGAAGATCATGCGGAGCGGTGCTGACGTTGCCTACACCTTTTGAACGCACATCCGCTTCACGCAGATAACCGATGACACGTGCAGACTTCCTCAACGAATAGCGCTAAGCAGCCTGCTGATACTGAGCAAAGAAATAAGGATTCACTTTTAACGCACTCGCTACGGCGCCTCGGCTGCGGTCTTTAAGGCTGTGGTATATAAGGAGCTTGCTGAAGAAGTTATAAAGTACTCCCAAGGTGACCACTACGGGATGATGACCTGGATCAGCGGCGAAGTAGTCAATGATTCGATTCGACTTTTCAATATCGCCAGCTCCGAGTGCATTTTGGAGCTCGAAATTGTTGTAGTCTTTGCTGATACCAATGTTTTCTTCAATGAACTGAGGCGTGATTTCTGCTCCAGGTTTGAGCAGAATAGATAGCTTCTCGAGCTCCTTGGCGATCTTACCCAAGTCGTTTCCTAAGAACTCAACCAGCAGGGCCGCAGCCTTAAAGGAAATGGTGAAGCCCAATTGATGCACGCGCTGTTCTACCCATCCGGGAACCTTATCGTCGTACATTTTCTTCGACTCCATCACCATCGCTTCGCTCTTGGTCAATTTCTTGAAGAGCGCCTTTCGCTTATCGAAACTCTTATACTTATGTGCAATGACAAGGATCGTAGTGGGCTGAGGTTGCTCGACGTAGTGTTCCAAAGCATCCCACTTTCTTAGATGCTGTGCTTCTTTTAATATGACTACCTGCCGTTCAGCCATCATGGGGAACCTCTTGGCCTCTGAGACCACTGTATCAATATCGGTCTCCTTTCCGTAAAGAATCGTTTGATTAAAACTGCGTTCGCTCTCCTCGAGTGCGTTTTCCTCAATGAAATGTACCACCTCATCAATAAAGAAGGGCTCCTCCCCCATCAAAAAGTAAATGGAGGCGAACTTACCGGCTTTCAGATCGTGAACGAGTTGATTGAATTGATCCATCAATAACGAAGATGTTTTACGGTCAACCCTTCATTTCGAATTTCATTGAGCGCGTCAATGCCGATTTGAACGTGATCACGTACAAAGGACCCCGTTACTTTTTTATCGCTCTCTTCTGTTTTTACCCCTTGAGGAACCATCGGCTGATCACTGACCAATAAGAGCGCACCCGTGGGAATCTCGTTGTAAAAGCCCACGCTAAATAGGGTTGCCGTTTCCATGTCAATGGCCATGGCACGCGTCAACCGAAGGTATTCCTTGAAATCCGCATCGTGCTCCCATACTCTTCTATTGGTCGTATATACCGTACCGGTCCAGTAATCCCGGCTGTGATTCCGTATGGTTGTAGACACGGCCTTTTGAAGACTAAACGCAGGAAGAGCAGGAACCTCTGGAGGGAAAAAGTCATTCGACGTTCCTTCACCACGAATAGCCGCCAAGGGAAGTATTAGATCGCCTAGTTCATTTTTCTTCTTAAGCCCACCACACTTGCCCAAGAAAAGAACGGCCTTGGGATCAATTGCACCCAATAAATCCATCATGGTCGCCGCATTGGGGGAGCCCATACCAAAATTGATCATAGTAATGCCATCGGCCGTTACACTTGGCATGGCTTTATCCAGTCCACGCACCTCCGCTCCTTGCATCTCGGCAAAGAGGTCTACGTAGTTATCAAAGTTGGTCAGGAGGATATACTTACCAAAGTCCTCCAAGGCGAGACCGGTATACCTCGGCAACCAATTGGCAATAATGTCTTCTTTATTCATCATAGTTCTACCTTTACTCCATGCATGAGTTGAACTTACCGGCGCATCCCTTCAAAATCCGAAAACACGCAGATGGCGCTATGGAGATTTTGGACCCCGTCCGGAACAAATATATCATATTGACACCGGAAGAATGGGTGCGTCAGCACTTTGTTCAGTTCATGATTTCGGAAGGAGGCTTGCCTGCAGGAAGAATTGCCATAGAATACTCCATTGAACTCAATCGCATGGCTCGACGGTGCGATGTTGTGTATTTTGACCAAGAGGGAAAACCACAGCTCATTGTGGAGTGTAAGCGGCCATCAGTAGCCATTACTCAGGAAACTTTTGATCAGATTGCTCGATACAACTTGGTTCTTCAAGTCCCGTATTTAGCCGTCACCAACGGCCTAGAGCACTATTACTGCACGCTGGACCACGAATCAAAACGCTATCGTTTTCTCAGGAGTTTTCCGGATCTGAAGTGATTTCTGCGACTACGGCCTCTGGATCTCGATGGCCCGGATAGTGCTCCAAGATTCGCATCAAAACTCGATCCACAATGGCATCCGGGCAACTTGCACCACTGGTCAAGATGATTTCAGGCACCCCATCACCGCTCGGTAGAAAAGATTTACTGTGGACGCGTTCTTTCTGGTGCAGATCAAAATGGTGAATGCTCTGTGCCCCTTCGATCTCCTCTTCTGAGTTGATGAAGTAGGTCGGGAGCTTTTCTTCACAAAGCTCCACCAGGTGGCTGGTATTCGAGCTGTTGTAACCTCCTACAACCACGGCGATGTCAGCAGAGTGCTCCAGCAGCCCGTAGGTGCTTTCCTGATTATCATTGGTGGCGTAGCACAGGGTATCACGTGTATCGGCAACGTGATCTCGAATATTCTCTTCTCCAAACTTCTCCAAGGCGATGCCTTTCAGATAATCGGTAATGGCCTGAGTCTCCGTTGCCAACATAGTCGTCTGATTAATAACCCCAAACCGTCCTAAGTGCTTGGCCGGATCAAAATCAGAACTAAAACGCCCTTCAAAAAAGGAATAGAAGTCTTCCAAGGGACGATCTCCCTGCATGATGGAGCCAAGCACCTTGGCTTCGTCCATATCCTTAATGATTAAGGCGGGCGATTTGGCACTGGTATGGCTAAAGGTGGCGCGTGTTTCTTCGTGCTTGTGCTTCCCGTGGATAATGAGGGAGTACTCTTGTTCACTCAGCTTATCAGCCCGTTTCCAAACCCGAGTCACAAAAGGACAAGTGGTATCGTAAGTGGCCGTTTCGATTCCTTTCTCTTTGAGCAGCGCCTCGATTTCCAAGGTGGTCCCAAAGGCAGGGACAATGACCACATCGTCCTTTCCAATCTCATCCCAGGGGATGAGTTGATTGCCCAAAGTGTCCTGAATGAAGCGCAGTCCGTGCCGTTCTAAATCCGCATTGACCTGCTGATTGTGAATCATCTGGCTCAGCAAAAAGATCCGTTTATTCGGATTCTCCTCAATGGCTCGATACGAGATCTCAATGGCATTTTCTACTCCATAGCAAAAGCCAAAATGACGGGCGATCACAAATCGAACCGTACCAAAGTCCAGAACGGTCGGTGTAAAATCCTTCTTACGTGGATCGGTAATCTTCCGGGCTTCTTTAATGGGCCCCATAATGGGTGACCGGTAAAACGTGGGGATATCGAAACTCTTCATTTACATTTTGAAACCGCCCTACGGGCCGATGGTTCAGTAATCGACATAATCGAGCTCTCTCCGGGCCTGATCGCGCTCGTAGGCTCTGTAATAATCTAGAATAGCCATGTAAAACTCGTAATCCGATGCGGTGAACACAAATTCAAAACTGAACCGGCATTTACTCATGAATCGCATCAGGTCATCGCCCTCCAAACCCGTCAAGGCATTCACCACTCTTGGGGTAAAGCGATATTCCAGCGCAGCTTCATAGGCATCTTGGCGCTCCAACTCTGCCAATTTGCGCAGTTGCTTGGGTCGCTTCCCAAAGGTCTCGTACAAGAGATCAAAAGGACTGGCCCAGGTGGCTGCAACCTTCTCAGGAGCTTCAGTCCGCACGGGCTCTATTTCTTCTATGAATGCCCTAGCGGTCCTCTTCTTGTTCCGCTCCCATTCCAAAATCTTGTTCTTGAGTTTATCGTAATTACCCAGCTCTCCTACCTCTACTTCGCGAAGGACATAGACCTTGGGGGAAAGAAGTGCTTGGACGAAGTGTTTCTTGGAGGTGACATGCCCAAAGGTTAAGGTGTCCTTGACATGATCAACACTCGATAGAATTATAGTATCAGTGCGGCGAACGCGCAGACTGAACTTCCCTTCTTTATTCGAGACCGTACCTGTGCGATCCCTGAGATTAATGACGTTCACCAGGGAAAGAGGCTTAAAGGTTTCACGACTCAGCACTTGACCAGAAAGCTCGATGGTCTCCATCTGGCCATAGGCCAATGAAAACATCAAGAGAAACGCCAAAACGCTGAATACTTTTTTCACGATCACAAAGGTAAGAACGCCCTTTTGGCAATAAAAGCGCCAAGAACGGCAAATCCACCGAACCTTTTCTTAAAAAATGCAAATCGCGGGCCAGGTTCGCGGAAATCAATTGTAATTACGGATTATGATGGCGGAGTTTTGAGGCATCAAACCCCTTTATCTCATGAAAGCTATTACAACACTACTACTGCTCCTTGTCCGCTGGACCTACTCTTCTTGTTCAAGGGAATAATCTGAAAAAAGAGGCATTGGTTCAGCATCTTCAATGGCTGAAAACCGATCATCAGGAGACTGAGATCATGTTGATTCAGGAAGGGGCTATTGAACCCGAACTCTGAGTTATCGTGCCCGAATAATTCCGATATTGCTCGCCCAAACCCACAGGATATGAGCGACGATAAAAAGATCATCTTTTCGATGGTCAACGTGAGCAAGAGCTACACGAACAACAAGCAAGTACTCAAAGATATTTACCTGAGCTTCTTCTACGGAGCCAAGATTGGAATCCTCGGTCTCAACGGTTCCGGTAAATCTTCACTGCTGAAGATCATTGCCGGAGTAGACAAGAGCTACCAAGGGGAAGTGCACTTTTCAGATGGCTACAGCGTGGGATACCTTCCGCAGGAGCCTGAATTGGACGAGAACAAGACGGTCGAAGAGGTCGTCAAAGAAGGAATGAAGGAAATCGTCGATGTCCTGGCCGAGTACGAGCAAGTGAATGAAGCCTTCATGGACCCCGCTGTGATGGAGGATCCAGAAAAAATGCAAAAGCTCATTGATCGTCAGGCGGCGCTGCAGGATAAGATCGAGGCTGCTGGTGGATGGGAATTGGATCAAAAGCTAGGCCGAGCGATGGATGCATTGCGCACTCCTGAAGGCGACACGCCGATCAAGAACCTCTCTGGAGGAGAGCGACGCCGGGTTGCGCTTTGTCGCTTGTTGCTTCAAGAACCAGACATCTTACTACTTGATGAGCCCACGAACCACCTAGACGCCGAGTCCGTGGATTGGCTGGAACAGCACTTGCAGCGCTATGCGGGAACGGTCATTGCCGTGACGCACGACCGTTACTTCTTGGACAATGTTGCGGGATGGATTTTGGAGCTGGACCGGGGAGAAGGTATTCCATGGAAAGGGAATTACAGCAGCTGGCTGGATCAAAAGGCCAAGCGTCTAGAGCAAGAAGAAAAACAAGAAAGCAAACGTCGGAAGACATTGGAGCGGGAGCTCGAGTGGGTGCGCATGAGCCCGAAAGGACGCCAGGCAAAAAGCAAGGCGCGTTTGAGCAACTACGACAAACTGCTTGAAGAAGGCACTAAAGGAAAAGAAGAGAAACTGGAAATCTTCATCCCACCGGGACCTCGCTTGGGGAACAAAGTGATTGAGGCGAAAAACGTCAGTAAGGCTTTCGGGGAAAAGCTGCTCTATGAAGACCTCAACTTCGTCCTTCCACCGGCAGGTATCGTAGGGATCATTGGACCAAATGGCGCCGGAAAGTCGACCATTTTCCGCATGATTATGGGTCAACAAGATCCAGACGGTGGAAGCTTTGACATGGGTGAAACTGTAAAGATTGCCTACGTGGATCAGCAGCACGCAGTGGTCGATCCAGAGAAGAGTATTTGGGAGAACATCAGCGGTGGAAACGAAATCATCGAAGTGGGCGGTCGCAGCATCAACTCACGGGCCTACGTCAGCCGCTTCAACTTTAGCGGTTCTGATCAGAGCAAAAAGGTTGGAGTTTTGTCCGGTGGTGAGCGCAATCGCTTGCACTTGGCCATGACCCTAAAGGAAGAAGGAAACGTATTGCTCCTCGATGAGCCGACGAACGACTTGGACGTGAATACGCTGCGTGCCTTGGAGGAAGGCTTGGAGAATTTCGCCGGATGCGCGGTGGTCATTTCGCACGACCGCTGGTTCTTGGACCGCATCTGTACGCACATCTTGGCCTTTGAAGGCGATTCTCAGGTATACTACTTCGAAGGAAGTTACAGCGAGTACGAAGAGAACAAGAAAAAGCGTTTGGGTGATCAAGGACCTCAACGCATCAAGTACAAGAAACTCGTTAAGTAATCAAAAGACTCGCCCTTCTAATCGTTCTCACCGCTCTCCTGGCCCCAAGGGCCGCTCAGGCGCAAGGCGGCGGCTCCAACACCACGGCCAACGTGCACGGCTGGAGCTACGTCTCAGGAGGGCTTGAATTCGGAGTAATGGGTTCCGTTCCTGGATTGAATATTCGCTACCACAACAAAGAGCAGTGGTCTGTAAGCGGAGGTGCTGGATTTTACGGAGATGGGATTTCGCCCTACGGGCGGATGGGATACACCTTCAAGCGGAATCAAAACTTTCGCAAAGGGAGTCGTCGAAAACGCGGATTCACGCGGTACTATTCACAAGCCTGGGTCGGATATCGCCATTTTGTGGAGACTGAATGGCTTGATTTAGATATTGAGCAAATCCCCATTGGTGGAATGGTCTCCGCTGGTTTGGCTTGGGAGTGGAAGCAGGAAAAGAAAAGCCGACGACTATCCATTGGCATCGGAGCCATGCTCGACAGTGACGACAACTACCTCCCGTTCTACCCCGAAATCAGTTATAGTTTCGATTGGCCGTTCGTGGTTCGATAGCGTTAACAAACATTAACAATCCTAGGCTGTTCTTTGTCTGCAGGACGACCATGCATCGTGCCGTGAGGCACTACTTTTGGTTGTAAATAAAGTAGATATGAAAAAATGGACCAGCATATTGAGCGCCTTTGTTTTGAGCCTAGCGGCTTGTGGACGAACCAGTGGGCCGAAAGAACCAATTTTTAGCAATATAGAACCCTTGGAGGAAGCAGATATGAGTGATCAAAGTGGCATTTTGGAGACCGCGACTTTGGGAGCGGGATGTTTTTGGTGTGTAGAAGCCGTTTTTCAGCGTCTAGAGGGCGTTGAAAGCGTGCTAAGTGGATATAGTGGTGGTGAAGTGAAGAATCCGACTTATCGCGAGGTAACGACTGGGCGAACCGGTCATGCGGAGGTCATCCAGTTGACCTATGACCCAACGGTGATTACCTTTGATGAGATTCTGGAAATCTTCTGGCAGACTCACGATCCAACGACGATGAATCGCCAAGGAGCGGATATTGGCACTCAGTACCGCAGCGCTGTGTTTTACCACAATGAAGAGCAGCGTTCTAAAGCAGAGTACTACAAGCAACAGCTCAATTCAGAAGGGGTGTTCCCAAATCCTATCGTCACGGAAATCACGGAATTTGATTCCTTCTACCCTGCCGAGGACTACCATCAGGATTATTACAATCTGAATGGATCTCAACCGTACTGCACGTACGTTATTGACCCTAAGGTGGAAAAACTAAAAAAGGTCTTTGCCGATAAGCTTAAAGAAGAGTACCGTTAATCGTAGATGTTCGCATCATCGCGGTAGCCTGACTTATCCTTGTACCAATCTTTAAACTGCGCACCATCAGATGGACACCATGTGGGAAATTTGAGGTGCGCAGTTACTATGTCCGCCTTTTCTACCGGGTAATCGAAGTATTCAGGGATATCTACGGCCCAACAAAAGTCGTCTACACTTCTGTAATACCCTCCATTGGACGGATTGGTGTCGTCTTGTCCCGTACCAAAGAGGCTTGGATCTACAAGATCAGTAGGCGGCATATTGGCCATATGAATTTCCTGACCGCGATTAAGATCGGCAAATACGAAAGGATTATACGGGGGTGAACACAAAAGGTAATCGGGATTCAAAGGCTGCGCCAAGTCTACGGTAATCAATATAGTATCTGATACACCCGTTGGATTCCCCGGAATCGCGTTGTAGAATGACCCTCCCGGTTGATTAATAACATTGTTCACCTCGTCAAAAACCACAATGACCGCTTTACTTTGACCGGGCTCTGTACCGTTCAAATTTATCTGAGGGTTGCTCTTCGTCTTTGTTACAAGCGGCGAGACCGATTAAGGCCGCTAACGCAATCACTGTTACTTTTTTCATTTCATGGTGGTTTTTAGTGTCCCATATCTCTATGCCAAAGGGGTACCAAACTCTATATTGCTGATTTGCAATGATTTAACTTTTTAAGCGTATTCTCTTTTTGAGATTTATTCTTCTTTTTAAGTTTTTTCTCGCGCGAATCTCTCTGGTCGACTCATCTTCAAATTCCGATATTTGCCAAAATCTTTATTACATGCCTGCCAAGCCTTCTTTACCCAAAGGAACAAGAGATTTCGGCCCACAAGAGGTTCAACGTCGTCAATACATTATTCAACATATCCGAATCGTATTCGAGTCCTTTGGATTTCAACCCATCGAAACTCCAAGCTTCGAAAATTTGGAGACCCTCCTTGGCAAGTATGGCGAAGAAGGTGATCGACTTGTTTTTAAGATCCTCAACAACGGCGACTACTTAAGAGGTTACCGCGGTTCGTCAGAATCTCCTACGGAGGTGGATTTATCGAAAGTTACGGAACAAATCTCAAAAAGAGGATTGCGCTATGACCTTACCGTGCCCTTTGCACGCTATGCGGTCATGCATCAAAACGAGTTCGCCCTACCCTTTAAGCGTTATCAAATTCAACCGGTTTGGCGGGCCGATCGCCCTCAGAAGGGCAGGTTCCAAGAATTCTATCAGTGTGATGCGGATGTCGTTGGCTCCAAGAGCCTTCTGCAGGAAGTTGATTTGATTCATATTTACGATCAAGTCTTCCATCGCCTTGGCCTGGATGTCGAAATTCGAGTAAACCACCGAGGATTGTTGACCGCATTGTCTGAACTGATCCAAGCTCCTGATCAAGTCACAGATTTAACCGTCGCATTGGACAAGCTAGATAAAATTGGACGCGATGGTGTTGAAAAAGAATGGCGTGAACGCGGGCTATCTCAGGCTGCTATAGAACGCCTTGCCCCATTGTTCGACATGCCCGACAACTTTGAAGCTCAGTTCGACGTGCTCGAAGATATGCTCGGACACTTCGAATCGGGCCGTGAGGCCCTAAACCAAATGCGCTTCCTCTTCTCTACGGCTTCTGAACTTGGATTGAGCAAAGCCGTGTTGCGGTGGGATGTTACGCTTGCGCGAGGACTCAACTACTACACGGGGCCAATCTTCGAAGTGGTTTCAACGGAAGTAGAGCTAGGCTCCATTGGTGGGGGCGGTCGTTACGATGACCTGACCAGCGTTTTCGGTGGAAATCAACTTCCAGGAGTCGGAATTAGTTTTGGCCTTGACCGCATTTACCTCGTATTGGATGAATTGAATCGCTTTCCAGAGGCCGTGGCCAACGAAACGCAACTGCTCTTCGTGAACTTCGGTGAAGCGGAGGCTGTTTGGTGTCTCAAGTGGGCCCAGGAACTAAGAGCAGCGGGGATTCGCTGTGAAGTATACCCCGAAGCAGCCAAAATGAAAAAGCAAATGACTTACGCGGATAGAAAGGGCATTCCCTTTGTTGCCGTGGTCGGAAGTCGGGAAATCGAATCCGGACGTTTGGCCTTAAAGGACATGCAGCAAGGGGAACAAGCCGAACTCACTCCGGAAGAAGTCATTGAGCGGATCAAGGCATCTTAATTTGAACAAGACGCGGATTCTTTTATTTCTGATCAGTTTATTGGCTTTTCCTGCGGTTGGACAGGAAGAAACCAAGGGCCAGATCGTGGACCGCAAAACCGGAGACGGTGTACCTTTCGCGCTCATTCAATACGGTCATGATCACGAACGAACAACGGCTGATTCCAATGGTTTTTTTGCCCTACGGGCCGATGAACCCACCCTGCACCTTCACATCCAAGCCATTGGGTATCAACACCTTCACCTGGAAACCGAAACCACGGATTCGCTCCTGATTATCGAGCTCTCACCAGAGAACTACCTCATTGACGAAGTGACGGTCTCTGTCGATCGAAAGAGTCCAACAACAAGCACCAGTGCGACCGTCCTGCTAGCGGATCGAGACCAATTGCGCGAGCAATGGACCAATACCCTTTCCACAACCCTTTTGGATTTGCCCGGCGTCCAATCCATGACCACTGGTGTAGGCATCGGAAAGCCTGTGATTCGAGGTCTTTTGGGCGCGCGGCTTCAGGTCAATGTAAACGGTATCAAACAAGAAGGACAACAGTGGGGAATGGACCATGGCTTGGAAGTAGATCCGTTTAGCGTAGAGCAAGTCGAGGTGGTTAAAGGTGCTCAAGCCCTTGCCTACGGATCCGACGCCACAGGAGGAGTCATTAATCTTAGGCCGTCGACTCTGCCTGCGGCAAAATGGAGTGGTGAGGCTACCACCTTCTACCAAAGCGTCAATCAAAGCTTTGGCGCCACAGCGCAAACGACGTACAGAGGTGAACGAGGATGGGTCAAGGGACGTCTTTCCGGTCAGAGCTTTGGAGACTACAGTGTGCCCGCCGAAACCTTTACCTACAATTCATTTTTACTCGAGATTGAAAACGAGCAATTAAAGAATACAGCTGGAGAACAATGGAGTGCTCAACTGGAAGGTGGTGTGAACCGTGGCGCCCACGATTTTGAAGGGCGATTGAGTTACTACGATCAACGCGTTGGCATATTCCCTGGGGCAATTGGAATTCCCAGAGCTTACCAGCTTGCCGACGATGGGGACCGCCGAAACATCGACCTCCCCTACCAAGACATTACTCATGTACGCGCGAGCGCACACCACCATTATCACGGCAGTGAATGGCAATGGGTAAGTGATTTAGGTGTTCAACACAACCACCGAGAAGAACGTTCCTTCCCGCATCTTCACGGAGTTACGCCAGATAGTAGCAATACCCTGGCTCTCGGACTAGAATTGACAACGGCCACCATAAATACACGTGCATTCCAATACAAAGGCAACCACAAAAGACAATGGGGAGTGCAAGGAGAGACCCAAAAGAATCGTCGCAACGGTTTTGAATTCTTGATCCCGAATTATGAGCGTTGGTTAGCCGGTGTATATTTCATCGACGAATGGACTCGTGGAAGACATTCTTTTAATGCAGGAGTGCGTGCAGATTTTGCACACTATGATATTGATGGGCACTATCAAGCCATTTATGATCTTATCGATGGAGAGGTTGTTCAAGTAGACTCTAGTCTTCGAGCTCAAAGCAACCAAATCAACTTCCCAAACATCAGTGCAGCCTTTGGTTGGGCCTACGATTGGACAGATCAATTCTCCACGAAAGTCAACGCGGCCAGAACATTTCGCGCACCAAACATTGCCGAATTATCAGCGAACGGTGTTCATCACGGCACATTCCGACATGAGGTAGGAAACCAAGAAAACGAGGCGGAGATCGGGTATCAGTTCGATGGAGAGCTTACTTGGCGAGATCGTCGATGGAGCATTCAGGTAAGTCCCTTCTTCAATTACTTCACCAACTTCCTGTTCCTAAGACCTACTGCAGAGTTTTCGCCACTACCGGAGGCTGGACAGCTCTTTGTATATGAGCAGGCTCCTGCTGTACATGCCGGATCGGAGCTAGCGTTTACTTGGCTCATGACCGCCACACAATCCTTTGATCTAGGTGCGGAGTATGTTTACGGCTTCAACCTCGATGAAAACCTCCCCCTTCCCTTTATGCCGCCGCTTAGCGCGCTTGCGCGCTGGAGAGCAGAATGGCATATCCACTTCTTGGGATCTGAAGATTGGAATACCGAAATCCGCTACCGAGCTACCGCCGCTCAAAATCAAGTTGATCGAAACGAACGATCGACGCCCGGCTATAGCCTACTCCACTTAGCAATCGGCAATGAATGGTCCATAAATGAGTCGAAGTTGGGATTGCGTTTCGAGGTGCGTAATCTACTGGATCAGGCCTATTTACAACACCTAAGCAGGTACCGATACCTCAATTTACCTGAGCCTGGGAGAAATTTTACTTTGCAACTCTATTGCATTTTCTAGCGAACTATTACATTTGCAACTGTGTTGCATAAAAAATTAGTTAAAAGATGAAAGCAAGAGTATTTATTCTCTCCCTGTCAATCTCCTTTGGTTTTATAGCCTGTGACTCGGATGAAGACACCACTGCACCAATCATTGAACACGTACATGGTTCAGAGGAAGTTGCTGTCGGTGATGATTTTGAAGTGGATGCCGATTTTTCGGATAACGAAGAACTCGGACAAGCTAAGTTTGACATACACGACATCTTTGATGGCCACGACCACGGCAAAATTGCTTCTTCCTGGAGCGAAACCCGTACGGTAGAGTTGAGCGGTCAAGATGCGGAAGCTGAAGAGACCTTTACGGTTCCAGCGAATGCAACCGCCGGTCCTTATCACGTTGTTGTTCAATGTACCGATGCAGCTGGAAATTCCGCTGAGTTTAAAGAGTTCGATTTCTGGGTAACCAGCGACGAGGCTCCGCAGTATGCAGTAACAAGTCCTATGGATGACGCGGACTACTCATTTGGCGATGTCATTCAGATTGCTGGAAGCGTAAATGATATATCTGGTATCGAAGAGGTCTTTATTCGCATCTACGAAGAAGGTGATCACGACCACGACCACGGAGACGAGGAAGGAGACGAACACGGCGAGCCTTTGTATGAAGAAGAGGTTGAAGCCGGCGGCGCAACAAGCTTTGACCTAGTGAACCTTACTCCTATCACTTTGGACTCTTCAATGTTCGATGAAGATCACGTTGATATTATCATCGAGATTTCAGCCATCGATAATGACGGACACATCTCTAGACACGAACTTCACGGTCATATAGACTAAGAGGGCTTATTGACACGAGGGGCACACGCCCTGGGTGACAATTTTTAACCCGTGCGCTTTGTAGCGCGCGGGTATTTTTATTTCTGGAACTTCCACATCGTCCAAACAGTACATTTTTCCGCAGTTCGTGCATTCTAAATGAACGTGTGTATCGTGATGATGATCTGGCCCGCACGCATCGCTGCATAACGCGTAGTTCCCAACCCCTTGCTCGTTGACGATTCGATGTACCAGACCTTTTTCCTCAAAAGAGGCTAGGGTTCTATAGATCGTCACACGATCAAACCCTTCCATGACCTTCACTAGCTCTGGTTGAGGCATGGCTTCATTTCGGGATCGAAGGACTGTCAAGAGCTCCTTGCGCACAGGAGTCACTCGGAGCTCGTATTCTTGAAGTAGTTCCTGCGCTTTTTTCACCCTTCAAAAATACGGAATTAGGAAATTCGATCATTTAGCTAAATTCGTATCAACCTAACCCATTTGACCTGACCTATGAAG
>CBFIEH010000008.1:0-93992 GCA_965661605.1 Flavobacteriales bacterium | reverse complement strand
CTAAAGACCTAGGCACCAAAAGCGCATAGAACTGTGGTCCCATTTCTCGGTTGTTCAATTACCTTTAACCCCAGCATGAAAGAAACTCTTGACGTTGTCATTATTGGCGGTGGCCCTATTGGTTTAGCTACTGGAATCGAATGCCAGAAAAATGGCCTAACATACGTGATTTTGGAGAAGGGTGTACTGGTCAATTCCCTCTACAACTACCCACAGAACATGACCTTTTTCTCCACTTCGGACAAACTGGAAATTGGTGATGTTCCATTCATTTCGCACTACACCAAACCCACTCGATCCGAAGCCTTAGAGTATTATCGCCGCGTCACGAGTGCGTGGAAGCTGAACGTACATACCTACGAAGGTGTCGAACGCGTAGAAAAGGAGAATGGGCTGTTTACTGTAATTACCGAGAAGAGCGCCTACACGGCGCGATGCGTCGTCCTCACCACAGGATTCTACGACGCGCCACATAAACTTGGCATTCCCGGAGAAGAACTTCCCAAAGTCTTTCACTACTACAAAGACCCACACCCCTTCTTCGGTAAAAAGATTGTGGTCATTGGAGCAGCGAATTCTGCGGTGGACGTCGCCTTGGAAACCTGGCGTAAAGGTGCCGATGAAGTGCGCATGATCGTTCGAGAGCCTGAGATTTCGCCTCGGGCCAAATACTGGGTGCGTCCGGATTTGATCAACCGAATTGAAGAGGGGTCTATTCCGGCCCACTTCAACGCCGAATTAGTCGAAATCAAAGAAAGCAGCGTCATTTTTCGAGACGCGAAGGGAGAACTTAAGGAAATCGAAAACGATTTTGTACTCGCCATGACGGGATATGAACCCAATTTCAAGCTTTTACGAAGCTTGGGCGTTGGGATTAAAGACGACGAGACCCAAGCACCAATCTACAATGAAGAAACCATGGAAACGGACGAGTCCGGAGTGTTTGTCGCCGGAGTAGTCTGTGGCGGCCTCGAGACTCATAAGTGGTTCATCGAGAACAGCCGAGTGCACGGGAAGCGAATCGCCGAAGAGCTCGCGCGAAGAAAAACAACCTAGACGGGACAAAAAAAGGTCCGTCATTACTGACAGACCTTTTAGTGGTCGGGGTAGCAGGATTCGAACCTGCGATCTCCTGCTCCCAAAGCAGGCGCGATAACCGGGCTTCGCTATACCCCGTCCATTAGAGGATGCAAAACTAAAGAATTTATCTTTTTTGGCAAGGCCTAAAAGCACGAGTTTTTGCTTCAGCTTGAATTATTTAATTTTCCGCTGTGTAAATTCTCCTTTCCATGAAGATCCGTTCCCTATTCGCCCTCACTGCTATCCTCCTCGGTTTCAGCCAATGCGACCCTGACAAGTCAGAGAATTCTGTACAACTCGACTTCGGCAGCGACACCCTCTATGTATCCATCGGTCAAGAGGGAATGCTCGAGGGCACTTACACTTCAGATGGACCTACTCCAATCGCCTTTACCACGAATACCTTACCGGCTAATCTAATAGGTAAATTCACGGTGTCCAGATCCAATTCAAACGTTCGGATTTTAGGCCCTACCTCCATACCCGTTAATGGGACGGTAACCAGCGAACCCCATCAGTTCGCTGACATTCTGATCGAAGTAAACTCGAACGTCCAAGCGGATGAGGGTATTTACGAACTGGAAGTAACCGGGTCGGCTCAGTCTTCAGAGTTGTACGAACCAGCACAGAGCACCAAAACGATCTACGTAAACGTCCAAAATAATGACGCCTCCTGTATTGCCGCCATGCTCGGCGGATATACCGTAAATGATAATTGCTCCGCGAATAACCCGTATTCAGGAACAGTGGTACAGTCGCCAACAGAATTGGAGATCTGGTTCAACTTTCCAGCTTGGGGGAATGCCCTAGTAGTGGGTCAAGTACGCTGCGCAACGCAGGAGATTATTGTACCCGAACAGTCGGTAACGACCGGCTCAGGCCTCATGGACATAGAAGGAACCGCGACGTTCACAGAAGATTCAGGAGACCACTCTATTACCCTGAACTACACAATGGTGCCAAGTGGTTCGGGAAATACCCCCATCAATTGTCAGGTGGTTTGGGACCAGAATTGAGCCGACACGATCGTCAAGAGAATTATAGGGATTACCGGACGGTGATCCCAGGCGGGGGAACCAGCAAGAAAGAAACCGAAGTTGCACAGCAACATTCTGTCTTTTTGTTACTCGTCCGCCCAAGCCAGCTTGGCGTCCGCCCAACAAAAAAAACCCGTGCGCATGCACGGGTTTCTTTCTTGCGGTGAGAGGGGGATTCGAACCCCCGGTACGGTTTAATCCGCACGCCAGTTTAGCAAACTGGTGGTTTCAGCCACTCACCCACCTCACCTTGGCTGTTTCCGTTCTGTGACAAGCGGACGGCAAATTTAGAGAAATCATCTTTTCTGACAAAGGGCGCATTTCGCTTTTTCCATCTTCTATTTGCTATATTCGCTTTACCCCCAAAACAACCGCCATGAAACGCATCTTTATTCTATTCATTACCAGTGCTCTGCTTTCGAGCTGCGTGGAAAATACGCAGCGAACGGAAGTTCAGGAGGACTTTACGGTAGTCATTCACACCAGCTACGAGCCCAATGGCCTGCACCCGATCAACGACTTCAGCAGTTTACGGTCTCATATCTACATGTACACCCACCGTCCATTGCTCAAAGTTGATTTGGGCAGCTTTGAGCTGCAGCCCTTGTTGGTCACCGAATTACCACAATCCGAGGACGGACGAAGATACCTCTACACCCTTCGAAACGATGTAACCTGGGGCAATGGTGAAAAGCTCTCACGGGAGGATGTGGAGTTCACACTCAAAATGAATTTAAGCCCGCTTTCCAACAATCAAGCTATCCGACCACTCTATTCGAGTGTCATTCAAGGATTTGAGGCACATCCGGATAATCCCAATCAATTCTACCTCTTGTGTAACGAGCAGCATGCTGGAAATAATCAAATTTTGATTGAGGCCAATTTGATTCAAAAGAGCGCGTGGGATTCGACAGGTCTTTTTGACGGCATCTCTCTCGAGCAGATCATTGCGGATGAGTTTGAGCGAACTGAGGAGATAAACAACTATTTCGGGCGCTTTAACGATGCTTCCAACCAGTACGAACCAGAAAACCTTGAAGGTCTAGGGCCCTATCGAATAGCAGAATGGGAACGCGGTCAATACATCACCTTGGAGCGCAAGGAAAACTGGTGGGGAGATGATGAAAGCGGGATGTACTTCGACAACAATCCCTCCAAAATTGTCTTCCGAATCATTAAGGATGACAATGCCACACTCCTCGCCTTTCGCAATGGAGATATCGATGTCAGCAATCGCTTAGGCACGGATGAGCTTATGAGGCTCCGGGAAAAAGAGGAATTCAACGCCAACTTCGAAAGTGACTTCGTCGATCAATTTGCCTACAGCTACATGGGATTGAATTGCCGGCCCACAGCCAAAGAACGCATTCCTTATTTTACCGACAAGATGGTCAGAAGGGCCATAGCACACGCCACGCCGGTCAAAGCGATCATGGAAGATCTCTTGCACAACCAAGGAGGTGCAGAGCAAATCACCATGGTCAGCGCCCTTAAGGAAGATCAGTTTAACGACACCCTGGATTTCATCGAATATGACCTTGAAAAGGCCGCCACCCTTTTGAGCGAGGCGGGCTGGACCGACAGCGATGGAGATGGCATTTTAGATCGCGAAATTGATGGCACCTCAACAGCCTTCAGCTTCGAACTCAACTACATGAGCGGCAATCAAACGACTGTGGCTACTTGCTTGATGATCAAAGAGTCCCTTGGTAAAATTGGCATCGACTGCCAGCTCAACGGCATGGACTTCTCTGCCTTCTACCAAAAGGCCTATCAGCAGGACTTTGACGCCTTGATGGGTGCTTGGAGTGAAAGTGCGGGATATACTGACCCCCTTCAATTGTGGCATACCAGCAGCTGGAGCAGTATGGGCGCGAACTTCTGTGGCTTTGGGAATGACTACAGTGATTCCTTAATTACGACCTATAACGCCACCATGAATAAGCCCGAACGAGACGCGTTGATCAAAGAACTCCAGGCGGAGGTCTATGACTTCCAGCCGTACGTGTTTCTGTATTCTACGCGCAGAAAAGTAGCTATTCACAAGCGTTTTGAAAATCGCGAAACCTACAACGAGCGCCCAGGAGTTTTGGTCAATTCCTTTCGATTAGATCCAAATTTCACGCCCACCGCTCCTGTGTCCGAAGCCGATACCACTGAGTAACCCATGCTGAACTACCTGATCCGACGACTACTTTGGATGGTGCCTACCCTATTGGCCATCGCCCTTTTCAGTTTTTGGATCAGTATCGAAGCTCCTGGAGATCCTGTTGAGCGCCTCATGCAATTCAGTGACGACGGATCCGGCAGTGCCAACCGACAGCGCACGGAAGAACTCAAGCAAGAGTGGCGAGCACGTCTCGGAATCGACAAACCCCTTTTCTATTGGACCATTCGAAACTCCGAAACAAGTTTCCCCTTCCCTGTTCCTGATTTTCATGGCACCAACAATCAATTTCATTTCTGGCTCGGAAATGCTGTTCGCGGCGATTTTGGCTACTCCTATTACGACGGTGAAGCCGTAGGAACCAAACTCTGGCCTAAGTTGCGCTTAAGCTTCCTGTTGACCACAAGCTCCTTGCTGCTGGCCTTCCTCATCAGCGTTCCCATAGGCGTATTTGGGGCCTCACGGCCCGATGGATTCTTCGACCGAAGCTCAGCACTCGTCCTGTTTATGCTCTACTCCCTTCCAACATTCTTTGTGGGCACCCTCCTACTGCTGATCTTTTCCAACCCCGATGTCTTGTACTGGTTTCCATCGGCTGGACTCCAGAACCCCATCACCTTTGATCCAGATTGGTCCCTCGGTCGGAAGATTCAGCACTGGACCCCGCACTTGGTACTGCCCTTCATCACATTCACCTACGGTTCTTTGGCTTACCTAAGCCGGATTACCCGCAGCGGATTGGCCGAAGAACAGCAAAAGGACTACATCACCACGGCCCGGGCGAAAGGCATTTCAGAGAGGAAAGTCCTTTGGAAGCACAGCCTGCGCAACGCCCTTCTTCCCTTGATCACGGTCATCGGCCAGGTTTTCCCCATCACGGTGGGCGGAAGCGTCATCATTGAGACCATTTTCACCCTTCCGGGAATTGGATGGGAAGCCTACCGAGCCATTTTGAATTATGACTACCCCGTTATTGTAGCCATATTCACCCTAGGTGGCCTATTGACCGTGGTGGGCTACATTGTGGCTGATTTACTCTACGCCTGGGCTGATCCAAGAATTCGCTATGACCGCTAGATCGGGATACATATCCATAGGCGTTCTCTTTGTCCTACTGGTACTAGCGGTTTTGGCTCCTTTGCTGGCCAACGATGTACCTCTGCACGTTCGTCAAGGCGAAAACAACTACTACCCTGCTTGGTCTATCTATTTCGGGAATGGTGGAACGCATGAGATTGAAACACCCTCGGGGATAAAATCGGTCCATTATCAACGCTTTGACTGGACTTCTGAGGACTGGGACGCCATCCGAATGCCTTGGATACCCTTCAGCCCTGATGGCTTAGGCCCTTCAGGAAGTGCCTACTTGAGACCCGGGACGGATGGACACCTACTCGGTACTGATCGAATTGGTCGCGACGTCGCCGCGGGCATACTTCACGGAGCGCGCATTTCCTTGAGTATTGGATGGATCGCCATGGGAATAGCGGCCCTGTTTGGCGTGTTTTTAGGCGGCGTAAGCGGCTATTGGGGCAACCGAGGTTGGAGTGTGCCCAGAGTTTCTTTTTGGGCATTCTGGATACTGCTTCCACTCGGTTGGTTCTACGGAATGAAAGCCAATTTCGGGCCTCCTCCAGTAGATGCCGCCTTGTTCTTTGGCATACCGCTGGGTGGAGCCTGGCTTGTAGGGAGGCATCGTGCCGTGAGGCACAAAACCATATATGTCCCCTTAGACTCACTGATTACAAGGCTTACGGAGGTGTTGACCTCCTTGCCTCGACTATTGATCATCATCACGGTAGCCTCGATTACCAGCAGGAGCATCTGGCTCGTTATGGTGATCATCGGTCTCACCAGCTGGACGCATATAGCTCGATATACCCGTGCAGAGGTACTGCGCATCCGGAGTATGGAGTACATCACAGCAGCCGAAGCCACGGGGGTCAAGGCCTTTCGGGTATTTCTGCGTCATGCCTTGCCCAACGCCCTGTCGCCTGTGTGGGTGAACATGGCCTTTGGAATCGCTGCTGCCATTTTGATTGAAAGTGGACTTTCCTTCTTGGGAATTGGCGTCCCGG
This sequence comes from Flavobacteriales bacterium, assembly GCA_965661605.1. Lineage (GTDB taxonomy): Bacteria > Bacteroidota > Bacteroidia > Flavobacteriales > ECT2AJA-044 > ECT2AJA-044. Next base: position 87,630 of record CBFIEH010000008.1, on the reverse strand, counting down.
TGGAGACGGTGACTTGGGGTAGCATGCTGAATGCCGGAAGAATGAACGTAGAGGCTTGGTGGCTCGTGGTCTTTCCAGGTTTGGCAATCTTCATCACCGTGACGTCTTACAATTTGCTCGGTGAGGCTCTGCGCCGCTGGCTGCAACCCAAGGAGTGATCACTCCGGATACTCAATGCGCAGGTGGTAAATGTTGAGGAGCTTTTTCTTCAACACCTTACGCACCACATTAATCTCCTTTAGGGTAATGGTGGCTTGAGCGAACTGCCCCTCCTCCATTTGGTGGTCAATAATGGAGTTGACCAACTGATCAATGGCTTCCGCTGTGGGTTGTTTTAAGCTCCGCGAAGCCGCTTCAACGCTGTCCGCCATCATGAGGACTGCGGTTTCCTTAGAAAACGGCAGCGGGCCTGGATAACTGAATTCCGCCATGTCAACCTCCTGTTCCGGGAAGCTCTTGACGTACTGTCGGTAGAAATACTGTACGGTCGACGTTCCGTGATGGGTGCGAATAAAGTCGATGATGCGGTCTGGAAGGCCATTCTTCTTGGCCAACTCAATTCCTTGGGTCACGTGCTCAATGATGATGTGAGCACTGTCATCAAAGGGAAGGTCATCGTGAGGATTCATTCCTGTAGCCTGGTTCTCAATGAAGTACAGAGGATTGACCATTTTCCCGACATCGTGATATAGAGCTCCTGTTCGCACCAGCAAGGTGTTTCCATTGATCTCGCTCACAGCACTTTCGGCCAGGTTGGCCACCTGAAGGGAATGCTGGAAGGTTCCGGGTGCTTTCTCCGCAAGCTCGCGGAGCAGTTTGTTGTTGGTATCGCTGAGCTCGAGCAAGGAGATATCGCTCACCAGTCCAAAGATCTTCTCGAAGGCATAGATCAGCGGGTTGGAGAACAGTGTCAAGAATCCCGCACCGGCGAATAAGGCAAAGTTCAAAGTCTCAATGGTAGACAAACTTCCTTCCTGAAGGACAGCTAAGGCAAAGTAGCTGATAAAGTAGATACCGATAATCTTGGCGGCCGAAATGAACAGTTGAACGCGCTGATAAAGATTGTTGACCGTTAAAATGGAGACGATTCCCGCAATCAGTTGGAGAAGTACAAATTCATATGGATTCGGCGCAACGAAGCCAATGATGATCACGGTGACCAGGTGAGTAAAGATGGCTACGCGCCCGTCAAAAAAGGCTCGCAACATGATCGGGAGCAAGCAAAAAGGTGCTAGATAGAGGTACTCAGGCGCTAAGCGTATGAGCAGCGTCCCCATCAAAATCATCAAGATGATGTTCAATAGGATGAACCCAATCTTGTTATTGTCGGCGAGAATAGCGGGTCGGTAGCGCTGTAAAAAAAGGAAAAGCACGGAAAGGACCACACTGACCAGAATGGCTTGCCCAGCCACAATGAGGTAGTAATTGCTCTTGGCCAAGATGCTGGCCTCGTATTCTTTCTTGAGGGAATTGAGCTTTTGAAAACGGTCCTCATCGACCACCTCGCCACGTAGAATAATGCTCTGCCCTTTCTGAACCACTCCTCGGGTCAGTGAAATGTTATCGAGTTCACTTTCTAAGACCTTTTGCGTGGTTTCGTTGTCGTAAAGGATGTTGTGTTCCAAGCTTTCCAATAGAGCTGTCTCAAGGGCGGAACGGGTTTCGGCCTCGAGTTCGAATTGACCCAGTCGATCATTGATATACAGGCTGGCACTGCGCAGCGTATACCAATCCGCGGGTCGCGCGTCCTGAGCTACGCCGTCTACCAAAAGACTCACCTCGGGCCAATCTTCGATCCGCAGAGTTTCAGGCCATCGAACGACGCCCAGTTGGTACAGCTCATCGAGCACCATGGTGCCGATACTCAAAGCCAAGGGTACCTGGGCCGACGAATCCGCATTAAACGCCTCCTGGGCTTGGATTTGTTCCTGAAATACTTCCTGAACGGTCGAGCGGACATCGACCCGTAGGGTAAAAAAGAGATCCTTTTGAAGGGCAATCTGCTGACGCTCCTCCTCTATCTGGTCCGATGATTTATCAATGGCAAAGTCAAAGGGAGCGATCAAATTCTCGTGGAGCCAGGGCTTTCCTTTCTGAAACTCGTACTTGAACTTACCCTCTTTCGGGAAGAGGTACACAATTAGGGATATGGTGAGGACAAAAAGAAGTCCTTTGTAGATGGCCTGATGGTTATCCCTAATGGCGGTTAATCCCTTGCTCATGTGTACAAACCTACGATAAATCGCGCGCACCTTTTCGGCCGTATTTGGTTACCTTTGCACCACAATCACTACCAAAAGAATTCTAAAGACATGAAAGAAGTCGTTATCGTATCCGCTGTGCGTACGCCCATGGGTAGCTTTTTGGGTGCATTGAGCGGTGTTTCGGCCCCAAACTTGGGTGCTGCTGCGATCAAAGGAGCCTTAGACAAAGCCGGCGTTTCGGCAGACCAGATACAAGAAGTTTTCATGGGAAATGTCCTACAAGCCAATGTAGGTCAAGCGCCTGCTCGTCAGGCGGCGATGTACGCCGGAATCCCTGAGAGTGTTCCCTGTACCACGGTGAACAAGGTCTGTTCTTCCGGAATGAAAGCGATTATGATCGGTGCACAGACCATTAAGGCTGGTGACAACGACATTGTACTTGTTGGAGGTATGGAAAACATGAGTGCTGTGCCGCACTATTTGACCTCTGGACGAAACGGCCAAAAGCTAGGCGATCAAAAGCTGGTAGACGGATTGCTCCGCGATGGTTTGATGGACGTGTACAACAAGCAGCACATGGGTAATTGCGCTGAGCTCTGCGCCAAGGAAGGCGACTTCAGCCGTGAGGAGCAAGATGCCTTTGCCATTGAGAGCTATAACCGCAGCGCCAAGGCTTGGAGCGAAGGTCGCTTTGCCAATGAAGTTGTTCCTGTGGAGATTCCGCAGCGCAAAGGGGATCCTGTAGTCATGACGGAGGATGAAGAATACAAGAACGTGATCATGGATAAGATTCCAAATCTACGTCCTGTATTTGACCGCGAAGGAACAGTGACCGCGGCGAATGCTTCTACATTGAACGATGGCGCTTCTGCCCTAGTCCTCATGAGTGCGGAGAAAGCAGAGGAATTGGGATTGAACCCCATCGCCCGTATTGTCAGCTACGCTGATGCTGCACAAGCGCCAGAATGGTTCACTACCGCTCCAGCCAAAGCATTGCCGATCGCCATCGGTAAAGCGGGAATGGAACAAAGCGATATTGAATACTTCGAATTGAACGAAGCCTTTTCAGTCGTTGGGTTGGCCAACATTAAGGAATTGGGATTGGATGCAGCGCGCGTAAACGTTAACGGGGGAGCTGTTTCATTGGGTCACCCACTAGGGAATTCAGGTTCTCGGATTATTGTGACCTTGATCAATGTGCTCAAGCAAAACAATGCTCGATTCGGAGCTGCGGGAATCTGCAACGGTGGAGGTGGCGCAAGCGCCATGGTCATCGAAAGTATGTAACCAATCTACGGGACTCAAAACTGAGTCTGGCCTTTCCTCCCTTTGAGGTGGGTTCCGACAATGGAATTGGCGTATAACGATTGATTTGAAACAAGGATATATACCCGTCACCCCAGTGGCGGGTATATTCTCTTCTACTAAACCAGTGCTTCTGGTAAAGCTCTGTAATAATCTGTATATCAGTTGTATCTGGACTTGGGGTAGTCATGCGGATACGAACGGAGTCATCGATAAAACGGACACCCCTTCCCGCCCAATTCAGACGAAAACTCGCCAGCATATAGAGGCTGTCTAAATCATCAGCGAAGTCCACGGGCTCCCATTCAGGAGCATCAAAAGATTGCGTTAATGTGTCCCGACCTTGCACGAGGTCTATGCGGGCCGTTTTGTTGGCCTCATAGGTAAAGCGGTAGGCAAATTTGCTTTTCGAAGGGCAATCGCATTCGTAGATAAACGGCGAGTCCTGATACTGACCGTTGTAGTAGATGTCAATATCGTTGAGCTCCACTGGGGCAAAATCCCCCCACTCTTCTTCAGCGACCACCATGTAAATATAGTCAGGCGTGGTGATGCTTCGTTCAAGGGTAATGTCTAGGTACAAATCATCGAGCCCTAGGATTTCTGGAACCTCGTTCGGCTCGTCAGAACAGGACACCAAGAAGGCCGAAAAGGCCGCCAAAAGGAAGGTTCGAATTCGCATCATCCCAAGTGATAACGCGAAGATACGCGAAAAGGTCTTCAAAAAATGCCGTACTTAGCGGAGCTGAAATGAAGTACGGAATCTGTCCATTGAGCATCGTCCCGGTTCGCCGAGAAGCCGCTGATTCAAGCGAACAGGTGACCCAGCTCCTGTTTGGCGAATCGTACCGCATTCTTCGTGAAACCAAGAAATGGGTGCATATCGAAACCAGCTTCGACCGATACGAAGGTTGGATTGACGCCAAACAAGTTCACTACCTCGAAAAATCAGAATACGAAGAGCTCACTAAAGAGACGCATGTAATGACTACCGACTTGGTAGACGTCGTGGTGAATGAAGAGACCAACCGCATGATTCCCATTGTCATGGGTTCTTCTCTACCTCGATACAGCGAAGGCTCTTGCCGCTTTGGAGGACTCAGCTTTCGCTACGAAGGCGCCGTAAGTCAATCTGATGCACCAAAGGCTCAATTGGTCGAAAACGCCTTTATGTACCTCCACGCTCCTTACTTGTGGGGCGGCAGAAGTCCTTTTGGAATTGATTGCTCTGGATTTACCCAACTGGTGTACAAGATGAACGGTATTCGTTTGTACAGGGATGCCAGCCAACAAGCCACACAGGGAGAGGTGCTCAGCTTCATTGAGGAAACACAACCAGGTGACCTTGCCTTCTTTGACAATAACGAAGGGGTCATTACCCACGTGGGCATCATTCTAGAAGAGAATCGAATCATCCACGCCAGTGGACAAGTGCGCATTGATCGCCTGGATCAGCAGGGTATCTTCAATGCAGAAGCGCGTACCCACACGCACAAACTCCGATTGATTAAAAAGGTCATATAGTCAGCTAAATTGCTGATTTTAAGACAGAAAGGCGGGTGAAATTCGGGTTTCCTGCCAGATTTTCAGGTGAATCGACTTGGCGTTTTCTTTGATAGGGTAAGACCGGACATCGAAACAACACCGAAAAGAACACAAGATGAACTTGAATCAATTCACCATAAAGGCCCAAGAGGCCATCGCTCACGCTCAACAGGTGGCGACACTCGAAAAACACTCCAGTATTGAGGTGGTGCACCTGCTCAAAGGAATGATGCAGGCGGACGAGCACGTTGTGCCCTTTCTGCTCAAGAAACTCAACGTATCCGTTCAAGCTGTAGAGCAAGCAACAGAGCGCATTATAGACAGTTTAAGCACCGTTGAAGGTGGTCAAATCCAGTTGAGCCGAAATGCTCAAGAGGCCCTGACCAAGGCCAGTGCATATCCCGCACAGTTCGGCGATGAATACGTCACCTTAGAGCACTTGCTGCTCGGTATCTTGGACACCAAGGATCAAGTAGCCCAAATGCTCAAAGATGCTGGGGTGGACACCAAGGGCTTGAAAGCCGCCATAGAGGACCTGCGCAAAGGAGCTACGGCTACCTCGCAAAGTGCTGAAGAGACCTACAACGCCCTGGGCAAGTACGCCAAGAACCTAAACCAATTGGCGCGCGATGGCAAATTGGATCCGGTCATTGGGCGCGATGAGGAAATCCGACGTGTGCTTCAGATTCTGTCGCGACGGACTAAGAACAACCCCATTCTCATTGGAGAACCCGGCGTGGGTAAAACAGCCATTGCGGAAGGCATGGCGCACCGAATTGTCGATGGTGATGTTCCGGAAAACCTGAAAACCAAACAGCTCTACTCCCTAGATATGGGGGCCTTGGTTGCGGGAGCAAAGTTCAAAGGAGAATTCGAGGAACGCCTCAAGAGCGTGGTGAAAGAAGTCACCGAAAGTGATGGAGACATCCTCCTCTTTATCGACGAAATCCACACCCTAGTGGGCGCTGGCGGCGGTGAAGGTGCTATGGATGCCGCCAATATCCTCAAGCCTGCTCTGGCCCGAGGGGAACTTCGCGCCGTAGGCGCAACGACCCTGAATGAGTACCAGAAGTACTTTGAAAAGGACAAAGCATTAGAGCGCCGATTCCAAAAAGTTCTGGTCGATGAGCCGGATACGGATTCAGCGATTTCAATTCTTCGAGGCATTAAGGAGAAATATGAAACCCATCATAAGGTTCGGATCCAGGACGCCGCTATTATAAGCGCAGTGGAATTGAGTCAACGCTACATTACCGATCGATTCTTACCGGATAAGGCGATTGACCTCATTGATGAATCGGCCTCCAAACTCCGAATGGAAATCAACTCCAAACCGGAGGAAATCGACGTGCTCGATCGCAAGATCATGCAGTTAGAGATTGAGATTGAGGCCATTAAGCGGGAAAAGGATGAAAAGAAACTCGCTTTTCTCGGTGAAGAGCTGGCGAATCTGAAGGAAGAACGCGCCGGTCTGAACGCCCAGTGGGAACGCGAAAAAGAAGTCGTTGAAGGTATTCAACAGGCCAAGGAAGACATTGAGCAGTTGAAACTGGAAGCCGAACGTGCGGAGCGCAGTGGTGACTTTGGTAAGGTCGCGGAGATCCGCTACGGTAAAGTGAAGGAGGCTGAAGAGCGCTTGCAGAAATTTGGTCAACAACTTAGCGAGATGCAAACCGGTAAGAGCCTCATCAAGGAAGAGGTAGACAGCGAAGATATTGCAGATGTGGTGAGCCGTTGGACAGGTATTCCGGTGCGGAAAATGCTTCAGAGCGAGCGCGAAAAGCTCTTGAGTCTGGAAGACGAACTACACGAGCGGGTGGTGGGTCAACATGAGGCTATTCAAGTGGTCGCCGACGCCGTACGCCGAAATCGCGCAGGGCTTCAGGATGCCCGGAAACCCATTGGCTCCTTCCTTTTCTTGGGAACTACTGGAGTGGGTAAAACCGAGCTCGCTAGAGCTCTAGCGGAGTACCTATTTGACAACGATAACGCCATGACGCGTATCGATATGAGCGAATATCAAGAGCGTCACAGTGTTAGCCGTTTGATCGGAGCGCCCCCGGGATATGTCGGATACGATGAAGGTGGGCAGCTCACCGAAGCGGTGCGTCGAAAGCCCTACAGCGTCATCTTACTGGATGAGATCGAGAAAGCACATCCCGATACCTTCAACATCCTGTTGCAAGTGCTGGACGATGGCCGACTCACGGACAATAAGGGCCGAGTGGCCGACTTCAAGAACGCCATCATCATCATGACCAGCAACATGGGTTCCGGAATCATCCAGGAAAACTATGCGGGCATGACGGAGGACAATCAGTACGAGGTGCTGGAGAACACGCGTACACAAGTACTGGAGTTACTCCGGAAGAGTATTCGACCTGAATTCTTGAACCGGATCGACGAAACAGTCGTCTTCACTCCCCTATCACAGCGAGATATTGAAGAAATCGTCCGCATCCAGATCAAGGATGTTCAAAAACGCCTCAAGGCCAATGATGTGACCATCGACGCAACCGATGAGGCGATTCGTCTGATTGCCTCGCGGGGATACGACCCCCAGTTTGGGGCACGGCCGGTGAAGCGGGTCTTGCAGCGGGACGTCCTAAATCAACTATCCCGAGACATCCTAAAAGGCACCGTAACGGCCGACAGTATTATTCTGATCGACGCCGAAGGCGGACAGCTCGTCTTTCGAAACGAGGGCGAGCACGAGGTGAAAGCGTAAGGAAAATGGAGGCTCAAAAGGCCTCCATTTTATATCTTAGGGCCGCTTAAACTGAATCACACACTATCATGAAGAAAGCACTTTTGCTTATCGCCCTCGCGGGCGGATGGATGGCCACGCAAGCCCAGGACGAACTAATCAACAAGGTGAAGGACAATGGCGGTGAAGACGGATACGTCTTTGAGACGGTCATCAACCTCGACGCTACCGACGTCAAGAACCAAGGAAGCTCAGGTACCTGCTGGAGCTACTGTACCACCTCCTTTCTCGAGTCAGAGATGATCCGCATGGGTAAAGAGCCTGTGGATGTTGCTGAAATGTATACCGTACGCAAAACCTATGAAGACAAGGCGGACAAATACGTGCGTCTGCACGGACACTTGAACTTCGGACAAGGTGGAGCGCTCCTCGACGTCATGCACGTCATCAAATATTACGGAGCCGTTCCCCAAGAAGCCTACGAGGGACTTGAGATTGGATTCGACTACAACAAGCACGGCGAAATGGAAGCCGTACTTAAAGGAATCGTAGATGCGGTCATCGAAAACGAAAACGGACGCTTGAGCCCCGTTTGGAAGACTTCGTATGACGCTACCTTGAACGCTTACTTGGGTGAAGACCCAAAGGAGTTTGAGTACAACGGAAAAACCTACACTCCGCGCAGCTTTGCAGACGAGGTGGTTGGAATCAACCCTGATGACTACGTACAATTCACCTCTTTTACGCATCACCCGATGCACGAAAAAGTGATGATCCAAGTTCCGGACAACTGGTTGTGGGCTCCAGCGTACAATGTCGAGTTGGACGAAATGATGACCGCCATCGACCACGCCTTGGAAGAAGGATACACCATCAGCTGGGCGGCAGATGTTTCAGAGAAAGGCTTCAGCTTGAAAAATGGAGTGGCCATTATTCCAGACCGTGACTGGAAAGATCTGAGCGACGAAGAAAAAGAAGACATCTTCAAAGGACCGCACCCACAGTTGGATGTGACCCAAGAGATTCGCCAGTTGGAGTACGACAACTACCAAACCACGGATGATCACGGTATGCAGATCACCGGGATCGCGACGGATCAAGAAGGAAACAAGTTCTACATCGTCAAGAACTCTTGGGGAACCAAGTACGGCTTCGACGGCTACTTGTACTTCAGTGAAGAATACGTGCGCCTGAAAACCTTGAGCTTTGTGGTGCACAAGGATGGAGTACCCAAAGACATTGCCAAGGCAGTGAACATGTAATATCGTGCCGCAGGCACAAAAAAAAAGGCCCGCTTCGGCGGGCTTTTTCATTTTACCTCGCAGAGGAATTACAGAGAAATGATCCCTTCGATCTCCGCGGCCTTTTCGTAACGCGCAATGATGGCCTCCGCATTGATCATTACTTCTTTAGCACTAATGCTCAAGTAATTGCCCTTCTTGGACGCCCGAGTGGTGATCTGAGCCGATTCGTCGAACAATTCGTTCACCTGCGCCATTTTCTGGTTATCGGCTGGAATGATAAATTTAAACATGTACACCGTTGGCCACTCCGTCTGTTCATTCAACTTCTCCCGCAACGATTGATAGAATTCTTCACTGTCCATAAACCAAAGATACGAATCGGTCACATGCTTAAAAAGACGAATTCAGCACTCTTCTCACTCCTGATCGCCCTCCTGATCGCCTGCGGAAGTGACAAGACCCTGAAACTCACGGAGACCAGTACTGATACACTATCCACAGAGGAGCAATTGAGTTATAACCTCCTGCTCAGCGCCTACGGCGCGATGCCCACGGACGACCTCCTCACCCAGCTAGGCGCCCTAGACCCAGAAGGACTCGTCGCAAGCCTAGACAACGACGCCAAGCGCCTCGCCTTTTGGATCAACACCTACAACGCCCTCATCCAAGTCAAACTCCAGGCAGATACCCTTCAATACGGTGATCGCAATGCCTTTTTTGCCGAGCGAGACATGCTCATAGCCGGCGAGCTCATGAGCTTCAACGATATCGAGCACGGTATACTCCGAAGAAATAAGTACGCCTACAGCCTCGGATATTTCAATCGCTTGGGACAGCGGAAATCCGTAAAGCGTTATCGCCTCGATGATTTGGATTGGCGGATCCACTTTGCGCTGAACTGCGGAGCCCGCAGTTGCCCGCCTGTAGCCTTCTACCGCAGCGATCGGCTAGATAAACAACTCAATGAAGCTTCCCGTTTCTACCTGAGCCGAGAAATCGATTGGACCAAGAGAGATAAGCTGAAAATCCCTGCCCTCTTCCTCTGGTTCCGCGCAGATTTCGGCGGCCACAAGGGAATCACAAAAATTTTGCAGAAATTCGGAGACCTAGACGCAAACGAGTCTCCCAATTGGTCGTACAAGGATTACGATTGGTCTGTGGACCTTTCGCAATGGCACGAGCCGGGGTCGCTCATCAATCCGTAAACGTAGCCCTATGCGCAAATGGTCCTGGCTGATTTTACTCATCCTTTGGATTGGTGTTCTCAACTATCCGTGGAGCGGACTTCCGCCCCTTCAGCAATTCTTGCTCTACCCCACTACCCCCCTTCAAATTGAGCACTCTGACGAGACCATCGACATCGAAGGCTCTCCTTATCCCAGTTTGTACCTGCGGTACGATGACCGAGGAGTTGCCCACGTCTTTGCCAACAACGAATTCGCCATGGCCTACGGAATGGGCTATACCCACGCCAAGGATCGACTATTCCAAGTGGAAATGCTCCGCCGTACCGTCCGTGGTCGCCTCTCCGAGGTGGTCGGGGCACGCGCTCTTCCCAGTGATCGCTGGTGGCTGAAGTTCGATTTTGAAGCCCAAGCAATGGCTCAATACGAAGCCCTGGAGGAAAGCGATCCCAAAATGAAGCTTCAGTTCGACGCTTATGCCGAAGGCTTCAATGCCTACCTGGCCACGCTAGATCCAGCCCAACGCCCATTGGAATATCAGCTTCTTGGATTTGAGCCCAAACCCATGGAAGCGCACACACCTATTCTCTTAGTGCGCTATATGGACAAGGTACTTGACTATCGCGAGGACGATCTTAAATTCAGCGCCCTCCAGAAATACCTTCCAGATAGTCTGATCGACCTTTACTACCCTTGGGCAGCCGACTACAATTACCCCATCTATCCCGAAATCTCAGGAACAGAACTCACGGCCGATGCCTACAGTGATGCACCCGAAGCCTTCACTGCGGATAGTGATTTCCCGGGAGCGTACATCACCGACCACAATCGCCAAGACCTAGGAAGCAACAATTGGGCAATTTCTGCCGAGAAATCGGCTACCGGAAACGCCTTTTTGTGTAACGACACCCACTTGGCGCTCGACCTTCCCGGAACTTGGTACGAAGTCCACCAAGTCATTGGTGACCGCGTCGTTCATGGCCTATGTGTGCCTGGAGCCCCATTCATTGTATCCGGTTACACCAAGGACCTGGCCTGGGGCATGACGAATGCCACCTGGGACTTAACGGATTTTTACCATCTGGAGACCGACGGAAAAGGCAACTACATGCTCGATGGAAACTGGACGCCTCTAGAAGCACGCACAGTTGAAATTCCAGTGAAAGGAGAAAAGGCCGTCTCGATCACCTATTACGACACCTACTTTGGCCCAACGGATACCATTGATGGTGAGTTCCTCGCCACCAATTGGGTAGCCTCGGATTTTACGAAGAATGAAATGAAAGCCCTCAAGGAGCTTTCCTACGCCGAAAGTTTGCAAGAGGGATACGAGGCCCTTCAAGGATTTGGTCACCCTCCTCAAAACTTCGTACTCGCGGATCGCCATGGAGATATCGGAATGGTCACGGCCGGGTTTGCCGCGATGCACAGCCAACCGACCCGGGGGATTATTGACGCCAAGCGCTCATCGGACCGTCAGGTCTTCAAGCATATGGGAAAAACGCTCTATGTGCTCAACCCCGAGAAAGGCTGGAACCACAGCGCCAATCAACATCAGGTGGCTGATTCACTGAGCGCCTATTTGAGTTATATGTTTACGCCTACGGCGCGAGGCCGCCGAATCGGTGCCATGATGGAAGCTCGCGAGAAGATTGACCGAAGCTACCTTAAGGATATGCAATACGATGTGGTGGACGGCGAATGGCCACTGTTGAAAGACCATATCCACAAATATGCTCCTTACGATATGATGAAGGTCCTCGGTGACTGGGATGGTACCTCTGATCAGAAAAGTCAGGGAGCGACCGTCTACAACTACTACAAGTGGATGCTTCACGACACCATTAGCGAGTTACTGGTTGGAGACTTTGATTTCAAACCTCGGGCAGAAAACCTCTTCATGATGATCCGTCAGAGCGATACCCTACCGGGACTGGATGGCCCCATATACATCGCCCCTATTGCCGAGCAATTGTGGAAGGATGTCTTGGAGGACATGAAAAACAAGTTCCTGAGCAAGGAACCGAACGACTGGCGCTACGGCGATTACCACAAGATTACGCTCCGGCACATTGCGCGAATTCCGGCCTTCAATTACGATACCTTGGCGGGTAAAGGGAGTAACCGAACGGTAAACGTATCGAGCGGAGAACCGGGCACGCACGGTGCCGCTATGCGCACGGTTATTGAACTTACCCCGGAAGGACCCAAAGCTGATTTCGTGATTGCTGGGGGTCAAGTCGGTCGCCCGGAACACCCCAACTACAGCGATCAAGTGGATGACTGGTACAACGGACAGTACTTCAAAGTAGAATTCGTGAAGGCCCCGCAAGAAAAACAATGGAAACAAGCCATAAACTTCAAGTAAGATGAAAAGCCCCTACTTTACCTTCGTCATTCACTGTGCCTTGTTTCTGCTGGCCTTCGGTCTTGAGGACACTCGACTCCTTTTTACCTTTAGTGCCCTCGCTGGATTGTTTCCCAGAAGGCACATCAACTTCTTTCAATACCTGAGTGCGTCTGTAACCGGCCTCCTTCTCCTGTTTGTCTTTTTCCAGCCCAATCCTGAAGTGAGCGCTTTGCTTGCTGAAGTACTGGGTCTGGGCAGTATTCACCCATATGTGATCGTCACCTTCGTCACAGCGCTGACGTCTTCCTTTACCGCTGTTGCCGTGAATCGGATCACCCTGCCCGCTAAAAAGAAGCAAAACCAATACATGAACTCATGAGAACAATGCAGCAATGGCTCGACGATTACGGAGTGAGCCACCAAAACGCCACCAACAAACTAATTCATTGGATCTGTGTACCACTCATCTTCTGGAGCGTATTGGGGCTGCTTTCAGGGATTCCATCGGCTGGTTTAAAAGAACTTGTCTCTGAACCATTCCAGCCGTACGTGCATTGGGGAACCGTCTTAATTCTGGTGGGATTGATCTTTTACATTCGACTGAGCACCGCTATGTTCCTCGGGGTTGCCACCTTTTCAGCCTTCTGTTTATACATCATCAAAGTCCTTGCAGCTCAAGGAGGAATGCCGGTTTGGCAGATCTCTGGAATCGTATTTGTCCTAGCCTGGATTGGGCAGTTCATTGGACATAAAATTGAAGGTGAGAAACCCAGTTTCTTTGAAGACCTTCAATTCTTAATGATTGGCCCCGCTTGGTTGATTGCCTTTATCTACAAAAGCCTGGGTATAAAATACTGAACGGATCTGCCCTGAGGGTTCGTTATTGGCCCTTCCATTTCTTAAGTTCGCTGAAGCATGCCAGCTCAGAACGCAACACCTCTTGAAGTTCTCCAGAAGTACTGGGGATATGATGGCTTTCGGGAGCCTCAAGAACAGATCATTGAAGCCGTTCTGGAAGGCTGTGACACCTTGGCCTTAATGCCCACGGGTGGTGGAAAATCCCTGTGTTTTCAGGTCCCCACCCTCTGTAGACCCGGTATGACTCTGGTCATCAGCCCCTTGATTGCTTTGATGAACGATCAAGTCAAGGCACTTCAGGATCGAGGTATTGGGGCCGTAGCCCTCACTTCTGAACTCGATCATCGCCAAACAGATCTGGCACTTGAGAATGCTATGGCCGGGGCCATTTCCTTTCTGTACCTCTCCCCGGAACGACTCCGGACGGAGCTCGTTCGAGCACGTCTTCCACAAATGCCTATACAGCTGATTGCTGTGGACGAAGCACATTGCATTAGTGAATGGGGCTATGACTTTAGGCCGGCGTATCGTTTGATCAAAGAAGTTCGATCGTGGCTTCCCCAAGTACCCGTGCTTGCCCTTACCGCTTCCGCTACACCAGAAGTGGTTGAAGACATTCAAGAACAACTCGAATTCAGGGAAAAACACGTCATCCGAAAGAGCTTTGCCCGGACCAATCTCGCCTATCGCATTTGGCCAACTCGAGACAAATTTGGGGCTGTTCAAGCTCTTTTGAACGAACACGAAGGTTCAGGTATCATCTATGTCCGAAACAGAAGGAAAACTCAGGAAATCGCCTCTTTCCTTCAACGGAGAGGGCTGTCTGCGCAGTACTATCACGCAGGAGTTGATCCAGTCGAAAAAGCAGCGAGACAGGCCGCATGGACCAAGAACGAGGTTCGGGTCATGGTCGCTACCAATGCCTTCGGAATGGGTATTGACAAACCCGATGTCCGCTGGGTGCTGCACTGGGAACCCGCAGACTGCATAGAAAGCTACTTCCAGGAAGCAGGCCGAGCAGGCCGTGATGGACAAGACGCCGTGTCTTACGTATTCTTCGACACCCGTGACGGGGAACTACTGTACGAGCGATATGTAGAGAAGCTCGTATCCGAAAAAGAAGTTCACCGCCACTACGACGCCTTGATGAACTACCTTCATTTACCCATCGGTAGTGGAGCGGAACAGAGTTTTGATCTGGACCTTAAAGAATTTGCCCGTCACTACGAGTTCGATCTCTACGGGGTTTATCAGACCATAGATCTGTTGGATAAGGATGGGTTCTGGCATTTGAGTGATGGATACAAGGAGCGATCCTATCTCCATATCACAGCCTCCAACCGCAGCCTCTATGAGGCCCGCTTGCGGCATCCGTTGGCGGACAAGGTCATTCAATTTCTCCTTCGCTCCTATCCTGGAATCACGGAAGAAGGTGCGCACATAGATGAGAACAGAATGGCGGCAAAACTCGGTTCAACACCCAGGGATGTAAGAAAAGAGCTGGAACAAGGGCACGCCCAAGAGTTGTGGTCGTACAAAGCGCGACCCGCCGCCGACCGATTGTGGATGACGATACCCAGGCAGAATACCAAGCACCTGCCTTGGAATCGCAAAGCTCTGTCCGACTTGCGCTCCAGAAAGGAAGAACGCATTGGCGCCATGATTAACTACCTAGAAGCGTCCAGTGAATGCCGCTCCGCACATTTACTGACCTACTTTGGCGAACAGGACACCGAGCCTTGTGGAAAATGCGACCTTTGCCTCGGACGCCTGGACTTGAATGACGAAACCTTGTGGAGCTATGTCAAAGACTCACAGAGGGAATGGAATCAGTTGATGGCTCATTATCCAGGGAAGTCAGAAGAAATTCAGTCTTGGTTGCGCCTTCAAGTTGAAGCGGGTACGCTTCGCTGGGAGGGCCCCGAGCTCGTTGTGGTGAATCAAGAAAAAGACTAGAGCATTGAGAGTAGTATTTATGGGAACGCCCGAGTTTGCCGTAGCAACTTTGGACGCCATTGTAAAGAGTAAACACGAGGTGGCAGGTGTCGTTACGGCTCCTGACCGTCCAGCGGGGCGTGGAAGAAAGCTCAAGTCTTCTGCGGTTAAGGAATTTGCTCTTGAGCACGGACTCCCTCTGGCTCAACCCGAGAAGCTTCGAGATCCAGAATTTCAGCAGCAGTTGGAATCGTGGAAGCCCGAGGCCATTGTCGTGGTCGCCTTCCGCATGCTTCCCAAAAGCGTTTGGGCTTTACCTCCAAAAGGACCCTTTAATGTGCATGCCTCTCTTCTACCCCAATACCGGGGAGCCGCCCCGATTAATTGGGCGCTCATTAATGGAGAGACAAAAACAGGCGTAACTACCTTTCTGCTAGACCAAGAAATCGATACCGGTAACATTCTCTTACAGACGGAGGAGGTCATTGGCCCGAATGACCTCCTAGAAGATCTGTACGGTCGCCTCATGAGCTCCGGATCTGAATTAGCCTTACAAACACTAGATGGCCTAGAAGCAGGAAGTCTATCGCCAGTTGTTCAAAGTGAAGAACAAGCGCTCAAACCAGCACCGAAGTTGAACTCTGAAACTGGGCACTTGGACTGGTCCCAGTCAGCCGAAGACATTCACAACCTCGTGCGCGGGCTTTCTCCATTCCCTGGAGCATGGACTCAATGGGAGCAGGAACAAGGCCCGCTCAAGGTTAAAGTGTACAATACGCGCGTTGCAGAAGGTGGTGCTCCTCAGGGAATGGTTCGAGTCGAAGGGAAGCAACTCTTCGCGGGTTGTGGAACCGGGCGCTTGGAGATCCTAGAATTGCAACCTGCAGGTAAAAAGCGGATGCGCGCAAGTGACTTTATCAACGGATTAGGGGGTAAAACGGAGCTGATATTCGCCTGAATCCCGCACCAGCACTGCATTTGAGGCGGGTTTATTAACAATTTTGCGCAATTATCAACAAAACAGCCTGTTTTGAAGGGCAAATCTTGCGTGAACCCGCTACAAGTCTAACTTTGTAGGGCATTGGAACCAAAACAATGAATGTTTAACCTTTAATTTCGATTTGTTATGAACAAAGCTGACTTGATCGATGCAATGGCGGAAGACGCCGGAATCTCAAAAGCTGCTGCAAAAAAAGCATTGGACTCTTTTACAGACAATGTATCTGATGCCTTGAAAAAAGGCGGTCGTATCTCTTTGGTAGGATTCGGATCTTTCTCTATTTCTAAGCGTAGTGCGCGCGAAGGTCGTAACCCACAAACTGGTGCTACCATCAAAATCGCTGCTAAGAACGTTGTGAAGTTCAAAGCTGGTGCTGACTTGAACAGCAAAGTGAACTAAGAATTCACGATAGAATAAAAAACCCGGCCTAGTGCCGGGTTTTTTTATGCCTCAATATTTTAGAGATGAACCGCTTTACGGAGCCAGCCGCTCAATGGCCCATGCGGTCCCTTCGGGACGATAACGAAAACGATCGTGCAATCTACTCGCTCTCCCCTGCCAGAACTCAAAATCTACGGGAGTAATCGCAAAACCGCCCCAGTGGTCGGGACGATCAATATCCGATGCTTCCGGATGCTCTTCTTGCAATTTCTTCCAACGATCTTCAAGCCATGCGCGGCTTTCAATAATGTTGCTCTGTGGAGAGGCCACCGCACCCAACTGGCTTCCATAAGGCCGTGAATTGAAATAGGCATCCGACACTTCAGGCGCCACCTTTTCAACGGTTCCTGTGATGCGTACCTGACGTTCGAGTTCCCTCCAGAAGAAGGTCATTCCGCAAGAAGGGTGCTGGGACAGATGTGTTCCTTTCTCGCTGTTGTAGTTTGTATAGAAAACGAAGCGCCCATCCTCAATCCCTTTGAGCAGTACTACACGACCGGTGGGGAAGCCACGATGATCGATCGTGCTTAGGGTAAAGGCGTTCGCATCCGCGACTTCCATGTCTCGAATTTGATCAAACCACAATTGAAATTGAGCAAGTGGATCGGGATGGAGATCCGACTTGTGAAGGGTTCCTTTCGTGTACTCTTCACGCATGTTGGCAAGCATACCCATAGCCGGTGTTTTTACGTTATTATCCTGTTAACAAATATACGATGAGGGCTTTGGATTCTAATGCTTTGCCCCCTACATTCGTTCATATATGATGCGTCATACCCCCAAAAAAAAAGCGCGAATTGGACGGTATCTAATTGCCGAGCCTATGCTTCTTGATCAGAGTTTCAATCGGACGGTGGTGCTTTTGACGGAGCACAATGAAGAGGGCTCGGTTGGCTTTGTATTGAACAAGCCCATGGACCTCTACATTCACGAACTGGTACCCGAACTGCCAGAAAGTAAGTTCCCAGTCTTTTTTGGCGGACCCGTGCAAAACGACAGCATCTTCTACGTACACACCCTAGGAGATCGAGTAGCCGACTCCATTCATATCCAAGGCAACTTGTATTGGGGAGGAGATTTTGAGCAGCTCAAAGCGCTTCTTCATGCAGGCGTCGTTGAATCCCACGAGATTCGATTCTTTATGGGCTATAGCGGATGGAGCCCCCGCCAGCTCGAAGGGGAGCTAGAAGAAAGCAGCTGGGTGGTGCTGGAAGCAGGTTCTATTGACCCACTGAACGACGAGCCTGAAACCCTTTGGAAAAAAGTTCTGCTTCATCTCGGAGACGACTACAAGATTTGGGCAAACGCCCCGAAGGATCCTTTACTGAATTAAGTAAGTGCCATATTCATGCGGCGCACGACTCCTGAGGCTTCCGTGTGGGCATAGGTCTTTTTACGGTACTGCCCTACCCATTCCAGGCCTTGGATCGTGTTGGTCAACCAAACTTCATCAGCCCGTTGAAGCTCGAAAGGTGTGATCTTGGTTTCCTCTACTTCATAGCCCCATTTTGGAAGCCACTTCAAAAGATTCGCCCGAACAACGCCTTTGACACAGCCCTGATCCAATCCAGGAGTCTTAACCGTTTTTCCGAAAACAAGCCACACGTTGCTGGAGATCCCTTCAACGAGATGTTTGTGCTCGTTAATTAAAAGTGCATCATCAAAGCCGTTCTCTTGGGCGAAAATGCCGGCCAGCGTGTAGACTTGAGCATTGCTGCTCTTCAAATTGGACAAGAGTCCGGTAGGCTTTGCGTGATCTTGAAAGAGCTGAATATTCTTGCCTGCCTGCGGCACGATGAACTCGTCGTCCAACAGTGGCCATGCTTCAATAATGTATTCTACTTCACGAGTCTCGGGCGTATAAGCACCTCCTCCGGCGCGATAAACAGAGAATCGTACTCGGGCAGCACCATTATCCAAGGCGTTGGCCTTGAGGGTCTCATGGATTTGTTCTTCCAAGTATTCGGGTGACCAAGACAATGGAATCTCCATCCGAAGAATTCGCATATCGCTCATGAGCCGGAAATAGTGATCCTCCCAGAAGTGAATCTTGCCCTGAACAACCCGTATAGTCTCGAATACACCATCTGCATACCGAAAGCCCCGGTTGGTGGTACTGAGCTGGACAGCTTCATCGGGCCGTAGGCCCCCGTTAAAATTGATCATCGCTTAGAATTTCATTCAAATTCGAATTCACAGGCACCAGGTGTCCGGAAACACCCGCCGCCGATGCGCAATCCAAATCTCTTTGCTTATCGCCTATCATAACAGACCCTAGCGGGTCGATGTTGAAGCGAGCCAGTGCTTTTTCAACCATAATGGATCCCGGTTTGCGCGACAGCGACTTGCTGTAATCATCGTGGTAGGGACTGTAGTAGATTTCTGCGAAGTGTATACCCTGTTCTTCAAAATGCCTCTGCATTCTATTGTGGATGTCCTCAACCGTCTCTTGGGTATATCTTCCTTTGGCTACTCCACCTTGATTCGTAATGAGGATAAGAAGGTACCCCTCGTTTATTCGCTTCGTGAGGAATTCCTCGATTCCAGGAAGGAAGGTGAACTCTTCCCAACTCGTGGTATTGTCACCGGGGTCGTGGTTGATCACCCCGTCCCGGTCCAGAAATATGGCCTTGTTCATGCCCCAAAAATAAAAAAGCCCCGGCAGTACCGGGGCTTTCCTTTGTGCTTTATGAATGTCTTATTGTACAATCAGCTTGCGGGTTCCTACGGAACCATCTTCAAACTGGAAGTTCAAGAAGTATACGCCTCCTTCAAGGCCAGTAAGATCCCAGCGGATCTCAACAGATGCGCTTTCATTGCTGCGTACTACCTGACCCAAAGCATTGATCATCTCAATACCGGTGACCGCCTTTGGCGCTTCAGCAGTATTAATGGTCAAGTGGTCGGCTGCAGGGTTAGGGAATACGTCGATGCTGTTTGCTGCAGTATTCGCTTCTTCAACGCTAAATACATTCGCTCCTGGCAAGTTCAAGCTCAACATCACACGAGGGAACAAGTATCCTTGGATGGTGTCCAAGTAGGCGTTTCCTTCGACTGGACCCATATCTGGGTTTCCGGCGATTCCGTTTTGGTGAATCGTGTTCGCGTCATAGCTCGTACCCAACGCCGCGTTAGTGGCCGCTACGACGGCGGTCAACGTGTTCAAGTCCCACCATTGCCAGGGAGACCCATTCTGAGTCAACTGAGAAGCAGAAAGTGGCTTAATGACCGGGAAGCATCCCTCTAGCCAGTTTTGAACCGTGATGTTGTTGTTTGGCGCTGGCAAGTAATAGCTGTAGGTATTTCCATAAATAGCGCGTGCACGCTCGGTGTACGGGTCTGCGAAGAACGCTGAGTTCTTGAACGCATCATTGTTTCCGAGTTGGTTCGCTTTCTTCATGAAGAGGTTTGGTCCTTGAACCTCAACAACGTCTTCGTTGGTGGTCGGTACAATTACAATTCCATTCTCAAATGGAGCAAATCCATCGCGTACTGCGTGGAAAGTCACCATTGGAACATCACCAGCTTCCAACCAGGAAGTATCTGCTAAAGCTCCACCTGTGTTTGCTACCATAGCAACATTGGTGTTGAAACCATTGTCCTGGTAAAGGTTCAAAGCCCCGCCCAATCCTTCTAGGTTTCCAACCGTGTTGGTATCGATGTACGACTGTCCCACGAGTGGTCCAGAGGCCCAAGTAAACTTAGGCAAGGTCAACTCTGAATACTTGTCCATGGATGCATACGCCAATGAAACGTACCCTCCAGATCCTTCTCCGAAAAGAACAATCTTGTTAGGGTTAATCGCGTACGTGTTCACGGTAGCAGCGTCTTCTTTCAAAAAGCGAACACATGCTTTAGTATCGTGGATCGCACGGTAAACCGCGTTCAACAATTGTGCGCGACGCTCTTCAACAGTCGCTGCCAGTGGGTTCCATCCACCACGGTAGCCGATGTTCACCGCAACATAACCTGCTGCTGCAGCACGCTTCGCCAAGTTCACAATTGAACTATCACGTCGCGTTCCTACTGCTGAACCATTGATGATCTGGGGCAAAAAGTTACCCGTGTGAATGATAATCATCACCGGACGAGCGCCTTCCGTATCGACCGATTGATCCGGCTCGTAAATGTCCATTTGCAAATCCGTTACCTTTACAACAGAAGAAGGATCTGCAGCGAAAGGCGTGTAGTAATTTGCTGGAATTGGCTGTCCAGTAAGAATGGCTGTATTCAACGCGATCAAATCCTGTTGAACTTGTGCACCATTGTTTGGATCCGCTAAATCTCCAGAAATAAGGAAATCTACGTTGGTACCGTACGTAATGTTTTGAGTGGTTACTACGCTTCCAGCAAAGACTGGATCATAGTAGCGCAAATTTTGTGCAAATGAAGTTACTCCGGCAACCAAGGCGAGGAGTACAAAGGATAACTTTTTATTCATAAAGACGATTTATTAGGTTGACAGACTGCTAAAATAATGAATTCAGGTGGTTATTTCTTGAAGTCTAGGTCGAAAATGACTTGACCGTAAACCAATCGACCAACGGTTGGCCCCCCATAAACTTGAACGACATCATTGTTCAGGACGTTAGACGCTCCCACTTTGAAGAGTAAATTCCAATCGGGAATGGAGTAATTCGCCTGCACATCCACTAGCGAATAAGAAGGCACGATCCCCGTGAACTGAGGGGAACCCTCAAACAAGAAGCTATCCACCCATTTGTAATTGACGCTCCACCCTAGGTTCTTAACGCCTAGGATAGTCAAATCTCTTCCTGTTAACCCAAGGTTGTACTTGTGTTCTGGAGTATTGAAGGCCGGGATGATAGGATCATCGGAATCTCGTAAATCAATGCGATTCCACGAGTAATTACCGGAGAGGATGTAGTTATCATTGAGGTAGTAATTGGCTCCAATAGAAAATCCTTGTGTAAATACTCGGTCACGAGAATTCGCCGCAATACGATAGACCTGCACTGAACTTGGAGGAATACCACCTTGGTTTGGAATACCCGCATCAACGCCGACGTTAAATCCGATGAAGTTGTCGTACATACTGTAGTAGTAAGTCAAGTCGACATAAGCCTTCTTACCCAAGGTCGCTCTATACCCTAGTTCAATGGTCCGCACCTGCTCAGGTGAAATGGGTGCCACGTCAAAATACTCGAGTTCACTTGGCTGCAGCGATCCTATGTAATCGCTGAAGGACTGGAGAGTTATCAAGGAATCGTAGCCGTCTAGGTTTCCTATCAAAATGGCTCGCCCTACATTATAATACAGGTATTGATCTTGAAGTGTTGGGTTTCGAACCGCCGAGCTGAAGGTCAAGCGAATCGTGTTCTTTTCATCTGGGGAGAAGACTGCAGATACGGCGGGCGAGAACACATAGTCAAAGTTCTGATTCTTGTCCATCCGCAATGTCGCATTCAGCTTCAAGCGCTCCATCATTAACTTCTTTTCCAGGCCGATATATGCTCCAAACTCGCTGTTGCGAATCACGACATCTGCGGTATCATAGAATATGGTACCACGACTATCCGGTAAGTACTGACGGAAGTTTCCTCCTACAACGATGTCTCCAAACATCGGGGTGAACTTGTACTCTCCGTGAATGTGGTAAAGTGCACTCTTGTCATAGAACCGTGAGCCGCCTTCTTGGAAGGATCGCGAAGTCACCCAGTCAAAGATAGAGTCATATCGAGCCGTTCCAGGCTCAAAATAAGCGTATCCACCAACGCGTGGAGTTGAATCAGTCCACGTACGCGTTACATCATGAAAATCTTGAATAGTCTCATTGTTCTGCTCAAGAAGGGAGTAGTACAAATCCTCATCAAAAGGAAAAGTGTTTAGTACTTCACCAATAGAGACCGTATTTCCGTTGGCGTCTAGACCAGTTAGGTCGCGAACTTGACTACTGTAAACGCTTCGCCAGTAGGCCTTGTAATCAATCAACCAATCATCAATATCCTTGGCCACGTCCTGCATCTGAAATGCGGTAAAAACAGCATCATAAGTATCCCCGGCATCCTCATTGGTCAGGTACGCGCGTAGGAACCACTTTCCTTCTTTCTTAATTTCGAATCGATTTTGAAGGAACTGGATATTCTTTAAGCTATATCGATTATCCCCTTGATAGACGGTTGTTCCGGTTCCATAGTTGAGGGCATAGATCACCTCAACATCTGGCTTCACCTTGTAGTGCAAGCTGGTGGCGAACTTTCCGTTCCGCGTGTTGTAATCCACAAGGTCCAATTCCGAGTAACCCGTACGGTGTACAATCCCTAGACCCGGCACATCACGAAGACTCAAGGCATCTGTGTAGTCGTTCGAACGTCTAGACACATCTTCATCTCCGTACCAATTGACGCGATCCCATCCGCCCGGGTTTCCAAACGGAGCATCCGATTCATAAATGGGTTGGTCATTGGTCGCTTCCCAATCGTAAGCCGATAAGTAGAACAAGTTCAGTTTGATAGCAAACTTATCCTCACCATCCTTATTCTGCCAAACATTGGCATAGCGAACTGCTGTTTCTGTAAGAGACCGTTCCCCTACTTTTAGTGAAGCACTGATACCTTCGTATCTCCACGGATCCTTAGTCTCCATTTGGATAACCCCGTTGAAGGCACCCGGCCCAAAAAAAGCAGAACTTGCACCAGCAATTATATTCACGCGCGCCACATCCAAATCACTGGCTCCCAGAAAATTACCTAAACTGAAGTTCAATCCGGGCGCTTGATTGTCGACTCCGTCAATTATTTGAAGGGAACGTACTGGGGATGTGCTGTTGAATCCTCGAGTGTTGATAATCTTAAAGGCCAAACTCGCAGAAGTCATGTCGACTCCTTTCAGGTTTCCTAGGGATTCGTAAAAAGATCCGGAGGCAGCTTCCTTGATGGCAATGACATCCATTGACTCCACCGTCAAGGCCGCTTCTTTCTGTTTCTTGGTGATTCGTGACTCAACAACGGTGACATCGTTGAGGTTAAAACTCGTTGGCTTGAGTTTGGCTCGAACCTGGACGTTGGTGTTTTTAACTTCAATCTCAGCCGATTCGTAGCCGATATAACTTACCTGAATAGTTAATGGAAAGGTCTGCCCCACGGGATTCAATTCGAAATTACCATCGAAATCAGTCGTGGTTCCTATCTGAGTGCCTTCTATGAGGACTCCTGCCCCGAAGACGCCTTCACCAGTTTCAATATCCGTAACGGTACCTCTAATTCGTTGGGCACTAGCTTCAAGACCAAAAAAAAGGAGTAGGAATAAAACGCCCGCTCGAATTAGCTTTTCCTTCATATGCACTTCACGTTCCAAACAGCTTCCTAAACTAAGAAAAATCTTCTTGCGCCCGGCTAGAATGCGGCCATCCACGTGGATTTATTACTTTTGCCGTCGCTCGATTAAATGGCACTCTTTATGGTTAACGGAAAGAAACTCGTCGTCGTATTGCCCGCGTACAATGCGGCAAAAACCTTAGAACAGACCTATCAAGAACTACCCATGGACTTGGTAGATGACGTTATTCTCGTTGATGATCACAGCCCAGACGACACAGCGGAAGTAGGTCGCTCTTTGGGAATCAAGCACATCATTCGCCACGAGCAAAACAAAGGGTACGGCGGAAACCAAAAGACGTGCTACAATACGGCCTTAGAATTGGATGCGGACATCGTGGTCATGGTTCATCCCGACTACCAATATACACCCAAATTGGTGGCCAGTATGAGCTATCTGATTGCGAATGGGCTGTACCACGTCGTTTTGGGGTCTCGGATTTTGGGAAAGGGCGCATTGAAAGGAGGCATGCCCTGGTATAAGTACGTGGCCAATCGGATCCTCACTCTGGCTCAAAACATCCTTTTGAACGAGAAGCTTTCCGAGTATCACACCGGGTACCGCGCTTTTTCTAAAGAGGTCTTGCAATCGATCAACTACAACATCAACTCGGACAACTTTGTCTTTGACAACCAAATGCTGAGTCAGATTTTCTACGAAGGATACGACATTGCTGAAATCACCTGCCCAACCAAGTACTTCGATGATGCATCATCCATTAACCTCAAGGATAGCTCGGTTTACGGCCTCGGCGTTTTGCGGGTTTCGTTGATTCACCGTTTATGTAAATGGGGACTGATGAAGAGTAAGCTCTATTCCAAGGGCTGAGTATTGTAAGGTCTGACATAGAGGTCATACCCTCCCCTTTCTTCCACGAACCTCAAGTTTGGATAGCGTTCTAATACTTTATTACGCCTGTTGTTCCGCCCGACAAAATATACGGTTCGGTCTACTGGCCCATCCGTGAGCCACTCCTGTTCCGACTGATCCGCCGGCTTCGGTATTGCACCTTCCTTTTGCCCGTAGAACAAGTATCCGTACGACTTCATACCCAAGGTGTGCACATAGGCCTTTTCTTCTGCCGCTCTTTTATAGAATTCAATCGCGGGTCGTTGGAAGTAGATTTCTGCTTTTGGAGTGACCAACAGGATGAGCGCCATAGAGACCAAGAGTCCCCCTCCTAGCTGAATCTTTGCCCAATAAATTTTCCCGCGCAAAAGACCAATCAACGAGGCCACAGAAAGCAGTACAAAAAGAGGCCCTATCCAACGAGTAATTTCCGGCCATTCCACTTCCTGCGTAAACTGAGCGGCCGTGAACACATCAACTTCTGACCAATTGACCCTGTTTGTCCAGCTCTTTATCCAGGGAAGAGCGCTGTATACTGCACCCAATGAAACGGATAATACCAAGCCTAAAACAAATAGTCCCGGATGAAGTCGTTTCGCCCGCAGCTCAAACCGATACAGGGTTAATGCGGCCAAGAAGGTCAGCGGGAAGTACGTTAATGAACTGTAGTGAACGATCTTGGTCTTGACGAAGGAGAACAGAATCAATACCACCCAAAACATGATCTTCATCCACAGATGAAAATGATCGCGTTCATAGCTTGCCAAACGCATGCGCGGCATAGCCGGAAGGGCAAATACACTTATGGGAAAGCAGCCGACCAGCAGGACGGCAAAGTGATACCAAAACGGTTGAGCGTGACCCGCAACGTCTGATGAGAAGAGATTGACCTGAACGTTGATGAATTCTTGAACAACTTCTGGCGTGCCGGTCAATACGTGAAAGAGGAACCAAGACCCACCCGTGAACAAGAATACAGCCAAAAAGAGAAGAACTTGACCAAAGTGCGGAAAGCCGTAGAATCGTTTAACTACGAAGTATACCGCACTGACAAGCAAAAAGACGAGTAAGCCCACAGGTCCTTTAGTCAGTAGCGCAAGCGCCAGGAAAAAAGCACAGAGCATGATGACGTGGCTTTTGCGCTCTTGGTATTTCGAGGTAAACCGTACACCGTAGTAAATACCCAAGAAAATAAATAGGTTGAACCAAGGGTCGATGATTCCGCTCTTGAAGTAAAAAACGGGCAGTAAGGCACCTAAGTAGGTCAAGACCCACCACCAGGCCATTCGCTCGTCGAACCACCTTTTGCCGATATTCCAGATGACACTCAAGGTAAATGCACCGCAAATAGCATTTGGCAGACGCGCAGCAAATTCGTTCACGCCAAAGACAGACATACTCAAGGCCTGCATCCAAAAGAACAAAGGCGGTTTTTCGTAAAAGTTCTCAAAGTTGATCTGAACAGTACTGAATTGACCGGTAAGAAGCATTTCCCGAGCAGCCTCGGCAAAGTTCAACTCGTCCCAATCAAAAAGGTGAACAGCGCCCAGAAACGGAACGAACAGAATCAATGCTCCTAGGAAAATGGAAATACTAATCCACAATTCTCTTTTCATCGAAGCCGAATCATTGGTCGATCCATAAGGCCCCTTGGGCTGGTCCGACTGCGTGAAAAGAAGATTGGATAACAAATTCCAGCTATCGCAGTGCCAATAACAGTCCCTACGTAAACGTCCTGAAGAAAATGCTGATTCAAATGAATTCTCGAGTACCCCACTCCTATGGCGATGAGAAAAAACACCAAGGCTGGAATCTTCTTGCGGACGACTAAGGTCAATCCAAAATATAGACAGAAAGCGGCGGCCGTATGTCCGGATGGAAAGCTAAAGCGATCATGGAGTTCGACGCCGGGAACGGTCCTAAAGTCTTCATGCCCCATCAGATAATGTGAAGGCCTAAATGATTCCTCAAAGACCGATCTCTTGAGGTATTGTATCACTAAGCTATCCAAGAGGCTGGCTACCAGTAAAAACAAGCCAGCACGGACCTGTATAAACAGCAATATGAACAAGATGACGATGCCAACAAACACTCCATCTCCCAAATAGGTGAAATACTTAAAGAAGTAATCCAGAAAAGGATGATGCAGGTCCTGAAACCTTAACTGAAGATCCATGCCCTTGCCTGATGTGATCAGGGTGAATTGGGCTAAGAGTAGGAATAATCCAAAGGGGATGAGGAACCAAGGCAGAATACGCCATGTTCCCTTGCGATCAATTGGAATCAAGAACCTATGGCGTGCAGCAGGTTGTGAATTTGCGTCTCCCATAACATCTTGCTTTCATCGATCTCGTCTTCATCTGCGAAGTCCGTTATGATCAGCGAAACATCCTTGGTTAAATCATCGATGACAATGCGGAACTCAAAAAACGAATCATCGTCGTTTTCGAGCCACTTGAGCTTCATGTACACATTCGGCTTCTTACTGATGATTTCGGCTTCCTCTTGACTGTCATCCCAAATGAAGACATATTTCTTTCCGCGAAAATTTACGTCGTCGGAAAACCACTCGGACAATCCCGATGGCGTCGTCAAATATTGATACAACATTTTGGGTGACGCTTTCACCGGGAACTCAAGCTGATATTTGATTTTGTCTGACATGTAGGGGATGAATTGCTGGGTCGCAATATATAAAAATCAAGGGTTAGGAAAATTGTGTTGAAAAATCTATTTGACTTATATTTGCCCCCTCAAAAATCGCAAGGCGAGGTAGCTCAGCTGGTTAGAGCGTCGGATTCATAACCCGGAGGTCGAGAGTTCAAGTCTCTCTCTCGCTACAAGTCAAAAAAGGTCCCGCTGTAGTGGGGCCTTTTTTATTGTCTTTATGCCTGCGGCACTATGCCCACCGAGTACTAGGCGGTTTTCAAAATAGCCTCCCCGTGAATAGCTCGATCAAGACCTTCAATTTCTTCAGAATCTGAAACGCGCATTGGAATCATTCGATCTACAACTCGAAGAATAATATAGGAGCCCACTCCAGCAAACATCACTACAAAGATCAATGCTCCCAAGTGTTTTAAAAACAAAGTTGGATCTCCGGTAGTGACCCATCCACCCTCCTCGGCGTACATTCCCGTTAAGAGCATTCCCATCATACCTCCAAGTCCGTGGCAGGCAAATACATCCAGGGTATCGTCCACGCTAGAT
The DNA here is from genome assembly GCA_965661605.1 of Flavobacteriales bacterium. Taxonomy (GTDB): domain Bacteria; phylum Bacteroidota; class Bacteroidia; order Flavobacteriales; family ECT2AJA-044; genus ECT2AJA-044. Next base: position 59,460 of record CBFIEH010000008.1, on the reverse strand, counting down.
CTTTTAAAGCGCTCCACTACTATATTGGAAACAAGTGCAGCTGAAAGACCAATAATCAGAGAAGGACCGTAGCTCACAAATCCCGCTGCTGGAGTTATTGCAACAAGACCTACTACAGCGCCTATACAAGCACCGAGCGCAGTCGGTTTTCTTCCCATCATGACATCATACAGTACCCAACCAATCATCGCGGCCGCAGAGGCGAAATGCGTATTAACAAAAGCCTTGACGGCTAGCGAATCTGCAGCCAAGGCTGACCCTGCATTGAAACCAAACCAACCGAACCAGAGTAATCCAGTACCGAGAATGACATATGGCACATTGATTTCGGATGGGTCTATCAACTCCTTCACCTTACGTGGCCCTAAGTACCATGCGCCAACCAAGGCCATGATTCCGGCGCTTATATGAACAACTGTTCCGCCGGCGAAGTCCAGCACTCCAAGGGTGTATAGGATTCCATCTGGATGCCAAGTCCAGTGTGCCAATGGACAGTAAACCAGCAATGAGAAAAGCACCATCATCACCACATAACTCCAAAACTGAAGGCGCTCCGCCATGGAACCAGTGAACAACGCTGGAGTGATGATGGCAAATTTGAGCTGGAACGCCGCGAAAAGAATAAAGGGTATTCCCGAAGCAATTCGAGGATGAGCGGCGGTACCCACGTCATTGAAGAAGGCAAAACTCAAGGGGTTGCCAATCCAACCACCGATACTCTCCCCAAAGGCTAGACTAAAGCCAAATGCGTACCAGAAAATACTGACAACCCCAAGAGCGATAAAACTCTGCAGCATAGTACTCACAACGTTCTTAGCCCGAACCATTCCCCCGTAAAAGAAGCTCAGTCCAGGTGTCATAATGAGCACTAATCCAGCAGCAGTGAGCAGCCAAGCGATCGTTCCAGAATCCCAATCATGGGTAGACTCCGGATGGCTTGCTGGATATACACTTGCTACAATGGCCACAATAACCAAAATGAAGAACATTCCCCGAGACACTATTTTATTCTTCTTTTCCATTTTACCCCCATATTTTTGTTATAAGGAGCCAATTTATTCAATTATTGTATTCACACCCCTAGCACATGATGGGTGCAAGTAATTTTTTATTAACATTTCGCCTCTTCACCCCTACAAATTAGCAAAGCACATTAGCTGTCTGCATACTCATGGTTTCTGGACAATTTTTCGGAACTTTAGGTATAACCAGGAAAGACACCATGAACCCCATAACCACCATAGACCAATTGAGAAATGAACTGGCAAAAGGTCCAGATCAGGATGGGTATATGGGCATCTTAAAAAGGGTTCAACTGGATTTAGAAAAGGAGGTGCTACCACTTTGTGCCTGGAGTGATGAACATTACACTCGAATCCCCCTCTTCCGCAACAGCGACTGCGAGCTGCTACTGATGTGTTGGGAGCCCCATCAGACCTCCCCTATTCACACCTATGACTATCAAGAAGGTTGGATGTATATTCTACAGGGCGAGCTCTGCATAGAACAGTACTTTACTTCGATGCTCGAGAATCAACTCAAACTGATTGAAAGCACGAGGTTGCCAGAGAAGTCCATTCCCCACCTTAACGACTACATCGGTTTTCACCGTGGATTCAATTGTGTCGATCGACGAACCATTAGCTTGCATATTTACAGCCTACCCATTGAGACTTGGCAGGTATACGACCAGGAAAGCAAACGGATTCATTCCATGAGTGTTTGGAGCGACCCGATACAGAAATAAAAAAAGCCCCATCGAAATGGGGCTTTTCCGTTTTACTTCAGCTCTTTTGTTTAAGCCTTTCCTTTGAGCATTAAGTCCCAGTACATGAAGGGAAGACCGTACTTCTTGAGCATCCACATGCTCCATTTCTCCTTTGTAGTGTCCACAAATGTGGATATCATAGGGTCACTCATACGCTTGTTCTCGTACCCGAATTCTGCTAGAACCATACGACCGTACCCCGTAACAAGGGGACAAGAGCTGTATCCCGTGTAGCCCATGTTGTGGGCATGTCGACCTTCCAACATATTCAGGATGTTGTCTACCACCACTGGAGCTTGTTTCCGAACGGCTGCACCTGTTTTTGCCGTAGGTAATGCGGCAGCGTCACCTAATGCAAATACGTTCTCATACTCGCGATGTTGTAGGGAATGGATATCCACATTGATCCAACCTTTGCTCGCTCCTTCTTGATGAGCAATTTTGGATTTCTTAATGAAATCAGGAGCACTTTGAGGTGGAGCCAGGTGAAGCATATCAAACTCTATTTCATCTATGTATTTGACGGGCTCTCCAGTATCATTTAGGACCATACAACCTGTATTGTCGTATTTTACGACCTCATAAGAAGCGACTTTCTTGTCTCCATCGATTTTCACCAACTTGTGCTGGAACTTGGTTTCGATTTCGTAGCGCTCCACAACCTTTTCCAGTGTGACGGCAAACTCCTTGACACCGAAAATGACATTTCCTGGTGAGGCAAAGGTGATCTCCGTGTTTCTGTGAAGATTGTGCTTGCGGAAATAGTGTGCAGCCAAGAACATGATCTTCATGGGCGCTCCACCACACTTAATGGGGGTAGCGGGTTGGGTAAACAGAGCCTTTCCCCCTTTCCAGTTCTTTATGATCTCCCAAGTATACTCGGGGTCCACATAGTTTGAACAAACATTATTCTTGCCCAAATTCTCCTTGAGGCCTTCTATTCCATCTAGATCCAACTGAATCCCAGGTGCGGCAACGAGGAATTCGTATTCTACCTCTTCTCCGCTTCGAAGAACTACTTTGTTCTGGTCCGGATCGATTTCCTCCGCATACTCCTTTATCCAAGTCACACCTGGAGGAATTAACCCGGCCTCATCTCGTTCCGTTTTGGCCATATCAAAGGTTCCGGCACCCACCAACGTCCAAGCTGGCTGGTAATAATGCTTTTCCGAAGGCTCAATTAGGGCCACGTCAAGGCCACTTTTCTTCCGCATCAATTGCGCGGCCACTGTGATTCCAGCGGTTCCACCACCAATGATGACAATCTGATGTTTTTTCATAGCGTTTAGTTATCGTGGTACAATTTAGAAACTTGTGTCTTGTCCGTATATGATACTTATCAGTTTTAGCGCTTTTCTGGGTGCGAAAAAAAGTCCCGGGATCCACCCCTGAATCCCGGGACACGCTATGAACCTACTCGATGCTTACAGCATCGTGGAAGGGCAGACATAATCGGTCATGGGGAGGACTGTCTCCTCAATGGCCTTAAACCCTCCGGCGACGTCTACCAATTGATAGAATCCGCGCGCCATTAGGATGCTGATGAATACCATACTGCGGTATCCTCCAGCGCAATGGACATAATACTTCGTATCCTTGTCCAATTCATTCATGTGATCATTCAAAAAATCAAGAGGCATGTTGGCAAAACCGTCAACGTGCTGACTGTCAAACTCACTCTTCTTGCGCACATCGAGTACATGAATCTCTGATTTCGAGACAATTTCTGAAAGTTGATCGGCAGTTACCTGGTCTACGCTCTGGACCTCACGGTCCGATGCAGCCCATTCAGCGAATCCTCCTTCGAGGTAACCGATGGCGTTGTCATATCCAACGCGACTCAAGCGCGTGATCACTTCTTCTTCCCGGCCGGCATCGGCTACGATCAACATCGGCTGCTTGAGGTCCGGAATCAAGGTCCCTACCCAGGTGGCAAAACTCCCGTCAATTCCCACGAAAATAGATCCTGGTATGTGACCATCACGGAAATCCTCCTGTGTACGCGTGTCCAAGATTATGGCATCGGTCAATTCAGCGGATTTAATGAAATCAGATGGGTTCAGTGGATTCAGCCCACGATCCATGACCTCCGCAAATGACTCATAGCCCATTTTATTCATGACGGCATTCTTGGGGAAGTATTGAGGAGGAGCCACGAGGCCTTCGGTGACTTCTTTGACAAACTCCTCGCGACTCATATCGGCCCGTAGGGCATAATTCGTCTTCAATTGGTGTCCAAGGGTGTCTATGGTTTCCTCGCTCATTTTCTTTCCACATGCAGAACCAGCGCCATGTCCAGGATAAACGATAACATCAGCTGGAAGAGTCATGATTTTATTGCGTAGAGAATCGAACAAATGACTCGCAAGGTCTTCTCGACTCAGGTCTGTTTTGACCGCGAGGTCAGGACGGCCAACATCGCCTATAAAAAGCGTGTCTCCCGTAAAAATAGCATGCTCGTTGCCTTCAGGGTCAATAACCAAGAAGGTCGTTGATTCCATGGTATGCCCAGGAGTGTGCAAGACCTTAATCTTGATCTCACCGAGCTCTAGAATCTCCTCGTCCTGTGCTACATACGCTTCGTAATTGGGTTGAGCTGTGGGGCCAAAAACGATCTGGGCTCCCGTTCGATTGGCCAAATCAAGGTGACCCGAGACGAAATCCGCGTGAAAATGGGTCTCCAACACATACTTTATTGCGGCACCATTTTGTTCGGCTCGATCAATATAGGGTTGTGTTTCACGTAAGGGGTCTACAATGGCTACTTCACCGTTAGACTCAATATAATATGCTGCTTCAGCTAAGCAACCGGTATAGATCTGTTCTATTTTCATAGGAGCAATGAGGTTTTATTTTCAACTACCCCAAAAATAAACCGACACCTCCGTAAACACGGTGGTATCGGTCACATTAAGAACTGATCTTTGTCAGTTGGGAAACTGACAGATGTGGTTCAGTGTGGAATTTTGTCTCGGACCATTCCGTAGACTAGGGTGCCCAGAAGTGCACTGAGAACCACAACGATTATAACGGGGACTCCGTAGCCCAGCAGAATGAACATGGGGCCTGGACAAGCACCTGTCATGGCCCAACCCAAACCAAATATTGTCCCACCAAAGAGGTATCGAGGTACACTTGGCTTTTTGTCGAACAGACACATTTCTTCACCGTACCATGGGTGGATGTCCAATTTCTTTATCAACCAGACCAAGACAATTCCAACCGCTACTGCACTTCCGATAACACCATACATGTGGAAGGACTGAAACTTGAACATTTCATAGATGCGGAACCAAGAAATTACTTCAGCTTTCGTCAATACGATGCCGAAGATCATTCCGACAATTAAAAATCTTAAGTACTTCATAGGGTTAAAAATAGATATTCGTAATAAGGTTGAAGTGGTGGTAATTGTGGCGATTGTGTATCAAACGGGGGTCACTGTAACCACCTTTAAGTAATCGATTGTGCACGTAGAGAAAACGGACAACCAGCCCTTGCCAAATGCCAGAAAACTGGTACCGCACATCGATATTGTACTGGTCATATGAATCTGCGATGTACTTGTTGAGAGCAACGCGCTGATGACCAGGAGCCCAAGTCCGACCTGCATCCAGCTCCAAACTAAAGGCGGGGTGCTTTTTGGGGATCCAAAATGCCTTGAACATTAAGGTTTGAGCCCCTCCCATTCCATCCATTCGGCCACGGCCAATAGTGGTATAGAATTGCTCGCGACCGAATTCTCGAGGAAATAGAAAACGACCAGACTCTAGGATAGTGGTATAATTGGCTGTTAGTGTCCAACCGGCTATCTTGCGCCCGAGTCTAAAGCTGAACAGGTTTGTGTTCTGGTCACTTGGATAATACGCCTGTTGCTCCAACTCAGCCCCACCTACCCCTAGCGGATCTTCTCTCAAGTATTGAATTCCGGTAACCCACTGACCTGGGGTATAATCCAATTGTACAAAAGCCGCATTGAGAATATTGTCGAGGTAGTAATCCCAAAACTGTATTGACCAATCACCTTTAATTCTCTGAATTCCGAGAATACCCATTCCCTTTGAGCGAAGATTTCCATGGTAATCGGAAGGAGTTCCGTCCGGATTCAAACCTTGGTTATACAAACCAATGGCATCCTCTACTCGATACCAGCTAACGGTACTTCTTGGAGAAACTTTGCGAATCCAACCTCCATTGATCAACCAGCTTTGACCTGGAGTATAGTTGATCCACAGGCCGTCCACTACATACGGCTTCATTCTCCCGTCTTGAGGGTTTACCAACGGAGTGTAAAATTCTTGCTTACCTAAAACAAGGTGAAGGTCACGATATTTCCAATCGACGTAAAGCTCTTCAAGCCGATCCATATCGTATCGGTTCTCGGGATCTGTAACGTCGAAGAGTTGGCGCTCGAACCTCGCTACTCTGTGACTCAGCTCATCTCGTTCTAGAAGATCCGAAGATCCGAGGTTATAGATGAAATTACCCCCGATTCCCAATTGAAAGCCCATCCACCGGTGGGTGCGGTATTTTATAACACCCCCTGCAGCGTTGGCATAATAGTCTGAAAGCTCTCCCGGGTTCACGGTAGACATAAAGTAGTAGCGGATATGTCCACTTACCTTTCCACGCGAAAAGAACTCCTTGACATTGTGCACATGACTCGTGTCGGAATGACTCATTTCCGGTCTTTCGTCATGAGCGCTCTGTGCAAGGGCTGCGAAGGCCAGTACAAGGGTAATATGGGTGAGCAGAAGCTTCATGAATTACCCTGGAAGCAAGAATGGAAGGATGAAATAAGTCATTGTCAGGCCGCCAATGAAAAAGCCAATAACGGCTAACAATGATGGCCATTGGAGGTTGCTTAAGCCAGAGATAGCGTGTCCCGAAGTACATCCACCGGCATAACGCGTACCAAACCCGATTAAAAATCCGCCAACCACCAGGACAACGAAACCTTGCCAAGTGGTCAGAAACTCCCAGCTAAAAAGCTCGCTGGGAATATAGGTCTCACCAGCATCGGCAATACCCATAGCCTCGAGCTCGGCTACCGTTTTTGGGTTGAGGTCAATTTTTTCCGAGGGCATCATGTATTCATGAGCAACGTACCCTCCTAAAACGGCACCCACCGCAAAGACCAAATTCCACACTTGGCCTTTCCAATTGAATTTAAAAAAGCCGGCAACGCGACCTCCTCCTGCCATAGCACACATGGTCCTCAAATTAGAGCTGAACCCAAACTCCTTGCCAAAGACCAAGAGCAAGAACATAATCAAAGCGATGAGTGGCCCGGCAACATACCAGGGCCAAGGGGCGGTAATCCATTCCATAGTTCACAGAATTTAATAGACAAAAATAGCTTTCTCCGACTGACCTGAACGTAACCTGGGTTACAGAAGCGCGGTGCTTGAAATAAAAAAAGCCCCTCCACGCGTAGAGGAGAGGCTTTTTATCTGTTTCCTTTAACTAGGCGTACTCCACCAGTTGACCGTCCCAAGATATGAGGCCATCACTAAGGTTATACACTTCATTAAATCCGCGTTGCGTCATGAAGCTGGACACCATTCCACTGCGATTCCCGCTTCTGCAGTAAACGTAGTACGATTTAGCGCGATCCAAAGCGTCAATTCGGTCCGCAAAAGAAGGGTCCATTACATTGACGAGTTCAGCTCCGGGAATGACACCCTCATGCCACTCCCCCGGGGTGCGTACATCGAGAACAACAGCTCCTTCTCGCTCCATACCGTTTTTGAACTCTTCCTTATTTACGTTCTGAAAACTCATGCGTTCTCCTTTTTTTCACGGCGCAAGGTTGAAGGACATACATAGTCCGTGACCGTAACATCCGTACCTTCATTGATGGCTTTAAAACCACCTTGGACGTCTACCAAATTGTGAAAGCCGCGAGACTTGAGGATCGAAGCGTAAATCATCGAACGATACCCTCCGGCACAGTGAATGTGATAGGTTTCATCGTTGTTGAATTCATCCATGAAATCATTGATGTAATCCAATGGGCGGTTAAAGGCCTTATCAATGTGCTCCGCTTCGAATTCACCTGGTTTACGGACATCGAGTACTTTCAGGGTGCCGGATTTCCACTCCTCAGCAAAATCTGTGGCCGGAATACTCTTGACCGTTTCTATATCTTTTCCAGAATCCTTCCAAGATGCAAAACCACCCTCTAAGTAACCCAAGGTATTGTCGTATCCAACGCGTGCTAACCGGGTCACGGTTTCTTCTTCACGACCTTGGGGGGCCACGAGAATGATAGGTTGATTCAAATCCGTAATGAGCGTTCCCACCCAACCAGCGAATGATCCGTCAATACCGATAAAAATGGAATTGGGAATATGCCCCTGTGCAAAATCCTGGGCTCCGCGAACATCCAAAACCATGGCTCCTTCATGATTCGCCATGGCCTCAAAGGTTTCCACATTCAAGGCAACAACTCCTTTTTCCAATACGCTATCAATAGAAGCATAACCTTCCTTGTTCATTAGAGCATTTTTGGGAAAGTATTGCGGTGGAGGTAAGATTCCATCCAACACCTCCTCAATGAACTCGGTCTTGGTCATATCGGCCCGTAGGGCATAATTGACTTTCTTTTGGTTTCCGAGCAAATCGTGGGTTTCCTTGCTCATGTTCTTTCCACATGCAGAACCGGCCCCGTGAGCAGGGTAAACGATGACCTCATCTTCGAGGGTCATGATTTTGTTGCGCAAGCTGTCGTACAGCATACCGGCCAAATCTTCTTCGGTCAAGTCACTCTTTACGGCGAGATCTGGACGACCAACATCTCCAATGAAGAGGGTATCACCGCTGAAAATGGCGTGGTTTTTTCCGTCTTCATCAATGAGCAACCAAGTCGTGCTCTCCGGTGTGTGGCCAGGAGTGTGCAAGGTTTTAATGCGAATGTTTCCAAGCTTAAACTCTTCTCCGTCTTCTGCACGATGAATATCGTATTTGGTCTCTGCCTTTGGACCGTACACAATGGTCGCTCCCGTTTTCTCTGCTAGGTCAATGTGGCCAGAAACGAAATCCGCATGAAAATGCGTCTCAAAAATGAATTTGACGGAAGCTCCTTCGGCCTCAGCCTTGTCGATATACGGCTGTGTTTCACGAAGGGGGTCAATTATGGCTACCTCTCCGTTTGACTCTATGTAATATGCACCCTGCGCTAGGCACCCTGTATAAATCTGTTCTATTTTCATTTGTTGTTTGCTTAAAGTCTAAATGACAACACAAAATTACTAATGAGTGTCACAACTAAACGTGACAAATGTTACGATGTTCGAGTGCTTCAGCTCAGGTTCTCAGCTGCCTTCTCTTCACTGGTCCGATAAGCGTTGAGAATCTTTTTCCGCATAATGAGGTAGTTGACTAGACCAATAAGCATGACGGAAACTCCGATGGCCCACATCCCCGCGGTCAGCCATTGCAAGTCCTCCAACATGGGTACTCGATCTACAGCCACGGCGGTTACGAACAAGTATAGGCCACTTCGAAAAAAAGACAGCAAGGTTCGCTGATTGGCCAGACGCGTCCGATCAATTGCTAAGAAATCCCGGAGTATGAGGTCTTCCCGAACTTTTTTCTTTTTAGGCATGTCCCTTAGAATTATTGGTTTGCATAACCACGCGGGTGGCAACGCGCGGCTTTCCGTGTCGGTAGTGATTCACTGCATCTGCCAGGTCGTAAAAGAAGTTCTCCACGCCAATTTCCTCAACCAAGCCGGAGCGAGAGGCCACATCCCTGAGGGGACCCTTTAGCCCACTTACATAGAGATGAATTCCACGATTTCGGTACTCCTGAGCCAAGTCGTGCAACATGTGAACGGCAGAAGAGTCCAAGCCATTAATGGCCTTCGCATTGAGCACCACAAGTTTAAGTCCAGGCCCTTTTTGAGCCTCCCATTTGGCTAGTTTCTCCCTAAAATAATTTGTGTTGGCAAAAAAGAGTTGGGCGTCAAGACGCACAATCAGCAGGTCCTCCTCGCTGTGAGCATCAGAGAATCGATCAACATTTCTGAACTGATCCGTCCCGGGCAATCGACCTTCTACCGCCATGTGGGGGTAGGTTACACGATAAATTACCATAGCCAGACTCAATACTACACCCACGGCAATTCCCTCTTCAATACCGAGTGATAAGGTCGCCAAAAAGGTCACCATAAGCATGGCAAAATCCTTCTTATCGGTTTGCCATAAATGCTTCGCTTCATGAAAGTCAATTAGTCCAAAAACCGCGACCATAATCACAGAAGCCAAAATGGCTTTGGGCAAAAAGTAGAAAAGTGGGGTTAGAAAGAGCAAGGTGAGAATGATCAGAGCAGCGCTTATAATGCTGGCGAGCCCTGTCCTTGCTCCTGCTTGGTCATTAACTGCCGTTCGAGAAAACCCTCCCGTAGTCGGAAATGCCTTGAATACAGCCCCTCCAATATTCGCCAGTCCGAGTCCGATCAATTCCTGGTTGGGGTCCACCTCGTAGTTTTTGTGCTTTGCTTGAATCGCTTTGGCCACGGCAATCGATTCCATGAATCCCACAAGGCCAATAGTGAGTGCAATGGGCATCAATTCAGAAATTTGTGCCCAGTTCATTGCGGGTAATGCCGGGGAGGGCAAACCACTTGGAACCTCCTGGACAATCTTCATTCCGCCATCTGCGAGTTTAAAAAAGTAAACAACTAGAATTCCGAGTACCACCACGAACAGTGGGCCAGGAATGCTCTTGTTGATTCTCTTTAGCGTCATAATCAGAGCAATGGCTGCCACGCCCAGCACCAACGTGGGAAGATGCACTTCACCTATATTCTGGGCAGCCCCGATTAAAATCTCATGTATGTAATTGCTTCTGGGAATGTCTATTCCCAATAAGTGCTTTAGCTGACTCAATCCAATAATGAGGGCGGCGGCACTCGTAAACCCCGAAATCACAGGATGCGAGAGAAAGTTCACCAAGAAACCCAATCGAAACAGTCCCAAGCTGAACTGCAGAATACCCACCATCAGTGCCAAGAGGATGGCCAAGCCAATGAATTCATCACTCCCTACAGGCGCAATGGCTCCTACTCCTGATGAAATCAATAGAGCAACCATAGCTACGGGTCCCACAGCCAACTGACGACTGGTCCCAAAAATCGCGTAGAGAATAAGCGGTAAAGTCGAAGCGTATAGTCCGTAAATCGGTGGTAGTCCAGCGAGCATGGAGTACGCCATTCCTTGAGGAATGAGCATGACACCAACGGTCAAGCCTGCGGAGAGGTCGCCGCGCAAGTCGCGTCGATCATAATGGGGTAGCCAGTCCAATAAAGGAACGTATTGTTTCAATTTCATAGCGTGAAAATGATTTCAGGCAAAGGTACTTCCCATCCCCTCCTAAGAACCGTAACAAAAGTCACCACTATAATTCCAAGAGCTCAATTCGATTCCGCCCCAAGACCACCATTCCGTCTTTCTCCATCTTTTTCAAAAGGCGCGAAATCACCTCGCGAGAGGTGTTCAACTCATAGGCTACTTCCTGATGAGAGAGCTTTAAAACCCTTGTGTCCAGAACCTTAGAATTCTTTTGCAGGTACTGTATCAGACGCTCATCCATCCGGTGAAAGGCTATACTGTCCAAGGTCTTGAGTAATTCTTCAAAGCGATCTTGATACGTTTCGATCACAAAACGGTACCACGATTTAAACTTGCTCATCCATTCCGGCATCAAGGTGACCGGAACAGAAATAAACTCCGTGTCCTCCATCGCCCCTGCCTTCACTTGAGAGGTTTGATCATGTAGGGTACAGGCAAAACTCATTGCGCAACCTTCACCAGGCTCCAAATAGTATAAAAAGAGCTCGTGACCGTCGTCGTCCTCCCGAAAAACCTTCACTCGACCGGAGGTAATCAAGGGTATCGCCTTGACGTACTGCCCCATTTCCATAAGCGTAGTTCCTCCGGGAATGCGTCGAAGGGTGCACTCATTTTTCAGCTGCTCGCGCAGTTCCTGATCATTTAGGACTGGAAAGATCTGTTCAATCTCGTTGCTCATGATACAATAATATTCGAATTTTCTCTAAAATCTGAAGCCTGGGGATAGGAACCTTCTAACTCCGTTCCTACTTTTTGTGTTTTGCGCCTACGGCGCGATGATTCAAAAGCCCATTAATGCATCTACTTGGACGGCCAGATGAGCATACCAAGCTCGTGTGGTCAGAACAATCGTTATTGATATTGCCTATACTTGATTGTGTAACATAATGATTTTTCTATGGCTCAACCATCAAGAATCCGGACCTTCGTAGGGCAATTGAACGGAATATATAATCCTTAAAACACCATAAGTAATGAATACATCAACCAGCAACCGACTCGGCTTCGACTCTGAAGAAAGCAACGCTATTATTGGGGGGCTAAATGCCGTACTCGCGAACTACCAAATGCACTATCAAAAGCTTCGCAACTTTCACTGGAATGTTGTTGGCGATGATTTTTTCGACTTGCATGAGAACTTCGAGGTGTACTATACCAAAGCTGTTGAGCACATCGATGAAATCGCAGAACGCATTCGCATTTTCGGTGGTACGCCCCTGAGTAACTTCAGTGACTATCTAGAGCACGCAAGCATTGCTGAGGCCTCACCAAATACGGAATCACGAGAAATGGCTGCTGAAATCTTAGCTGATTTCGAAGAAATGCTCGGCTACTTTGTAGAAGCCACGGAAATCGCGGCAGACAATGGAGACACGGGTACCGTTACCCTCCTTCAGGAATACACCAAGGACATGGAGAAGGATCATTGGATGCTCCGTTCTTGGCTTGGCAAATAAGCCCACACATCACCAATATTATTTTAAGGTCAGCCAATCACGGTTGGCCTTTTTTTGATACCAATACATGAAGATTCCAATGGCTGAGAGCCCAAAAATGGCGGCTCGGATAAACGCGTCCAGCAAGATCTGATCTGTAGGGCTCCAACGGGGTAGAAAGAACCAACTCAGGAAAAACCAAACAGCGAGTATGAGCTGCTGTGGGCGAAAAGGCATCATGCCGTAGGCAAAAAACAAAGTGCTACTAATCAAGGTGTTGAACAAAAGGAATGCTCCCGCACTACCCCATGCCGCGCCTTCTACTCCTCGACCAGTCCCGAGCTGTTCAAAAACGGGGATCAACCAGAGATCTAAACCGATCAGGGTGCCCATGAATATCAAAGAGTAGAGCGTTTCAAATCGAAACAAGGGAGAATTGCGAAGAATCCCTCTGTTGATGCTGGTGATCATTTCTACCAATCGACCCAATCCGAAAATGCTAAAGACCAAGCCCACACCCGAATATTCTGGACCTAGATACGCGTTAAACCAGGGCAAGCACAGGGAAAGACCAACGAATATGGTTCCGCTCCAAAAAAGCAAGCCACTCGCCGTTTCGCCATATAGTTTCTGAATCGACGCTCGATCGTTGTCTTGCCACCAGCGGGCCACCCGAGGAAAAGCCACCTTTTGCAAGGCGCGATAGGGAATCATCATAAAACCAACGAGATAGGTCGCAATCGAATAAACCGCCACGGCCTCCAGCCCTACCAAGGCTCCTAAGAATAACACATCGATGGTGAGCGTAATGAAGTTACTGGCTCTAGACAAGACGTTATAAGCCGAAAAAAGCAAATAGACTTTCCAGGGAACGGAACTTTCCTCCTCCTGATCGCGCGACACAGTCCTTCGGGGCCAAAGCGCTGCACCGAGGGCCAAGGCGGTGATCATCGGAATCCAGGCGTAGTACCCGACAAAAGCCTCAAAAGACACCCAATCAAACAAATATGCTGATATGCCTATTGTGATGAGAAGGCGCAAGCCCACTTCCTTCAGCCCCGTTTCCAAAACAGATCGCTGCGCAGACTGCGCCCAAGCTGCCAGTAATTGAAAAACAGCCAACCCCAAGGCTAAAGGCACAGCCCAATATGCGTAAGTTGCAAACAAGACAGATTTCTCCACGTAGAAGGCAATGAATGGCTTTTGAAACACCCAGAGTGCCAAAACAGAAATCAAGGCACCAAAAGCCAAAATACCAGCCGACGCCAATCGAAGGTTTCGCAGGACAGGCGGTGCATCGGCCCGATAGAATCGAATGACCAGTGGATTGGTTCCAAAAACCATGAATTGAGCCAAGAGGGTGCCCGATTGGAAGAGAACGCGTGTTAAGCCAAGCTCTTCAGGGGTAAAGAAACCCGCCATAAGAACCACTTGATTGACAAAGCCCAAGCCCGCGCCTGCAAAGGACAGAGCGGTATTCACCAGATTCGCAGTACGGGTAAGGGCCAATTCTCTACTTTTGGATTCGTGGGTGAAGATAGACAACAACTGATACTTCTGGGCAACTCGCCGAGTTCGGGCAGCACCCTACTGGCCGATCTTCTCGACAGCGCCCCCTTTACCGCGTGTGGTCCTGAATTGGAGTTGTTCTGCAATCGAGCACTTTACGACTTTGAGCGGTTCCAGCGGAATCCCCAAAGGACCAGCAAAATCGCCACTTTAAAGGCTACTGGAATCCACACCCGCTTCGACCACCTTCCGAGCTATGGCTTAAGCCGTTCCGATTTGAACAATAGCTTTAGTAAAGCCCCTGACCTCAACTCCTGGATTCAGGATTTTGCCCACGGCTTTCTCGCATATCGAGAGAAGCCTCAAGATGGATTCGTCTTCGAGAAAACTCCGCAAAACGCCAACGCCATTGATCTTTGGCTCGTTGCTCATCCAGATCATCACTTCGTCTACACGGTTCGCCACCCCTTATATGTCCTGGACAGTCTACTTCGCCGCGGATGGGGACCGTATACCGCCTCCGCAACATGGCTGGTAAACGTTGCTCTCTATTGGAATTTCCGAGAACATCCCCGAGTACACTTAGTCAAATACGAAGACCTGGTTAGCGATCCTTTTGCAAGGGTCAGTGAACTGCTGAATACACTATGTGCCCCGTACAATATCACGGCAGAAGACCTGCGCGCTTCGTACGAGGAAAATCCCTACCGAAAACAGGTCAAGCGCATTTCCTCCTGGTCTACCGGAGACGGAAAAAGCGTTCAAAACGCGAACAATCGGACGGTTAGTGACGAAGTCCAGAAACTCTTTTCAGGGTCCTTAAACACACAAATTGACCCTCGATTCTCATCAGTCTACGGAATACCCGAACTATCCATGCGAGAAGCCATGGACTTCTTTCATTACTCGGCAGAAAAACCAGAGGGAGATTATATTCAAGCATCTATTTCAATAAATGATGCTAAAAAGCTATGGATGAAGTCTTTAAGATACTTACTTCGAGGAGAGTCATGGAAGGTTAGCCAAGCCCATCACAGAGCGGTGATTCAGAAGAAATAAACACTTACTCGATTCCTGCGACGAAATCATGTTCGCGCTTAAAAGGGGCGTTTACCGTATTTGCGTTGAAGGCTCTGATACTGCTTGTTACCTTTCTCCGTCAAGAAAGGCTCGAGGGACTTGAGCCCAAGGTAACTGTAGTAGTTCAAGGTGTCCTCCAAATTCTCCTTTGAGGCATAAGGAATGTACTGAATAATCCAGGTACTCATCACAAGAAAATTGACATCTCTCGATCTGAGACTCTCGGCCGCCTTGACCCCACCTAGAAGCCCGGACTTTTTGTATTCCGATACCATGTTCTCGAAGCGAGCGTAGTAGTACTCCAATTGAGCCCGATCACGAGCCCGACCCTCGGGATCAGAATGAATCTGTGCCATTTGAAACAGCAGAGATCCGCGATACTTCCATTGCAGTTGACATACCTTTACGTGATATGCCCAATGGTCTTGGAGGCTTGCTCCCTCAAAGGATATTTCTTCGGTTAGGGCAACAGCTTCCTTAGTATACTCTTCATGAACGCCCCGGAGAATATCTCCCTTTCGGGGGAAGTAATAAGTAATGTTTCCTGGACTCAGTTTCAGACTGTTCGAGAGATCCTCGATTCTCAATGCAGTTGGACCATTGGCGTTGATTAACTCCAAGGTCTTCTGCAAGATCTTTTCTCTTGTTTTCATTTTCCTAATTATAGCGCGACATTCCAAGGTAATAAAACTTTACTACAAACAGAGCTTTGGCAACTTAGGAATACCTTGATTACCAGTACAAATACGGCATGATTTAGTTCAGTGTACTAATGATTTCTTCGTACATTCCATGTCCTTCAGAATGCGAATATGAATAACTTCAAGAAAGAATATCAAAAGGAAGACCTCACCATCAGCTGGGAGCCCGGCAAATGTATTCACTCCGAAAATTGCCGGAGAGGGTTGATCGAGGTCTTCAATCCCAAGAGGAAACCGTGGATCAATTTAGATGGTGCTGCAAAAAACCGAATCATGGCACAAATTGACCAGTGTCCCAGTGGAGCCTTGGGGTACTCCTTATCCGGACAAGCGGCTGAGTCTTCCGCTCCATCTGCACAAGTAACGATTGCTGCAAATGGCCCGTGGATTTGATCGATGCATCCGGAAATACAAAAACAGAAACGCGAACCGTGGCCCTGTGTAGGTGTGGTCATTCCACCAACAAACCCTATTGCGATGGCTCGCACAAAAAACACGACTTTATAGGATAATGGCAGAGAACAAGACAAAACCCACCACACAATCGGTCCTGGACTTTTTGAATGCGGTAGAACACCCAACGCGCAAAGCCGACGGTCTGTACCTCTACGAAGCGATGAAAAAGGTAACTGGATTGGAACCCCGAATGTGGGGGCCAACAATCGTAGGCTACGGCGAATACCACTACAAATACGACTCGGGCCATGAAGGCGATTCCTTGCGGATCGGATTCTCTCCTAGAAAGTCGAGTTTATCGCTATACATCATGCCCAATCTGGACGCCTTTCCCGATTTGATGGAGAAGCTAGGAAAGTACAAAATGGGCCGAGGTTGCCTCTATATCAATAAATTGGCAGACGTAGATCTAGAAGTGCTTGAAGAGTTAATGATTGCGGCCTACGGCCGGATGGAAGAGCTCTACCCGAGCAAATAATTCCGCCTACTCGTTCAGAAGCTGTAGATCCTCGTAGACTTTTTGAGTAAATCGAATTCTGCCAGCATCATTGAGGTGATCCTGATCCAGGAAGAGCTCCGAATGAAGAGTGTACGATGTGTCCGTGCTGTAGTCTAGCCAAGGCGCCTCGGTGGATTCGACAACCTCTTTCAAGGGCTTCCAGTAATGCTTGAACAGCCACTTCTCGCCCATTCCATCATTGTATGAGGCGAAGTACGGCAAGGTCATCACTACTGGCCTATAGCCGAATTTTCGCACTTCTTCGATGAGCTCCTTTAAATAGGCTTGATTCTTTTGCGGCGGAAGGTAAGAGCCCAACTTTCGGTGTCTTTTAACCCGCCCTTTTAAATCGGCTTCGACGCGCTCCAAGTGCTCAGCCATATTGAGCCCTTCAAACTCCCAGGGGTTCAAAGTATCCACTTCCTCTTCGATATACCCCAACAGCTGATTCACATCCGTTCTGGCAAAGTCCTGAACTCGGGTGACGGCAAGGCTTATATCTTGTCGAAAAGAGTAGTCGAGAATCTGATCACGATCCATGTAGGCGTAAAATTGACTGACAAAAACTCCCGGACGCATCAGCAGAGTTCGATTCTCGTCCGTTCCAAAAACGAAATAGGAAACAGGGATCAACACCCATGCATCGGGCGCTAAGGCGCCTTGCTCGTGTATGTATTTGAACTGTTGTAGATCGTAGTATAACGTGTTGGCCGATAGGTTGAAATTGGCTCCTGGGATTGGTAATACTTCGAAGGTGAAGTCATCACCATGCGAGGTCCCAAGAGTTATGATTTCGTAAGGCTCCTCCCCGTTCTTCGCTCTATCCTCTGTTTCCGTTGGGGGCACTAACCAACTTACCACAACAAAGCTGGCGGATAAGATTCCCAATAGAACGACTATTTGACGTGCGAACTTCTTCATCGGTTAGAATTGAAAATAGATGAAGTCTTCCTGTCCAGTATTCATGAAGAGAATAATGATCCAGACCAAGCAAATGCGCAAAACCTGCTGTTTCCAAAGGGACCGCTGAAGCCAGGGAACAAGAGCGTGAAGTTCTCGACGACCTCGCCACTCCATAACAATCATCAAGATCATCATTCCACTCAAGGCCATAGCCGAAAGAGCGTCTTTAGGGTCAAGCACTCCGCTAACCTTCGTCCAATCCAGTAACCCAAAATAGTAGGCCCCTGCTTCTGTAAGGCTATCCGCGCGGAACAAGATCCAGGCAAGTGTAACCAATATGAATGTCAAGAGAATACGGGCTATGTCGGTTAGTCGAGGGAGCAGTCGATCTTGGGCAACCACCTGCAAGTGACGACGGTTACGACCAAAGACAAGCAGCGGAATAAAAAGCAAGGCATGAGCCAATCCCCATAAAACAAAGGTCCAATTGGCTCCGTGCCAGAAACCACTTACTACAAAAATGATGAAGGTGTTACAGATGACCTTTACCGTGGAAGTTCTTGAGCCTCCGAGTGGAATGTAGAGGTAATCGCGAAACCAAGTCGACAGCGAGATGTGCCAGCGCCGCCAAAACTCAGCGATGTCGCGAGAGAAGTAGGGAAAAGCGAAGTTCTGCCGCAAATCGATGCCGAAAAGCCGCGCCGTACCAATAGCTATATCCGAGTACCCGGAAAAATCTCCGTAGATCTGAAAGGCGAATAAAACGGCTCCGGCGAAAAGCTGGAGGGGGTTCATGCGATGCGCGTGTTCAAAAATGTAGTTGACGTATACAGCTGATTGGTCTGCGATGACCAGCTTCTTGAAAAGTCCCCACAGAATTTGATTGACGCCATCCGAAGCTTGGGTATAGACAAAGGATCGGGCCTTTTGAATTTGAGGAAGTAGATGAGACGCCCGTTCAATGGGACCTGCGACGAGCTGTGGAAAAAAGCTGACGTAGGCCGCAAAGGCAATCAGGTCTCGACTCGGTTCGATTTTTCCGCGATACACATCTAAGGTGTAGCTAAGCGTTTGAAAGGTGTAGAAACTGATTCCAACGGGCAAGACCCATTCGATACCCTGGAAAGTGACTTCCCGCCCGAAGAAGGTGAAAGCCTCTTGCAGGTTATCCAGAAAGAACCCGTAGTACTTAAACACACCTAACAGCCCGAGATTGACTGAGAGGCTTACCCACAACCAGAATTTAGAGGGAGATGCGGCATCGCGCCGTAGGCGCAAGGCAGCGGTGAAATCCACCAGGGTACTCAAGGCAATGAGCGAAAGGAATCTCCAGTCCCACCATCCGTAAAACACGTAGCTCGTGACCAGGAGCCAGAGATTCTGTACGCGCAGGGCTCTTTTAGACAGAAGCCAGTAGACCGCAAAAACGATCGGGAGGAAAATGGCAAAGTCAATGGAATTGAAGAGCATGGAGCGAATTTAGGAAAATGACGCTGGCTCCTTCAAGACGTCTTTGGACTCTGGAGAATTGAAAAAGCCCACACATTTCTGTGCGGGCTTTTTCTCATTTTGCGGAGAGGGAGGGATTCGAACCCCCGGTACCTCTCGGTACGCCGGTTTTCAAGACCGGTGCATTCGACCACTCTGCCACCTCTCCTTTCGGAGGGGCAAAATTAAATAAACTCTTTCAATTGGCACAAGCTAAAATGACATTCTTCCTTAATTTCGTACATTAGTTAGTCCACGGGTTAAATCAGTGCGTATTATGAAGAAATGGCTTTGCATTGCTACGCTAGCGCTATTCTCAGCAGGCTCCACATCAGGAAAGAACATTGGTGTATTTATGGATTACGCCACCTTCACGGCAGGTGGAACATCTCCTTACGTTGAAATCTATTTCTCCTTTGTCGGAAATAGTCTCGATTGGAATATTGGGGACAACGGCCAATATCAAAGTGCTGTCGATGTTCTCATCTCCATCTCCCAAGGAGACTCTGTAGTGTACTTAGACCGGTACAAACTATCCGGCCCTAGCATTGCGGACACCACAGGTACTATTGACAACTTTTTAGACCTGCAACGAATTCCCATGTCCAATGGGAACTACAATATGTACGTGGAAGTATCAGACGTCCATAACCCCGAGAGCTCCCTCAGTTCGACTATTCCTCTGAAGGTGGACTACGAAGCAGATCTGGCTCGTTTCAGCGACATCCAATTGGTAGAGCGGTACGAAAAATCAACGGCTCCAAGTGTTATTACCAAGAGCGGATACGATTTAATCCCCCTTCTACCCTTTTACAGCTATTACTATCCAGGAGAAGTTTCGGAAATGCACTTTTACGCCGAGCTCTACCACATGGACGAGAAATTGGGTGCGGATCAGCCCTATTTGATTCAGTATTACTTGGAGTCGCAAGCCACCGGTCAAATGGTCCCTCGATTTGCCGGTTACCAAAAGGCAGAAGCTTCTGAGACCACTCCAGTCCTAAGGTCTTTTAACATCGCTAATTTGGCAACAGGGAAGTATCGTCTGGTCATGGAGGCCAAGGATATTGAAAACAACATCATCGCCAAAAATGTGATTTCCTTTGACCGTCACAATCCAAAGTTGGAATTGGATTTGGAGCACAGTGAATTGCTCGCGGTGGAAAACACTTTTGTGAGTCGCATGACGAATTCGGATTCGCTGGCCTTGTACATCGATTACCTCTACCCCATTTCCGGATTGCTGGAAAGACGCTTGGCCAAGGAGGTTATTGGTAGAAACGACGTTGCCGAAATGCAACGCTTCTTCTACGGCTTCTGGACCAATCGAGACAAGTACAACCCCGAGGGTCTTTGGGATATGTATCACGAGCAGGTGAAGTTCACCAACAAGGCGTATTCCACTCGTATTCAGAAAGGATATAATACGGATCGAGGGCGCGTTCACCTTCAATACGGAACGCCTGATGATCGCGACGGCCGACCCTTTGAGCCGGGCGCTTACCCCTACGAGATTTGGCTGTATTACACGCTGGAGCAAAACCAACAACGCAACGTGATCTTCGTCTTTATGAATCGTGATCTTTCAACGAATGACTTTGAGTTGATTCACTCAGATGCCATTGGCGAGCTCAATAATCCGAACTGGCAGATGGAAATTGTCCAACGGGATGTGGCCAATCGCGATATGGACGCCACTCAAGCGCCTGATCGCTGGGGTTCTAGCCTTCAGAACAACATCATTATTCCGAACCGCTAAGACGGCCTTAATCCGTACCTTCGCGCCCTAAACGCTTGTATTCCTTTGTCCTGTAAAGTAGCTGTTGTCATTTTAAACTGGAATGGTCGAGCTCTCTTGGAGCGCTTTGTACCATCCGTTCTGGAGCACTCGAATGCCGAAGGTGTTGAGGTCTATGTTGCCGACAACGCCAGTACGGACGATTCGGTCCGTTACTTGCGTGAGCGCTTCCCCGAGGTGAAAATCATAGAGAATGCTGAAAACGGTGGTTACTCAAAAGGGTACAACCAAAGTTTAGCCCAAATTGAGGCGGAGTACTATGTGCTGTTGAACAGCGACATAGAAGTAACGCCGAACTGGATTGAGCCTGTCATTGAGCTCATGGAATCAGATGACCTGATTTCAGCTTGTCAACCCAAGATTAAGGACTTAAACAGAAAGGAATACTTCGAGTACGCCGGAGCCGCAGGAGGGTTTATCGACCTCTTTGGATATCCTTTTTGCAGAGGCCGTTTGTTCAGTACCCTGGAAAAAGACGAAGGTCAATACGATGAAGTAACCGAAATCTTTTGGGCTTCGGGCGCTTGCCTTTTCGTTCGCGCCAATGCCTTCCGCGAGGTTCGAGGCCTGGACGAGAATCTTTTCGCTCACATGGAGGAGATCGACATGTGCTGGCGAATGAAGAATCTGGGGTACCGCATCATGTACTGTCCTGAGGCCGAGGTCTTTCACCTAGGTGGAGGTACATTACAGTCTGGAAGTCCGCGTAAAACATTCTTCAACTTCCGCAACAACCTGTTCATGGTGTTTCAGAACATGCCCAAAGAGCGCCTGATCTGGGTACTCTTCATACGCATGGTACTCGACGGAATTGGGGCATTCAAGTTCTTGCTGGGTGGGCAATCACAGCACTTCCCCGCTGTAGTCCGGGCACACATCGATTTCTATCGGAATCTGCGCAAATTAACCCAGCGCCGCCTTCGGAACGAAGTACGCTACCAACGCATTAAATACTACAACGCTTACAGAGGGAGTATTGCCTTCGCCTATTTCCTCGGCGGGCACCGGAAATTCTCTTCTTTGAAGGAGAGCAGGTTTTATCGTTGACGCTCCAATAGAGCTTCTACAGCCAGACGGTAGCTGTCCAATCCAAATCCCGTAATGACACCGATTACCCCGTGACTTAAGCGACTTTCATGTCGGAACGTCTCGCGGTCATACACGTGGGAAATATGAACCTCAACGGCTGCAACGTCCGCCGCGCTGAGCGCGTCTCCAATGGCCACGGAAGTATGCGTATAGCCGCCGGCATTGATGATGATCGCATCTTGAACCCCCATACAGGCTTGAATGTCATCGACCAGCTCCCCTTCATGATTGGACTGAAAGTTGCTGAAGCCCACGTTCGGATAGCGCTCGTTCAGTTCACTCAAATAATCGTCAAAGCTCCGACCTCCGTAGACTTCGGGGTCTCTTGTACCTAGTAGATTGAGATTGGGTCCGTTGATGATTCGTATCTTCATAGCCTTGCGAAGATAAGGCATGAAGTGGACAAGTGCATTGACGGAATTTGAGGCGTATCTAAAGCTGGAAAAAGGGCTAAGCCCGCTTTCAGTGAGCGCCTATCGGCGCGATGTCCGACAGCTCGCCGATTTTCACTCCGATCGTTCTCCGCTCAAGATCACTCTACAGGATTTGCGAGACTTTATTGCCGAGTACGCGAAAAGCGGACGATCGCCGCGCAGTCAAGCGCGATTGATCTCCAGTATTCGATCTTTTTACGGGTACTTGATCGTTGAAGACCTGATCGAAACCAACCCGGCAGAGCTGCTGGAGGCACCGAAGGTCGCTCCCAAGCTTCCCGACACCTTAAGCGTAGAGGAGATTGACGCTATTATTGAGGCTGTGGACTTATCGTCCCGTCAGGGAGAAAGAAATAGAGCTATCCTGGAAACCCTGTATGGATGTGGTTTGCGGGTGACTGAGTTAATCAATTTGCGGCTCAATGACCTGTATCCAAAGCAAGGCTATCTCAAGGTGATTGGCAAAGGAAACAAGCAAAGACTGGTGCCTTTGGCGGATATCACCTATAAGTACATTCGAATTTACGTTGAAGAAGTACGCGTACATGAAAAGCCTAAAAAGGGACAAGAAAACATCATTTTCCTCAATAACCGCGGTACCAAGTTGTCTCGAGTTATGATCTTCAAACTCGTCAAGGAGATGACGGAAGCTGCTGGAATTCGGAAAAACGTATCGCCGCATACCTTTCGACACAGCTTTGCGACGCATATGATCGAAGGTGGAGCTGATTTACGCAGTGTTCAGGAAATGCTTGGACACGAGAGTATTACAACGACGGAAATTTACACGCACTTAGATCAGTTCTACCTCTCCACCGCGCTCAAGCACCACCCGCGGTCCTAAAGGGGATCTTCGATACCCGAGTATTGAGGCCTCTCAATGATTCCGGCTTCAAAAGCCCTGTTCAAGATATTCTCGATCCAAATATCGTCCCGAGTGTTGACCGGATCGTATTCCTGTTTCAGGTTGTTGTCGTAGAGTTTCGCCATGCTCTGCCAAACGGCAGCGCTCATTCCTCCCCTGTACTCTTTAATAATCTCGTGCGTGGTACGTCCCGTTTCTCGGTTCACAAGCTTGACCAGGATAACTCCTTCAGAACGCGTGAGTGTCTTGAGCGTATCCTTAAAGTTTTCGGACATATAGCGCTGGACTTCTTTGGCGTACTTCTTTCGCTTCCGCTTGCGCTCTTCCCCTTCCAACGCCGTACTTACAGAATGGTATTGCTCCGCCGCTTCCTTGGCAAAAGGCCACACTTTCAAGACTTTTCGACGGAGAATGTAGTAATCCCGACGGTCATCATACTTGCTTAAATCAGGCAAAGCCGTAACAGTGACCTCCGGCAATAGGATCTCTTCAATTCGAGAATAGCCCTCTGGTGGTGCCGTTTTATTGCTGTCGGTTTGTCCGAATGCAAAGGCACTCGAGAACAGTAAAAATGATATGATCGAAAGGGCTCTCACTTCTAAATAACGCCCCGCAAGAGCGGTTAATTGAGTCTGTTCCGCTTCCAAGCTGAGCCACGGTTCGATGTTGTTTGGCTCGATGTCGTCTGAGTTCCCTGGTTCTGATGGCGAACTAAGGCAGCAGCCACGATGGCAGCCAAGGCGTCCTCATCCTCTGCTTTTTGATCAAGCATCTCAGGTTCAAAGTACTTTTTCACGAAGTGGGTGTCGAAATCACCGCTGACGAAGGCTTCGTGGTTCATGACAAAATCCCCAAATTTGAGGGTAGTCTCCACTCCGGAAATCTCGTAATCCGCAATTGCGCGCTTCATGCGGTCAATAGACTCTTGGCGATCTTTACCGTAGGTAATCAGCTTCGAGATCATTGGGTCATAGTAGATGGGCACATCCATTCCTTCTTCGAACCCGTCATCCACCCGAATCCCCGGTCCCGATGGACGTTTATAGGTCTTGAGCTTCCCGATGTCCGGTAAGAAGTTATTCTGCGGATTCTCTGCGTAGACCCGGACCTCCATAGCATGACCTACCAAGGGAATATCAGCTTGGCTGTATCCCAGCTCCTCTCCCCGCGCCACGCGAATCTGCTCGCGAACGAGGTCAACTCCCGTGATCATTTCTGTCACAGGATGCTCAACTTGAAGACGGGTATTCATTTCGAGGAAGTAGAAATTGCGATCCTCGTCTACTAGGAATTCAACCGTTCCGGCTCCTACGTAATTACATGCTCTTGCAACATCACAAGCGGCTTCTCCCATTCGCTGGCGCATTTCAGGAGTCAAAATAGCCGAAGGCGCCTCTTCAACTACCTTTTGGTGACGCCTTTGAATAGAACACTCGCGCTCATGGAAATAAACTACGTTGCCGTGGGTATCCGCCATAATCTGAATCTCGATGTGACGAGGTCCGGCAACGTACTTCTCAATAAAGACGGCACCGTTCCCAAACGCGCTCGTCGCTTCGGATACAGCGAGTTCCATTTGTTCTAGAAACTCTTCGCTCTTTTCAACGATGCGCATTCCCTTTCCACCCCCACCAGCTGAGGCTTTGATCAGAATAGGGAATCCAATTCCTTCGGCAATGTGCTTGGCCGCTTCAATATCGGTGATGGCCTCATCTGTTCCGGGCACCATAGGCACGTCGTGATCCTTGACCGCAGCTTTGGCCGAAAGCTTATCTCCCATAACCTCCATAGCTTCTGGAGATGGTCCAATAAGAATGATTCCAGCATCCGTTACGGCTCTGGCAAAGCCCGCGTTTTCCGAAAGGAATCCGTATCCCGGATGAATGCCGTCTACCTGAAGGTCTTTACAGACTTCGATGATCCGACCCATCATCAAGTAGCTCTGATTGGACGGAGGGGGTCCAACGCAAACCGCCTCGTCCGCATAACGCACATGTGGTGCATTGCGGTCCGCTTCACTAAAAATGGCCACAGTAGATATTCCCATATCCTTTGCCGTGCGCATCACACGCAAAGCAATTTCTCCTCTATTGGCAACTAGGATTTTTTTCATCAACTATTCTTTTATCAATCGAGAGACCCCTTGAACTTGGTCATTACTCCAATGGATAATGTAGTTCCCTGCAGCCAGGGCTGTTAAATCCCAATTTAATTCAGTGCTGCCCCGTACATCAGCTTCCCGAACTACGCGACCGCATAAATCAAATAATGTTACACGCTCCATACCGTCTTTTGCTTCCCAACGCATCGTTACATTCCCACTTGTGGGGTTTGGCCCAACAGACATCCACATGTCATTGTGCTCCCCGAGGGAAGAAGTAGCCGTTTGAAAGCTCACATTTCCTCCGTACCATACGGCGGCTAAATCTTGAGCAAAGGCTCTAACGTAATACTGTGTGTTTGGATCAAGTCCAGTCATGGTAATATCATACTGACCAATTCCTTGACCGCTAGGCAACATACCAACATTAGTATCCACATCCGGATTCGGAAGTAAATCCCAAACGATTCCTCTGGTGAAGATAAAGTTCCCTCCATCGCTGAGAATATCACCACCTGAAGTAGCGGCGGTGGACGTAACGTTCGTTACCGGTAGCGTAATTAGGTTCGGACCTTGCGGATCGGTTTGAGCAAAAGATCCAAGCGCCGGGAGAAAGAATAAGGTGACAAGGAGTTTTTTCATCGCGCTGAATTTCATCATTCGAAGATATAAAAAAGGGCTCCATTGCTGAAGCCCTTTCTTACCCTTTCAGGTTGCGCTATGTCCGTCATCATCCTCATGATGACACTTCAAAAATGCAACCTTATATAATGTATACCTTGAACTCACGTTGCAAGGTTTTGCTCTATTGTTTCAGACCAATACTTCTTTCACTTTATCGGCTGCTTCCTGCAGGAGAATCGCAGATTCTACCTCTAATCCACTGTTATCGATGATTTCCTTCGCTTCTTCAGCATTGGTTCCTTGCAAACGGACAATGATGGGAACATTAATATCATCCATGTTGCGGTAGGCATCTACGATTCCCTGCGCAACGCGGTCACAACGAACAATTCCACCGAAGATATTCACCAAAATGGCTTCTACATTCTCATCCTTGAGAATGATGCGGAAGGCATTTTCAACGCGCTTTGCGTCTGCCGTACCTCCAACATCCAAGAAGTTCGCCGGGTTTCCGCCGGCTTGCTTGATGATGTCCATAGTAGCCATGGCCAGTCCAGCACCGTTGACCATACAACCGACGTTTCCATCCAATTTGACGAAGTTCAATCCGAACTCGCCCGCTTCAACCTCGGTAGGATCTTCTTCACGCTTGTCCCGAAGTTCTGCTAAGTCCTTGTGACGGAAAAGAGAATTCCCATCCAAAGTAACCTTGGCATCTACGGCCAAAATTTTGTTGTCTGAAGTCTTCAATACAGGATTGATTTCAAACAAGCTGGAGTCCGAACCGGAATAAGCTTTCCACAAGGACATAGCAAAACGAACCATGTTCTTAAAAGCATCTCCTTCCAATCCAAGATTAAAAGCGATTCGACGCGCTTGGAAAGGCAATAGACCCAGAGCTGGATCAATCTCTTCTTTATAAATACGATCCGGGGTTTCTTCAGCTACTTGCTCGATATCCATACCTCCTTCGGAAGAATAAACCACCATATTGCGACCGGTCTCGCGGTTCAACAAAATGGACATGTAGATTTCCGATGTTTCGGTTTCTCCTGGATAGTATACATCTTCTGCAATCAAGACCTGGTTGACCAACTTCCCTTCTGCCGAGGTTTGAGGGGTAACCAAGTGCATTCCAATGATATTGGAAGCGTGCTCTCGAACTTCATCTAAATTCTTGGCGAGCTTTACACCACCACCTTTTCCGCGACCTCCAGCATGAACTTGTGCCTTCACCACCCACCAGGAGGTTCCGGTTTGTTCGCTCAACTGTTTTGCTGCCTCTACCGCTTCATCAGCGCTAGATGCGACGATACCGCGTTGGATGTTTACTCCGTAAGAAGCGAGGATCTCTTTACCTTGATATTCGTGTAAGTTCATCTGGGAATTTTTCTTTGTAGTGCAGCGCAAAAGTACGGCACTAGGTTTAATTTTCGAAAAAACGTTTAGCCCTTTATTGTGTTATGCTTCCGTTAACGTTTTGGTATGTTCATTGTCGTTACCTTTGCCCGGTCGAGAGCCTTTGTCACAAGCTCGTCAAAAGCTTTTTAAATGAAGCGCTGCACACTACTCATACTCCTATTCATTCCGTTTCTGAACTGGGCTCAGTCTGTAGAACAGAAAAAGATCGAAGCGGTTCGCATTGATGTTCCTCCAAAAATCGATGGCGACATCTCAGATCTCATCTGGTACGAGGCACCCATTGCTACGGGCTTTACAGAACTAGAGCCGGATAATGGCGCATCTGCCCCTGAGAATATGCGAACTCAAGTGCGCATTCTATACGACGATAATGCCCTGTATTTCTCCTTTAAGAATTACGATGTTGATCCAGACAGTGTTCTGCGTGAACTTGGGCCGAGAGACAGCCAAGGAAAGAATACGGACTGGGTTGCCGTATGGCTGAACCCCTATTCTGACGGTCAAAACGACATCAACTTCTTTCTTTCTGCAGCAGGAGTACAGACCGATAGTCGAACGACCATTTACGGTGATGACATGGCCTGGAACGCGGTTTGGGAAAGTGCCGTTCAAATCACCGATTACGGATGGAGCGCAGAACTGCGCATTCCCTACTACGTCTTAAGGATTCCGGAAGCTGATGTTTTATGGGGCTTGAATATGGGGCGTTATGTCCGCCGTACAAGACAGCTTTTCACCTGGAACTTTATCGACAAAAGTTTTGGAACCTACGAACAGCAGAACGGACGAATTGAGGGGATAAAGAGCATTAAACCACCAGTGCGATTGAGTTTTATGCCTTACGTTTCTGGATACTTGAACAATTACGATGGGCAGTCCAGTACAGACTTTAATGCAGGGCTTGACCTGAAGTACGGGATCAACAACTCCTTCACCTTGGACATGACCTTGGTTCCTGATTTTGGGCAAACACGCTTTGACAACCAAGTCTTAAACTTGAGTCCTTTTGAAGTACGCTTTCAAGAAAACAGGCAATTCTTTACGGAAGGAACAGAGCTCTTTAGTAAAGGCGATTTATTCTATAGCCGACGCGTTGGAGGTGTGCCATACGATTTCAGAAGTCCCTTTGAAATAGCTGATTCTACTGGAGAAACGGTTATCAGTAACCCGGCACAGGAACGCGTCATCAACGCTACGAAAGTCTCGGGGCGGAACGCCCAGAATCTCGGTATCGGAGTTTTCAATGGTGTGACCATCAATACCTACGCGACTCTCGAGGACAGCGTGGGAAATCAGCGGGACGTCCTCACCAATCCTACGTCGAACTACAACATGCTGGTTTTGGATCAGCTCTACGGTGACAACAACTACGTTACTCTGATCAATACGAACGTGCTCCGTCAAGGAAAAGAGTACCACAACGCAAATGTCACGGGACTGATGGTTCGGCACCAAACGAAGAATAGCGCCTTAATTATTGAAGGTGATGTACGATCGAGCCAGTTGTTCTATGAAGATTCTGCTTCCATTGGCTATGCGACCAATCTCTTTTTGGCGCGTGGAAAAGGAAACTGGCGATGGTTCTTTGGCCATGAGATGCTAACAGACAAGTACGACATCAACGATATGGGCTTCTTAACCAACAATAATGAACTCAATCATTTTGGTGGTGTAGAATACCTCACGTTTCAGCCTACGGACTGGTATAACAACTTATATGCGGAACTTTTTGCTTTCAATGGCTGGCTGCAAAATCCACTTTCGTATAGATATGTCGGTGTTGGCTCCAATGCTCGGTTGACCTTCAAAAACTTCTTGACCATAGGTGGAAACTTGAATACCGATTTGTATGAGGTTCACGACTATTTCGAACCACGAGTTTCTGGACGCTATTTGGTTCGACCCGTTAAGACGTATAGCCAATTGTGGTACTCCAGTGATTACCGAAAACCTTTTGCCTTGGATTTACGGGTGGAGAGAGCTTGGTACCAAGGATTTGGGGCGGATGACTACGGAATGACGGTCTCCCCTCGTATTCGCGTCAACAACCATTTGAGCTTCGTTTATCGCTTTCAACACTTTTGGAACTTCAACGATGTCGGTTGGGTGAATCAAGAAGACAACGGAGACATCATCATGGGCAAGCGCGACCGAACAACCATGATCAATCAGTTGACCGCAGATTACGTTTTTGATGAAAATACGAGCATCAACCTCATTTTCCGTCACTACTGGTCCACAGCTGAATACAATGATTACGGGGTTCTTCAAGACGATGGCTCATTGGTTTGGCTCGATATATACGACGGTGATTACGACGTGAACTTCAATGCATGGAACATAGACTTAACTTTTTCTTGGTGGTTTGCTCCGGGCAGTCAAATGACCTTCCTCTACCGTCAGGCCATCGTGGCGTCCAACGACCAGCCCGACTTAAGTTTTGGAGACAACCTTCAGAATCTTTTTCAGCGCCCCCAACAAAATAACGTTAGCTTGCGCATCATCTATTGGCTGGATTACAATACCTTGGTCCAGAGTCGTAAAAAATGATCCGAGCGGAAAACATCCACAAGTCCTACGAGGACCTACGCGTGCTCAACGATGTTAGCCTTAAAGTAAAGCAAGGCGAAGTTGTGAGTATTGTCGGCGCCAGCGGCGCGGGTAAAACGACCCTTCTCCAGATCCTCGGCACCCTTGATAGACCGGACAGCGGTCGAATCTTCATCAACGACCAACGCATTGATCAGTTGAATCCCAAGAAGCTGAGCGATTTCCGAAATCAACATATTGGATTCATCTTCCAATTCCACCACCTACTACCGGAATTCACAGCTTTGGAGAACATCTGCATGCCTGCTTTTATTCAGCGGCAAAGCAAGTCAGAAGCGGAAAAAAGAGCACTTGAACTGCTCGGATTCTTAGGTTTATCGGATCGTCGTGATCACAAACCCAGCGAACTGAGCGGAGGCGAACAACAGCGCGTTGCCGTAGCGCGGGCGCTAATGAATCGTCCCGGAATTGTCTTCGCCGATGAACCTTCGGGCAACTTGGACAGCCAAACGGCCACGGAACTTCACGACCTTTTCTTTCGACTGCGCGATGAATTGGGACAGACCTTTGTCATCGTCACGCACAACGCTGAGTTGGCGCTGATGGCTGATCGATCCTTGCACATGAAGGATGGGCGCATCGACCGTGATGTGTCGCGATGAAGAAAGCAGAGCTCAAAGCCTTTCTCGACGAAAAAGTCGAGGCCTACGAACATCCCTCCTTCCTGAGTGATGACCCCATTAAGATTCCTCATCGTTTCTCCCTACGGGAGGATATTGAAATTGCCGCGTTTCTCAGCGCGACCATAGCCTGGGGGCAGCGCGTAACCATTATCAACAACGCACAAAAGCTCATGGACCTCATGGGCTCTAGTCCTTTTGACTTTGTCATGAATCACAAAGAAAAGGACTTGGATCGCTTCTACGGTTGGTGTCACCGGACCTTTCAGCCAGAAGATCTTCAGTATTTTCTAGGGGCACTCAAGCAGTTATACACGTCCAAAGGAAGTCTAGAACCTTATTTTTCTCAACCTAATAGCTCCGATCTGTTTAGGGGCATTCATTCCTTTCACGAATCATTTTTCGCCTACGGCCCTCCGGCCAGAAGCCGCAAGCACGTGAGTGACCCCTTTAAAGGATCCGCCGCAAAAAGACTCAATATGTTCTTGAGGTGGATGGTTCGGGATAGCGCTAAGGGTGTTGACTTTGGGCTGTGGACCAGTATTTCTCCGGCACAGCTTTCCTGTCCTCTGGATGTGCACAGCGGAAACGTAGCCCGAAAACTTGGTCTGCTCCGCAGAAAACAAAACGACTGGAAGGCCGTTCAAGAACTGGACCAATCGCTTCGTCGCCTTGATTCTGAGGATCCTGTGAAATACGATTTTGCCCTCTTTGGCTTAGGCGTATTTGAAGGCTTCTAAAGCGAATCGCTTTTCATACATTTGCCCCCAATGAAATTTGCACATCCCGACTTTCTCTATGCCCTCTTCGCACTGGCCATCCCGGTGCTCATCCACCTCTTCAATTTTCGTCGCTTCAAGACCGTGTACTTCACGAACGTTCGCTTTCTACGTGAACTTCAAGAACAGACTAAGCGACAATCCCAGCTCAAACACTACCTCGTCTTACTGAGTCGCCTTTTAACTGTTGCCTATTTAGTCTTTGCTTTTGCCGGGCCCTATCGGGCCGATGAGGCCCAAAGCAGCGGAACACAAAGCTTTGTCTCGCTGTACATAGACAATTCCTTCAGTATGGACGGGCAGAGCTCCGAAGGTCGATTACTCGATGTAGCGAAACAGAGGGCTGTAGAAGTCGTGGAAAGCTACGGGAGCACTGATCGTTTCCAAATCTTGACCAATGATTTTGAAGGCCGCCATCAGCGTTGGATTACCCAAGAAGCGGCCGTAAATGAGTTGGAGCAAATTGAATTGAGCCCGCAGGTTCGCCCGCTTGAACAGGTGTACCGTCGTCAAGCGGATATGCGATCTGAGATGGATCGAGACGGAGTATTCGAGCCCATTTGGTTCAGCGATTTTCAACGCAGCGGAAACGAGTTTTCTACATGGCAGCCCGATTCCTCATTCCCCGTTCGTTGGGTGCGTTTTGAACCGGAGATAGAACAGAATCTATACATCGATAGCGTGTCGTTTGACCGGCCCTTGCGTCAACCCGACCAAAATGAAGTACTGCGGGTTTGGGTTCGTTTCGCTGGCGCAGAAGCTCGAACGGACATCCCCTTGCGCCTGTTACTCAACGGACAACAAAAAGCGCTCAGCACCTTCAGCGTGGAGCCCGGAGAACGTAAAGAGGTAGTCTTGAGCTACCTGAACGGAGGGCCTGGTTTTTACCGCGGCGAAGTACAACTGGAAGATTACCCCATCACTTTTGACGATCGCTTTTTCTTTCAGTATGAGGTACGAGAGCAGGTTTCGGTATTGGAGCTGCATGAAGATGTGTATTCAGCCAGCCCGCTGACCTTACTGTTTCAGCGATCGGAATTTCGCTACGACCGAGTCTCGGTACAGGCCGTAGACTACGCCCGCTTGGGACGATACGACCTCGTGGTCCTGAATAACCCTAAGAACCTGTCCACCGGCCTGGCCGGAGAACTGAACCGCTTTATGGAAGCGGGCGGTACAGTGGCTTTATTTGCTGGACCCAATAGCTCGGGTTTAGAATTATTGGGAGACCTAGGGTTAGGGGCGGCCTTGAAAGATTCCGTCAAGCTTAACAAGATTGAATATCGTCATCCCTTGTTTGCCGATGTATTTGAGGCGCAACCGGAGCGTATGGATTTTCCACAGGTTTTCGAGTACCGCCCGGCGGTTATCGCGCCGCAGGCGCAAATCCTGATGGAAATGGAAAACGGGCTTCCATATCTGTATCGCTTGCCGAAAGAAAATGGTCAGCTATTCGTGTTCGTTACGGATTTACAGAATGCGTCTGGGAACTTCCCGAGACATGCGCTCTTCCCTCCTACGCTTTACAATTTGGCCTATTTGAGTGTTCCAGAACCGGCGCCTTATTATTCTTTGGGACGAGAAGAACTGGTGGAACTCAAAGGTGTTGCGGATGCCTCAGAGAGTGGAGATGATCCATTCCGACTTGAAGGTGAAGCACTGAGCGCTATTCCTGCACAACGGATACAGCGGGGAACACTTTTACTGGAAACAGCTGAATCCGTGGAAGACGCGGGATGGTACCAGCTCAATAGACAAGTTAGCACTTATGCGCTCTTGGCCTTTAACTATGACCGTAGAGAGAGCGACCCGGCGGTTTGGACCAGCGAAGAATTGGAAAATGCCACTCTGGACTGGCCCGAGAATGCCCGCCAACAGTATGTCGGCGAACGTTCTCAACTGGCGGGTATGCTGCAAAAAGATAGCCTGGGAAGGTCGTTTTGGAAACTGTGTATTCTCTTAACTTTGTTGTTCGTACTGATAGAAGTACTGCTCCTTAAATTCTGGAAGTGATGAAATTACTGCTACGCTCTGTGCAGGTCATCGACCCGCAATCGCCCTGGAACGGAAAAACCGTGGACGTGGAATTAAAAAATGGTCGCGTTAGTGCCATTGGAGCGAAGCTTTCCCTTTCAGATGGTTTCAAAGAAATAGACGGTACCGGAAAACGCCTTTCACCTGGATGGCTTGACCTTCAAGCCGACTTTGCCGAACCGGGCACGGAATGGCGGGAGGATCTAAGCACCGGAGCTGAGGCGGCCGCACGCGGCGGGTTTACTGGTGTCTGCTTGAGTCCGTTGACTTCACCTGTGGTCGACAACAAAGCCGGAGTCGAGTACTTTACTAGACGATCTGAAGACACCGTTGTAGAGCTGCTTCCGAAGGGATCTCTGACCGTTGGCGCCAACGGAGCACAAATGGCAGAGCTCTTCGACATGCACCAAAGCGGGGCCGTTGCCTTTAGCGATGATCACCGCGCCGTCACAAATCCGAATCTCATCAAGCTTGGGCTACTCTATACCCGTGACTTTAACGGGCTAGTCATGAGCTTTCCCCACGAACCCAACATCTGCGGAAAGGGAGTCATGAATGAAGGGCCTGAAAGCACCTACCTGGGCTTGAAAGGCATGCCCAAAATGGCCGAGGAGATTATGGTTCAGAGAGATCTCGACCTTGCGGAATACACAGGAGGACGCCTTCATGTCCGCACGATTTCAACAGCTAAGAGCGTTGAATTGATCCGACGTGCAAAAGCCAAAGGCCTTAATGTGACCGCCGATGTATCCGTCGCTCATATTGCTTTTATAGATGGTGAGCTACGCGATTATGATACGCGATGGAAGATCCTTCCTCCACTGCGCGAAGAAAATGACCGCAAGGCTTTAATCGCCGGACTGAAGGATGGAACCATTGATGCGGTGA
The DNA here is from genome assembly GCA_965661605.1 of Flavobacteriales bacterium. Taxonomy (GTDB): domain Bacteria; phylum Bacteroidota; class Bacteroidia; order Flavobacteriales; family ECT2AJA-044; genus ECT2AJA-044. Next base: position 25,000 of record CBFIEH010000008.1, on the reverse strand, counting down.
GCACCAATCACAAGCCCCAGGACATCGAGACTAAAAAGTGTGAGTTTGACCTGGCTAGCTTCGGCATGATCGGCCTGCAAACAGCCTACTCACTACTGCGCCAAGAGTTCTCGGACGAAGACTGCGTACGCCTACTCGGTATTCAACCTCGTCAGGTTCTTGGCTTGGATGCGCCGACTATTGATGTCGATGCCGAGGTGAACTACACCCTCTTCGATCCGGAAGCCAAATGGCACTTCAGCGAAAGTGAGGTAGCGTCTAAATCAAAAAACTCCCCGCTGTTGGGCAGGGAGTTCTCTGGAAAAGCGATTGGCGTACTTCGCGGGAAGCACTCCGTATTCTTTTAATTATTGCTTGACAAACGTCTTGGTTTGAACCGTGCCGTTGGCGCTGAGTACCAATTGGTACGTTCCGCGAGCCAGTCCCTGCACGTTTAGGCGAACCTTGTGATTCCCAGAATCATAGGCCCCGAGTTCTTCTTGGATAAGTACACGACCGGTGATGTCCACAACCTGGACCGTCAATTCTTGATTGTTACGCAAATCAAAATCCAAGGTCAGTTCTTGTGCGACGGGGTTTGGGTAGATGCTCAAGGCACTAACCTCTGATTCTTCCAAACCAATACTGGATGATTCCCATACCTCTAAATCGTCGATAGCCGCTTCAACTACCGCTCCTGGATCAAAGTCTGAAGCCACGAAGCGGATACTGACGGTCCCCGTTGGCGTCATGAAATCAGAGACACGGTGTACCGCACGTCTCCAGCTTTGATCCCAAGCACGTGTATTCTCAATTTCCGTCCAAGTTGCACCTCCGTCGTTAGACATGTACACAATCCATGGATCTGTCCCCGGATTGCTTCCCGTGTTGTTGGAGAACCAACGGTAATAGGAAATGAGTGGATCTGTATAGCCCGTCAAATCGAGTTCTGGTGAAATCAAGGTCGTCTCTCCCCCATCTACATCATCTTGGGTAAAGACTCCACCTCCATTGTTTCCAGTGACTGCACAGATAAAGCCTCCCGGAGTATTCTGAGATCCCGGCTGTACTTCTCCTGCCGATGGATCATTTCCAGCGTAGGTTGGATCTGGTACATCAATGGTCCACATTCCAGTAGTCGCGCCATCACTAGCTAATCCTTCAGTCCAACTTCCCTGATTGAAGTCGAAATCCTCAATGTGCATTTGGTTGTATCCGACCAAAATATTGAATGCTAGGTTGCGCTGTTCAGGATCCGGGTTGCTGGCCTTAGACGGGGTCTCAATGGCAGAAAGTCCGTTGACGTCATCTAAGGTGACATAGTAATCAATGATGGTTCCGGAAGGCTGAGCTGGAATTTGACCTTCGTAATTAATTCCCGACGTGTTGGTCATTGGAACCGTATTCCACGTACCATTACGATCGATTTGGTAGTGCGCCGTAACCCCACCAAAATACTGGTTGAACTGAACGTTTACTGCTGCAGAAAGGGTGATGGACTGATTGGTGGCTGCACTGGCTACTGGAGCATGGGTGAGATCAATAATACCCATCAAGGTAATTCCATGATCGTTGAATCCGCGGGTAATTCCCAATCCGTTTGGTGTACCGTTGGTAATATCGTTGTCACCGCCATTTGCAACTACGTCGTCGGCCGCTAGTGTTTCCAGGAGAACGTCATAATACAACTGACCTGTTCCGCTCAAGGTGTGTGGCTGCATCGGCAAACCGAACCATCCTTGAGACCAGATATAGGTGATGGAGTCCATATCCAAGCCCGTGTAACGAAAGCTGTCCCAGAATGAACCGGCAATGATCTCCCCATCGTTGTGTACTTGACCGCTCCAGTCGTCTGGATAGACTTTCAAACCCTGGTCATAACGACGGATAGAACTACTGGTATCGTTCGGCGTAATTCCTTGCGCCAAAATACTATCCTGTGTGATGGAGATTCCCCAGATATCGGCATATCCTTCGTTCATACCTCCATTGGAAAAGGAGATTCCGTTCGAAGAGTAGAATCGTCCGTTAATTCCATGCCCATACTCATGATAAACCACATCCTTCACCTGTGCCAATGAATAGCAGCTGGTTGCTGCCGTGTAGAAGTTGATGGAAGAGCCATCGTAGAACGCATTACACTGATGCGGAGTGATTTCAATATTACACGGCAAGGGTAAATCCAATCCCGTGAAATTCGGGAAGAACCTCTTCATGTGGTTGTGGACCAGCTCCGTATGGTAATAAGCAGAGCGCGCCTCAACAGTGAATAGGTCTGAAATATCGAGCGTATCCGAGGTAGGCGTTACGCTCAGGGTTGCACTTGCAACCGGTAAAATAGTCGGATCTATACGAACGGACACCCACTCACCACGAAGCTTAATAATGACGTTAGAAGGATTGTTGAGCGTTGCAACAAATTCTCCAAATGCATCCGCTTGAATGGTCGTTCCGTCGATATCCACCTCAACATTCCCAAAAGGTTCCTTTGTTTGCGGTTCCCATACCCGGCCAGTACGGACATCTCCATGCACGTGCGTGGTATCATTGGTCATCGTATGCACCTTGTTCTCCCGATAGAGTACTGTTCCGTCGTTTACGTCTACATAAGTCGTGTAGATGGCCGGAATGTCTTGTTGCGAATAGACCGTGAATTCCGCAATCTTGCGGTAGTCGTAGATCCCATCACCAGGGAAGGGGTAAATGAAGTAGTCTTCAAAGTCCACATCCGTTACATTCGGAAGCCCGGTAGTTGCGAAGCCCTCAAGAGCCCCCTGAGATAACTCACTTCCTCCAGGTAGTGTCACACTTGGGTGTACGTCAAGACCAAAAAGAACCAAGCGTCCATCTTTCGTGAATTTGAAATCGGCACGAGCATTCTTGATAATCAAGCCCTGATGACGCTGCTGCAAGATAAGGTGCTCGTAGTCTGCCGTTTCAGTCTTGGTAAGAAATTCTAGCTCACTCATGGGAATCTGCCAATCCCCAAAAGAATTCGACAAAAACGCTTTAGCCGTAGCTTCTGAGGCGACTCCAACAGAGAATGGCGTACCAAAAGCTCGGTGAGGAAGCCCTGTGCGCTCGTCAAATCGAGCCATCCAATTCGGTTGAACTGAAAGAAAGTTCTGCCAAACCGAACTATTGGTCAAGGCTTGCTGAACAGCTAAACTAGGGAGTTGATTATCGTACTGATATCCGATGCGATACGCATCTTGATTGTGCTCACCACCCGCAAAAGCGGATAACGAGAAAAGAGTTGCCGCCAGACAACTGAGTAGAGATCTTCTTTTCATTCGGTTTAATGTTGGGTTATCGAACTCCGAATTTAACCTATTCGGAGGACTCATAGTTCAATACGTTGGGTTTTCCACTAAGGTTGGCAGCGATCTTAGAGCCTGAACGTCAACCCATCCCACGCTAAATTCACGTTATCCGGAAGTTCTGCAGACACTTCTTCATGCCGGCCCAATTGATGGCTGATATGGGTAAAGTACGCCTGCTCTGGCTTCAATCGCTCCACCCATTCCAGCGCCTCACTCAGTGAAAAGTGGCTGTAATGGGGCTCTCTTCTTAGCGCGTTCAAAACCAATACCTTACTTCCTTCCATCAGTTTTTGCGCCTGCGGCGCGATATCATTGGCATCCGTCACATAAGTAAAATCGCCAAAGCGGAACCCATAAACCTGAAGGTCTCGATGCATGACCGAAATAGGCTGAATGTCATGCCCCCCAATAGAGAAAGCTGAATCTGTCAATCTCCGGAATTCTATAGCCGGAACGCCCGGATAGTCCCCAAAGGCATAACTGAATCGTTCGCGAATGTCCGCTTCCGTATGATCCGAAGCGTACAAGGGCATTTGCGTTTTCTGAAAGTAGTTGAAGGCACGCACGTCGTCTAGCCCAGCCACATGATCCGTATGCTCGTGAGTATACAACACGGCATCAAGCTGTTTCACTCCCGCTCGCAGCATTTGAAAACGAAAATCTGGTCCCGTATCTACGACCAGAGTACAATCCTCCCACTCCACCAAAATGGAGCTTCTGAGTCTCTTGTCGCGAGGGTCAGGAGATTGGCAAACGGAACAATCGCATCCAATCATTGGTATGCCTTGTGAAGTGCCGGTTCCCAGAAAGGTGATTTTCATGGGGGTAATTTATGATTTATAGGGTGGGTCTTTTACCTTTGTTTTAACGTACGCTTCAAATATGGATCGAATCATTCTCCCGACCAAGCAGAAAGCGCTTCAAATCAACTTGGACTCGGACATCTACGGGACCTTTGCAGAGATTGGAGCGGGACAGGAAGTTGTTCGCCATTTCTTTAGAGCTGGTGGGGCTTCTGGAACCATCGCTAAAGCGATGAGCGCGTACGACAAAGACTTTTCCGACGCTATTTACGGTAAAGGGTCAGACAACCGGTACGTGACCGAACCGCGTTTGCGCCAGATGCTCAAGCAAGAGTACGGACTCATGGTCGAGCGGTTAGATCGCCAAAAGTTCCCGACCAAGCGCTTCTTTGCCTTCTCGGACACCATTGCCACCATCAACTTCGCTAAGACCTTTAAAGGTCATGGATGGTTGGGGATTCGTTTTCAGATTGAGCCTGATACAGAGCCTTCGGAAATTGTGGTGCACATTCGGATGCATGAGAACAACGCCCGCGCTCAACAAGAGAGTATTGGTACACTCGGTGTCAACTTGATTTACGGTGCCTATTACTTCTACAGAGACCCCAAGAAGTTACTGCTCTCCCTCTACGACAACCTCAGCCGAGAGCAGATTGAGATTGATATGATCAATTTCCTCGGGCCTGTATTTGGGAAGGTCGACAACCGATTGATGAGCCTCCAACTGGTGAAGAACGGCATGACTGATGCCGTAATCTTCGGCCCAGACGGAAAGAATATTCAGCCTTCTGATCTATTGTACAAGAAGAACATCCTGACGCTGCGTGGATCATTTCGCCCGGTGACCAAGGTGAACATCGACATGATCAAGAATGGCTACAAGCTGTTTGTCAAAACCAAACGCGTTCAGAAAGACAAGTTGCAGGTACTCTTTGAAATCACCTTGCACAACTTGAGCATGGACGGTTCCTTGGATGAACAAGATTTCATCGATAGAGCGGACATCTTGTGTAGCTTGGGTCAGACGGTACTGATCTCCAACTACAAGGAATACTACAAACTGGTGGAGTACTTCTCGCGGTTTACCAAAGCCCGCATGGGCTTAATCATGGGGGTGAATAACCTCTTGGAGATTTTCGATGAAAGCTACTACCGCGACCTCAGCGGTGGTATCATGGAAGCGTTTGGAAAGCTCTTCAATCGAGATTTGAAGGTATTCCTCTACCCCTACCAGCCAAACAAAGAAGAAAACCTACTGAACAGCAAGAATTTGAAGGTGCACCCGCGCCTTAAGCCGTTGTATCAGTATCTTCTTTACAATCGTAGAATTGAAGACATCGAGCACTTCGATCCTGAAATTCTACAGATTTTCTCTCCTGCTGTTTTGAGCATGATTCGAAATGGAGAACCCGGTTGGGAAAAGATGATTCCACCCTATGTGGACAACATCATCAAAGAAAAGCGGCTCTTTGGGTACACCGAGCCCGTTGAAGAAAAGGTTGAGAGCGAGTAAGACTTACTCGTTGTACAAGCGAATGATTTGCCCTACGGCGTAATCCACTTCCTCTTCTGTGTTGTAACGACTAAAGCTCAGGCGCACCGCAGGCCGGTCCGGATTACTTCCTATTGCCGTCAATACATGAGAGCCTACATTGCTTCCTGATGAGCAGGCGCTACCACCGGAGACGCATACCCCGAGGATATCCAAATTAAAGAGAAGCATGCTGCTGGCCTCATTCTCGGGCAAGCATATATTGAGCACAGTGTATAGGCTGCGGTCAAGATTATCGCTATCCCCATTGAATCGAACATCATCAATACCAGCTTTCAAACCTTCAATGGCTCTTCGCTTCAAGGATTCGACATAAGCCCTATGCCCTTCCAAATCCTCATAGGAGAGTTCCATGGCCTTAGCCAAGCCGACAATTCCATATACGTTTTCCGTTCCACCCCGCATATTGCGTTCTTGAGCTCCCCCGTGAATAAAGGGCTCTTGAGCCAGGCCCTTTCGGATGTACAAGAATCCGATTCCTTTTGGACCGTGAAACTTATGTGCCGCACAGGTAATGAAGTCCACGTCCGTATTGGCGAGGTCAAAGCGATAATGCGCCATAGACTGCACGGTATCCGAGTGAAATAATGCTCCATGCTCTCGGCACATTCTACCGACCTCTTCCAATGGCAACAGGTTGCCAATTTCGTTATTGGCATGCATCAAAGACACTAGAGTCTTCGTGGATTCATCAGAAAGAAGGCGTTTTAAGTCTTCGAGGTCCACATGCCCTTTATCGTCCAGTTGTACATGTACCACTTCCACTTCACCGTGTGCGCCCAAATGATCTACGGTGTGCAGTACAGCATGGTGTTCAACGGAAGAAGAAATAATTCGGCGAACGCCGTGATCACGTACAGCGCAGTAAATGGCCATGTTGTCCGCCTCCGTTCCGCCTGAGGTGAAGAAAAGCTCTCCTGGAGTGCAATTGAGGAAGCGCGCAATCTGCTTTCGGGCCATTTCTACCTTCGATCGGGACTCGCGTCCCTTGGCGTGAGTAGAGCTGGGATTTCCGAAATGGTCACGCATGACGGGCACCATAGCATCGACCACCTCTGGGGCGATTGCCGTTGTTGCCGCATTATCTAAATAGACTTTCATAGTTTCAGGTTAGGGCCAAGACCTCATCGCGGAATCGATCTGCGAGCGCTGACGCACCTTCTGGTGATCCACTCTCCGAATACACGCGAATGATGGGTTCCGTGTTTGACTTTCGCAAATGTACCCACTCTTGCGGAAAATCAATCTTTACTCCGTCAATGGTCGTTGGAGCCAGATCGGCATACTTCGAGGCCATTTGATCCAATAGACCATCCACATCCATACCGGGCTTAAGTTGAATCTTTTGCTTGCTCATGAAGTAGCTAGGATAGCTAGCTCTGAGCTCGGTCATTTTCTTTTGCCCTTTGGCTAAGTGAGAAAGGAAAAGTGCAACACCGACCAGAGCATCTCGACCGTAGTGTAAGGCGGGCAGAATAATTCCTCCGTTCCCCTCTCCACCGATGGTGGCGTTGGTCTCTTTCATGGCCTTGACCACATTCACCTCCCCAACAGCGGAAGCCGTGTAGCTTTGTCCGTGGTTTTCAGTCACGTCCCGGAGCGCTCGGGAAGAAGACATATTACTCACCGTATTTCCAGGTTTTACACTCATGTAGTAATCTGCACAGGCGACCAAGGTGTACTCTTCCCCAAACATGGATCCGTCTTCAGATATAAAGGCCAAGCGATCCACGTCAGGATCAACGGTAATTCCAAGATCACAACCATTTTCCACTACTGCAGCGCTCAAATCGGTAAGGTGCTCAGCTAGAGGCTCGGGATTGTGCGGAAAATGACCCGTAGGTTCGCAATACAGAGCCGTAACCTTTCGAACTCCAAGGGCCTCCAAAAGCATAGGAATAGCAATTCCTCCGGTGGAATTAACCCCGTCAACCGCGATGGAGAAATCCGCGGAACGTATGGCCTCTACGTCAACCCCTTCGAGGCCAAGTACGAGATCTAAATGTCGTTCGATGTAATCTTCTTTTCGCTCGATGGTACCGAGCTCCAGTACAGGCACATAGTCAAAGTCTTCAGCTTCCGCTAAGGCCAGAACTTCAGCACCCTTTTCGGCATCCAAGAACTCCCCTGCACTGTTGAGCAGCTTCAGAGCATTCCATTCTATGGGGTTGTGGCTGGCTGTAAGAATAATGCCACCGTCCGCATTTTCCAGGGGCACAGCTACTTCTACAGTGGGGGTTGTACTGAGATCCAAGTCAATCACATCGATCCCTACCGAGCGTAAACTGGCCACGACTAAATCCTGAACAATGGGTCCGCTGATTCGACCGTCGCGTCCGACGACTACGCGGGGCTTGGAGCTGCCACTTTGGCGCTTAATCATCGTGCCGTAGGCACTGGCAAACTTAACCGCGTCTACCGGCGTTAAATTATCGGACACTTTGCCACCTATAGTGCCCCGAATTCCCGAAATACTCTTGATTAACGGCATGGAATGGATTTTGCTGTCCAAAGATAGATTTTCGAATATGCTTTTCCATATCTGGTTGTTAAGAACTTTGAATAAGTCTGTTCTCTATTCAACTGGATAAGGGGTATTTTCGGAGAAACGAGTAACCTCCGGACTATATGGATTACGAAGAATTTGAAGCGACCGAAGAGCTGATTGAGCGGTTCGAGCAGATGCTGAAGGATGATTCGGTGGTGTTTTTCGACGTACACGAGTTTGAAGCCCTAGCGGATCACTATATGATGACGGGAAGCCTGAAGAAGGCTTTATTGACGACCAAATATGGCGTTCAGCAGCACCCTAATGCCGTCAACCTTCCTCTGAAGCGCGCACAGCTTTTGGCGGCCTACAATCGGACCGATGAAGCGCTGGTTGAGTTACAACGAGCTGAGGGGTTGGATCCCTACAATGAGGAGCTCCTTATTTCCCGTGGGATGATCTTTTCCAAGAAAGGATTGTCGCATCAGGCCATTCGCATGTTTGAGAAGGCCATTGATATGGCGGACGAACCACCCGCAGATATTTACATGCTTTTGGGTAATGAATATCAGAACCTAAAGCAGTACGAACAGGCCATTGAGTATTACAAGTTGGCCTTGCATCACGACGGTGAAGACGAGCTAGCCGTGTACAACATCGCCTACTGTTTCGAATTGGTCGACGACAATGCTGAAGGACTTAAGTTCTTTCAAGAATTCCTGGAAGAGAACCCCTACTCCGAAATCGGTTGGTACCAAATGGCGGTTGCATGGCACAACGAAAGCAATTTCGAAGAATCCCTGCGCGCTGTAGAATATTCCATTGTCATTGACGACCAGTTCGCAGCGGCCTACCATGAAAAGGCCTCCATTCTGGAGGACATGGAAAACTACGAAGGCGCCATTGAAGTCTACAAGGAACTCATTGAACTGGATTCGCCTACGGGCATTTCCTACCTCAAGATTTCCAATATCTACAAGCGCATGGGAAATCCACGCGCAGCCCTCGTCTACTCGATTAAAGCCACACATGAAGACCCTTCTTTGGACGAAGCGTGGATGGAGCGAGGATTGCTCCTCAATGAGATCGGGAAGCTGTCCGAGGGCATCTACTTTATTCGAAAAGCGACCGAACTCTGCCCGGAAAATGCTGATTATCAGTTTATCTGCGGAACGAGCAACCGAAAAATGGGCTTCCTAGGCGAGGCTCGTGTGAACTTCCAGAAAGTACTGGACCTCGGTCACATTGAACCGCGCGTTTGGATCAACTTCGCAGACTTGCTGATCGAATTGGAAGAGTACGAAGGTGCCATGCAAAAGCTAAGTAAGGGCATTGAGCTCAACCCGGAAGATGCGGCACTGAACTTCACTTATGCGGGCTATCTCTTCCTGATTGGGTCGGATGACGAAGCGGCGGGATTCCTCGAAAATGCACTACATTTGAACGGCGAGGTCGGGCCTGATTTCCTCAAGCATTTCCCCTTGTTGATTGAAAACGAACAGGTCGTCGCCTTGCTGAACAAGTACCAAAGCTAAGGACCTACCATGTTGAATGAAATGGCACCGGCGCGGTTGCTCGAAATGATCGAGCAAAATGAAAGCGTGCACATCATTGATATCCGAGAAGATTACGAATACGAAGACGGCCATTTGCCCTGCGTGCACATGCCCATGGAGACCGTTTTCGAACGGGCCGATGAGCTGCCCAAGGATAGACCTGTTGTTGTGTATTGTCAGTCGAGCAAGCGTTCGAGCGCCATGGTCTACATGCTCCAACGAGAACTGGGCTTGGACAATATTTACTCCCTCACCGGCGGTTACGCTGCCATTGCTGAACTCGTCAACTAATGCGTAGCTCTAAAGAATACGGACTCCTCGTGCTCAAAGGAATGGGTATGGGCGCAGCAGATGTGGTACCCGGCGTTTCCGGTGGTACCATCGCCTTCATTTCGGGTATCTACGAAGAACTCATCAACACACTCAAATCCATAGACCTTGCCGCGCTGCGACTTCTACTGAGCGGGAAAATTGGCGATTTCTGGAAAGCCGTCAACGGCAACTTCCTGGCCTCCGTTTTTGGCGGAATTGCCATTAGTGTATTGAGCTTAGCCCGCGTCCTGGGCTACCTCTTGGAAAACCACCCCGTACTGATTTGGTCCTTCTTCTTTGGACTCATCCTCGCCTCTGCCTTATTGGTTGGTCGAAAAATTCGCTCCTGGAATACTGCCAACATCATTTCATTGGTACTGGGCGCCATTATCGCCTTCTACATCACCGTGGCCGCTCCAGCCACAACTCCTACCGCCTTGTGGTTTGTCTTTCTCAGTGGAGCATTGGCCATTTGCGCTATGATTCTACCGGGCATCAGCGGTAGTTTTATCCTCCTCCTCTTGGGTCAGTACCGTCATATCCTCGATAGTCTTAGTGCCCTACGGGCCGATGTTCTGGCCGTCTTCCTCGCGGGATGTGCTGTAGGCTTGTTGAGCTTTTCCCGCCTGCTGAGCTGGATGTTCGACCGCTACCACGATCTGACTGTAGCCCTACTCACCGGGTTCATGCTTGGATCCCTGAACAAGGTGTGGCCTTGGAAACAGGTACTCTCCACACGGATCGATAGCCACGGAGAAGAAGTTCCATTCCTCGAAAAAAGTGTACTTCCACAAGCTTTTGACGGAGACCCTCAAGTCCTTACCGCCATTGGGCTTGCCGTCTTTGGATTCGCCTTGATTTACTACCTTGAACGCCTTTCCACACGGAAACCGGCGGCTGAATGAACGACTTCCGATCCTTCTTGATTTTAGTGCTCAAAGCCACACTTATGGGCGCCGGAAACATCATTCCCGGAGTCTCGGGAGGCACCATAGCTCTGGTTGTTGGGATCTACGAAGAATTCATCAACTCCCTGCGACGCCTTGACCTCAAAGCCCTGACCCTTCTGGTTCAAGGACGTTTTTCTGAGTTTAGTCTCTACATCAACGGCCGGTTTCTCCTTGCCATCATCATTGGAATTGTTCTGAGCGTTTCCCTGATCGCACAAGTATTCGAATACCTCTTCGAGCACTACCCCGTCTTTATCTGGTCCCTGTTTTTTGGTCTAATTCTGGGCTCGGTGTACTTCATTGGCCGAAACATTGAGCGTTGGACACCGGGAGCCAAACTTTGGTCTGGCATTGGGTTTATTATCAGCGTTTCCTTGGCCTTCTTGCCACAAGCGCAAGAAAATCCGGCCTGGTGGTATGTACTGATCTGTGGCGCGGTGAGTATTTCCGGTATGACCCTTCCAGGAATCTCGGGCTCCTTCTTGCTTATCTTAATGGGGAACTACGAACTTCTATTGATCGATAGTGTCACCCAATTTAACCTCCCCCTATTAAGCCTCTTTATCGCCGGAAGCATCGGTGGGCTTATCGGACTGTCCAACGTTCTGGCCTGGTTGCTTCGGAATTATCACGACCGCACTATGGCCTTGCTCACTGGGTTTGTCTTTGGCTCCCTGCTCATCATCTGGCCTTGGCAGCGCCCACTGAAAACGGCCATAGACGCCGAAGGTCAAGAAATCGTATTGCTCTACGCACATTATTGGCCGGACTTTAGTCTTGGTCATACTTGGGCAGCCATTGGAATCATGCTCCTGGGGCTAGGACTCATTTTCGGACTGGAATACTCTGCAAACCGATCAGAATCATGAAGCGCCTTGGCCTAATCGGACATCCACTGACTCACAGCTTTAGTGAGCGCTACTTCAGCGAAAAATTTTTTCGAGAAGGCATCCCCGATTGGTCCTATCAACTCTTTGATTTGCCCAATTTACCCGATAATCTAAACGCCTGGTGGTTTCAGCAAACAGGACTTGTAGGCATCAACGTCACCATACCCTATAAAGAGCGCGTCCTGGAATTTGTGGGCCTTGAGCATCAAAGCGAACACGTTCGGGCCATTGGAGCCGCCAACACTTTGGTGATGGATCCCGAAGATCAGGCCCTACGGGCCGAGAACACAGATTGGTCGGGTTTTTTAGAAGCGCTAGATCAAGAACAAGTTTTGGCGTCGGGGCGGCCTGCGCTTGTTCTGGGGAACGGCGGAGCTTCAAAAGGCATTCAATATGCGCTAGCACACATTGGCGTGGACTATGCCATTGCGCATCGGGCCGCAGGCCCAGAAACCGTTCTCTATGAGGATTTAGTTGGGCAAATGGAACAGTTTGGACTCATCGTCAACACCACGCCCTTGGGTACCTATCCCAATGAGGATACCTATCCACCCTTGCCCTATAAGGAGATCGATGATCAGCACTACTATTTTGATCTGGTTTATCGGCCCGAAAAAACGGCCGCGATGAAGATGTGCGACCTGCGCGGAGCCTACGTTCAGAGCGGATATGGGATGCTTGTTTCACAAGCAGAATTTGCCTGGTCTTTTTGGGGCGAATTCTACCGATAGATTCGTTAAATTTGCACTCCTTTGCCCAAAAGGCAGGGCATTTCAGAAGAAATTCAAGATGACAGAAGAAAATAAAACCACCGCCAATTCGGCTGAAGAAGCAACAGCTCAAAACCTTACGCCGGAGGTGAAAGAAGATGTAAAGGCGGAGCCTACAGAGGCAGCTCCAGCCAACGAAGTTGAAGAGGTGTCAACGGAGACCGTGGAAGTTGAAGAATCGTCAACAAAGACCGAAGAAGTTGAAGAAGTCGCTCATACGGAAGAAAAACCGGCTGAAGATGATATCGAAGCAGGTTCTGAGGAAGGGTCTACTTTGGAAGAAGTTGATCAGGATACCTCGAACGAAGAGGAAACGGAAGAAATTGTAGAAGAATTCGTGATACAGCTTCCAGATTTAGAGCCCTTGAGCCTAGAAGAACTCTACGCTTTGACTCAAAATTTGGTTCAGGAGCATCCAGTGCAAAGCATCAAAGAGCACGTAGATCAAATCAAACATCACTTCTTTACCAAGGCGAAGGCCGAACGATTGGTAGGGCTCGAAGCCTTTGTCGCCGAAGGAGGTAATGAGATCGACTTTGAGTTTGAACAGCCTATTCGAGATCAATTCAAGCAATTGATTGATACGTATCGCAAGGAGCGCCAGGCCTACGTCAAAGACTTGGAAAAGCGCCTGAACGATAACTTGAAGAAACGCGAAGAGATCATCGAGTCTATCAAGGGCTTACTTCAGAGCGAAGAGAAGTTTTCAGAGACCTTTCAGCATTTCCGAGAGCTTCAGGGCCAATGGAGAGAGGTTGGTCCCGTACCGCGCGCATCGAGCAGTGAAGTATGGAGAACCTATCACCACCACGTCGAGAATTTCTACGACTTCCTGCGACTGAACGACGAGCTTCGCGACCTAGACTTCAAGAAAAACTTGGAGCACAAAGAGCAGCTTATCGGGAAAGCAAAAGAGCTCGCCGCCTTAGAGAATGTACATGAAGCCTTCAAGGGTCTTCAAGAATTGCACAAAGAGTGGAAAGAAGAAGGTGGACCCGTCGCTAAAGAGCACCGCAAGAACATTTGGGAGACTTTTTCGGCGATCACCAAAGAAATCCACGATAAGCGTCATGCCCACTACGACAAGCTCAAAGGGGAATGGGAAGAACACCTGAAGACGCGTCATGCCATTTGCGATAAAATCGAAGTCATTGCAAAGGGGCAGATTGATTCGCACGGGAAATGGCAGAAAAAGATCAAAGAGGTTCGTTCTTTGGCTGACGAGTTTAGAGCAGCAGGTCGTGTTCCCAAGGCCAAGAGTACCGAAGTTTGGAACCGATTCCGTGAGGCGCTTCGTCAATTCAATCATGCGAAAAACGAATTCTACAAGAGCCTAAAAGACGAATACAAGCAACACTTGGAACAGCGCGAGGCCCTGATTGCCAAGGCGGAGGCTCTGAAGGACAACGAGAACTGGAAAGAAACGGCCGAGGCCTTAAAAAAGCTTCAGCGGGAATGGAAGAAAGTCGGTACGGTTGCCCATTCGGACAATCAAAAGACGTGGAAGAAATTCCACGATGCCTGTGATCATTTCTTCTCGCGCCGTAAGGCGCACTTTGCGGAGCAAGACGCAGCCTATGAAGCAAATTACACCTCCAAAGAAAAGCTGATGGCTGAATTGGAGGCCTACGCTCCGGAAGCGGATTCAGGAAAGGCTGTGGCCACGCTTAAGGACTTCATGGCTCGCTGGCGTGAGATTGGTTTTGTTCCTCGAGGCAAAATGGGCATCGACAAGAACTGGCGTCAATTGGTGGACCTTAAGTTCGATCAGTTGAAGCTCAGCGGAAAAGAAAAAGGGGCTGCACGATTCAAGAACAAGATCGAAATTCTGGCGGCTAAAGGCGGTCGTGATTTGAATCGGGAAAAAGATCAAATCAAAAGAGAGTTGAACGGCGCACAGGATGAACTGCGCACTTTGGAAGCAAACATCCAACTCCTCTCTCCTACCGGAAACAAGAGCAATCCGCTCGTTGCTCAAGTTGAAAAGAGTATTGCAGAGCAACGCGTGAAAATTGAGCAATTGCGAGACAAAATGAAGCTCGTTCGCGAAGTGGAGAAAAACGAAGCGGGTGAGTAAGGAATGAAGTTTCAACTGGAATCGGATTTTAAGCCAACGGGAGATCAGCCTCAGGCCATTCAGGAGCTCAGCGATGGACTTCGTAATGGAGAGGCATCGCAGGTTTTGCTCGGGGTAACCGGTTCTGGAAAGACCTTTACGGTCGCCAACGTCATCCAAGAAGTTCAGCGGCCAACCCTCATTCTCAGCCACAACAAAACGCTAGCTGCACAGCTTTACGGGGAGTTCAAGCAATTCTTCCCCAACAACGCCGTGGAGTATTTTGTGAGCTATTACGACTACTACCAGCCAGAGGCGTTTATACCCGTTTCGGGAACCTATATCGAAAAGGACCTGAGCATCAACGATGAGATTGAAAAGCTTCGACTGAGCGCTACTTCCTCACTCTTATCGGGCCGTCGGGACATCATCGTAGTAGCCTCTGTAAGCTGCATTTACGGGATTGGTAATCCGGAAGAGTTCAACAACAATGTCATAGAGCTTGCGCAGGGACAGGTCATTCCCCGCAATAAATTCCTGCACCGTCTTGTAGGAAGCTTGTATGCTCGTACTGAAGCCGAATTCAATCGGGGAAATTTCCGAGTCAAGGGAGATACGGTGGATGTTTTTCCCGCTTATGCGGATATCGCCTTTCGCATTCATTTCTGGGGAGATGAAATTGAGGAAATTGAATCTTTTGACCCGTACAGTAATGAGCGACTAGAGCAATTCGATCGGGTCACCATTTACCCGGCCAACATCTTCGTTACCTCAAAAGGCAACCTACAGCGAGCCATTCACGAGATTCAAGACGATTTGACCGACCGCGTTCAATTTTTCAAGGATGTTGCGCGTCCTCTTGAGGCAAAGCGGATTGAGGAGCGGACCAACTTTGATCTTGAAATGATCCGGGAACTAGGCTATTGCAGTGGTATCGAGAATTATTCCCGCTATTTAGACGGGCGGCAGCCGGGAACGCGCCCATTCTGTCTCTTGGATTATTTCCCGGATGATTTTCTCATGGTCATTGACGAAAGTCATGTGACCGTGCCTCAGATCTCGGCGATGTACGGTGGGGATCGATCTAGAAAAGAAAACCTTGTTGAGTACGGCTTTCGATTGCCTGCAGCCCTAGACAACCGTCCGCTCAAATTTGAGGAGTTTCAGGGACTGACGGATCAAACCCTGTACGTCTCAGCTACTCCGGCTGATTTTGAACTGGAGGAATCTGGCGGAATTGTTGTCGAACAAGTTATTCGCCCCACCGGACTCCTTGATCCGCAAATCGACGTTCGGCCCAGTGTAAATCAAGTCGATGATTTGTTAGAGGAAATTCAACAACGCGTCGAGAAGGAAGAGCGCGTTTTGGTGACCACCTTGACCAAGCGCATGGCCGAAGAATTGACCAAGTACCTACTTCGCTATGATGTGCGCACCCGATACATTCACAGCGATGTAGACACTCTAGAGCGCGTTGAAATCATGCGTGATCTGCGCTTAGGTGTATTTGATGTGCTAGTGGGCGTCAACTTACTGCGTGAAGGACTTGATCTGCCAGAGGTCTCTTTGGTCG
This sequence comes from Flavobacteriales bacterium, assembly GCA_965661605.1. Classification (GTDB taxonomy): domain Bacteria; phylum Bacteroidota; class Bacteroidia; order Flavobacteriales; family ECT2AJA-044; genus ECT2AJA-044. The sequence goes on along the minus strand of CBFIEH010000008.1, from coordinate 8,748 downwards.
CTATTCTCGATGCTGATAAAGAGGGATTTCTAAGATCCGAGCGATCATTGACTCAGACCGCTGGTCGTGCGGCGCGAAACATCAATGGCTTGGTGGTCATGTATGCGGATAAGATGACCGACAGTATGCAGCGAACGATTGACGAGACCAATCGACGTCGAGAAAAGCAAATGGCCTATAACAAAGAGCACGGCATTACTCCTACTCCATTAAAGAAATCAAAGGAACAGATTCTTGGTCAAACCACCGTTTCTGCCTACAGCAGTAAGGTTGTCGAAGCCGAAAAAGCTGCTGCTGTAGCTGATCCTGTTCTTCAATTCATGAATGCCGAACAGCTCAAGAAGGCGATACAGCATAGCCGCAAGGAGATGGAGAAAGCGGCAAAAGAGTTGGACTTCATAGCCGCGGCAAAATACCGAGACGAGTTACAAGAATTGGAGCGCATGCTCAGTGAGAAAAACGCCTGATGAGTCTCGCTGATCTTGGTGTTTTTTTGACCGCGAGTATTCTCTTGACCTTGTCCCCCGGTCCGGATCTCATTTTTGTTATTACGCAAAGTGTTAGTCGACATTGGAAAGCCGGCGTTGCCACCGCCTTGGGCCTTTGCAGTGGGCTTCTCGTGCACATGACGGTTGTCGCTTTTGGAGCTGCCGTCTTCTTAAAGACTAATCCAATCGCCTTTCAGACATTAAAAGTCTCTGGAGGACTTTATTTACTCTTCCTGGCCTGGCAAGTTTGGCGGTCTGATGAGGAAATTTCATTGGGAAATGTAGATCGTTCCGATCTTCGCAAGCTCTATGTCAAGGGCATAACCATGAACCTGCTCAACCCCAAGGTCACTTTATTCTTCTTGGCTTTTCTTCCTCAGTTCATCCCTACCGCAACCGAGCGCGGATTGACCCCTGTTCAGTGGGCATACTTTTTAGGTGGTGTGTTCCTGGTTCAAGCCTTGCTTATATTTTCGACCGTTTCGTACATCAGCGGCAGATGGGCTGCTCGCTTTTGGGAACACGAAGGCTACCAAAACACCATGAAATGGGGCCAAATTATCGTGTTCGTGACCATTTCTACCCATTTGCTGTTCACTTAACAGATTGTTAGGAACTGGCGCGAGCCTATTTTGTACCTTTCCAACCGTGATTAAACCGGGAATTCCACATAACGAAACCGAAAGACTTGAGGCGCTCTACGAATTGGATCTGCTTTACTCTGAGCCGGAAGAGGCCTATGATGAAGTAGCCGTACTCGCTTCTCAGATTGCGGAAACCCCAATTTCATTGATCACATTAATCGATGCGGAAAAACAGTGGTTTAAATCCAAAGTAGGTACTGAATGGTCAGAAACAGACCGAGAAATCGCGTTCTGTTCTCATGCCATCCTTCAAGAAGAGCCCATGATTGTGGGCAATATGCTCGAAGATGAGCGCTTTGCAGAAAACCCACTGGTGGTCAACGATCCCAGTGTCCGATTCTATGCTGGATTTCCTTTAGTAACCCCAGAAGGATATGCACTAGGAACCCTGTGTGTTTTGGACAACAAACCACGTGAGTTGAGTCCGGATCAAATCTTCGGACTTCAAACATTGGCCAACCAAGTCCTTCGGACAATCCGCTTACGTCGAGCCTTGAAAGACGAGGTGACTAAAAGCCAAGTTATTGAAGAACAGCGAGATGAGTTGCTTCAATCGAAAGGAACTCAAGAGCGCATACTGAATATGCTCAGCCGAGATGTTCGGGAACCACTATCAGGATTGAAATCTATTTTACAATTGATGTTCCAGGGAGACTGGAGCATAGAGGAAATGGAAGATGTCGGTCCAGACGTTCTGAATCGCTTAGACCAGACCCAGCATCTCATTGATCATTTGATCCATTGGGGAAAAGTTCGGTCAGACATGAGCGTTCACCTTGAAGAAGTGCCGATTCGAGGAATCTTGCAAGAGCAACTGGATCGGTTCAATCACGTGACCCGAGAACAAAAAGTCAGCTGGGACCTAGATTTGAGAGAAAACGAAGCTTTTCGGGCGGATTTGGAACGCATGAGGTTCATTCTTCGCAACCTGATCAAGAGAATTCTCGAACACACGTCCAATAAAGAAATCAAGGTACATCTGATTCATCACACCGACCTCAGCACGCTACATATATCGAACGTTGGATGTACCCGAGAGCATTGGAAAAGTCATAGAGCTGAGACCGAGCTTATCGACGATTTCATGAAGGATATGAATGGCGACATCGATATTACGACCAATGAACGCACTTCGGTCATTGCCCTTTCCCTTCCCCTCGAGCCTTTTAATGGCTTTGGATGAGCAAAGTAAAGCTGCGCACGCTCTTGGGATGAGTGATTTGGCCTACACATCGGCCCGTAGGGCCATGACCATTGACGATACGTTAAGGTCTCGAGAAGCATTGACGCAGATGCGCTACATGGAGTTGAAAGAACTTCAACAAGAAAACGCGAGCCTATTGGACATTAATGCCATGAAGCAGAAGATGAATGAAGATGCTCAAGCGCGAATCGTGCTGCAGCGTTGGCTCATTGCGGGTTCCATTGTGCTCATTCTACTGGCTATAGCTATGCTGATCATGGGATATCAATCCTATCAGCGCAGAAAGAAGTCGGAACAAGACCTCCTTCAATTGGGAATTCACCAATTGGAGAGCCGCGCGGTAGAGGTTAAAGACGTCGACGTCCACGCGACCGTAGAACGCGTCTTCTTACCCTTAGCAAATCTGGCAGAGGCCAAGGGCAATAGACTGAAGAACGAGGTTCCAAAAAGAATAGAGGTACTCGGACGACCCTGAGCGATACGTAATAATAAACACCTTATGACAAGAACTGTAATCACCTTCGGAATTGGGGCAATCCTCAGTGCCTGCGGCACGATGTCCAAGCCTCCCACTCCAGCAGATCTCCTCGTCCACAACGGCACCATTTACTCTTGCTCAGAGGATTTTGACACCCTTTCAGCCTTTGTAGTAGCTCATGGGGCTGTTCTAGCTGTAGGCAGCTATGAAGAGCTCTCTAAGGCATATACCGTAAGCGAAGAACTCGACCTGCAAGGGAGAGCTTGTTACCCAGGGCTCATCGATGCGCATGCCCATTTCCGCAACTTCGCACGTCAAAAATTACGCGTTGACCTCACTGGGACTCAGTCCTGGGAAGAGTGCCTGGAGCGTGTTGCGGCTTTTTCCCAAGAGGTCACCGATGGCCCTATTCTGGGTCGTGGGTGGGATCAAAATGATTGGGCCATTCCAGAGTATCCCGTCAATGATCGATTAAATGAGCTTTTCCCTGACCGCGCTGTAGCGCTCACCCGAATCGATGGACATGCGCTTATCGCTAACGACCACGCTCTGGAAATAGCCGGTTTCACCACGGAAACGGAAATTTCCGGAGGAGAACTGATTCAAAAAGAAGGACGACTCACGGGAGTGTGCATTGATGCAGCCTCGGGCCAGCTTCGCGAAAGCCTTCCAGAAGAGTCTTGGAGTGCCCTAGCCGGAGCTATGGTCCAGGCCGAACAAGATCTGTTCGATGTAGGGCTCACCGGGGTTATGGACGCCGGTTTACCGCTGGAGACCATCTCCTTTATTGACAGTATTCAAAAGGCTGGGACCTTGAAGTTCCCCCTGAGCATTTGGGCTCAAGCCGAGGACGAAGAATTGGATTACTACCTAGAGAACGGTGTCTACAAAAGTGAACACTTGACCGTGCGCGGATTCAAGGTCTACTGCGATGGTGCGCTTGGCTCTCGCGGAGCCTATTTAAAAGAACCTTACCACGACCGTCACGATTGGCGCGGTCTTTTGATTACGGACAGCACTCGTTTGACGGAGATCGTACGCCGCGTCATTGAAAGTGATTTTCAGGTGAATACACACGCCATCGGTGATAGTGGAAATGCCCTGGTCTTGAGCGTATACGGACAAGTCTTGGAAAAAGACAACGATCGCCGTTGGCGTATTGAGCACGCCCAGGTCGTGACGCCTTCTGATTACGAATCCTTTGCCGCATTTGAAGTGATCCCCAGCGTTCAACCAACCCATGCGACTTCGGACATGTACTGGGCGGAGGATCGATTAGGTGCGGAACGCATCGCGCACGCCTACGCCTACAGCGACTTGCTCGATATCCACGGCTGGATGCCCCTGGGAACGGACTTCCCCGTTGAGGACATCAATCCCAAGTGGACCTTCTACGCTGCTGTGTTTCGGCAAGATGTTCAAGGTTTTCCCGAGGGTGGATTTCAGCTCGAAAACGGACTATCGCGCCGTGAGGCGCTCATGGGCATGACTCTTTGGGCGGCCAAATCAGGTTTTTGGGAAGAATCCCGAGGTAGCCTGGAAGTAGGCAAGCGCGCGGATTTTATTGTGCCGAGCACCGATTGGATGGTGGCCGACCCGAGTGCTTTGGCCGAGAGTAACATCAACTTAACCTATCTCAAGGGCGTTCGCGTTCATTAATTCTTATCTTTAAAGTGGTCGTGAAACATTAGGGCGCCTCGGCGCTCAGGCTATTGCTGATTTTTAGGTTGCCTTCAATAGCCATAGGTGGCACGGCCGGTCTCGTTCCTTCGAGGCCGGCTTTTTTCAATTCTTAAGACCATGAAGCGTACACTACTCCTCTGCTCTAGCGTGTTCTTTGTCCTGACGCTAGCTCAATGCAAAAAAGACAAAAACAACAACGATGGACCAGGTGATGCGAGTTACTCCAGCATCGATTCGGAGCCTCAGCGAAGCGGCGATCCCACAGCCGGTCGTGATTTCCTGGTCACCGGAAACTACATTGGATCGGGTATCCCCTATGACCTATTCACCCAAGTGATCGGAATCAATAACGAAAACGTTCTTAACCGTAGCGGTGACAATGCGGTCATTGGCCCTGAATTCACCGCCATAGACCACGCCAACGGCACACGTGTGGTTTCCCCTAACTGCTTTCAATGCCATGGCCAAAAACTGCGCGGTCAGTACATCGAAGGGCTGGGCAATTCCTTCGGTGACTTTACCTCCAATGGCGCTACGGTCATACCTGCCCTCGATATCGCCATCGCCACGTTTTACGGAGCCGATAGCGACGAAGCCGCTGCCTTGGCCAATTTCCGACGTGGAACCCTCGTTACAGGGCCTGCTGTTGTTACCGAAGTGGTGGGCGTCAATCCTGCAGATAAACTCACCCAAGTCCTAGTCGCTCATCGAAAAAGCGATGACTTGACCTGGTTGGATGATCCTCAATTCACCTACGACAATGAAGTAGTGCCTACCGATGTGCCCGCTTGGTGGCTCATGAAAAAGAAAAACGCAGAGTTCTACACCGGGAGCGGACGCGGAGATCACGCCAAGATTTCAACCGCTGCGGCGCTTCTGACCCTTACGGACAGCAACGAAGCACGTGCTATTGATGCGCATGCCGCGGATGTGATGGCCTACATCAAGAGCCTTGACCCTCCCGCCTTTCCCGAGGCCACGGATCCAATCCTCGTCGATGCTGGGAAAATCGTCTTTGACAACAACTGCGCGCGCTGTCACGGGTCCTACGGTGAAAACGAGACTTATCCCAATTACCTGGTTCCCATATCGGATGTCGGAACAGATCCCTTGCTCGCGGATGCCCATTTTGCCTTGGCAGATTTTGAAGAGTGGTACAATGGTAGTTGGTACGGAACCACAGTGCCTACGGCACGATTTGAAACCGAAGGTGGATACCTCGCCCCTCCTTTAGATGGCGTGTGGGCTACGGCCCCATACCTCCACAATGGAAGCGTTCCGGATTTATGGACCTTACTCAAAAGCAGTGATCGTCCTGCTTTTTGGAGAAGAACGCTCGACGACATGGACTACAACCTGGATCAGGTTGGATTGAATTTTACGGAGGAAACAGGGCCGACAGACAAGCAGACGTACGATACGTCTCTCCCGGGATACAGCAATCAAGGACATTATTTTGGTGACGGACTCAGCGACTCGGACCGAAACGCCCTCATTGAATACCTCAAGACCCTTTAATCCCTCGATTTTGGGGTGTAGTGGTACGAGATTTCAATATTCACCTGCTTGGCCTTGGGCTTGGGTTGAGGCTTAGGTGGGTTAAAGGTGATGTTGAACTGCTTGTGAAAGGTTATTTTAATATCTCGATTTTCGGGCACCAGGAATTTTAAAAGCTTAACCACGCGAATCGCCTCATCGTCGAATTCCTTGCCCAAGCCGGCAATAACCTTTGCTCGAACCACCTCTCCTTTCTTGTTGATGTCAGCCTTAACTCGCACGACACCCTTGATCTGATCGGGTATACGCGACTCAGGATAACGAACGTTCTCCTTGACGAAGGCGTCAAGGGCTTTTGGGCCTCCAGCATACTCAGGTTGACGAATGGATTGATGTTTTCCGTGCTTCACAAGTCAAAGGTAATTGTTCCTACCCAGAAGCCTATCTTCGCTAGTTCCATGAGGTACACCATTCTCTTTCTTCTATGCTGCTTTTCGGCCCAAGCTCAGGACGACTGGCTCTTGTTGCTTCCAAAGTGGGAGGTTGGAGACCAAAGAACCTTGACCATCAGCTATGAGGAGCGAATTACTCGTAAAGACACCGTTCTCCGCGAACGACAAGATTCCATAACGGATTACATAGAGGTGCTTACCGCTTCATCCCAGGGTTATACCCTAGACTGGATGGCGGAGCGGTTCAAAGTCGATGTGTTTACGGACGTTCCCGAGTTGCAATATGCTGTAGACCAAGTGCTCGCTCAAACCGATAGTCTGCAGCTCGAGATTAAAGTCCATCCGGCAGGTTATACCACTGGGCTGCGCAATTGGGATCGCGTTCAAAACGTCTATGACGCCATCTTTGATTACGTGGGTACGACCTTCAAAAAGGCGGGAATCGAAATGTCCGACGAAGAAGTGGATCAATTGGTTCTGGAAATGAAACGACGTCTCGATGAACGGCAACAGGTGGAGAATACCGCCCTCCAACCCTATCAAACGCTGTTCAATGCATACAATGTTGCCATTCACCGCGACTCCGTAAAGCGACAGGAACGAGAAGTGCCCATTGATTTTGCCAATCGACCGGTGCCAGGAGTGCTGGAAACCCGCATTACTGAATTAGGGGACAGCACGGCCACCATTCAGACTCAGACCACTGTGGACCCTGAAAAAGCGCGAGTAGCCATCAATGAGTACCTCAAGCTGCGCCAAGCCATGGGTGAAGAGGCTATGGAACCCTTAGGAAATGGGTCATTTAGCTTTGAAGAAAAAAGCCTGTACAGCTTTGAGCGATGGTCGGGATGGTGGACCGAAGTCGTCTTCAGCGCCACAACGGAAATCAACGAGACCCGAATAGAACAAATCGTTCGATATCAATTCGCGAAATAAGTCGGTTTCGTATCTTGGCTCCATAAACAGAGACTATGAAGAAAACATTTATTCTCGGCTTGTTTATAGCCTTGGCTGGGGCTGCCCAGGCCCAATTGACCGTGGGCCTGAAAGGTGGATCCGCGCTCAGCGATTGGAATGCTAGCAGCGATACGAGTCAAATCGACATCATTAGCAAGTATGGCGGCAACTTTGCCTTAGTGCTTGAATATCAGCCCATTGAGCGACTTTCCTTGCGGATTGAACCCGGCTGGAGTGGTCGCGGCGCCACCATTCACCAAGACGGAACCGCTACCATTGACGGCATTGAGTATGAGGGCTTCTACCGAGAAGAATACGACATTAATTACTTCGATATTCCCATAATGGCCCAGGTGAATTTCGGCGATGGGCCGCTTCGCATTCGATTCTTGGCCGGTTATAATTTCAGCTATGCCACCGGAGGGGAAGTTCTGGAGCGCTTTAGCGTGGATCCCCCAGTGAATGGCATTGGAGATATTCGAAATACGGAAAACCTCAATTTCAATGATCGGAATTGGAATACAAGAGATAACGCCTTGATTTTTGGTGGTGGAATTAACTTCTTCTTTGGTCGTCATGTAGCCTTGCGCTTGGATGCGCGCTACTTTGTCGGTCAAACGGACCTATTTCTCGTCGACGAAGTTGAAGCGTTTAACCGCACGTGGATGTTGAACATCGGTCTGGAGTACCGTTTCGAATTCTATTAAGATGACCATTCAACAACTCGAGTATATCGTAGCCCTGGACACACACCGCAGTTTTGTTCGGGCCGCAGAATCTTGCCACGTGACCCAGCCTACACTGACCATGCAGGTGAAGAAATTGGAGGACGAATGGAGCATGTTGCTCTTTGATCGCACCAAAAAGCCTATTGAGCCGACCCCTTTTGGCACATCGGTGGTCAAGAAGGCAAGACAAGTCCTCCGCGAATTCCACCAATTGGAAGAGATTATCAAATCAGATAAAGAGACCATGGAAGGTGAATTCCGGATTGGAGTGATTCCTACCCTTGCGCCGTACGTGATGCCGCGTTTTCTCAAACTCTTCACGGAACGACATCCCGAGGTACGCCTGGTCGTGGAAGAGCTGCAAACCCTTGAAATCATTGAGCGTTTGAAAGGAGACCAACTGGATATCGGCCTTTTGGTTACTCCTTTAGAAGAATCGGAAATCCGAGAGATTCCCCTTTTCAACGAGTCCTTTATGATCTACGCCTCAGACGTGCATCCACTCTACGGTCAAAAAAGCATTGACCCCGAGAAGTTGCCGGATGAAGACTTGTGGATCCTGAATCAAGGGCACTGTTTTCGCTCTCAAGTCTTGAATATTTGCCGACCGAAAAACG
>CBFIEH010000007.1:0-119550 GCA_965661605.1 Flavobacteriales bacterium | reverse complement strand
CCTCGGCTTCGTTTTCCAAGTCATCCGAGACAACAAGACCGTTCCCGTTATCCTGACCGATGCTGAAGGAAACATCAACGGATGGAACAACCTCGACACCAATAAGGTCCAGCGTCCGGGCTACCTCGAAAACGAACTCGAGGAAATGAAGGCCGAACAGGAGCCCATCGAAATCGAGTACCTCGAAGGGGAACGGGTCTATATCTACTACAAAGACAGCCTCCTGCTCCAACAGCTTCAGTGGTATCCCTTGGTCATCCTCTTGGTCATGACCCTCTTTATTCTGATCGCCTATTATGCCTTCAGTACCTCGAGACGATTGGAGCAGAATCGGGTCTGGGCGGGAATGGCGAAAGAAACGGCCCACCAAATCGGCACGCCACTCAGCTCCTTATTGGGTTGGATTGAAATTCTCCGCACCCAAGAAGTGCCGGAAGATATGTTGGGTGAGATGGAAAAGGATGTTCATCGACTGAACGTCATTACCGATCGTTTTTCCAAGATTGGTTCCATGCCGACAATCCGCCCGGAGGACATCGTGGCCACCACCGAAAGCGCAATGCAATACCTCAAAGCGCGTTCGGGCCGCAAAGTAGACTTCGAGTTCAATACGCCGGAAATCACCGAAAGCGTCCAAGTACCTTTGAACGTTCCACTGTATGAATGGGTCATCGAAAACCTCATTCGCAATGCCATCGATGCCATGGCAGGAGCGGGCAAGATTTGCCTCACTGTCCGAGACAAGGGCAAGCAGGTGCAAATCGACCTGCAAGACAGCGGGAAAGGGATCAAAAGCACCCAATGGAAAACTGTTTTTAACCCCGGTTTCACCACCAAGAAACGCGGTTGGGGTCTTGGATTGTCCCTAGCTCGTCGCATCATCGTGGACTACCACGGAGGACGCATCTTCATCGTCCGCTCTGAAAAAGACAAAGGCACCACCTTTCGCATCGTACTGAACAAGTGATGGCGGGCCTCTACGTCCATATTCCATTCTGCCGTCAAGCCTGTCACTACTGTGATTTTCACTTCAGCACCACCCTCCATCGGGTTCCTGAGATGGTCGAGGGCCTGAAGAAGGAACTGCGCCTACGGCGCGATGCTTGGTCTACCCTCACCTTCCAGACCCTCTACTTCGGTGGGGGCACTCCATCCATGTTGACCACCACTCAGCTCGATGAACTATTTGAAGTTCTCGACTCTGAATACGAGATCAACCCCGACGCCGAATGGACCCTCGAAGCCAATCCCGACGACCTCACCATGACCCGCCTTCAACACCTTTCAGGGAGCCCCATCAATCGACTCTCCATAGGGATTCAGGCCTTTGACGATCTGTGGCTTTCGATGATGAATCGAAGCCACGATGCTGCCCAAGCGATTCGCGTCATTTCAGAAGCGCGCAGCTTCGGTTTTCGGGATCTAACGGCAGACTTGATCTATGGGATGCCCCAGATGAACTTGAAGCAGTGGACTGAGCAGGTCAAGCGTCTACTGGACTTTGAGTTGCCTCATTTCTCGAGCTACGCCTTGACCGTGGAACCGCGCACGGCACTGGCCCATCAAGTTGAAAAGGGGAGTGTTCAAATGCCGGAGGACGGACTAGTCGAAGATCAGTTCCACGCCCTTGTCCAGGCCGCGCAAGCGGCAGGATACGATCACTACGAAGTATCCAATTTTGCGCGTCCGGGGCATCGCTCCAAGCACAATACTAGCTATTGGCACGGAGTGCTTTATTTGGGCATCGGCCCGAGTGCCCACAGTTATGACGGACAGGCCCGTCGTTGGAATGTGGCGAACAATGCACACTACTTGCAAGCCCTTGAAAAGGGTGAATCCCTCCACGAGCAAGAAGAGCTTTCCGAAGTCGATCGCTACAATGAATGGGTTATGACGGGCTTGCGCCTTTCGGACGGCCTTCGGCGTGACGGCCTTTCCGAATTCTCGCCGAAACTTAGGGCTCACTTCGATCAAGAAGTCTCGGCAGCTCAGGCCGCAGGAGAGCTGGTGGAAGAGGACGGATACATTCGCATCGCGCCGTGGAGGCGCTTCCGTTCAGACGGAATCGCCAGCGACTTATTTTATATCCAAGAAGACTAAGTTGGTCTCCTTCATCCATATCGTAGAAGAAGAGATGGAGCCGATGCGCCTTCAAGAGTACGGCGTTGGCCTCTTCGAAGAATGTGCGTCAAAGTCGGCCTGGAAGAAGGCCATCAAGGCCCGCAAGGTGCTTTTGAATGGAGTGGAGGCGAGTACGGCGCGGATGGTTCATACAGGGGACGAAATTACCCTGCTCGGGGTTCCGGATTTACCGTCAGGAGCTTTCTTTGAATTGGATATTCCCGTTCTGTACGAAGATGATTATTTGGCCGTGGTTCACAAGCCTGTGGGCATTGGCGTTAGTGGAAACCGTCGACGTACCTTAATGAATGCACTGCCTCCAAATCTGCAGCCAAGTAACCAGCGCGATGCGTGTTCGCCCCGTACCATTCACCGCTTGGATTACGCAACCAGTGGCGCCTTACTCGTCGGCAAAACGCGTTCTGCCGTTCAGGCCCTAAGTGCCCTTTTTGCGCAACGGGAGGTGCGAAAAACCTACTATGCCATTGTTCTGGGAACTCCGCCGGAATGCGGGACGTATGATCGTCCCATTCAAGATAAACCGGCACTATCTCATTTTGAGCGATTGGCCAGCGCGCCCTCCGAGCGATTCGGAAGCCTCAGTCTTCTGCGCTTGAAGCCTGAAACGGGGCGAAGACATCAATTGCGCATCCACCTGTCGGAGGCCGGACACCCCATTCTCGGGGATCGAAGCTACTGTAAACCCGATCAGCTCCTCACGGGTAAAGGCATGTATTTACACGCCTTCAGCCTCGATTTCGAGCACCCTGTTTCTGGTAAAGAAATACTTGTTCAAGCGGATCCGCATAAGAAGTACGCCAAAATATTCCCTTTTGTACCTTGGGAGTCATGAACTCGGATTCCATGATTGCACGCATTTCTTATCCCGAAGGCGAATTGGCCTTCGACCTCAGTGACCCTATTGATCTTTCACTTCCATTGAGCACCGAGGAATACACAGCTCGAGCTTGGTATGTGCCGCCCGTCAAAATTGAGCCGGTGGTGACCGATCAGTTTGTGGGTGAAGTGAGCTGCGGAGGATCCGTGAATTTCAGGGATGTCACCTTTAACCCCCATGGAAATGGATCGCACACCGAGTGCGTGGGCCACATTTCGAAGGAGTGGTACAGCGTCAACAAGTCCTTGAAGAAGTTCTTTTTCTCGGCAGAGCTCATCAGTATTCAGCCTGAAGTTCGCGGAGAGGATGAAGTCATCATGTTGGATCAAGTGGAAGCGGCCCTCGCTGGAAAGAAGCCGGAAGCCGTGGTTTTTCGAACCCTCCCCAACCCCGATAGCAAGCGAGAGCGTCAGTACAGCAATACCAACCCGCCTTACCTGGACCATCATGCCGCGCTCTTTCTTCGCATGAATGACGTCAAGCATTTATTGATCGACCTGCCTTCTGTGGACCGGGAGTACGACGGAGGCAAGCTCTTGTCGCACCATGCCTTTTGGAACTACCCAGACGCGCCTCGCCTCGATGCTACGATTACCGAACTCATCTACATCCCAGATCGAGCCGTCGACGGATCCTATATGCTGAGCCTTCAGGTAGCACCCTTTGAAAACGACGCCAGTCCAAGCCGACCAGTGTTGTATAAGCTCTTGTGATTAATTGCTTTGGTTAGAGTATACCAAGACGCGGTCCCCGTGATCACCGGAAATTCCAAGGTTTCCTGTCCGAATATCATTGTTGCCTGAGCCCTTTCCAGGGCCTAACCACGCTCTTCAAAGTCCGCGAGGAACTCCAATAAAAAACCCCGCTCTTGGCGGGGTCTTTCAGGGTTTGATCAAAGGGGAATATTACTTGACACGATCCCAAAGCGCGTCGGTCTGTTTCACTACAATTTCGTCCATCATCTCCATGCCCATCTCCCATGAGCCTTCTCCGTACATTTCGTCAAAGTCGGTTTCAATATCCCAGTTACTGGTATCAAACCACGAGTAGTCAGCAAAGGGGATGACCAAAGCATAGTCTCGTCCATAAGACGTAAACGAACCACTCCAGCTCATGAAGGGCTTGTCGACTTCACGATACAATTTACCTACTTTATTCATAAAGGCACCAAAGCGGTCCTTCTCGGTTTCCTCAACATCCATAAACCACACGATTTCATGATCGTTTCGGGAACCTTCAGAATGGGACCAATCCTCTTTATAGACCCAGTTTTCATTATGCCCGTATTCGGAGATCATGGGCGCAACATTCTTGTTCCAAGCATCATTGTGGTCTCCTTTTCCGGGAGCACCGTCCAGGTCTGAATAGATCATGGGTCCCATGGTCCAAATGTACCAGCCTGCGTCTTCACCAGATCGCACACGCCAAAGTTGACTGCTGTATGGGGATTCACTGTGGTACTTTTCATTGTGTTTGAGAACCGCTTCTTCAAACTCATCTTCCATGCCAATTTCAGGAAGGATGTACGTGAGCTGGACCATCATGTACGCGGGTCCAGAATCCTCCTCGGACGATTCGTCTTGCGCCCAGCTTATGAGTGGAAGCACAAACAGGAAGGAGAGTGCAATTAATTTTTTCATCGTCAAGTATGGGTTTTGATTTGGATTAGAAAGTAATAAAAAATGCTGATTATCAAGTATTTGTGAGCAAAGAGTTTCGATGCAAGAATGGCTATCTTAGCCCCATGAAGACGCTCGCGAAGTATTTTCTTCAGGGACTTTTATACCTCGTGCCCATTGGGGTGACGGTTTATGTTCTCTATGAGGCCTTCATTATTGTCGATGGTCTATTGCCCTTTGAGTATCCAGGTCTGGGTATTCTAACCATGGTTTTGGCCATCACCTTGATTGGTTGGATAGGATCGTATTTAATCACCCTCCCCATCATCACATTCCTTGAGAACTTGTTGACTCGCGCCCCTTTGGTCAACTTGATTTATACCTCCATGAAGGATCTCATTCAGGCTTTTGTCGGATCCAAGAGGGCCTTCAAGAAACCGGTGAGTATTAAACTCTATGAGCACTCAGGGATTGAGCGCCTCGGATTTGTAACGGAGGAAGACTTGAGTAGAATTCACGTAGAAGAAGATTTAATCGCCGTCTACGTTCCGCACAGTTACGCCTTTAGCGGGCAACTCTTTTTAGTACCTAAGCAATACGTGACCCCGATTGATGCCAATCCGGCGGAGATCATGAAGTTTATCGTTTCTGGTGGTGTCACGGAAGTTGATCAAAAATTGAAGAAATGAATAGGAAAGGACGGCTACTTGCCTTTGTTCTAGGCTTAGCATTTACAACTCAAGCTGCCCCTGGAGACACAACCATTGTAGCGGCTCAACAGGCTATGGACATGACCTGGTATGGAAATTACGATGAATGGGCTGTTTTCCCAGTCGGGCAGACCTATGGGCGTGTCGTTATGGAGTACGAGATGGGCTGCGCCAGCAGTGGTTGCAGTGATTGGGATTACACCACTCAAATCATTGCACAAATTCCCACCGGAACGTTCGATTCTACTATTGCCAGTATCGATACCAATGGAACGGTCATCGATACCACATGGAATGTCTTTGAAGTCTTCGACGACTATGAATTGGGTCGAGCTATTACGCCATATGGAGGATATATGGCTGGAAATCAACAGGGTTACAACAACAACTGGAGCCACCGCTTCTATTACGATGTTACCGACTATCAAATGCTTCTTCAAGACAGTGTTCGAATCCGCGCGCGGTACAGCGGTTGGTCGAGTGGTTTTTCAGCGACCGTGGTGTTTCACATGATTGAAGGGACCCCGCCTCGGGATGTTTTGTCCATGACCACGTTGGTGAATCGAAGCTTTCAGTATCAGAATCAATCAACGGTCGACTCCCTCTTCTTAGCACCCCAGGATATCCCAATGGATGCAAGCATGCAGGGAGCGGCAATGCGAGTCATTACGAGCGGACACGGGTTCGACAATAATGTCAATTGCGCTGAGTTTTGTCCGCGTGATTACTACGTCTTCGTCGATGGAACGCAGCATGTGACTCAAAGCATGTGGCGCGACGATTGTGGGTTAAACCCCATTTATCCGCAAGGTGGAACCTGGCTCTATGATCGGGCCAACTGGTGCCCGGGGTCAAAGGCCACGGGATACTGGCATGAACTGACCCCTCATTTGACGGCGGGTCAAACCCATGAGGTCGATTTAGGTATTCAGAACTACGCTTGGAGTGGAACCCAGACACCTTCTTATTATTTCAGCGCAGTTTTGTTCCAGTACGGCGGATTCAACCGAACTCTGGATGCGGCCATTGAGAATGTTCTGGCACCCAGTGATCACGAAGAGTACCGACGCATGAATCCCATTTGCGGAAATGCGCAAGTCGAGATTAAAAACTACGGGGCCACACCTCTGACCAGTGTTGAGATTCAGTATGCCGCCGGTGGAGGGCCTACGGTTCACACCTGGACCGGAAACTTGGCCTATGGGGAAAGCGCATTGGTCGATCTCCCGGTGGGTTATGTTGGAACCCTCTTTCCTTCGATGTTCTATGCGGAAATTATCGACGTAAATGGGCAGGGAGTTGACGGCACATCATGGAATGATCGACAAGAGCGCAGTATTGAATTGGTCCCTGATCATCCTAAAGATATTTACTTAGAGTTGCGCACCAATACCAAGGGTTTTCAGACCAGTTGGACCTTGGAAGATGCTTTTGGAACGGTATTGTATTCGGGCAACAACCTGGGCAACAATACCATTTACAGGGACACCTTTTCCTTAAGTCAAGGATGTTATCACTTCCGATTGAACGACAGCGGTAAGAACGGTTTGAGCTGGTGGGCGGACAACGACGGCTCAGGCTACTGTCGATTGCGCGATGTCGATGGCGGGATCCTCAAGGTATTCAAGCCCGACTTTGGAACGCGTCACGATTATGAGTTCACGGTAACCAGCGGGTTCTCCGTGCCTGAAGAACTTTCCCTGTGGTTGGAGGTTTATCCAAATCCAAGCAAGGGTGTTTTCTCAGTGGAGTACGCACAAAGCAGTGCAGAAACCGCAGTCCTGACCATCACCGACCTTCAGGGCCGGGTTGTGGCCAGAGAAGAAGTGGAGCCGAGGCTCGAATACCGTTGGGAGGTTGACCTGAGTCATCAGCCAGCAGGAGTGTATTTCTTGCAGGCGCGAACGGGTCGAGAGTTGCGTACCGAGAAAATCGTCGTTCAATAGAGAATACATGACACCAGAAGACTATCGCTACTGCGAAAGTTTGTTTCAGCACAAGAGATTTACCTCACGTCCGGTTCAGATTGGATCGGTAGGGTTTGGCGGTGAGAACCCTATTCGCCTTCAGTCCATGACCACAACCGACACTATGGACACCGAGGGAACGGTAGAGCAATCCATACGGATGATCGACGCCGGCTGTGAATTGGTGCGGATTACTGCGCCCAGCAAACGTGATGCGGAGAATTTAGGCCCCATCAAGGACGAACTGCGCGCTCGTGGTTACGATACGCCCCTGGTGGCCGATATCCACTTTACGCCAAATGCCGCGGAAATAGCGGCGGGTATTGTTGAGAAGGTTCGGGTCAATCCAGGCAACTACGCGGACAAGAAGAAGTTCGAGGAAATCGACTATACGGACGAAAGTTATGCGGCCGAGTTAGAACGAATTCGCAAGAGGTTTGAGCCCCTGGTCTTGCTCTGTAAAGAGAACGGAACGGCCATGCGCATCGGAACCAACCACGGTTCGCTTAGCGACCGGATCCTGAGCCGTTATGGTGATACCCCTTTGGGGATGGTGGAATCCGCGATGGAGTTCCTTCGCATTTGCCGAGATCTGGACTATCACGACATCGTGCTTTCCATGAAGGCGAGCAATCCGCAGGTCATGGTTCAGGCCTATCGTTTGCTTGTGCACTATTTCTACCGGGAAGGCATGAACTACCCCTTGCACCTCGGAGTCACCGAAGCCGGGGAAGGAGAGGATGGCCGAATTAAATCAGCGGTGGGCATTGGCACGCTGTTGGAGGACGGACTAGGGGATACCATTCGCGTCTCCTTGACCGAGGAGCCGGAAGCGGAAATTCCCGTGGCGCGCCGATTGGCGGAACGCTACTTAAAGCGTGGCGTGGCGGAGTCTATTCCAAGCCTGGACGAACTTCCGTACAATCCCTTTGAATACACACGCCGACATACCGCAGCTGTGGGCAATGTCGGAGGCAAAAATGTGCCGGTGGTTGTTGCGGATTTCAGTGACCGAGATCAAATCACTCCAGCTACCCTCTTTCCGGTAGGATACACCTACAGCGTGCCCTTGGATAAGTGGAACTTGGCCGACCAAGCCTGTGATTATGCCTTCGCAGGCAATCACGGCGTTGATTTCGATTTGCCGGGAACGCTGGGCATCATTCAGAACGCCCAGTACTGGGAAATGAAAGACCGACATTATCCTCTTTTGACTGCCGAACAGTATCTGAGCGATCATCCGCGCAGTACCGAACGAAATTTTGTACGCGCTGGTTTGAATGATCTTTTTTCAGAGGAACTTATTTTGGCCCTACGGGCCGATGCCACGGCCATCCTCGTGCTCGAGACCCATCACGACCACGGCATGGCTGAGCAGCGACGCGCCTTTATGGAGTTGCTGCGCTTGAACCAGGAGATTCCTGTAGTGGTTCGGCGGGCTTATCGCGCCGTAGGCGCAGAGGATTTTCAATTGTTTTCGGCGACGGACTTTGGGGCTTTACTTATTGACGGTTTTGGCGATGGCGTCTGGTCTGAGGCAGATGCTGGGGTGTCTGCTAAGACAGTGAACGCGACTATGTTCGGTATTCTCCAAGCGACGCGTACCCGAATTAGTAAGACGGAATACATCAGCTGTCCCAGCTGTGGTCGTACGCTTTTTGATCTGCAGGAAACTACGGCCATGATTCGTCAGCGCACGGATCATTTAAAGGGCGTGAAAATCGGCATCATGGGATGCATCGTCAACGGCCCGGGTGAAATGGCGGATGCGGATTACGGCTACGTGGGAACCGGTCCTGGCAAGATTACCTTGTACAAGGAAAAAGAGGTCGTGAAGCGGAATATTCCAGCGGAACATGCGCTTGACGAATTGATTGAACTCATACGCGAACACGGAGACTGGGTCGAGCCCGCCGTGGCGCATTATTGAATTACTTAAAGGCGTTCAGCCCGGTAATATCCAGTCCTGTAATCAACAAGTGAATGTCGTGTGTACCTTCATAGGTCACCACGGACTCTAGGTTCATCATGTGAC
The DNA here is from genome assembly GCA_965661605.1 of Flavobacteriales bacterium. GTDB lineage: Bacteria > Bacteroidota > Bacteroidia > Flavobacteriales > ECT2AJA-044 > ECT2AJA-044. Next base: position 110,200 of record CBFIEH010000007.1, on the reverse strand, counting down.
GCATGATCGGATAGTCTCCCGTGATGCCCATTCCACCCAACATTTGTCGTGCTTCACGAGCTACTTTCAAGGCCATATCCACATTGTTGCGCTTCGCCATGGAGATCTGAGCCGAACTCGCTCGTCCCTCGTTTTTCAATTGGCCCAAACGATAGGTCAAGGCCTGGGCTTTGGTGATCTCCGTTATCATCTCCGCCAATTTCTTTTGTTGCAATTGGAATCCGCCGATCGGTCTTCCAAACTGCTCGCGCTCCTTCGAGTAGCGGAGGGCGGTATCGTAGCAGTCCATGGCTGCACCCAGTGCACCCCAGGCAATACCGTAGCGAGCACTGTCCAAACAGCCGAGTGGAGCACCTAAGCCGGATTTATTGGGAAGTAAATTAGCCTTAGGAACACGTACGTTTTCAAATACGAGCTCACCAGTTGCGCTGGCGCGCAAGCTCCACTTTCCGTGAGTTTCCGGGGTAGAAAAGCCTTCCATGCCGCGCTCGACGATAAGTCCGTGGATGCGGCCTTCTTCGTTCTTGGCCCACACCACAGCTACATCTGCGAACGGAGCATTCGAGATCCACATTTTAGCGCCGTTGAGGACGTAGTGGTCTCCGTCTTCAACGAAGTTGGTGGTCATTCCACCTGGGTTTGATCCGTGGTTGGGTTCGGTCAATCCAAAACAACCAACGAATTCTCCAGAAGCGAGTTTGGGCAAATACTTTTGGCGCTGCTCCTCATTTCCGTAGGCGAAAATGGGATACATAACCAACGAACTTTGGACAGAACACGTAGATCTCACTCCAGAATCGCCTCTTTCGATCTCTTGCATCATGAGTCCGTAGGACATTTGATCAAGACCTGCACCTCCGTATTCTTGAGGAATATAAGGTCCAAAGGCTCCGACTTCTGCTAGTCCTTTGATGATTTGAGTTGGGAATTCTGCGCGTTGAGCGTAATCCTCAATGATGGGGCTCACTTCGCGCTTCACCCAATCGCGGGTAGCGTCTCTAACGAGCTTATGCTCTTCAGTGAGCAAATCATCAAAAAGGTAGTAATCCGGAGATTGAAATTGATCGGTTTTGGCCATGGCAACAATGCTTCGTTTGAAAACGGAACAAATGTAATGGATTTATTGTTGCGCCCTTATTCAACACAACCTCTTAAACTGTCCTCTAAATGAAAAAAGTTTACTTGTTTCTTTTGCTGCCGGCGGCAGCAGTTTTTATGACCACTCCGGCCTTAACCAACAGTTCTGCTGGACCTTCTGGTCGCACAGGTTCTCCAGGTGATAATGGAGTGACTTGCGCGAGTGGTTGCCATACGGCAAGCAACCCTACGGATCAAAGCGTTGATATTGATTTGGGAAGCATACCCGCTTCTGGTTACATACCGGGCGAGGTTTATGATGTGTTTGTCACAGCGGATCGGGGTACGTTTAACGGACCGGAAATCGGATTTAGTCTTACTGCTGAAAAAAGCTCGGATAATTCTAAGGTTGGCGGTTTTATCACGGGTGCCGGGACGCAAATTAACGGGAATAGTCAAAGTCATATCACCCACACGTCAAGTAGTATCGCCATAGTGGGAAACGTGAATGTTTGGGGATTTCAGTGGACTGCACCAGCATCAGGAACAGGTGACGTTACCTTCTATGCTGTCGGGGTCTTTGCAAATGGCAACGGCGCTAATAGTGGAGATAAGGTATCCACCGCTAATCCAATTACCGTAAGTGAAGATCTCACCGTAGGGCTTACAGAAGAGGCTCTTCAAGCCAAATTCTACCCACTGCCAGCGCGAGACTACACCAGACTTTCCTTTGATCAGCAAACGGATTGGTTGAACGTCCGCATGTACAAAAGCTCAGGACAGTTTGTACAACAGTTATGGTACAGCGACCAAAAAGGAACACATGATGTGCGCCTTGAATTGAGCGATGTGGCCAATGGAACGTACTGGGTGGAAGTCTCTAGTGAGCAGGGTTCCTTGATGAAGCCCTTATTGGTCCAATAAATACTGCTCTAAAGAATACTTGCCCGATCCAGTAAAGATCAGGGCGATGAAAATGACGAGGGCCTCTAAGGCGTGCGATGCGCCTGGGAGGCCTTCACCTTGTCCGAGGTGCATTGCTGCCGCGACAATCATAGTAAAGGCCAAGAATCCGGCCGCCGGTTTGGTTACCCATCCAATGGCAATCAAGAGCCCTCCAAAGGTCTCGGCAAGAGCCGCGGAGAGTCCCCACATGACCGGCCAGAAATCAATACCTACATAGGTCATTTTGCGGCCGAGTGCCTCCCAACGATCATATCCGCCCAAGAGCTTGGGTAAGCCGTGAATGAAGGCAAAGCTTAGGCCGTATCCCAGTCGTAGAATAAGCAGGCCCGTATTGCGGAAGTGGATTCGGGAACTAAAAGGATTCACCATGCTAAGGTAATTTTTCTACCCGACTCCTTTTGTACCTTGCCGGCATGCAGGAGTTGGACGTTATAGAACGCTCGATTGGCGGCCAAGATTGGCTAACGCTGTTGGCTTTTATATGGCTTACGGTTTTGGCGTACGTGAGGATGACCTATCCCCTGCGTTTTCGTCAATTCACAGGCAGCCTCTTCAGCGAGCAGTACGTAAACCTCTATGCTCGGGAAGAGCGATGGCTGTTCAACAACTTCAATATTCCGATTGGAATACTGTTCTTCATGAGTCTGGGATTCGTGACCGTCCGATTAGGGGAATTTTACGGCTGGTTTTCTAGGCCCAATGTGTTGACCTTTGGGTTGGTTTCGTCCCTGTTCATGTTGTTTTACTTGTTTCGAACCGCGATTGTTCTCTTTGTCGGGCGCTTGTTTCGCGTGGAGTCTTTGGTTCGCTACGCCCTCCTTCGACGATACTCCAATGCCGTTTTGGTTGGAGGAGTTTGGTTCGTTGGCAGTCTTTTGTCCTTGTATCTCCCGCTGGGACAGCGTTTCGTCATCTGGCTGGGACTGGGGCTTGGAGGAGTTTTGTTGCTGCGGGGTTACGTCCAGATTTTCCGAAAGTTACTTAAGCAAACCCGGCTTTCCTTCTACTATTTAATTTTGTACATTTGCAGCCTCGAAATAGCCCCTATTCTGCTCATGGCGAAGTGGTTGTCTATTTCGGTTTAACGGAAGCAAACGAAATGGCGGAAAAGAAGGTAAAGACGATTCTGGTTTCACAACCAGAACCAAAGACAGAGAGCTCTCCCTATTTTGATCTCGCTGAAAAGCAAAAGGTTAAAATCGATTTTCGACCATTTATCCATGTAGAGTCCGTGGATTCAGCAGAGTTCCGCAAAGATCGAGTAAACCTCGCGGATTATACGGCAGTTATCCTCACCAGTCGCAACGCGGTAGACAACTACTTCCGCATTGCTGAAGAAACGCGTTTCAATGTACCGGACACCATGAAGTACTTCTGCATGTCTGAGGCCATTGCCTACTATCTTCAGAAATACGTTGTGTATCGCAAACGCAAGATTTACTACGGTAAAACGCGTTTTGAGGATTTGATGCCGACCATCAAGAAGCACAAGAAAGAAACCTTCTTGCTTCCGTCTTCGGACATCTTGAAGCCCAATATTCCTTCGGCCTTGGAAGAAGCCAAGATCAACTATACCCGCGCGATCCTGTACAAGACCGTCTGTAGTGATTTGTCTGATTTGAGTGATGTGCTCTACGACATCCTCGTTTTCTTTAGCCCTTCAGGTATTAAGTCATTGCTGGAGAACTTCCCAGACTTTAAGCAAAACGATACGCGCATCGCCGCCTTTGGTCCTACGACCTGGAAAGCGGTGGAAGATGCTGGTTTGACTTTGAACATCCAGGCTCCGAGTAAAGACGCTCCTTCCATGACCATGGCTTTGGAGCAGTTCATCAAAAAGGCGAACGGACGCAAATAAGCCGTACTTTAGACGGATGAGTCCTACTTTTCGGAAAAACGAACGCTTGACCGCACCACAGGTCATGGAAAAGCTGTTTTCCGAAGGTCAGTCCGTGAAACAATATCCCTTTCGATTGCATTGGTATTCTGGGCCTGAGGTGACTCAACCGTTCCAAGTGGCTTTGAGCGTGCCGAAGCGAAAAGTGCATCGCGCCGTGAGGCGCAATCGCATCAAGCGAAAAATGCGCGAAGCCTACAGACTTCACAAAGAAGAGTGGTTAGGGCAGGTGCAACAACCGACTGCCGCTATGATCGTTTACCTTGATTCTGAGGACCGACCATTGGAGGAATTGGAGCGGAAAATATGTGTACTTTTTGAGCGTTTTTTAAGACAGCAGGCCGAACGGGAAAAATAGATCGAATATGAAAATTCTACTCACAAGCTTGAAGCGCGGATTAATGGCTATCGGATTGGTAGCGGTATTGTTAGTCGGCAGCGCATTTCAAGGCAGTTACTTCGAGATCTCCAAGCAGTTGGACATCTTCACCACATTATTCCAAGAACTGAACACGTATTACGTAGATGAGATTGAACCGGGTGACTTGGTCAAAACGGGTATCGACGCCATGTTGGAGTCCTTGGATCCTTACACGAATTACATTCCAGAATCTAAGATCGAAGACTTTCGTTTTCAGACCACGGGTGAGTACGGTGGAATTGGCGCTTTGATTCGCCGTCAAGACGATATGATTATGATTTCCGAACCCTACTTAGGGTTTCCCGCCGATAATGCAGGCCTGAAAGCCGGAGACATTCTCCTAGAGGTGGACGGAAAATCAGTGAAGGGGTTTACAACCGCGCAAACCAGCGAGGTACTCAAGGGCGAGGCGGGAAGTGATGTTGAAGTCCGCATTCGTCGCCCGTGGACCGATGAAGAATTTACCAAGACCCTGACCCGTGGAAAAATCCAGGTGGACTGCGTGCCCTATTATGGGATGCTCGAAAATAGCGTTGGGTACATCAAGCTGTCGAGCTTTACGGATAAAGCCTCTCGCGACGTGAAAGCGGCCTACAAAGACCTAAATGAAGATGGTGAACTTGAGGGCCTAGTGCTTGACCTTCGCGGAAATCCTGGTGGACTCTTACGCGAGGCGGTCAATATTGTGAACTTCTTTGTGCCCAAAGGGACTGAAATTGTCAGTACACGAGGAAAAGTTAAAGAGTGGGACAAAACCTATCGCGGAATCAACGAGCCCTTGGATACCGAAATTCCACTAGTGGTGTTGGTCAACGGCGGGTCGGCTTCGGCTTCTGAAATCGTTTCGGGAACCTTGCAGGATTTGGACCGAGCCGTGATCATCGGAGAACAAACCTTTGGTAAAGGCCTGGTACAGCAACCGCGTAAACTGAGCTACAATGCGCAGCTTAAAGTGACCATCGCCAAGTACTACACGCCAAGTGGACGATGCATTCAAGCCATCAACTACTCTGAGCGCGATGAAGACGGTAAAGTAAAGCGCATACCAGACTCTCTGCGCACTTCCTTTGAAACAGCTAACGGGCGTACCGTTTATGACGGAGCCGGAATTGGACCAGACGTAGACGTTGATGGACGTGATTACCACGAGGTGTCTCGAGCACTCATCTCTCAAAGCATTGTCTTTGACTATGCCAACAAGTACTACTTTGAGCACGACAGCATCGAAGGAGCGGATGCCTTTGCGCTCTCGGATGCGGAGTACGACGAGTTCGTGGCCTTTGTCCGCGAACGCGAGTTTGAGTTCAAAACGGATACAGAGAAGAAGTACGATCAGCTGCTTAAGACGGCAGAGGAGGAGAAGTACTTTGAAGCTTTGGAAGGCGAATTGGAGCGCATGAAGCAAGAGCTTGATGAGCACAAGAAGAACGACATCTACAAGTACCGCAGCGAAATTGAAGAAGCACTTCGCGTGGAGATTGCGCAGCGCTACTACTACCGTAAAGGACGAATTCAAGCTTCCCTAGAGAAGGATCCATCGCGCTTGGAAGCATTGCGCGTATTGGTCAATCTAGAGGAGTACAACGATATTCTTACTTTAGCGGACTAAGCACACCGCTATGCGATGGGATAAAGAATTAAAGACAAGGCTGTATTTCTATAGCCTTGTTTTTTTTGCGGCCACGATGCCTTTTCAGCGATGGGTTCCACCAACATGGGGCCTTATCGTTTTTTGGGTGGCATGGCTTCTTCAGTATCCCTGGTCTTTGCCCAAGCTCAAAAGTGCCCGCGTTCTTTTTGCTGGCCAGATGGGGCTCGTCCTTTTGATTGCCCTGGGCGCATTCCTTTCGGACCATCCCGCTTCCGCATGGGACGAGTTCGGCCGAATGATTCCCCTCTTTTTCGCCCCCCTGAGCGTGGCCCTCGGACCCCGATTATTGAAGCGGCGCATCGACAATATCTTTGAAATCTTTGCCTGGTCTGTGGTCCTCAGCCTCATTTTAAGTTTAGGATTTGGCTGTGTCAACTATTTCCAATTCAAAGACACCGGGGACGTCGTCTCCCCACTCAACTACCTCTTTTATGGCCGGCTCTCCTTCTTCTTGGAACAGCAAGCGGCCTACACTGCGCTTTACGTATTGTTTGCCTTGGGGATATTAACCAGAGGAAGTGCCTACGGCACGATGAAGAAGTTCGCGATCCTCTTTCTCACCGCCAGCCTTTTTCTACTGGCTTCCCGTACCCAAATTGCTCTTTTAGTCTTCCTATTCCCGCTTTGGTTGATCGTGAAAAGCCCACTTAAAACGACAGGTCAGAATCGGATTATTCTGGTGCTGTTCGTTCTTGGCTTTACCGCGGCGCTGCTGGCTCCGCCCATGACCCGTAAGCGCGTTTTAGGGCTGGGAGAAGAGCTTAGTTCTACACTGGGCGCGTCCAGTCATGAGCGAATCAATAGCCGCTGGTACTTGTGGACTACCGCTGCAGAACTTTGGTCCGAGCGACCACTTCTCGGATGGGGGACGCACGAAGCCGAAAGGCTTCTCAGCGATAAGGCGGCTCAGCGGCTACGGGCAGCTGCTGATACCTTGCCTCCGGCGGCTGTGGTGCAATCCGATCTCCAGTTTCGCGAGGCCTTCTTGCGCGATTTTTATCCCTGGCCAGAAACGCCCCCCGTCTTCCTAGATGCCTCAAATACAAAGCCCGTGTCCTTTCGGGCAACGTCCACTTCTACCGTGGAATGGAAAGGCGCTGAAGCTCATTTTAAAAACGACAGTTCAGGCTTTGTAGGACTGGCGTACACACAGTGTATCCCCGGCCATTTGTACCGTATCTACTTCAAAGCCTTTGACCGTACGCGAGGAGGAATAGCCGTTTGGCACAATAAAAAAGCCGTGACTTGGGCACGGGAAAAGGCAGCCGGTGAGGGCGTGCAGCGCAATGCTTATTTCGTTGCTGGAATGGCTAAGGTGGAGTTCTTGTCGAGCAAGTATATGGCTTCGGACATACGCGTGCGCCAACTTAAGATTTGGGATTTGGGAATCGTAGCACCTTCTGAAGCCCGAGTTCCAGCCCGTCTAGACAATGCATTGGAGGTATATGACAGCCACTTCAACACGCACAACCAATACCTTCAGATCGGCATAGATCACGGTTGGTTTGGTGTTCTGCTTTTTCTCTGGATTTTCATTTTCCTACTCATACACGCAATAAGATCCAAAAACTGGGTGCTGATGGTCCTGGTCGTGGCCTTGATGGGTTCCATGATGACCGAGCATATGTTGCTCCGAGAGACTGGCCTGTTTTTCTACGCGTTTTGGCTCTCCTTCGCTGCCTATTTTGGTTTGGGGTGGAAGACTATTCCTGAAGATACACCCGACGAACTCGAGTCGAAATAGAGGTCAACACCTCATAGGGAATAGTACCTAGTGCACGGGCAAGGTCCAAGAGCTGATCGGGCCGTTCAAAAACCACAATTTCATCACCTTCTTGAATTGGGGCATCACCGATATCCAGCATGCACATATCCATGCACACGCGCCCTGCAATCGGGAAGTCACGATCTTTCCAATACAGTTTGCCAACGCCTTCGCCCAAGCGTCGAGAAAGTCCATCGGCATACCCAAGTGATACAGTGGCAATTCGCGTGTCATTTTCCGCTGTGAAGGCACGTCCATAGCCTACGGTTTCCCCCGCTTTCACGTGCTTGATTTGGGCTACTTCACTGACCCAACGGCCCACGAGTCGCAAGTGCTTCTGCTCCGAAGGGTCATTGGAAACTCCGTAAAGCCCGATGCCCAAACGAACGAGGTCGAATTGTGCTTCAGGGAAATTCGAGATACCGGATGAATTGAGGACGTGTTTCAAAAAGGAATAGCCCAAGCGATCTTCCAGGAGCCGTGTGGAACGCTCAAAACGAGCAATCTGCTCCAAGCTGAAAGGACGCTCCTGTGGGTCATCTGCTGCGGCCAGATGAGTAAAGGCGGCCTTGACCTGGACCGAAGTAGAATCTTGAATGATGCGAATGGCATCCTCAAGGTCTTCCTCAGTTAAGCCCAATCGATGCATGCCCGTTTCGATCTTTAACTGAATGGGATAGCCTTTAACCCCGAGCATTTCGGCCTGAAGCACAAAGCGCTTCAGGTGCCCAAGGGAATAGATTTCCGGTTCAAGCTGATGCTCAATGATCACCTCAAAATTGCGCTGTTCGGAATTCAAAACCAGAATCGGTAGATCAATCCCTTGCCGGCGCAAATGAACCCCTTCATCGGGATAAGCAACGGCCAAGTAGTCGACATGATGATAGCGCAGAATATTGGCAATTTCAAAAGTGCCCGTACCATAGCTGAAGGCTTTGACCATGGCCATGAGTTGGGTTCCTTTATGTATGCGTTGTCTGAAATAGCGCAGGTTGTGGGTCAACAGATGGGTCCGAATTTCCAATACGGTCGGGTGCTCACGGAATGATAGTCTGCGCGCCACGCGCTCCAAGGCGTATTGGCGCGCCCCTTTGAGCAACAGGGCGACGTTCTGGAAGTCAAAAGTGTTGAGTTCTGCCAGGAGACTTCCGGTAGAATCGAACCAATGGGCTCCATCGGGCAATTCATCCATGAACTGCTTCCACTGCGGGCCCAGGACAATAAGTTGATGGGGGTTGAAGTCCTTCAGACGTTGAGCCAAGCGACGATAAAGCCCTTCATCGTGACTGTTTTCTACAAGGTCCGTCAGAATAATACTCTTTCTGGGGTTCTGCTTTTGTTCGTTCAGGAAGCTCAAGGCATTCTCGATGGACTCCCAATCCGAGTTGTAGAAGTCATTAATGAGCGTGCTGCTGTTTCGACCTCGGGTCAGCTGAACGCGCATCTCCACCTCTGGAAGTTTGCTCAACTCTCCTTTCAGCTTGTCCAGGTGAAAGCCCAGTGCCGTAGCAATGGCCGTAGCATGGGCCGCGTCTTCTTGCCGCGCGGCATCTTTATAGGGTACCAACTCGGCCAGCTCATCCGTCCAAATCAGAAAGTCACTTTCTGTTCGGCTCCAGCCCAAGAGTCGGGGTCTGACTTCCCAGGGATAGTCCTGAATACCTTGAACAATTAAGGGATTGTCAGCCTCGTATATGAGCACTGGACAGCCGTCAAATAGGCTCAGCTTTTCTTTGAGCTTCTCTTGTTGGTTAGGGAAGTTCTCTGAGTGTGCTTGACCAATATTGGTGATGAGGCCAATGGTGGGCTCGAGCATTTCGCGCAAGGCGGCCATTTCACCAGGTTGGCTAATGCCTGCCTCAAAAACGCCGACCTGGTGATCGGGCCGTAGGCCCAAAAGACTTAAGGCAACACCAATCTGGGAGTTGTAGCTCGAGGGCGTTTTGTGCACTTTTCCGTGTCCGGTGAGCAAGGTGGCCGCCCATTCCTTGACGATGGTTTTTCCGTTGCTACCGGTGATGGCAATCAGTGGCCCTTCAAAGTTCCGACGATGTTCGGTTGCCAATTTTTGTAGGGCGTCCAGGGTGTTTTCGACGAGAATGAACGAGGCATCCTCAAGTTTTTTGGCGGGCAATTGGGAAACCAGAAAGCTCCGGACCCCTCGGTCGTATGCATCCAAGATGTACTTATGTCCATCGTTTTGATCCGTCTTGAGAGCCACAAAGAGGGCATTTAGCGGCTTGTTGATTCTTCGCGAATCGAAATAGACGCGTTGAATGACCCGATCAAGGTCATTGGAAGCATGGAGTTCTCCATGCGTGAATTCGGCCACTTGTTGGACCGAATATTTCACGACTCCGCTTTTTTCTGGGCTTCTTGAAAGGCCGATCGCGAAAGAGGCTCATATTCATTGCTTTCTCCAAGCACGATGAGATCTTCTTCGGTGGTAATGCGATGTGAGTAATGAGCGAGGTTACCGGTCTCCGCGCAGATGGCGTGTACCTTGGTGACGTATTCGGCGTGGGCCATGAGAAAGGGCATCGGCCCGAAGGGCACGCCTTTGTAATCCAAATCCAAGCCAGCGACAATGACGCGTTTTCCCTCGTTCGCAAGTTGATTGCAGACATTGACAATTTCGTCATCAAAGAATTGCGCTTCGTCAATCCCAACCACGTCGACGTTTTGAGCGAGAATCAAAATATTGGCCGCCGCAGGTACGGGTGTGCTTTGAATGGCGTTTTGATCATGAGACACCACAGCGGTCTGATCGTATCGATCGTCAACCGTTGGCTTAAAAATCTCCACCTGTTGCTTGGCGAATTTCGCTCGCTTCAGTCGTCGGATCAGTTCTTCGGTCTTGCCGCTAAACATGCAGCCCGTGATGACCTCGATCCAGCCACTCTGCTTGGTGTGATTAATGGTGTTTTCCAGAAACATCGTCAGGGAAATATAGCGTAAAAATATACCTTTAACGAGAATAAACGGACATCGATGAAAGCAAAGGAGCGCCTTGCGGCGCGATTGGAACAACTGCGTACGAATTGGGACTCTGCTGAGGCTAGTGAATTGGTTCATTTGGCCCGTGATGTGTACGAGGGATTGGTGGAATTGCGCTATGCGGAAGAGCAGAACCCGAAGTCGGCCATTCCCCCGGCTCCGCCGGCGGACCGATTAATGGCAGCGGATCCCATGCCTTCATCTCCGAAACCCACCCCTCCTGCGCCCAAAGCGGTGGAGGTAAAAGCGGAATCGCCAGAACCCGAGCAGGTCGCCCAAGTAGAAACGGCCATCCCGGCGGTGAATTCGGGAGATAAGAAGGGGCCGCAACCCTCTAAGATTTTAATTGACTTCAATGATCGATGGGCCTTTGTCAACAAGCTCTTTGATCGCAATCAGGACGATTTCAACCGGGTCATTTCCCAATTGAACACCATGAGCACCTTCGTGGAAGCGCGCAACTTCGTGGAACACGTGGTCAAGACGGATTACAATTGGTCCGAGCAAGAGGAGTTTGAAACTCGATTCATGGAATTGATCGAACGTCACTTCAACTGAGATGGGAAGGCTGGTGCTGGTACCCACTCCGATCGGTAACCTTGGGGACATTACGCTCCGAGCTTTGGAGGTATTGAAGGGTGCCGACCTGATTCTGGCTGAGGATACCCGGACTTCTGGAAAATTACTGAAGCACTACGCTATCGATACGCCCATGCGCGCGTACCACATGCACAACGAACACAAGATCAGCGAATCTCTGGTCCGCGAATTGTCCCGAGAAGTGACTTACGCGCTCATCACCGATGCGGGAACGCCGGGAATTTCGGACCCGGGCTTTCTCTTGGCTCGTGCAGCGACGGATGCTGGGGTGGAAGTTGAGTGCTTGCCGGGTGCCACGGCCATGATTCCGGCTGTAGTGGCCGCAGGCTTGCCCAATGATCGCTTCACCTTTGAGGGCTTTTTACCGGTGAAGAAAGGACGACAAACGCGATTGAAGGAATTGGCGGAAGAGCCGCGGACCATGGTGTTTTATGAGTCACCGCATAAGATTGTCAAGACCTTGGGCGATTTGAGCGAAGTGTTTGGATCGGCCCGTAGGGCCACCCTCGTTCGGGAAATCAGCAAGCTCTACGAAACCTACCACCGCGGCACCCTCGGGGAGTTGCATGCCGAATTTGAGGCGAACAAAGCAAAGGGCGAACTCGTTTTGGTGGTCAAAGGTAAGCGTTAAAAACTCGTACTTTTGTATTGTCTATGAGCCCTACGGAACTTCATGTGGAGCCTTCGGTAGCCCGAGGTAAGGAACGTCCATTTCTGGTGGCCGGTCCGTGCAGTGCGGAAAGCGAAGAACAGGTCCACCAAACCATAGCCGAATTGGTGAAGCACGCTCGCGTGGATGTCATTCGCGCCGGTGTTTGGAAGCCGCGCACACGTCCGGGATCCTTTGAGGGAATTGGAACGCCTGCCTTGCGCTGGTTGGACGAAGCCCGCCGTGAGTTCGGATTGCCACTCGCTACAGAAGTGGCGAATGCCGAGCACGTGGAATGGGCCCTTAAGCACGACATTGAATACTTGTGGCTGGGTGCGCGTACTACGGTGAATCCTTTTTACGTACAAGAGATTGCGAACGCCTTGAAAGGGACCGATCGCAAAGTGTGGGTGAAGAATCCCCTGCACCCGGACATCGGTCTGTGGATTGGGGCTCTTGAACGAGTGAACCACTCCGGTATCACGGATATGGCGGCCATTCATCGAGGTTTCTTTGCCTACGACAGCAAGCCGTATCGGAATGAACCCAAATGGGAGTTGGCCATCGAGATGCGTCGATTGGCTCCTGATTTACCCATCCTTTGCGACCCGAGTCACATTGCCGGAACACCTGGACTCATTTCTGAAGTGAGCCAAACAGCGCTCGATTTAAATATGGATGGGCTGATGATTGAATCGCATTGGAACCCGTCCTTAGCTCTGAGCGATGCGCAGCAGCAAGTGACGCCGCGCAGACTTGGAGAAATCATGAGTGGACTTGTGCTTCGCGATACCTCTTCCGAGGATGCTCTTTTCTTGAGCAAGTTGAAAACACTGCGTGAGCGCATTGATGAAATTGACGGTGAATTGATCGAGGTATTGGCTCGTCGGATCCGCGTTGTTGAGGAGATTGGAGAATTCAAGAAGGACCGAAACGTCGCCGTATTCCAATTGGACCGCTGGTTCGAAATCCTGGAAACGCGCTCGGATTGGGGTGAGGAACAAAGCCTCTATCGCGAGTTGGTTGAAGAGCTCTTTAAGCTGATCCACAAGCACTCGGTTCGTACCCAAACGGATATGACCCATCGAGTCGAAGAAGATCCAACCGCATGAGAAAAGCGCGGTGGCGGATGAAGCCCACACCCAAGGGGAGCGTGGTGGAACACCTCCGTTCTGAGCTTGGAGTCCCTGGAACCATTGCCCAGTTAATGGCGCAACGCGGGATCACCAACTACCAGGAGGCAGAGTCTTTTTTCAAACCTAGATTGGAAGATCTTCATGATCCATTTACCATGGCGGATCTTGAAAAGGCCGCTGATCGATTGCACGCCGCACTCGGGAGGGAAGAACGCATCCTGATCTACGGGGACTACGATGTGGACGGAACCACTGCTGTTGCTTTGGTCTATACCTTTTTGGAGCCCTACACAGAGCATTTGGATTTCTACATCCCAGACCGATACGCTGAGGGCTACGGTCTTTCTCGCACGGGAATGGAGTATGCGGTGGACAACGATTTTGACCTAATTATTGCGCTGGATTGCGGCGTTAAGGCCATTGAAGAAATCACCTGGGTTCAAGATCGAGGAGTTGATGTCATTGTAGCGGATCATCACCGTCCAGGTCCTCAGTTGCCGCCAGCTTATGCCGTCCTAGACCCCAAGCGACCGGATTGCGATTACCCCTTTAAGGAGCTTTGCGGTGCTGGCGTAGGGTTCAAGCTGATGCAGGGACTTTCCCGAAAAAAAGGACTCGACGAACAGGCTTTAGTTCGTTTCCTCGATTTGGTCGCGGTGGCCATTGCGGCGGATATGGTGCCTGTTACGGGCGAGAACCGCATCTTGAGTTATTTTGGCCTGGAACGCTTGAATACCGAGCCCAGTCCTGGGCTACAGGCATTTGTGAGGCTGTCTAAAGTGGCCAATAGGCTTTCCAGCACCGATGTCATGTTTAAGATTGCGCCGAAAATCAATGCGGCCGGTCGTATGGAGCACGGTCGCTTGGCGGTCGAACTATTGATTGAAAAGGACGGTGCTCTGGCACTTCAAAAGGCTCATGGACTAGAGACCGCCAACGAAGAGCGTCGCCGCACGGACGAGAGTACTACGAAGGAGGCCTTAGAACAGATTAAACTCGAACTCGCTGAGGATGCCTATTCCACAGTGGTCTTTCAGCCTGGGTGGCACAAAGGGGTTGTGGGTATTGTGGCTTCGCGATTGATTGACCAGTTTTATCGGCCGACGGTGGTTTTGACCGAATCCAATGGGATGCTGGCTGGTTCTGCACGATCGGTGCAGGGATTTGATGTCTACGAGGCTCTCTCGGCCAGCGCGGATCACCTGATACAGTTTGGAGGGCATAAGTATGCCGCGGGAATGACCTTGCGTCCGGATCAACTGGACGGGTTTAAAGAAGCCTTTGAAAATGCGGTAAAAGCTCAAATCACCGAACATCAGCGGTCTCCTGAGATAGAGATCGATGTAGAAGTCGATCTGGATGAATTGACGCCCAAATTCTATCGCCTGCTAAGTCGCTTTGAACCCTTTGGACCGGAGAACCCAGTCCCAGTTTTTTGTTCGAGAAATCTGCGTACCAGAAGTCCGTACGTTATGGCCATCGGAAAGCAGCGTGATCATTTAAAATTGACACTTACTCAAGAAGGAGCCTCCAAGAGTTTAGAGGGCGTTGGCTTCGGCATGAGCGGCTGGGTTCCAGCTCTAGAAAACGGACATCTATTTCACGCCGTTTATGAGTTAAACGAGAACCACTGGATGGGACATGTCAACTTGCAGCTGATGCTCAAGGACTTGGACCTTACTTAACTTCTGTTCGAATCAAGGATTCACCTCCAGGGCCTTTGACGTGCACGGAGACTCCGGGAACGGGTCCGGACCAATCAAGGTCTACTAGGCCGTAATTGCGGCTGATGGCCCGATCGAGGCGGTAGGGATTCTCTTCTTCGTATTCGTCGGTCCACGTATTGGTGAGTCCGCTGGTTGTCATTTCGTAGATGGCGTACTCGTCTTCTAGCAACATCATGGAGACTTCACCAATGTGCCGATCTCCGCTGACCAAGACCAGTCCCGCGGGCTTGGTGGCTGAAAGAAGCTTGAATATCCGCTCGCGCTCCAGGGGGAAATTGCTCCACTTTTCATACGGATGCCGAGAAGAAATAAGTTGAATACTGGAGACGAGAATATGAACTTGCGCGGAGGAGTTCTTGAGTTCACCTTCCAGCCACTTCCACTGTTCCTCACCCAGCAGTTGTCCTTTTGGGTCTTTGTAGTAGCGTTGATCAGCGTCCTTGTTGGCTCGGCCCAAAGGGTCTCTGAAATACCTCGTGTCCAGTAGAATGACTTTTACCTTCCGTCCCTTTGGACCGTAGGTGTAACTCTGGTAAGCTCCATCGTGTAGCCGGTCGGGATGGTCCTCTGGATAATCCAGGAAGTCGAACATGAGATCCTTGGAGGCTTTTTTTCTAGGAAAGGTACGGTCTCCGTCATTCACGCCGTAGTCGTGATCATCCCAAACGCCGATGACCGGAGTCTTCGCAATGAGCTCTTGATACCCCGGATGGGCCTTTTGACGTGCGTATTTGGCCTCCAGAGTATCTAAATGATCGGAATCCCCATAAATAATGTCCCCGAGCCAAACCCACAGGTCGGCACTTTCGGCATTGATCTCGTCCCACATCTGCATCTCGGGCATATCCTGTTTGGAACAGCTTCCAAAAGCAATTTTAGTGAGCGCAGCTTCTTCTTGGGCGTAAAGAGAAAAGGGGAGGAGAAAGAGGAGTAAGAGTCTTTTCATAGCGGGAAGATAAAAAAAGGGAGCCGACCGAAGTGGGCTCCCTTTTTTTCATAGCGCTGATCGCGATTAGAATCGAACGTTCAATCCTAAGTTCCAAGTACGACCGAAACCGTACCATACACGTGAGCTTTCCAAACGCTCTTGATCTGTTTGCGTATCGTCTCCACGATCCTGAGCTTCCATCACGAAGATTTCGTCAAACAAGTTGTTGACGTTTCCGCGAAGAACAGCATCGTATCCGAAGAGGTCGAATTTCCATGTCAAACCTGCATCCACCAATTGGTAAGATGGAAGTTCGAATGGCTGAATACCTTGATCCGCCTCAGAAGTACGGTCACTAGGCTGGAAGCTCGCATAAATGCGATCGTATACAGACCAGCTTGCATCGACTGTGATGCCGAATGGGAAGCGGTAGCTTGCACCCAACATTCCTGTGGTTTGTGCAGCGTCTCCAACGTTCAAACCATCTACGTAGAAGGTCTCTTCACCAATGACGTTTTGGTCGTCATCTTGAATAACACCGCTCGCAGTTCCTTGCCATTTCCAGTCTCCAATGGATCCCATGACCATCAATTCCAAGTTGCTCACCGGACGAATGCGGGCATCAACTTCAATTCCTTGGTGAAGGGCATCTATACCGAGTACGTTTGCGAAGCGAAGGTTTCCGTCATCATCGGTCTCAGAGAATGACTCCGCTTTGTTTTGCCAAAGCGTATAGTATCCGTTCACATTAACAGACAGCCAAGAGTTGCGGTAACCGTAGCCAATCTCGAAAGCCGTAGTGGTTTCGTTTTGAGCTTCTTTGTTGATGTCAACGTTGTTGAAACGTGGGAAGACGATGTCGAAGTAAGGAGCACGAGACAATTGTCCAGCATTCACGAAGACATTATTGTTTTCGTCAATATTGAAGTTTGCTCCTGCCTTTACATTGTATCCTAAGTAATTTAGTTTTTCACTGGTGGTTGGGCCACTGTTGAATTCGTCGTAACGCTCATAAGAGATGTTCGACAAGCTCAAGCTCAAGAAGGCGCTCAAACGATCCTTAGAGTATTCAAACTCTCCAAAGACTCCCGCCCAGTTGATTTGCTCTTGGTTGGAGTAGTCGATACGGTTTTCAAGGTCTTCCGTCCCGAAGAAATTCATAGCGTCGTTTCCTGGGCGAACCAAGTTTCCAAGCTCATCGTCGTTCCTTACACCGTCTCCATTAAAGTCTACCCAATCCAATTGACTGGCGGAAATTTGGCGGCTATCCTGGTCGAACCAGTACTCAGCGCCCAGAAGGTCAACCGTTTTGCGGTAGTGGTCTCCGGAGTACCAACGTAGGTCAACTCCTGTATTCAATCGCAAGTGATCGGTGATGTCCCAAGTCAATGTAGACAAGGCGCCGAACCATTGGTGCTCGTTCATTGAAGCACGCTTGATGGTGCCACCGGTTTCTTTGTTCGCGATAAAGGCTGTTCCGCTATCTCCATCAGCAGTGGCATAGTTCAAGGCTTGGAGAGTGTCTCCACCAAGTGCGTTCTGACCAGAGTTCCAAGCGATGATATCGTCGAAGTTGACCTCTCCATTGTAGTCACGAGGCAATTGGAATTCGCGACGACTTCCAATATCTCCAGTACCACCACCGCGGCCTGAAGATGCGTAAACTGAAGTCGAAAGGAAGGTCTTTTCGTTGATGTTCCAGTACCAGTTCAAAGCCGCTTGAGGCTTGTGGTAGAAGTTGTCTCTCCAACCGTAGGCTTGGTTGCCTTTATAGCCCCAGTCATCGTTGTAGCGGATTCCGTACTTCTGGAAATCGCTGTAGCGGTGCTGGAAGTCACGCTGACCATGCTTCTGAGGCGCGCCGAATACGGTAAAGACCAATTGGTGGTCTTGGTTGATTTCTTTTGCTACAGAGAGGAAGTAGCTCCAAGCATCAATGTATCCGTTGTTGATGTATCCATCACCCGTTGTGCGTGAACCGCTGAAGGTCACCGCCCATCCATTGTCCAGGCGGCCAGTGGATAAGGTCAATTGGGTTTTCTGGAAGTTGTCGTTTCCAATCATGGTTCCGATGCTTCCGCCTTTTGCCTGATCTGTGGTCTTGGTGACAAGGTTGATGGTACCGCCCACTGAGGTGATCGCTAATTTTGAAGCTCCGAGTCCACGCTGAACTTGAATGGTGCGGGTTACATCACCCAAACCAGCCCAGTTCGACCAATAAACTTTATTGTCTTCCATACCGTTCACGGGAATACCGTTGATCAACAAGGCCACATTCTCTTGCGAGAATCCGCGAACCGTAATTCGGGAGTCACCGAATCCACCAGCTCCTTTCGTCGCATAGATGGAAGGCGTATTTTTCATGGCCTCCGGGAATTCTTGGTTACCCAACTTCGTTTGAATCTCTTCGGAGTCGATCGTCGAAACAGCTACTGGCGTTTCACGATCTACCGCGACATCCGCGATGAGGTTGACCTGGTTCAAGCCAATTGAGCTTGAAGCTAAAGACAGCTCTCCGAGGTCGGCTGTTTGCCCGTCTCGAACAGTTACGTCTTCCGTCATTTCGGTATAACCGATGAAGGAAATGTGCAATTCATGATCGCCTGCAGGTGCCCTAAAAGAAAAAGAGCCGTCAAAACTTGACGACGTCCCTAAAGATGCTCCTTTTACTACGATGTTTGCTCCGACAATCGCTTCGCCTGTCTCCGCGTCGACGACTGTTCCTGTGATCGTTCCTTGTGCCATGGCTCCCCACGAAAAAGCGAGGCAGAAAATGGCCAAGAAACTCCATTTTAGTTTGTTGTGCATTGTGAAACTAGATTTAGTTAGAATCAAAAGTAAGAAGAGGTCGCACTCCGTACTTTACGGGTAAGTTAAGTTGATTTTATCTTCGAATAAAAACCCAAGTTGTTAACACGGATCGGAGTCTGTTGATAAACAGGCGCTTAGTGTAAAAATAACACTATAGAATGCGTCCCAGCGGCTTGCTCAGGTGCTCGGCCACTTGATTCAATTTCAACAGACGTTGCAAATGTGCTTGCCGTGTAGCGTCGTCGAGTTCTTTTTTGAGTTCCTCGGTAACTTCTTTCCGAAGAAGTAGCACCTTCCTTTCCTTGAAGCGTAGGACTTTCTGGCGCATGTCCTCTTCAATCTTCGACTCGTGCGTCGCCACAAAAATTTGTCGCTTACTCCAATCGCTCAACTCGTAGGGCTCACTCAGAAGCTCACTAGCCAAGGCCGAAAGTTCCTGATCCTCACTACGCACAAAGAATTGACCGTCACGCACTTCGCCTTCATCGATCCCTTCCACAATGCTGTTGAAAACTTTAGCAAAACGCTCATCGCGAAAGGACAATCCATCGCCCAAAATATCTTCCACAACCAATTCGGCCAGTGAAATCTGCTCGGTTCGATCTTCTTCGGCGTGCACTTCTTCGTCCCATTCCGGGTTTTCGATTTCCACCCCATGACTCCCGTGATTCAGGAGCAGAGCAATGATTCCCTTTTCCTGCTCAAAATCTTCAGGCAGGTTAGGTTTGCTTGGGCCCTTAACGGGCCGATGGACCACGCTCATCGGATCCTCAACCTCCCGTTCCGAGCTGCGCTGTTCGCGTTTGCGCTGATCGTTCTGATCCTTCCGACGCTGTTGGGCCAGCTCATTGTACAAGATGTCCTCGCCCATCTCAAACATCCGGGCCGTCTCCCGAACGTACACATCACGTGTAATGCGATCCGGAATCTTACTCACGCTGGTCAGGATCTCCCGAATGAGGGCTGCTCGTCGAACCGGATCACCCTTGGCCTCCTCGAGCAGGAGCTGACTCTTGAACTGCAAAAAGTCTTTGGCTTCGGCATCCAAATAGGTCGTGACCTCTTCATTCGATCGGCTCTTGGCAAAGCTGTCTGGATCCTCTCCGTCCGGGAAGAGCACCACCTTCACATTCATACCTTCCGCTAAGATCAAGTCAATTCCGCGGAACGATGCCCGGATCCCCGCGGGATCTCCGTCATATAGGATGACTACATTGGGCGTATACCTCCGGATCAACCGAATTTGATCGGGAGTCAAGGCAGTACCCGAACTCGCAACGACATTCTTAATCCCCGCCTGATAAAGGCTGATAACATCGGTATACCCTTCAACCAAGTAGCAAACATTTTCTTTGACAATGGTCTGCTTGGCTTGGTATATACCATAGAGCACCTTACTCTTAGAATAGATGCTCGTCTCTGGGGAGTTGACGTATTTCGCAACGCTCTTGTCGCTTTTCAAGGTACGACCCCCAAAGGCAATGACCCGTCCACTCAAGTTGTGAATGGGGAACATGACGCGCCCTTTGAATCGGTCAAATTTCTTTGCCCCTTCATCCCGGACTATGGTCAGTCCGGCTTTGTCCAAATATTCTAACTGGTACCCCGCTTCAACGGCGCTGTCCGTCAATGCCGTCCACTGATCGGGGTTGTAGCCTAGCTGAAAGTCTTCAATCGTCTGATCGCTAAAGCCTCGTTCGCGTAAGTATCCATAGGCAATGGCGCGTCCTTCTTCGGTCTTGAGCTGATCGTGAAACCACTCTGTGGCAAACTTGCTGACGATAAACAAGCTTTCCCGCTCATTGGCGGCTTTGAGCTCCTCGGGCGTTTGTTCTTTTTCTTCGATTTCGATCCCATACTTGTTCGCGAGGTAGCGCAGGGCTTCCGGGTACGTGAAGTGCTCGTGCTCCATCAGGAAGTTCACAACACTTCCGCCCTTCCCACTGGAAAAGTCCTTGTAGATCTGCTTGGCGGGACTGACTACAAAGCTCGGTGTCTTCTCATTGGAGAAAGGACTCAATCCCTTTAGATTGGACCCCGACCGCTTCAATTGCACGAATTCGCCAATTACCTCCTCGATACGGGAAGCTTCAAAAATCCGGTCTATGGTCTCCTTGGGAATCATCCCTCGAATATAAAGATTTGGGTGGGCTTATTGGTCGCGATCGATCACGTAATTCACCAAGTCGCGCAAGCTATTTTTTGCGTTGCTCTCCGGGTACTCATCGAGAAGGGCTAGCGCTCCATCTCGATACTCCAACATTTTCTTTTGCGCGTACTCAATTCCGCCACTGGTGTTCACGTAATCGATGACTTCCTTGACCCGATCGGGCTCCAAGTTGTGGTTCTTAACCGTATTGATGATTCGCCTTTTGTCCTTGCGCTCGGCATGTTCCAGGGCGTAGATCAATGGCAAGGTCATCTTTTGTTCCTTGATGTCTATTCCAACGGGCTTTCCAATCTTTCCGACGGCCGCATAGTCAAATAAATCATCCTTGATTTGGAAGGCAATGCCCACCTTCAATCCAAACTCCCGCATGCGTTCAATGACCGCCTCATCTCTATTGACGCTGGCGGCCCCAGCCGCACAACAAGCGGCAATCAGCGTTGCCGTTTTTTGCTCAATGATGTCGAAGTAAATCTCCTCTTTGATGTCCAAACGACGGGCTTTCTCAATCTGAAGGAGCTCCCCTTCACTCATTTCGCGAACGGCATTGCTCACAATTTCCAGCAAGTGGTAGTCCTTGTTCTCAATAGAAAGCAAAAGCCCGCGTGAAAGCAAATAATCACCCACGAGAACGGCAATCTTATTCTTCCAAAGGGCATTGAGGGAGAAGAAACCGCGACGCATATTGGCATCGTCTACCACATCGTCATGAACCAGGGTCGCCGTATGCAACAGCTCAATGAGCGCTGCGGCGCGATGCGTGCTTTCGTCCAGTTCACCATTGAGCTGAGCGCTCAAGAAGACAAACATCGGGCGCATCTGTTTGCCCTTGCGTTTAACGATGTAATGCGTGATGCGATCAAGTAGGGGGACACGACTGGCCATCGAGGCGCGGAACTTTTTTTCGAATTCCGCCATCTCGCTTGCAATCGGTTGTTTTATGTGGTCGAGTTGGCCCATGCGCGCCGCCAAATGTACGGCAAAAAGGACAACCGTTTAGGCGCTTTCCTTGTTCGCCAACTGGCCGCAAGCAGCGTCGATATCCTGCCCGCGACTGATGCGAACATTCACGACGACACCTTCCGCACGCAAGCGCTCGATGTAGTGCTCCAATTGAGGTCCGGCGACGGGAACAAATCGCGTGTCGCCAATGGGGTTGTATTGGATGAGGTTCACCTTGGACGGTACCAAACGGCAGAACTCCAACAGTGCGTCGATGTCTTCGTCCTGGTCGTTGATTCCCTCCCAAACAACGTACTCGTAGGTCACCTTCTTTCCGGTCTTCCCGTGGAAGTACTTCAGGGCATCTTTCAGCTGATCGAGCGGGTTGTGCTCGGTAAAGGGCATGATGTCCTTTCGAACGACCTCTCGGCCCGAATGCAGACTTAAGGCCAAATTGAACTTGACGTCATCATCGGCCAATCGACGAATACCTTTCGCCACTCCGACCGTACTCAGGGTAATCCTCTTTGAGGCCATACCCAGTCCCTCCGGAGAAGTAATTTTATCGATGGCCGCCATCACATTCTTGTAGTTCATGAGCGGCTCACCCATACCCATCAAAACGATGTTGGTCAGGGGCCGATCAAAATAGAGCTCTGCCTGTTCCTTGATGGCCACGACCTGATCGTAAATCTCGTCCGGGTTTAAGTTGCGCATCCGTTTTAATCGCGCCGTAGCGCAAAACTGACAGTCCAAACTGCATCCCACTTGCGAGCTAATACAGGCCGTGATTCGCGTGTCGGTGGGAATGAGAACACTTTCGACCACGAGACCGTCGTGCAGCTTGATGGCATTCTTGATGGTCCCATCGGAGCTGCGCTGCATCTTGTCTACACGGATGTGGTTAATGCTGAAGTGGGCCTCCAGGTGTTCGCGCAAACCCTTGGACAGGTTGGTCATGTCGGAGAAATCCTTCGCGCTTTTGTTCCACAGCCATTCATAGACCTGGTCCCCGCGAAAGGCCTTGTCGCCCATCTCCGTAAAATAGCCGCGCAAATCGGCTCTGCTCAGCGCTCGG
The DNA here is from genome assembly GCA_965661605.1 of Flavobacteriales bacterium. Lineage (GTDB taxonomy): Bacteria > Bacteroidota > Bacteroidia > Flavobacteriales > ECT2AJA-044 > ECT2AJA-044. The sequence continues at coordinate 87,388 of CBFIEH010000007.1, read as the reverse complement.
ATGTCTCGTTTTTTTGACATGATGCAAAGGTAGGGTATTCGTGGTTTCGTAGCTTTGAGGCATGAAATTCTACACCGCCGATTGGGTCTTCACGGGAAAGGGCAAGCCTCTTCCAGAAGCTGTAGTGGCGGTAGAATCGAGCGGTCGAATCGCCGGAGTATTTCCGAAGGGGGCCTCACGGCCCGATACGGACATCGCCCCAACACGTCTCAAGGGTGTTCTTACGCCGGGATTTGTGAATGCGCACTGTCACTTGGAGCTCAGTCACCTTAAAGGGCGCATCCCGGAGGGAACGGGACTCCCGGATTTCCTGAACCACGTCTACACCTTGCGGGAAGTTCCTGAGAAAGAAAAAGAAGCGGCGCGGAGGTCCGCGGAACGTGAAATGATCGACTCCGGTGTAGTCGCTGTAGGAGACATCAGCAATGTTGCGGACACTTTTAGTCAAAAAGCGATGAGCTCCATCGAGTACCACACCTTTATTGAGCTCTTTGACTGGAATCCAGAGCGGGCCCACCAGACCTACGAACGAGGCGTGGCCTTAAGGGCCAAGTATGAGGGAGTATTTGAAGGCCTGCACCGAACCGCGCACGTGAGCATCAACCCTCATGCGCCCTATACCGTGAGCGATAAGCTGTTTCAGCTCATGAATCACGGAGAGTACTGCGATGGCACCCCCATGACCCTTCACCATCAGGAGACCCCGGGAGAAAATGAACTCTTTGAATCGGCTTCAGGCCCCATGGCAGATTTCTTGTCTCAGGTTCGGGGAAGGCCAGACACCTTCAGAGCGCACGAGGCAAACAGCAATCAATATGTAGTGCCTCTTTTGCCGCGATGTCAGAACATGCTCTTGGTCCACAACACCATGACCGAGCAAGCGGATTTGGAGCGTTCGCTTCGACATTCCAGCCGCTTTTTCTGGGTGACCTGTGCCCGAGCCAATTGGTACATCGAACGTCGCCTACCGAACTACGAGCTTTGGCGTGAGAGGGGGCTACGCATTTGCGTGGGTACAGATTCGTTGAGCAGCAATTGGGATTTGAATTTCTGGAATGAATTGATCTTCATCGATGAGCGCGTTTCCGATCTGCCTTTTGAAGAGCTTCTTCAATGGGCCACCTTGAACGGTGCTGAAGCTCTGGAACTAAAGCACCTTGGAAGGCTCGAAGAAGGAGCACGACCGGGCTTGATTCATCTCGAAACCAACGGCAGCTTCAGCGCTGCAGCAGTTCAAAAGGTTACCCCAATAAATACTCGGCCAGCTTAAGATCCTTCGGCGTCGTAATCTTGATGTTTTCCGGATTTCCGTCGACCAGATTGACCTTAAAACCCGCAGCCTCAAAAACACTGGCATCGTCCGTAAAGTCTTCTCGGTAACCCACGTCGTAGCAAGGCGCCAACACGTTGTACCAAAAGCATTGGGGTGTCTGAACTGAACGGAAGTCCGAACGGCGCACGGCTTTATTTCCTCCTTCGTCAATCTTTCGCAAGGAGTCTGTAACCGGAACTACAGGAATTGCGGAGTTGCTCTTTTCGGCAGTTGAATAACAGCGCTCCAACGTTTCTCGACTCACGAAAGGACGGACTCCATCGTGAATACCTACAACACCATCCTTCTCGATTTGGTCTAGGCCATTCTTTACCGAATGAAAGCGCGTATCCCCCCCAGCGGTCAAAGTGAAGGGTAGATCCCAGCCATATTCTCGACAGAGCTGATTCCAGTAGCCGAACTGATCCTCTGGAAGGACCAAGATGATTTCCATGGAAGGGTCGTAGTCGTAGAAGGTCTCCAAGGTGTGCATCAATAGTGGACGCCCTCGTAGTGGAATGAATTGCTTCGGAATCTCCGAACCCATTCGGGTTCCCGATCCTCCGGCGACAATAACGGCGTATCTCTTCATTAGAGGATAAGCATAGCGTCACCGTACGTGTAGAAGCGGTATTTTTCTTTTACGGCTTCCGCATACGCCTCTTTGAGCAAGTCAAATCCAGCAAAGGCAGCGGTCATCATCATCAGCGTAGACTTCGGTGTGTGTAAGTTCGTGATCATGCTGTTCGCAATGGTGAAATCGTAAGGAGGGAAGATGAATTTGTTGGTCCAGCCCGCAAAAGTATTCAAGTGCCCGTCAGTGCTCACGGAACTCTCCACGGCGCGCATAACGGTGGTTCCAACCGCACAAATGCGACGCTTTTCATCAATTCCTTGATTGACAATGTCCACGCAGTCCTGAGGGACGCTGATCTGCTCAGAATCCATCTTATGTTTGCTGAGGTCTTCTACTTCCACCGGGCGGAAGGTTCCCAAACCTACGTGCAAGGTCAACTCTGGGAATCGAATTCCTTTGATCTCTAGACGTTTCAACAATTGCTTGCTGAAGTGAAGTCCGGCCGTAGGCGCGGCGACGGCACCTTCTTCCTTCGCGTAGATGGTTTGGTAGCGATCCGCATCCAATTCATCTGGTTCGCGATTGATGTACTTGGGAAGTGGTGTTTGTCCCAACTCATAGAGCTTGTTGCGGAACTCTTCGTAGCTACCATCAAACAAGAAGCGAAGCGTACGGCCTCGGGAAGTGGTGTTGTCGATGACTTCTGCCACCAAGCTATCGTCTTCTCCAAAGTAGAGCTTGTTACCGATGCGGATTTTACGTGCTGGATCAACCAATACGTCCCACAAGCGGCTTTCTTGGTTCAACTCACGCAGCAAGAAGACCTCAATACGAGCACCTGTCTTTTCCTTGTTTCCGTACATACGAGCAGGGAATACCTTGGTGTTGTTGAGGATCATGACATCGCGATCGTCGAAGTAGTCAATCACGTCCCGGAACAGTTTGTGCTCAAATTTGCCAGAATCACGGTGGACCACCATGAGTCGACTCTCATCGCGATTTTCCGCAGGGCGTTCTGCGAGCAGTTTCTCAGGAAGGTCAAAATTGAAGTGCGAAAGCTTCATCTTCAGAGCTTACGGGCTTTAAAGAGTTGGTAAAAATGAGCGCAAATATACATTCCGGTGAGGGGGGTTGTCAAGTAATTCACTGAAAAACACCAGAAAATAAGGCGAAAAGGAATTTCAATTCAATTTGAAAACTAATTATCTTTCTGAGCAGTTATCATACCTAACGCAAAGCATTCGAGATGTTTGAAGGAGTAAACCTAGAAAGTGCTCTGTACAAAGAGCGCGCTAAGCGACTAAAGCAAAATCAAGACGATACGCTGTCTGCCTTCAAGGCCTTATTGGAAAGGGACGATCGGCTGGATGAACAGATTCTCAAGAATATTCTGGGCTCAGCCGGTGACGGGGCTCCTGTCTTGAACATGGAGGAACTTCAAGCGGATCGCATTTACTCCATTGTGGACATCAAGAAAATCTGCGTGCTCTATCGCTTGCGATTCTTGGATGCCAAGTACTTCAAAGGAGAAATTCCGAGTGAAGCCATATCGAAGGCCAAAGAATTGCAGAAGGACCACTGCGTGGAGCTAGACGGATATAAAATCGTTGCCCCGGCAGAACTCTTTAACCTCAAGGAACGAGACAAGGATCCGCTCTTGTTGGTTCCAGTAGGTCAGAACCATTACTACTTGGTCCACAAATGGGGAGGAGAACTCAATGCAATGCGGCGCATTTTGAGCTGGCCACTTCAGACCTTTGGCAATATGGTTAAATTCGTATTTGGGCTGGCCTTTACGATCTCTATGCTTGTACCGCACCGCGTTATGGTCACAGATCCGGATATGGCGAGTTGGCCCATCCGCGGAATCTTGTTTTTCTGGTTGCTGATTGCCTTCAGTGCTATGGCCTCTTTCTTCACCTTGGCCATGGAAAAGAATTTCAATGACGCCGAATGGAATTCGCGGTATCGAGTCTAAGCTTCTAGCTGCTCAATAAACCCATCTAAGGTCATGGCGTCTTCGACGCGAAAATCACCGCTTGCTGTACGACGCAGTGAGGTGAGGTGTGCCCCGGAGTCGAGGGCTTGACCAATATCGTGCGCTAAACTTCGGATGTAGGTTCCTTTGCTGCATCGAACCGCGAAAGAGACTTCAGGGAAGGCTTCCAGGTTCAAATCTAGGCTGTGGATGGAAATTTGCCTCGGCGGAACATCGGGCCGTAGGCCCTTGCGCGCCAAATCGTAAGCGCGTTTGCCGTCAATATGAACGGCAGAGAATACGGGCGGCCGCTGCAAGATTTCCCCTAGAAATTGTTGGCGGACCAACTCTACTTTTTCTGGAGTGATGTGCTCGGTGGGAAATTCGTGGTCGACCTCGGTTTCTAGGTCGTAGCTCGGAGTGGTTGCCCCGAGAAGGAAGGTTCCGGTGTACTCTTTTTCTTCGGCTTGGAACTGCTCAATTTCTTGGGTTTTTCGGCCGGTGCACAGGATGAGGAGTCCCGTTGCTAATGGGTCTAGGGTACCCGCATGACCGACCTTGATTTTTCGCAGTCCGTAGTGCTTGCGGATGGCCCAACGGATTTTATTGACCACTTGAAAGGAGGTCCATTCCAAGGGCTTATCGATCAGTAGGACGCGGCCCAGCTGATATTCATTGAGGTCTTGATCTGCAGACATTAGAGTAAGCTAACGGCGATGGCAATGGCGCCTACGGCAAAGCAATAAAAGGAGAAGTAGCGCAATTGTGCGCGTTTGACTAAGGCGATCATCCAGCGGCAGGCCAAGACTCCGCTAAAAAATGCAGCGAGGAAGCCGATGGTCATGGGAAGGCTGGCGCCCTGGCTAATGGTCATTTCTCCGGTGGCCAGATCCTTGAGGTCAAGCAGCATTTTGCCGAGGATAATAGGGACCACCATTAAAAAGGAAAAACGAGCGGCCTTCTCTCGATCAATCCCTTGAAGTACCGCAGCGGAGATGGTGGCTCCGGATCGAGAAATTCCAGGGAGAATTGCGATGGCCTGTGCCACACCAATAATGAAGGCGTTCATGGTGCCTACGGGTTTGTCCGTGTTCTTGGCACGATCGGCCAAAAAGAGCAGACCTCCAGTAACGATGAGCATGGCTCCAACGAGGGTAATTTGTCCGCCAAAAAGCGCTTCGATTTGATCTTCAAGAAGCAGTCCGACGGCTGCTGCAGGAACCATAGAGACCAAAATGAAGGTGACAAATTTTGCCTCGTCATTCCATTGAAAAGTCATTAGACCCTTCAGAATTTCATTGACGTCTTTTCGGAAAACGAGTAAGGTAGCGAGCGCTGTGGCGCCGTGCACCAATACGGTAAAGAGGAGGCTTTCTTCAGGGACGGAACCTTCCCCGAAAAGGGCTTTAGCGAGTTCGAGGTGACCACTGCTCGAAACGGGCAGAAATTCGGTCAAACCCTGGATAATACCCAGGATTAATGCCTCGAACCAATTCATTCAGACGTTGATTTGGACTTCGGACGCCACATGATGGCGTAGATTTCGATCGCAAATCCGATGATGATGACCGTAGGGGAAATCACGATGCGGCGCGCGCTGAAGATTTCTGGGTTGAAAACTTCTGGATCTTCCGATCCTCCGCCTACCATGAGTAGGTATCCGATGGTCATAACCACCAATCCAACAATCATCAATTGATAATTGCGCTTTTCGAAAATAAAGTCCTTGTTTCTTTCTTCCATCAGAAATAGAGTTCGTCCGTTTTAAGGCGCAAGTACTTACGTACTGCAAAGAAAGTACAAATCCACGAGATGAAAACGCCGAGCAGGAGGGTCCCGCCGGCTAATGTCCCGAGCATTTGATAGTCGTCCACCACGACTAGGTCTGGTATGTTTCGCTCAATACCCACCAGCATACCGGCCAGCAATGCCAAAGCGACCACTGCCCCGATGACACCCATGCGCACTCCACGCCACAGAAAGGGTCGTCGAATAAAGCGCTTGGTAGCCCCGACCAGTTGCATGGTTTTAATGAGGAATCTGCGAGAATAAATACTGAGTCGAATACTGCTGTTGATCAAGACCACGGCAATCAAGGTCAGTAGGGAGCTCACCGAGAGAATGCCAATGCTGATCTTGCGGATGTTCTCGTTCATCAATTGGATCAGAGGCTTGTCGTAGGCTACCTCCTGCACCAGGGGATGATCGCCGAGTTCATCGGCTACAACACCTAAAGTTTCCGAGGTCGCATAATCCGCCTTGAAGTATACGTCTATAGAATTGGAGAGGGGATTGAACCCCAAGAACTGTACAAAATCTTCGTCCAGGTCCTCCTTTAAGAGGTCCGCCGCTTCTTCCGCACTGACATACTCCGTGGCCAAGACGTAGTCTTTCAGTTCAAGCGATTTTTGAAACTGTCGTACTTCCAATTCCTTGGCATCGGGCTTCAGCATTACGGTGAAGACAAAGTTCTCTTTGACGTGATCGGAAATGCGCTTGGCATTCAAGACCAAAAGGCCGAGCATGCCGATCATGAACAACACCAGCGATATACTCACCACTACGCTCGCATAGCTGGAGCGCAGACGCCGTTTCGTGTATTTGTCCATCTTGTTCGACATGCCGCTAAAGTAGCCCTTTTTCGCGGGCCACGAAGCCAAAGTTTTGTTAAGGCGATTGAATACCTTTGCACCTTCAAAGAAATTGGAGATGAGCTACGATCACCGCGCCACCGAAGCCAAGTGGCAGCAATATTGGGCAGAGAAAAAGACCTATCAAGCCCACAACGGTTCTGAGCAACCTAAATTTTACGTCTTGGACATGTTTCACTATCCATCCGGAGCGGGACTTCATGTGGGTCACCCATTGGGATATATTGCCAGCGACATATATGCGCGCTACAAACGGCACAAAGGATTCAATGTGTTGCACCCCATGGGCTACGATAGCTTCGGTTTGCCTGCAGAGCAATACGCTATTCAGACCGGGCAGCACCCAGCCATCACCACTGAAGAAAATATTGCCCGCTACCGCGGTCAGCTCGATCGCATTGGCTTCAGCTTCGACTGGGATCGAGAAGTACGTACTAGTGATCCGGCATATTACCGCTGGACGCAGTGGATCTTCAAGCAATTATTCAACTCTTGGTACGACAACTCCGCTGACCGCGCTCGCCCGCTCAACGAACTGATCGCTCATTTTGAAGAGCACGGTACTGAAGGCTTGGATGCCGCCTACGGCGCGATGCAAGAGTTTACCGCTTCGGCCTGGCGTTCGATGACGGCTGCCGAGCAGCAAAACGTCCTATCCGAATACCGCCTTACCTTCCTCAGCGAAACCTGGGTGAACTGGTGTGAGGCCCTAGGCACCGTTCTGGCCAACGACGAAATTAAAGATGGCGTAAGCGAACGCGGAGGCCATCCTGTAACGCAGAAGCGTATGTGGCAGTGGAGCATGCGTATCACGGCCTATGCTCAACGTTTGTTGGACGGGCTCGATACCGTTGACTTCAGCGAAGCCCTCAAGGAACAGCAACGGAATTGGATTGGCCGCTCTCAGGGGGCTCAGGTCTTTTTCGATCTGGACGGACATGAGGAGCAAATAGAAGTCTTCACCACGCGCCCCGACACCATTTTTGGAGTTTCCTTCATGGTCCTTGCACCTGAGCACGAGCTCGTAGCGCAAATCACCACCGATGAGCAGCGAAACGAAGTGGAGGCCTACATCGAGGCCACATCGCGCAAGTCCGAGCGCGATCGTCAAGCCGATGTCAAAAACATTACCGGCGTCTTTACTGGGGCCCACGTTCTTCATCCTTTTACCGGCGAGCGCGTCCCCGTCTGGATCGGCGACTACGTCCTCGCGGGTTACGGAACCGGAGCGGTCATGGCCGTTCCCTGCGGCGATCAGCGCGACTATGAATTTGCCCGCCACTTTGGAATAGACATCCCCAACATTTTTGAGGATCAAGATATTTCAGAGGCCGCCTACGGCGAGAAGGAAGGGCGTATCGCTCAATCAGACTTTTTGAACGGGCTCGAGATTCCCGCAGCCATCGTCAAAGCGGTTGAAGAAATTGAGAAAGCCGGTCGCGGAAAAGGAAAAGTGAATTTCCGATTGCGCGATGCCATTTTCTCGCGTCAACGTTATTGGGGAGAGCCTTTCCCAATCTACTATCAAGATGACTTGCCCTTTGCCCTCAAGGACGAAGAATTGCCCTTGACCCTCCCTCCAGTGGATGAATACCTTCCTACTTCAGACGGAGAACCGCCACTCGCTCGAGCGGCCAAAGAGGATTGGCCACAGTTCCACGGAGACCGAATGGAAACCAACACCATGCCCGGGTGGGCTGGATCAAGCTGGTACTTTTTGCGCTACATGGATCCACACAACGAAGGGGAATTCGTCAGTCGCGAAGTGGCCGACTACTGGGGACAGGTGGACCTCTACGTAGGAGGCAGTGAACACGCCACAGGACACTTGTTGTACAGCCGTTTCTGGACTAAATTCTTGTACGACTTTGGATACATCGGATTTGATGAGCCGTTTAAAAAGCTCGTGAATCAGGGGATGATTTTAGGGACTTCGGCCTTGGTCTACCGCATCAACGGAACCAATACCTTCGTTTCCAAAGGTCTTGCGTCTGAGCATGAGACAACGGCCCTGCATGTTGATGTCAACATGGTCGAAAATGACGTACTGGATCTCGATCGCTTTAAGGCTTGGCGCAACGAATTTGCCGATGCTGAATTCATCCTGGAAGACGGTCAATACCTCTGCGGTAGCGAGGTGGAGAAAATGTCCAAGCGCTGGTACAACGTGGTCAACCCCGACGACATCTGTGATCGCTACGGTGCGGATGTGCTTCGGATGTACGAGATGTTCTTAGGTCCTATTGATCAAGCCAAGCCCTGGAATACGAATGGTATCAGCGGAGTGAGCAACTTCATTAAAAAGTTGTGGCGCTTGTACGTCGGCCCGGAGGGCCAAAATCTGGTGGTGGAAGATAAGGCCGATAAGAAGGAATTGAAGGCCTTGCATACTGCAATCAAGAAGATCAATGAGGATATCGTGAATCTGAGCTACAACACCAGTATCTCGAATTTCATGATCTGCGTGAACGAATTGAATGACCTCAAGTGCCACAAGCGTGAAGTTCTGGAGTCTTTGGCTATTCTGGTATCGCCCTTTGCTCCGCACATTGCGGAGGAGTTGTGGACGCGCTTAGGACATGCACCGTCCGTAACGACCCAGGCTTATCCAATCCACGACGAAAGTGTTCTGGTGGAAGACAGCCATGAGTATCCGGTGATGTTCAATGGGAAGATGCGCTTCAAGCAAGAATTTTCATTGACCCTTCCCCCGGCTGAGGTTGAAGCGGCGATTCGGGCCGATGAGCGCACCGAGAAATACGCGGGAGGCAATCCGATTAAAAAAGTGATCGTTGTGCCGAAGAAGATCATCAACGTCGTCTGCTGATTCCAATAATTCACTTTGGCACTCGTTTTGTACTTACGAGGTTATGAAACGACTTGCCCTACTTCTTTTATTCTTGCCGTTGGGAAGCCAGCTGCAAACGACCCCGCCTCCTGCCGAGGAGGTTGCGCGCGTGGTGGGCGTTGATGAAGAGGGGATGCGCATGCTCCAAAATGACGCGTTCAAAGTCGGAGAATACCTGAAATACAGAATTCATTACGGCCTGGTGAACGCGGGAATCGCGGAGTTGAGGGTGTTAGAAGAAACCCGCGTTCACGGGCGGCCGACCTATCACATCGTAGGGACTGGAGGATCCGTTGGGATGTTCAACCTGTTTTACAAGGTGGATGATCGATACGAGACCTACCTCGACCGCTCAGCACTGGTGCCTTGGAAGTTCATCCGGGATGTCTACGAAGGTGGTTATGAAATCAATCGCGAGATCGACTTTGACCATTATGTCGATTCGGCTTACAGCAGTAATGGGAAGTCTTATGCGACCCCGGAGAATGTGCAGGACCTCCTGAGCGCCTTCTACTACAGCCGTACCTTTGATGTCGATGGCATACAGGTGGGTGACGAACTCGAGATCACTACTTTTCTGGACCACGAAGTTTTTCCACTGCGCTTGCGGTATATGGGGGATGACCTGGTCAAAACCAAATTCGGTAAGGTGGAGTGCATGAAGTTTCAGCCCATCGTCTTGGTGGGTCGAGTCTTCAAAGAGGCTGAAGGAATGTACCTTTGGGCCACTAAGGACGTGAACCACGTTCCTGTTCGTCTCCAAAGCGAATTGCTCTTCGGATCCATTAAAATGGATTTGATCGACTACGACGGGGTCCGCAGACCCATTGATTTCCAATAAGAAGTACTTATTAACGGTCCACCGTTCAAAAAGACGCTAGCTGGTGAAACAGGTGCGTTGATTTCCCGTTATTTTTGTCTTATGATCGGTGCAAAACAGCTTTTTGGGGCCCTGAGCCTACTTATTTTAGTTTCCTCCTGTACGTCGTCCAAGAACGAGGGAGATGATTCGGGTGTGGAAGCGGATTCGGCTTCTGTTGAAGTCCGGGAGGAATTTGGAATTCCCGTGGACCAGTATGTGGTCGTTGAGGATAAAATCAAAAACGGGCAAAACTTGAGTGAACTGCTCTTGCCCTACGGAGTAGATTACCCCACCATCGATCGCATTGCACGCACTCCTCGTGAAGTCTTTGATATTCGCCGAATTCAAGCGGGAAAACCCTACAAAGTCTTTTGCACTGAAGACAGCATCCTCCGAGCGGAGTGCTTTGTCTATCAGCCCACGCCAGCAGATTATGTCGTCGTCGATCTTCGGGATTCGCTGAAAGTATATCGGGGACAAAAAGAAATCGAGGTCCGGGAAAAGCACGCGGCCGGAGTCATTGAGAGTTCTCTTTGGAACGCCATGGTGGACAACGACATGAGCCCCGCACTCGTGATGGAGCTCAGCGCTATCTACGCCTGGACCCTGGACTTCTTCCGGGTAAAGAAAGGAGACAAGTTCAAGGTCATATATGAAGAGAAGTACGTCGACGGAGAGTACCTCGGTGTTGGTCGTGTGCGTGCCGTAGAATTCGTGCACATGGGCGAGACCTACCCCGCATACTACTTTGAGGAAGAAGAGGCTTTCGGAGATTATTTTGACGACGCCGGAGACAATCTACGCCGGGTATTTTTGATGGCACCGGTGGAGTACAGTCGGATCAGCAGTCGGTACACCAAACGCCGTTTCCACCCGGTTCAAAAAAGGTGGAAGGCACACCTCGGTACGGATTATGCCGCCCCTCATGGAACGCCAATCTACAGTACCGCAGACGGGGTAGTGACCACAAGAGGATATACCCGCGGCAACGGGACCTACGTCAAAGTGCGCCACAACAGCACCTATGAAACCCAATACCTCCACATGAGTAAGTTCGTGGCGAATGTCAAAGTCGGCACTCGGGTCCGACAAGGGCAGACCATCGGATACGTCGGTTCTACGGGTTTAGCGACCGGTCCTCATGTGTGCTATCGGTTCTGGAAGAACGGAGTTCAAGTGGACCCTTTCAAAGAAGATCTTCCACCGAGTGAACCCATTAAGGATGAAAATCGCACTCGTTTTGACGCGCTCAAGGCCAGCCGTCAAAAACAACTCCAGGATATTCACTACCCTGGAGTCGTTGAAGATTTTGAATCACCGGAAGAGACGCCTATCGCGCTCTCTACTTCACGATAAAACTCAGTCCTTTATTTCCTTCGGCACCGATCAGGTGTAGGTGATAGGTTCCGGTAGCCCAACCGCGGACTTCGAGTGACCATTGGTTTGATCCGGCTTCCATACTGATGACGCCCTCGTACATCAATTGACCCAGGACGTTACTCACTTGAATTTGGAGCGATTCGTTTCGCGCTGATTCCCAGCGTAGATTCAATTGTTCACTAGTGGGCTGCGGGAATGCCGTGAATCCAGCCAGCTGTAGGCTTTCCCATGAAATATTGCTGACGACGTATCCTGAAGACAGTCCAATGCACCCACTTATGTCGGTGACTTGTACTGTATAGGTCCCGTTTTGCGTCACCAAATAACTGGATGTATTGGCCCCACTGATCTGAACACCATCACGGAACCATTGGTATGTTCCACTTGCATTCGTGAATAGGGTAAATCCATTTTGATTAATCGTGGGAACAAAGGGGGCTGGATTATTCAAGGTATAGCTGTTCACTACCGAGCATCCATCGTTGGTGATGGTGCAGGTGTAGGTCCCAGCCAGAAGATTAAAAATACTCGCTGTATTGCTTCCGTTGCTCCAGCTGTAGGTGTAGTTGGTTCCAGTACCCCCGCTAGGAGCCAGCTGAATGGATCCGTCCGCCACATCGAAGCAGGTGGGGTCGTCCAAGCTCGGATTGTCGCTGAACGAACATCCGGACATACAGAAGGGCACGGTTGCTTGAAGGTTAAACTGACCGTTATGTGAGGCCATTACCGCACCGTTTTGGTCCAAGAGGTTAACATACCCCGTTCCAAAAGCGCAACAGATGCCGTCGCCGTAGGAGTCGTAAATGATGAAGTCGTAACAACCATCTCCAAGGCAAAGGACTTCCAAATGGTTGGTGTTTGGATTGCTGTACGGTCCTCCTTGATAGATAACGGTTCCCACGGAATCCACAATCTCCCAAGTCGTTTCACCAGGGTAGTCGTCCGTTTGAATTTCCACGGTCATGGTGGTTCCATTGGGGAAAGCTGTGAAGCTCAAACTCAAGGTATCGTTCAATGGGTTACCGTCAACTCCTCCATTAGGCGCTAATACGGCTACAGTCAAAGTGTTCAATCCATTGACCAACATCATGCTCGGAAGCGAAACGGTGTCCGAGTCTAGCGTGAGTAAGCTTCCTGTCCACGACGAAGTTTGCCAGGGTGCTGCATTGAGCTGGTAGTGAACTTGTACGGAAGTCAGGGTGTCAAAGCCCCGATTGGTAAACATGAGCTCTGGATAGGCGGTGCTGTCACAGACCACGCTCCCAATACTTAATATCTGCGTACCGGAGGCATCCAGGGCCATGGTTGGACTGTTTGGATCGTATCCATCCAAAGTGTCTACGGCAATATTCCCTGGGTCCAACCAATCCTTCAATCGGGTGGAAGCGCTAGTTCCATCCCAACTCACGTCGAAACGTCCGTAGTAGTCATCGATGTTGTTAGAACAACTCGCGGTACCTCCATAGAGCTGCCCAATGATTCGGTGATTCTGATCAAAAAGGGGCGAGCCAGAACTGCCGGGCTCCGTTGTGCCATCTTCCCAATCAAGTATGTGCCAGCACTGTGCGCCACCCCACAGAGCCTGCTGTGCTGGGTCATCGTCGAAACTGATTTTTTTGATGTCCCCACTGGGATGGTGAATGGCCACTTGTTCCGAGGGCGTATTTCCGCTCTTATCCCAACCGGCGTAGTAGACATTGTACGAAGCCGGAGGAGCGCTGGACAACTCGAGTAAGGCAAAATCGGAACCTCCGTTACTCGCTCGAAGCGTGCTTCCAGAAACGGTCTGCATATTTGTTGGATTGGCGTTGGCGCAGGTTGGTGCCTCCCAATTGAACCGGAAAACCCAGTTCGCTACACTCCCGCCCAAACAGTGGTCGGCCGTCAGGAAGTATGGCGTCCCGTTGTTCGCTGTGTTGTTGACCATTGCACCGGTGCACGCGCCATTTCCACCGACAAGAATGATGGCAACAGAACGCTTTTCAAAACTCCAGGGAACACCCACTGGACAATTGACATTGTTGTTGCACGCCCCGGAGTCTCCGTATCCCTTGAACTTATCCAGTCCGCGATAACCGTAGGTAATGCGTTTTACACCCAACCCGTGAATTCCGCTGATGGGTCCCGGATAAAAGTACTCGACGATCAGGGAGTCTCCTTCCACAACGTCGGTAGCAAGCGCACCATGGGCCTTGTTGTTTTCTTCGGTAAAAGCACCGCGGACAATTTGTTGATCCGGGGTATACATGAATACTCGGGCACCCGCAGGCACATTGTAATCTTCAAAAAGCAAGTTGATGGACACGGCTCCTGGGGCATGTATCCCCAATCGCCAAACGGTTCCCCCGGCCACTTGGGTTAGGGTTCCGCTGTTTCCGGGGTGATAATGGACATCGTAGTTGATTCCAAAGCGCCAAGGTTGGGCTTTGTCTTGATCATTTCGGTCATCTTGAGCCGCCAATTGGGCCAAGTTAGGGGTAGGCGTGGTGACAAAAGAAGGTGCCCCCCATTTAGAACCAGAAGCCATGGGCTGCCCGTCATGAGCAATTTGACCCCATGCCAGAGTAGAGAGGAGCGCTGCCGCTCCTAGAAGTAGTACTCGCATGTGTGTGCCGTTGGGTTAATGACCTCCCCAATTTACGGCAATTTAAGAACTTACTCCTGAGACCAATCCAAAAGTGCGTCCATGGTTTGACGACTGACGGCGTGGTAGTTTGGACGAGCTTGTGCATAAATGGCTCGAGCTCGATCTTTAGAGGGATCCGCTTCGACGAGCGCCTTGTAGGTTGGCGTCAAGAATTTACGACGTCCCACTTCAATCAGGAAGCGTTCCACCCGCTCATCCGCCGGTGCATACCCGTTCGGAATGGTCTTTTGGAACCAAGCCGCGAGGATTTCATTGTTTCCTGAAGCGGTGAACCCAAAGGTTGCGTCCAAGTCGGAAAGCTGATCTACTGAAAGCTCACCGGGAAGATTGCGAATAAAACGGAGCCACTCATGCGTGGTCCAGTTTTCGGTCATTAGGGTAGAAGCTGCCGCTCCTCCAGCAAAGTCGTCGATTTGAGCATCCACGGCTTCGAAATTAGCAGAAGCATACACCGGAGCGTTGTCCGGCAATCCAGGGCCGTAGATCCACTCCTCAATGCGCACTTCTTCACGGAGCGATGGCGTAGTCAAGAGCTCGGCATTCACTTCTTCAATAAAGCGTTCGGTATCCATAACCTGGAATTTGTGACGCTCGAAGTACGACTTCAAGAACGCGTCGAACTCCTCGCGGCCAACAGCCTGCTCGATGGTTTTCAAGAGGAAATTCCCCTTTTCGTAGGCAATGTCGGTAAGCCCGTCGTCTGGATCGCGTCCAGCCAAGTCCAATTTGAGGTGGGAATCATGACTGTCGCCCATTTCGGCAACCGTTCCTTGAAGGAACGGTTGCCCATTTCGGCAACCGTTCCTTCAAGGTCTTGACGCCCGAGGGAAATCAGCATTTCCGCATAATTCCGTCCGCGCACAGCTTCCATAATGCGCTGCTCAAAATAGACCGTAAAGCCTTCGTTCAACCAGAAGTCATTCCAAGTGGCATTGGTCACTAGGTTGCCGCTCCAGCTATGTGCAAGCTCGTGCGCGATCAGTGCGGTCAAGCTGCGATCTCCAGCCAAAATGGTGGGCGTTGCAAAAGTCAAACGCGGGTTCTCCATTCCTCCAAATGGGAAGGATGGGGGCAGAACAATTACATCGTATCGGTCCCAAGCATAAGGCCCGTACAATTCTTCGGCAGCAATAAGCATATCCTCCATACGGCCGAATTCCCATGCCGCCGTATCCACCAATGATGGTTCGGCGTAAACGCCCGTGCGCTCACCAACCGGCTTGAAGACAATATCGCCTACAGAAAGCGCCATCAAGTAGGAAGGAATGGGCTGGTCCATGGAGAAGGAATAGGTCCCGCTCTCGTTCCGTTCCGTTGGGTTCGTGGCGCTCATCAAGGCCAGCATCGACGACGGTACCGTCACTTCAGCCGTGTACGTGTAACGAATTCCAGGACTGTCTTGTACCGGAATCCAAGTACGCGCCAAAATGGCCTGGCTTTGGGTGAACAAGAAAGGAAGTTCTTTCCCAGCAGTCTGTCCCGGATCCAACCATTGAAGGGCGCGCGCCCCAGGACTGGTCGTGTACTTCACGGAAACCTTTGAGGTATTTTCTTCTATAGCGATGCTCAGATAGGCTCCGAGGATTTCATTGTGATCACCCACTTCGAAAAGAAGCTCGCCACCGTCTTGATCGGTGACCGATTCAATTTCAAGATCGTAGGTATCCAAAATCAACTCGCGAGCGTCTGCCGTTTTCTGAAGGTCATAGGTCGCCGTGGCATCGATAACCTCCCGGTCGAAATCCACATTCGCCACCCAGTGTAGGTGTTGGATGCGCGCTTCATTTGGGCGAGCATAACTGTGCGGATCTGCGGGAAGTTCCATCATGGTTTCGGCCGTTTCGTTTTCTGTAGTGGAAGGGCTCGAGCAAGAAATGAGCCAGCCGCCCAAAAGGGCTATCGAAAGTGTTCTTATCATCGCTTGAAATTGTAGGTCGATCTTTATTGCGAGCGCTAAAAGTACTAAATTGAGGGCAACCTAATTGCTTATGAATTTCATTGTACGCCTTGTCATTTCTGCGGTCGCCGTGATTCTCACGAGCTACTTACTCGCTCCTCATGTTGAGGTGAGCAGCTTCTTCAGCGCCCTCGTCGTCGCGGCATTTCTAGCCCTGATGAACGTGACCATCAAGCCCCTTTTGATCCTATTGACCATCCCCATCACCATCATGACCCTAGGTCTATTCTTGCTGGTGATTAATGCCGTGGTCATTGGGTGGATCGGGAACATCGTCTCCGGATTTCACGTTTCGGGATTCTGGTGGGCCTTGCTCTTTAGCCTGATCTTATCGGCCATCACGAGTATACTCGAAGGCTTGTCGGGGACAGGGGAGCCGACGGATCGCAACTATTAGGCAGAGCGCCTACGGCGCGATGCGACCTTTCCGGTCCTTACATCCCCCGCTCTTTCTGAATGGCCTCGTAGGCCTCTTGGACCTTCTGGAACTTCTCCTTTCCCCCTTTACGAAGCTCTTCGTCTAGGTGCTGGAGTTTGTCGGGATGATACTTCATGGCCATTTTGCGGTAGGCCTTTTTGACTTCTTCATTGGTGACTCCCTCCTCAATCTCCAAGATCTTGTACCACTTGTCCTTCTCTTCGTAGAACATCGCCTTGATGGAGGCCAAATCCCGAGGGTTGATGTTGAAGTAGTGGCCAATTTTCTCGATTTCCAGAACTTCTGGTTCCGTAACCTGTCCATCGGCCTTGGCAATACCGTACAGAAAGTGAATCAGTTGTAGGCGAGAGGGGTGGTCCATGTGATGCTGGATTTGCATGGCTACCTGTCGGGTGCTGATATCTCCCTTATTGATGACATTTTTGAAGAGCTTAAAGCTTTGTTCAGCGCGCTGTTTTCCGAACATGCGCACAAAGTGTTGGCGAACGAAATCGAGCTCTTTTTGATCGACACGACCGTCGGCTTTGATGACAATGGCTGACAAAACCAAAAGACTGACTTCAAAGTCACCAGACTGCGTTCCGCGTTGACCTGAATGGACGCGTTGACGGTAATATGCCTCAGCTTGCCCTTGGTTGTCGAAGTAGTTTCCAATGGCGAATCCGAAGATGGCTCCGATAGGTCCGCCCAAGACCCAACCTAAACCGCCGCCAATCCATTTACTGTATTTTCCCATGATGGTATTCGTGTTAAGACGATACCGATATGTGCAAGTATTGCGCCAAGGCCGTGGACAGGTCGCTTTGTCGGGCGGGCTTCATCAGAAACTCATTCATCCCAATGGCACGAGCCTGTTTTTGGCGCTCTTCAAAGACGTCTGCAGAGAAGGCAATGATGGGCGTCTTTTGATTCATACTCTCCTCCTGGCGCCGAATGGCGTGCGCTGACTCAAACCCGTTCATCTCCGGCATCTTCAAATCCATAAAGATGATATCGTAGCGTTTTTCGCAGGCTTTCTCGAATCCAATGCGACCGTTACCGGCTATGTCAAGTTGACATTTCGTCTTGCTCAAGAGCTGTTTGAAGACCATCTGGTTCATGGCGTCGTCTTCTACAAGTAGAACCTCTCCCGCCAGATCCTGTGGATCCAAATCCTTCACCGTTTTTTGAGGACCCTCTGCCTTCGCAAGATCAATGGTAAAGAAAAATGTGGAACCCTTGTCCAGTTCAGAATCGACTTCAATAGTGCCCCCCATCTTTTCGACAATGCGTTGAGGGATGGTCAATCCCAATCCGGTGCCGCCATAGCGAAGGTGAATTTCTTCGGAGGCCTGGACGAATTCATGGAAGATTTCTTTTTGTCGATCCTGGGCAATTCCGATACCCGTATCCGAAACGGAAAATTTAATGGTCTGAGTGGATTCATCGTGCCGTAGGCACTCAGCCTCTAGGCTAACAGCGCCCTCCCTACAGAACTTTTGAGCATTTCCCACGAGGTTGATCAAGACCTCTCCGAGCTTTGGTGCGTCGGTCGAATACCACGATTGAATTTGCGGATCAATTTTTAGGGACCAGCTGTTTTCTGCGCCTCGGCCCGATGCTCGATGGCGCGTCCGTACATGCCCAAGTCCCGATACGACCCGGCAATTTAGGAGTGAAGGTGCTGCAGGCGCAAAGGATCTTCCGTTTCAGGAAGCAGTCGTAAAACGAGCCGAATATCGTAGTAGGGCCCTTTGGCGTAGTAGAACTTGTGATTGTTGTAGTAGAGGGTTACATCCGAAGAATCGAGTTGTTCTTTGGCAAGAAGATCAATCGGTTCAGAGTGCGGTTGCGCGCCCTTTTGCCGTCCGGATTGGGCATAAGAGAGACTGGTCCAAAACAGGCTGAGGACGAGAACGAGGTGGCGCAGGTTCATGCCTCAATCTAGTAAAAAGACTACGGTATTTAGGCCCTTCTTGTAAAGACTGGGTTCTTTTCTGAACTTAGTTCTTCGTTGTAGCTATAGCCCTCAAGATTGAAGGCTTTGAGACCGTCCATCGTATCGATGCGCTCGGTCAATAAATATCGCGTCATCATGCCGCGTGCTTTCTTGGCGAAGAAGCTCAGCATCTTGTATTGACCGTTCTTCCAGTCTTTGAATTCGGGGGTAATGACGGTAGCATTCAGGCTTTTTTTATGCGCGGCTTTCCAGTACTCCTGGCTGGCCAAATTGACGACGATTTCATCTCCCTGGGCATCGAGATCCTCCTGGAGCAGATTCGCTATGGATTCGCCCCAGAATTCATAGAGGTTGTTCGGACGACCCACTTTCAATTTTGTGCCCATTTCCAAACGGTAAGGCATCATGTTGTCCAAAGGGCGAAGGACTCCGTATAAGCCGCTCAGGATTCTCAAGTGATTTTGAGCGTACTCCAGGTCTTCGTCTTCAAAGTGCTCGTGTACATCCAGGCCCAAGTAGACATCACCTTTAAAGGCGAAAATGGCTTGCCGTACTTGTTCCGGATCGAAGGGGTATTGCCAATCCGCGTATCGCTTAGCATTGAGTGCGGCTAAGTCTTTCGAAAGACTCATCAGCTTTGCGAGCTGGCCGGGGGACTTCTTCTTCAGTCGATCGGCGAGCTTTTGCGCGGAATCCATTAGTCGAGGTTCCGTGTGCTTTTTTGTCCAAACAGGGGTGTCGAAATCCAGCGTTTTGGCTGGAGAAATCAAAATCAACATAGGCGTATTCGTTATTCGTCCGAAAACTGAACCAGCATCCGTCGATAGGCTGAGAACAACTTGGACTTACTGATAAAGCCAACATAGAGCCCGTTGTTCAATACCGGAAGATTCCAGGCACCAGTGGACTTGAACTTGTCCATGACCTTCTGCATGGGCTCGTTGTAATCGATAAAGGCCGGCGCTTGGCGCATGAGCTCACCAACGGTGACGCGGTCGTACATGTCTCGGTCGAACATCACGTGGCGGATGTCGTCGAGCAAGAGTACTCCGAGTAGTTCATCGTCATCATTCAGGACAGGGAAAATATTCCGTGTACTCTGTGCCACCACCCTGACTAGTTCGCCGAGTGAGTAGGTAGGCTTAATGGGCTTGAAGTCTTTCTCGATGACCTTGGACATCCGGAGACGGCTCAAGACCACCTTGTCTTTGTTGTGGGTCAGAAGCTCTCCCCGGCGAGCCAATTGCTGGGTATAGATGGAGTGTGGAGCGAAGGCCTTGGTCAACGTGAAGCTCAAGGTGGCCACAATCATCAGGGGAACAAAGAGCTGATAACCGCCCGTGAGTTCCGCGATTAAGAAGATGGCCGTCAACGGGGCATGCAAAACTCCGGCCATGAGTCCAGCCATCCCCACGAGGGTGAAATGCACCATGGAAATATCGGCTCCAAAACCGCGCGCCACTCGGGCAAAAAGGTACCCCATGGTACTTCCCATGAACAGTGTAGGGGAAAAGATGCCACCCACCCCTCCAGCATTCCAGGTCACGGAGGTCGCCACAATTTTCAAGGCCATGACCAAGAAGAGCATGAGCAAGATGGCGTCAGTCTCTTCGACGAACCAATAAAAGACGCTGTCTTGAAAAAGGACGGCTTCTTCACCGGCGAGCAAGCCATTGATGACGTTAAATCCTTCCCCGTATAAACTGGGGAATATGAAAACCAAGACACCGAGTATAAACCCGCCGATGGCCAAGCGGGTCCAGTCGTTTTTGATGCTGCCAAACCGAGATTGCGCCGTAAAAAAGACCTTCTCGACATAGACGGAAAAAAGGGCGCAAAAGACGGCCAAAAGCAGGTAATACGGGATATGGTTGAATTGAAATGACTCGGTGACGCGTGTGGGGATGATGAAGTCATCTCCTGTAAACAGGTAACTGGTCAAGACAGCCATGACCGAAGCAATCAACAAAGGGATGAGGGAGCTGAAGGTCAAATCCAGCATGAGGACCTCAATCGCAAAGACGACAGCTGCAATGGGTGCTTTGAAAATGGCGGCCATTGTTCCGGCAGCGGCACATCCAATCAAGAGAATCCGATTCCGATAGTTCAAGTGCATGAGCTGCCCAAAGTTTGAACCCAGAGCCGCGCCTGTACTCACGGTGGGCCCCTCCAGTCCAACGCTTCCTCCAAAACCAACGGTAATGGAACTCGCCACCAAGGAGGCGAACATGTGGTAGCGCTTCATGATCCCATTTCGCTTGCTGATGGAATGCAGCACCGTGGGAATTCCATGACTCACGGGCTGTCGAACAACATACTTGATGAACAGGAAAGAAAGCAGTAGACCCAGGGCGGGAAAAATGAAATAGGCTCCCAGGTAGTAATCGCGGATGATACCCTGGGTAATCAATACCTCAATAAAGTGTGCGGAGGTTTTGATCATGACCGCGGCTATCCCCGAAAGTATACCGACGACTGCACTAGAAATGAGGATGAATTGACGGTGTGGTACATGACGTACCCGCCAAATCAGAAAACGACCCAATATGCTCGTCTTCCCGGACGGCATATCAGTCGGTCACAACGTTCAAGTGCAACTCGCCCAACTGCTCCTCATTCAAGGTTGCGGGCGCATCAATCATCACGTCGCGGCCTGAGTTGTTTTTTGGGAAGGCGATGAAGTCTCGAATAGACTCCGATCCGCCGAACAAGGCCACAAGTCGATCGAATCCAAAGGCGATTCCACCGTGAGGCGGTGCGCCGTATTCAAAGGCGTTCATCAAAAAGCCAAACTGCTTTTGTGCTTCTTCCTCGCTAAAGCCCAAAAGGTCGAACATGCGTTTTTGAAGATCGCGATCGTGGATCCGGATACTTCCACCACCAATCTCGTTTCCATTCAAGGTCAGGTCATAGGCATTGGCCCGAACGGCTCCCGGATCGGTATCGATCAAGGCCAAGTCCTCTGGCTTGGGAGAGGTGAAAGGGTGGTGCATGGCGTGGTAACGCTCGGTATCTTCATCCCACTCGAGCAGTGGGAAATCCGTTACCCAAAGTGGTTGGAAGTGATCGGCCTTGCGCAAACCAAGGCGTTCGGCCATTTCCAATCGCAGTTCGTTTAGCGCTTTGCGCGTCTTACCGGCGTCGCCAGCAAGAATCAAGATGAGATCACCTGCTTCTGCTCCGGTGCGTTCTGCCCACTGACCAAGGTCATCAGCTCCGAAGAACTTGTCGACAGAAGACTTGTAGCTTCCGTCCTCATTGTACTTGACGTAAACGAGTCCTTTCATGCCAATTTGTGGACGCTTCACCCAATCCGTGATGGCGTCAATTTCTTTTCTGCTGTAGCTCGCAGCTCTAGGCACGGCAATTCCCACCACCAATTCTTGGCTGTCGAAGACTCCAAAGCCCTTGCCCTGAGCCAAGTCGTTGAGTTCACCGAACTCCATCCCGAAGCGAATATCCGGTTTGTCGGAACCGTAGCGCTTCATGGCCTCATCGTAGGACATGCGGGGAACTTCGTCAATTTCGATGTCCAATACGGCCTTGAATAGGTGGCGAACAAGACCTTCAAAGGCGCTTAAAATATCTTCTTGCTCCACAAAGGCCATTTCGCAGTCAATCTGCGTAAACTCTGGCTGACGGTCGGCGCGCAAGTCCTCGTCACGGAAGCATTTGACAATCTGGTAGTAGCGATCCATACCCGCCACCATCAAAAGCTGCTTGAAGGTTTGTGGTGACTGAGGAAGGGCGTAGAATTGGCCTTCATTCATGCGGGAAGGAACCACAAAGTCACGCGCACCTTCCGGTGTGGACTTAATCAAATACGGAGTTTCGACCTCCACGAAGTTTTGCTGATCCAAGTAGTTGCGGGTTTCAATCGCCATGCGGTGACGCAGCATCAAGTTGTCGCGAACCGGTGCACGGCGAATGTCCAGGTAGCGGTACTTCATGCGAAGCTCATCACCGCCATCGGTTTCGGTTTCGATGGTGAAGGGAGGGGTTTGTGCCGCATTCAAAATCTTCAGCTCGGTGACTTTAATCTCGATTTCCCCAGTATCCATATTGGCGTTCTTGCTGGAACGCTCGATGACCTCACCGGTTACTTGAACCACGTATTCTCGTTGGAGCTTGCGCGCTTCGGCCAGTAGGCCCGCATCGGTCTCCTCGTTAAAGGCCAACTGCGTGATGCCGTAACGGTCGCGGAGGTCAATAAAGGTCATCCCGCCGAGATCGCGAGATTTCTGTACCCAGCCGCTCAAGGTTACCGTTTGTCCAATTTCATCGGCCCGTAGGGCCCCGCAAGTATGCGTTCTGTACATGGTTTCACTACTTTAGAAGCCGCAAAATTACAAAACGACCCAGGGTTTACCCATGCTCAGCGTATTTTCAGACGAACATTTTATGAAGGAGGCGCTCAAGGAAGCGCAAAAGGCCTACGAACGCGATGAAGTGCCTGTGGGCGCAGTAGTTGTGGTGAATCAACGCATCATCGCGCGGGCGCACAATTTGACGGAGACGCTGAACGATGTTACAGCGCATGCCGAGATGCAAGCCATCACTAGTGCGGCCGACTATTTGGGTGGAAAATACCTGCAAGACTGCACGCTGTACGTGACCCTGGAACCCTGCGTGATGTGCGCAGGGGCACTCTTCTGGTCTCAGGTCGGAAAAGTGGTCTTTGGGGCTTATGATCAAAAGCGCGGCTACCAACGTGAAGGAGCTCGATTGCATCCGAAGACGGAATTGGTCGGCGGAATTCTGGCCGATGATTGCGGTACTTTGCTAACGGAGTTCTTCCGTTCCAAGCGCATCTAGTCCAGTCCGTTAAAAACATTTTCGGCGTATATTTGTAGAATCATTCCAAACTAGCAAAAAACGAACTCAATATGTATCCAGAAGAACTCATTGCACCGATGCGCCACGATTTGTCTGGCCACGGATTCGACGAGGTTAAGACCGTTGCTGAAGTAGATGCAGCGATCAAAGCAGAAGGTACCACCATGGTCGTGATCAACTCGGTTTGCGGTTGCGCGGCAGCCAATGCTCGCCCAGCGGCGAAGATGGCAGCACAGCACAGCAAGCGTCCGGACCGTTTCGTCACAGCTTTTGCCGGAAACGACGTAGAAGCGGTGAATCACGCGCGCGCCTTGATGGCCCCATACCCACCCAGCTCACCGAGCATCGCCCTCTTTAAAGACGGCAAGCTCGTGCACATGGTGGAGCGTCACCACATCGAAGGTCGTCCAGCGGAAATGATCGCTGAGAACTTAACCGGTGCCTTCGACGAGCACTGTTGATCCAAACGCACTGAACCTCAAGCCGCTTTCCTCAGGGATCGCGGCTTTTTTCGTTATTTAGCGCCCTATGAAAAGCTTCTTCAAACTTCTCTTATTCCTCTTGCTCTGTGCCTACGGCACGATGTCCCACGCCCAAGGTCAGGACGACTCCTTGTTCCTGCGTCAGATTTATGACGAGGCTCTTGTCCGCGGTCACGCCTACGAAAACCTCCGCTCCTTGTGCAAGGACGTCGGTGCTCGATTGACCGGATCAGCGGAAGCCGAGATGGCGGTTTACTGGGGTAAGCGTCTCCTGGAATCCTATGATTTTGACAGTGTTTACCTGCAGTCCATTGAAGTGCCGCACTGGGAGCGCGGAACAGAAGAAGCCGGTTGGATCGTGGACGCTGTCGGTGATCTGCATCCCTTGAGATTAACTGCTCTTGGGGGTTCCATCAGCACGGAGGGTCTACTTTCAGGTTCGCTGGTCTACGCCGAGGATATGGAAGCCCTGAAAGCGATGGACCGGGCCCAGGTGGAGGGTAAGGTCGTTTTTGTCAATCAAGGCTTTGATCAAAGTCTTCTCAGTACTTTCTCAGGATACAGCGGCTGTTGGTCCATGCGCGGATACGGCGCTGTCGAAGCGTCTAAGTTGGGGGCCAAAGCCATTTTAATTCGAAGCCTGGCGAGTCATCAAGACCCCTATCCGCATACCGGATCCATGTACTATGTGGACTCCGTGCCTCGGATTCCCGCCGCCGCCATCTCCACCGAAGATGCGGCCTTCATTCAAGGACTCGCAGCTAAGGAGTCACTGGAAGTGAAACTGGAAATGGATTGTCGTTTTTACGGTATGGTCCCTTCTTATAACGTCATCGGTGAAATACGCGGGGAGCGCCCCAATGAAATCATCACTTTTGGCGGTCACTTAGATTCCTGGGATATGGGCGAGGGGGCTCATGATGACGGAGCCGGAATTGCACATTCCATAGAAGCCTTGCGTATTCTCAAAGAATTGGATTATACGCCTCAAAGAACGCTTCGAGTGGTACTCTTTATGAATGAAGAGAACGGGAACATGGGGGGCAAAACCTATGCAAAATGGGTCAAGGAAGAACGCGGAGAAGAGCACGTGGCCGCACTCGAATCAGACGCTGGAGGTGGCGTTCCTTATGGCTTTGGCATTGTCGGAAACGACAAGCAAGTCAAATTTATCCGCAAGTTTAGCGACCTGTTCTACGACTTCGGAATCTACGTCTTGGACCCGGGTTATGGAGGAGTAGATATTGCGCCCTTGACCAATTACTACCCCGAGATCATGGAGCTCGGACTTCGTCCTAATTCACAGGAATACTTCAAGTACCACCACAGTGATAATGATGTCTTCGAAAATGTAGACAAGCGCGAATTAGAGCTCGGCTGTGCTGCATTTTGCAGCATGATCTACTTGGTCGATAAGTACTACTAGAATTTACCGGAGTTCACCCACTCCTCTTTGGGCTTGATTTTCTCTGCGGCATCCCAGTGCTCCACCACGAGGCCATCTTCCACACGGAATAAATCGGCTTGGGTATAATCTTCGCCTTCCCTTGTAGCCTTGGATAAGGCCGCTACAAAATTCCCAGATCCCACGAGCATGAAGATCTCTTGATATCACAAAGGGCGATTCGGGTCTGAGGCCAAGACCAAAAACGGTGCTCGACCATCGGGCACTTCTTTATTGTGCTGGATGTAGTCTTCGTGAACCAATTCAAGAATGACCTTTGGGTTTCCACTCTTCATTTAGGCCCCTTCCATAAGTCGACGAACAAGGGCTTTGTTTTCTTCCGTTTTCTCAAGGTCCACCACCTCTGATGGACCGTCAACAGAGGTGTGTCCGCTTGGTGTGCTATCCGCGTATTCAGTAAGTACGTCCCAGTGCTCAACCAAGCGATCCTTGTCGTCGGTATCAAAAAAGTCCATGGTGACACACTGGGCCGCGCCTTCATTTAAATTCTGGTAGGCGTGTACAAAGACGTATTTGCCGTCGACAAAGCTCCGTTTGATTTCAATCTCTCGAATGGGGTTGCGCTGAACAAACTCTTGAAAGAATTCAATGAAGCCATCTTTTCCGTCCCTGACGTCTGTATTGTGCTAGGTGTAGCGTTCAACGACGTATTTTTCTTAGGCCGATTCAATATTTCCATCCCGAATGCCTTCCAGATAGATTTGTCGGGCGTTGAATTCTTTCTGATGTATAGACCACTATTTTCTCTTCAAGACCTTGGGCACCTTGATGTAGTCCGTGTCTTTCTGAGGTGCGTTCTTCAAGGCTTCCTCCTGTGAAATCTCCAATTTGGCATCATCGGCACGCAAGACATTGGTGTCTTCATTCATGTACTTCAAAGGCTCAACGCCTTCCACATCCAACTCGTTGAGTTGGTCGACAAAAGCTAGGATCTTATCCATGTCTTGCATCATGGCATCCACCGCTTGTTCATCTAAGTCTAAGCGGGCCAAGTGAGCTAAGTGAAGAATCTCCTCTTTACTGATACTGTTCTTTTCCTTCGACATGATGTCCTTTCAAAGTTTCGTTGATGATGCGATAAGCTTTCCTGCGCAGTACGTGAACATCGTTCTCGTTCATTTGGGTCGTGATGATAGGCTTGTGGATGATGCAGTGCAATTTCCCCGGTCCGCCTCCACTCCAATGCTCTGGAAAGCGCTCTTTGTTGTTTACAAAGGTAATAGGAATGATTGGAACGCCTGTTTCCACGGCGAGTCGAAAAGCGCCCATTTTGAATGGGGCCAAACGCCATTTGGTGTCCGGTATTCCACCTTCAGGGTAGATACAAACGCCATAGTCCTGCTCAATCTTCTCCTGAGCCCTGGTGTACACCTCACGACGAGATCGCAAACTGGCTCGGTCGACCAAGATATTGGTGCGTTTATAAAAGAATCCGAATACTGGGATTCGAGCCAATTCCGCTTTTCCAATGAATAGCCAATTGCCTTCCGCAAGGGCCAAGGTGGCCATGATGTCAATTTCTGAGGTGTGGTTGGCGATGACAACGAAGGGTTTGTTCCAGTTCACTTCGGCCTTCTGATCCACGTGTAGTCTAAATCCCATGGCCTTCACGACGGTCTTCCCCCAAAGCCGGGCAAACCAGAAAAAGGTCTTGTGCCATTGGGGCACTAAGGCGGTCACCAAGATGAACGGGAAGAGCAGTACAATAGCCACGCCGATGACGAGATAGTACCAAATTCTCCAAAGGATGCGCAATAGGTTCACGTCGCAAATTTAGTTTACTATTTTTACCTGCCTAAAATCGGAACATGGCGAGAATATTAACAGGAGTTCAAGCGACCGGAATCCCACACTTGGGGAACATTCTCGGAGCAATCGAGCCGGCCGTTGAGTTGTCTAAACAAGACGGAAACGACACTTTTCTTTTCATCGCGAACATGCATTCACTGACCGCCATCAGAGATGCCGCTTTGGTTCGTGAGAACACCTACAGCGTAGCTGCGGCGTACCTCGCTTTTGGATACGATACGGACCGCAATACCTTTTACCGCCAAAGCGATGTCCCAGAGGTTACCGAATTGATGTGGTATCTGAACTGTTGGACTCCTTTTCCCATGCTTCAGAACGCTCATTCCTTCAAGGATAAATCGAGCCGTTTAAACGAGGTCAATGCTGGACTATTTACGTACCCAGTGCTTATGGCGGCCGACATTCTCTTGTACGACGCACATTTTGTTCCCGTAGGTAAGGATCAGCAACAGCACCTTGAAATGACACGAGATATGGCGGGTTCTTTCAATCACCAATACGGCGAAATCTTTGTGCTTCCTGAAGCGAAGATCAGTGAAGAAGTAAAGGTGGTTCCCGGAACGGATGGTCAAAAAATGAGCAAGAGTTACAACAACTTCATCAACCTATTTCAGCCCGATAAAAAGTTGCGCAAGCAGGTCATGGGGATTGTGACGGACAGCACTCCACTGGAGGAGCCTAAAGACCCAGATACCTGTAACGTTGTCGCCCTTTATCGTCTCGTTGCTTCTGCCGAACAAGTTTCTGAAATGGAAGCCAATTACCGTGCTGGAGGTTATGGATACGGACACGCGAAGCAAGCCTTGTTTGAGGCATTAATGGCACGTTTTGAAGAGCCGAGACGAATCTACGACGAGCTCATGGCCAACAAGCCAGAACTGGACCGTCAGTTGGCTATTGGAGCAGACAAAGCAAGATCAGTAGCTAGCGCAACACTTTCCCGTGTTCGCTCAGCGGTCGGTATGGATTAAAGGCGAACGCCAATTCCCAAACGAATCTGGAGCATTCCCGCGGAAAGGTCGCGAGCCAATTCACTTTGGAAAGTGGTTTGTGGCAAGTCAACCGGTAGTGTGGAGTCATCAATCTCTACGGTGACGGCCTCATCATAGCTCAGATTCGCAATGTAGTAACTGGCCTCTGCCCGAACCGTTAGGAATTCCTGAAAAGTAAATACGAATGCGAGATTTCCTCCGTAGGTAAAAGTGGTGATCTGCTTGGGATCGTTGAAGGTTTCATAAGGTACCGTGTACGGAAATCCAATTGGGCCTACGTCAACGCTTCCGAAAGCAAATCCCGTCCCTGTCAGCATAGGTTCGGTGTAGGAGAGAAGCCCACCCTGAACCCCCAGATGGATATCAAAGGGCTTCAAAGGTAATCGGGCCGTAGGCCCAAGGCTAAAATAAAAGGTCTGGAAACTGGACTCATCCAGGATCAGTGTGATGCCTTCGAGTCCCGGGATGTTTTCGAAATCCTCGAAGTTCAATCCTCTAAAGTTCGTGTCAAACTCAGCACGGAAAAAGCCGATGCCAAAGCGGGCATCAATTCCCCAGTTTTGGTGCGGGTAGTAGCCATAGCTGATTTCACCATTGTACCCTCCTTTGGCTTCGTTACCTCGGTCGCCCGAGTCGTCGTTGCTCGCCAAGTCACCTTGCGCCCAACCGTAGCCGGTCCCAAGGGTTATGTAGTGTTGAGGTTCAAATGCAGATCCACCTTCTTGGGCAATGGCTCCAAGGGCGATGAAGAGTATGAGGACAAGGGTTTTGCTTTTCATAGTGTCTTAGTTTACGATGCTACCAGGTTCCATTTCGTTTTGAGGGCTGACGGCTACCAGCTGGCCCTCAGGGTTTTCAGCCATCAAGATCATGCCTTGAGATTCGACTCCGCGTATTTTGCGCGGCGCAAGGTTGAGCACCATCACGACTTGCTTACCAACAAGATCTTCCGGTGCAAAGAATTCCGCAATTCCCGAAACAACTGTTCTTTTGTCCACTCCGGTGTCCACTTGTAGCTTCAGCAACTTGTCGGTTTTCGGAACGCGTTCG
The DNA here is from genome assembly GCA_965661605.1 of Flavobacteriales bacterium. Taxonomy (GTDB): domain Bacteria; phylum Bacteroidota; class Bacteroidia; order Flavobacteriales; family ECT2AJA-044; genus ECT2AJA-044. The sequence goes on along the minus strand of CBFIEH010000007.1, from coordinate 58,164 downwards.
GCCTCTAGAACTTTGGCTACTCGGAGATCTAGTTTGGTGAAATCGTCAAAGGTGACGTTGTCTTTTTGAGGCATAATACTCGATTTTTCCGCGTCATTGGCGGCTTTAGTGGCCTGCAGTTTTTCTATTTGCGCTTCGATGACGGAATCTTCAATCTTCTCGAAGAGCAGTTCCGCTTTTCCAATGGTATGGCCTTGTGGAAGCATGGGAGCCGCTTTTACATCGCCCCATTGCACTTCTCCCATACGAAGCATGTCACGCAATTTAACGGCGGTATGAGGCAAGAAAGGTTCGGCCACGACGGCTAGGGCTGCAGCCACCTGCAGTGCGACGTGCATCACTACTTCCGTTCTTTTTTCGTCTGTCTTGATCAGCTTCCAGGGTTCTTGATCCGCGAGGTATTTGTTCCCCGCTCGGGCCAAATTCATCATCTCTTGGAGTCCTTCCCTGAAGCGGTACTTATCCAAGGAATGGGCTATAACCTCTGGCCGCTCCATTAGGTATTTGACCAACTCATGGTCCTCATCGCTTAGGTCATCCAGTGAACACGGAGGCAAGGCACCGTCGTAGTATTTGTTGGTCAAGACCACCACGCGATTGACAAAATTCCCGAAGATGGCCACGAGTTCACTGTTGTTCCGGGTCTGAAAGTCCTTCCAGGTAAAGTCGTTGTCTTTGGCTTCTGGCGCATTGGCGGTGAGCACATACCTGAGTACGTCTTGCTTGCCCGGGAAGTCCTCCAGGTATTCATGGAGCCAAACAGCCCAGTTTCGGGAAGTGGAAATCTTGTTGCCCTCGAGGTTCAAAAACTCATTCGAGGGTACCTGTGTGGGGAGCACATATCCACCGTGAGCCTTGAGAATGGCTGGGAATATGATGCAGTGAAAAACGATGTTGTCCTTCCCGATGAAGTGAACCAATTCGGTTTCGTCATCTTGCCAATAGGCTTTCCAAGCATCACCCTCGCCCCGTTCTTTAAAGTATTCTTTGGTTGCTGAGATGTATCCAATGGGTGCATCGAACCAAACATAGAGTACTTTCCCTTCTCCACCTGAGGCGGGAACTGGGATGCCCCAGTCGAGGTCTCGTGTAATGGCTCTTGGAGCCAGACCTTGATCAAGCCAACTTTTGCATTGTCCATATACATTCGCTCGCCAGATCCCTTTCTTGGTGCCGATCCAATCGTTGAGGAAGGTCTCTTGGTACTTGTCCAAAGGAAGGTACCAATGCTTGGTCGTTTTTTTAATGGGCGCATTTCCGGAAAGTCGCGACTTTGGATTTTTCAATTCCTCAGGACTCAAGCTGGTCCCGCAGTTTTCGCATTGGTCACCATAGGCCTCTTCAAATCCGCAGTTGGGACAGGTTCCCATAATGTATCGATCAGCCAAGAACTGCTGTTCTTGCTCATCGAAATACTGCTCGGATTCTTGAACGACGAATTCGCCTGACTCGTCCATTTCTTTGAAAAAAGACTGTGCGGTTTGGGCGTGGCCCTTCGACGAAGTCCTTGAGTAGTGATCAAAGGCGATCCCGAATTCGGCAAAAGAACCCTTGATCATGTTGTGGTATTGGTCTACAACTTGCTGCGGAGTGACTCCGTCTTTTTTCGCGCGCAAAGTAATGGCGACACCGTGTTCGTCCGACCCGCAGATGTGCAGGACATCGGCTCCCTTCATCCGCAAGTAACGCGTATAGATGTCGGCAGGGACGTAGACACCAGCTAAGTGGCCTATATGCACAGGGCCGTTTGCGTAAGGTAGGGCAGAGGTAATCGTGTAGCGTTTGCTCATGAACGGACTTCGTTAGGCGGCAAAAATAGCGTTTTCAGAGCTCTTGGGGGCCTCCGCGCCATGCGTCCTGAATGTGCTTGATGCGGTAGTTTTCACTATTCCCAATTACCAAGATGAGATCACACCTTAATTCTGCTTCTAAATCCCTTTCCTCCATCCAGAACTCGGCGGCATCTAAGAGACGATGTGCCTGAGCATCTCTCATGTACTCATCGCCGTCCACAGGTTCAGCCCTCGTTTTGACTTCCACAACGACCATTTCATTTTTCTGACGAGCAAGAATATCTATTTCGCCTTCTGCTCCCCGCCAATTTCGCTCAAGGATTTCATAGCCTAGACGAGCCAAAAAATTAGCTGCCTTGTCTTCACCCCAGCGTCCGAATTCTTGTGCATGCGTCATGATTGATACCTGATTTTAGTGTTGTTGGTCCCTACGGACAATTCAATTTCTGCACCTAACCGGAGCGGGCGATTGTCGTCCAAATGCCCGGATGGGAATCCGAATGCTATAGGGTAAGCTTGCCCAGCCGTATGTTCTCTGATGATTTCAATCGCTTGTTTTCCGAAGGGAATAGTATTGTCATTCATGTCTTGCATGCCCCCTACAATAAGTCCAGAGATGTGATCCATCCATCCTCCCCGGACGAGATTCATCATCATTCGATCCATGTGGTAGAGGTATTCGTCTAGGTCTTCGATAAATAGAATTTTACCTCGAACGTCAAGATCTGATGGCGTTCCTCTTTGTGAGTAAAGAACACTGAGGTTTCCGCCGACCAAAACCCCAGTACTGACACCTTCTTGATTGAAGGGGTGGTGTGGAGCCAGAGTTTCTTTGAGTTCACCTGTTAGTGCGTTTCGAACACCTTCAAGGCACTCTTCGCTGTTTATCGAAAACTCCAGGGGCATAGGAGCATGAATGGATTGTATCTGGAGATTCGAGTGGAGGTGGTTGTGAATGGCCGTAACATCAGAATATCCCAAAATCCACTTGGGCCGTTCGAGCAAGGGCTCCCATAAAACATGGTCAATAATGCGCACACTACCGTAGCCTCCCCGAGCACAGTAGATCGCTTTGACACCAGGATCTTCAATCATCAGCTGTAGATCTGCCGCACGTTCTTGATCGGTTCCACTGAATTGGTGGTAGGATTGATGTAAATGAGGACCTAATTTGACCTTGAAACCCCAAGCTTCGAATACCGCCACGGCGGGTTCAATTTCCGCAGGGCTTAACTTCCGGGCCGTGGATACAATTCCCACCGTATCACCGGGATATAGGTAAGGGGGTCTTCGCCAACTCATAGCTCTAAAGTACATTATTTCGATGGGCGTGACTCGTCCCTTCTAGACGAACTTAGAACTATGCTATCTTTACCCTTCTTGTAAAATTGAAAACATGCGACTGAATCTACTCGCGACCGTCCTCCTCTGCGCCGCATTTACCACCCTAGCCCAAGAAAAAAGACCGCTAAATACCGATGATTACGGGATTTGGGAACGTATTGGAAATCGAGGTCTGAGCATTGATGGTAAGTGGGCCTATTTCGAAGTCACGACTTCAAAGAGCGACGGTTACTTAGAGGTACACGAACTCGACGGTGCTCGAAAATTCAATATTCCCCGCGGTACGGAGGGGGAATTTAGCCAGGACGGGGGCTTTTTCGTTTGCATAATTCAACCCACCTACGATACTATTCGCCAATTGAAACTAGACGATGTAGACGCAGATGAGCATCCCAAGGACACCTTGGTCATTCTGGATTTAACCACGGGAGAAATGGAGAAAATTGAGCGAGTGCAGAGCTATCAAATGCCGAGTGAAGCAGCAAATTTCTTCGTCTACCAGCACCATACACCGCTGCCTTTGGAGCCGGATACCACGGAAGAAGTGGGGGAAAAGTTGGATGAGGATTCAACAGCCGTCGAAAAGCCTGAAGACCCATCAGAACGTCCGGGGTACGAGTTGGTCGTGCGAAGTTTCAACGGTGATACCGAACATCGGATTCTTCAGACCGCTGACTATGAGCTCGTCGATTTTGGGGCTTATACGTACTTCATGCGGGAGACAGAAGACACCCTACACGACGATGGATTGTATGTCGTAGAGAACGAGAGTGGATTGGTTACGATGATCGATACGAGCAGTGAGGAAATAGAGAGTTTTGTCCCCGATGCCGACGGGAAGCGCCTTTTATACTTGGCGACTCAGGATTCATTGGAAGCGGATATTCAATTCTTTTCGGCATACCTGTATGAGCCCGGAAAGGAGGCCAAGTTATTGGCGGATACAACTACAAAAGGACTTGCAGATGGCTGGATGCTGAGCACCAGTGGTTCACCTAAGTGGATGGAGGATGGCCGCTTCCTGTTCTTGGAAGTAGCGCCTAGGCCGAAAATCTATGAAGAAGACAGCACAAAGCTAGATGACGAAAAGGTAAGCGTTGACGTCTGGTCGTGGACCGATCCGGATATTCAGCCCTACCAAAAAGAGAATGCAGGCCAAGCAAAGAACAAGAGCTACACGGCTCGGTACAGCTTCCGCGAGAATCGTCTGATCATGATTGAGAATAAGAGTATTCCGGATGTCTACATCAACTTGGAGAGCGAACACGCCATAGCCATGGGAGACGCAGATGACAAGTATCGAGCCATGCGCAGCTACGCCTATCCTTGGTTAACGGATTACTACATGGTTGATTTGCGCACGGGGGAACGAATCCTCTCCGCAGAAGCTGTTGGCTTTGGCGCCGATATAAGTGAAGGTGGGAACTACATGCCGTACTATTCACAGCGCGATAGTTCTTGGCACGTTTACGACCGAATTGGCAGTCGTGATTTAATCGTAGACGAGGGGGCCAATGTGGCCTGGTACGATGAGGAAGACGACCATCCAGCATCTCCTTATCCTTATGGGACTATGGGCTGGAGCAAAGGCGATAAGCGACTGTATGTGTATGATCGGTATGACATATGGGCCCTAGATCCACTAGGTAAGGAAGAACCTGTTTGTGTGACCAACGGATTTGGAAGAAAGAACAAGATCACCCTTCGATATGAAACGAACGATCCCGAAGAAACCTTCCGCCCGAAGGGCGATTGGCTGCTTTCCGCTTTCAATGAGGAGACGAAATCCGAGGGTTTTTATCGCCTCGGAAAGCTCGGCGATGACCCCAGCGAATTGACCATGCTAGACGTGCGTTTTGGATGGCCCAGAAGCAGCGAAGAAACTTCGCGGATGTTGATTACCAAGGAGACGTTCACTGAGTCACCTGATTTGTACTGGACCGATGGAGATTTTACGGACTTGAAAAAGCTCAGCTCCATCAATCCTCAGCAGAGTGAGATTTCTTGGGGAAGCGTAGAACTCACTTCCTGGCGATCCAATCACGGTGAGCTATTAGAGGGACTGATCTACAAGCCTGAGAATTTCGATCCGAACAAGGAATACCCCATGATTGTGTATTTCTATGAGACCTACAGTGACAATGTCCATCGCTACTACACGCCAGGTCCAAGCCGCTCAATTGTCAATTTCAGCTATTTGGTCAGTCACGATTACGTGGTTTTTGTTCCGGACATCGTATACCGTGATGGGTATCCCGGTCCAAGCAGCTATGATTGCATTATACCCGGGGTTCAGCACATGATCAATCAAGGATATGTTGATGCGGCTCGAATCGGAGTGCAAGGACAGAGTTGGGGAGGTTATCAAACCGCCTACTTGGTTACGCAAACGGATATCTTTGCGGCGGGTTTTGCCGGAGCGCCCGTGAGTAACATGACCTCCGCCTACGGAGGAATTCGTTGGGGAAGTGGACTCAGTAGACAATTCCAGTACGAGCGAAGCCAAAGCCGGATTGGCGGAACACTCTGGGACTACCCTGAGCGCTACATTGAGAATTCACCTGTTTTCTTTGCGGATCGCGTGAATACTCCGCTGTTGATTATGCACAACGATGAGGATGGTGCAGTGCCCTGGTACCAGGGTATTGAATACTTCATGGCTCTTCGTCGAAACAACAAGCCGGTATGGATGCTGGTCTACAACGGAGAAGCGCACAATTTAAGAGAGTGGCACAACCGGATGGATTTGGATCAGCGGATGTATCAATTCTTTGATCATTATTTGAAGGGTGCCGCGGCACCTGTTTGGATGACCGATGGTGTTCCGGCGAAGGTCAAGGGTAAAGAGTACGGCCTAGAGCTTTCTGAATGAATCATCTGATTATATTCATCAAGAACCCGATCCTGGGTCATGTGAAAACGCGTTTGGCTCAGAGTATCGGAGAAGAAGAGGCTCTAATTGTATACGTCAAGCTCCTCAAGCACACCCGAGAGGTTGTTTTGGCTGTGGAGTCGAAAAGGCAACTCTATTACAGCCAGCAGGTGGCGGATCACGACCTGTGGTCCACGGATCACTTTAATAAGAACATTCAAAAGGGTGTGGACCTCGGCGATCGAATGAATGCCGCCTTCAGCCAGTGTTTTCAAGAAGGAGCAGAAAAAGTGGTGATTATTGGCTCGGACTGCTATGAAATTGAGCCAGGACATATCGAAGCCGCTTACCGGGCATTGGGTCAAACGGACTATGTGATTGGCCCGGCGCAAGATGGAGGGTATTATTTATTGGGCATGAAGCGCCCTTCGGATTTCCTCTTTCAGGACATTGCTTGGAGTACCGCGTCCGTCTACGATGATACCCGCAAAGCTGTTTTAGCCCGAGGTTTTTCGATTGATTCGCTGGAGACCCTGAGGGATGTGGATCATGTTGAAGACTTAGTCCATTATGAAGATCTGAAGCAACACATGAGATGACCTACGAAGAAAAAGTCAATGAAGCAGTAGCCTTCTTGCAGGGAGCTGGAATGCAGGAAGCCCAAGTTGGAATTGTCCTGGGAACAGGGCTGGGGAAACTCGTCGAAGAAATCGACATAGAAGTGGAAATCGCTTATGACGATATTCCTCATTTCCCGATTGCGACGGTTGAATTCCACAGTGGACGATTGATTTATGGGCAAATGGCGGGGAAACGCGTACTCGCTATGAGCGGACGTTTTCACTACTATGAAGGATATACCGCCAAGGATATTACCTTCCCCATTCGCGTACTCAAGCTCTTGGGTATAGAACAACTGCTTTTGAGCAATGCGGCAGGCGCCATGAATATGGATTACCGCAAAGGAGATCTAATGCTCATAGAAGACCATATCAATTTGCTGCCGGACAATCCACTCTTCGGAAGGAATGTAGATGCCTGGGGTGGTCGATTTCCCGATATGAGTGCGCCCTATGATGCGCGCATCAATAAACTCTTGTATCAGGCCGCGGAGGCCTGCGACATCACCCTACATGAAGGGGTGTACGTGGCCGTGGGAGGTCCCAATTTGGAAACGCGGGCGGAGTACCGTTTTCTGAGTCGCATTGGCGCGGATGTGGTGGGCATGAGTACGGTTCCAGAGGTCATCGTCTGCGCGCACATGGGACTTCCCTGTGCGGCCATTTCGGTGCTGACGGACGAGTGTGACCCCGACAATTTAAAGCCCGTAGATATCGAAGAAATTATAGCTGTAGCCGGCCAGGCTGAGACCAAGTTGATCCAGGTTTTTCTGCACGCTATTGAGCGATTGTAAGCATCGCCAAGCTGCGTAATATGTCGGGAATCCTACTTTTTATACTGCCCTTGTGAACTAGATTTGTTGAAACAATAAACATCAGTATGAAAAAAATAGCCCTCTTACTCGTCGTATTCGTTCATCTCGCCGTAGGCGCACAAGTCAATCACACAGTGCTAGATGCCATATTAGCGGAATATGTTAGCCCGGAAGGAGAGGTGAATTACGGTGAACTTCAAAAGAATGGGGAGCAGTTGGAGGACTATTTAAAAACACTGCAATCCAACCAGCCTGATGCTTCCTGGGATGCAAATGCCACCAAGGCCTATTGGATGAATGCCTACAACGCCTATACGCTTCAATTGATGATTGAGCACTACCCCTTGAAGAGCATAACCGATTTGGAAAAGCCCTGGGACCGCGAGTGGATTCCCGTTGGCGATGAAATGAAGAGTTTGAATTGGATTGAGCACGAAGTGCTGCGGAAAGAATTCAGTGATCCTCGAATTCATGTCGGAATCAACTGTGCTTCAAAATCTTGCCCGCGATTGGCGCAAACGGCCTTTAATGAAGAGAACGTAGAGGGTATGTTGACCGAGCTGATGGCGGAGTTCGTCCACGACGAAAGCCGGAATCAAATCACGGAAAAGAAAATCGGCATCAGCTACATCTTCCAATGGTTCGAGGAAGACTTTACCAAAGACGGTGATATCATTGATTTCCTCAACGAGTACAGCGCGACCAAGATCAGCCCTAAAGCGAAAATCTCGTACGTTGAGTACGATTGGAATCTAAACGGTTTTTAATGGGCCAACGCCGACTGTCTTTTTTTGCCGCCGTCTTTGTGTTTCTTGGGTGTTCCACGGCTTTAGTGGCCACCCCGGAAGTTTTGATGAAGGTCTTAATACCATCGCTCAACTTCCCAGCCGGAACGCTGATCACTTGGGCGGCCATGATTTCGTTGCCCACGGCCATTTACTATGCCTTTCCTCAATTTGAATCACCAGAGAGTGGCATGTGGCTCGTGTATAAACACGTGTTTCAAATCGCCATCGCCCTGGGAGTTGTCTGGGGAATTGTGAGCTACGGCTTTTCCGGGAACTGGAACTACTCCTTCAGCAGTGCTGTTCCCGGATGGCAAGGAAGTCCAAGAGCTTCGCTTTGGTTCTGGAATTGGACCAAAATCGTTGGTGCTTTACCTTTTCTTCTTCTGTTGGTCTTGCTTTTGCACCTCACGGTGCGATGGCTGCTGGATCGTTTCGCTTAACGCAAGAAACGGAAGCCAACATTGAAGGTTTCTCCGGCTCCGGCGTTGTTTCCATCCCAGAAATTGGTGTAGCTAAGCTCCAATTCCCATGAAGGGGTAAACTGCCATTTCCCACCCAAACCACTTTGAATGAAGTAGGTCCCACCAGAATTGGCGGTGGGCGTGTACTGAGTCATTCCATAGACCGTGAAGTTGTTGCTCGGGAACCAGCTCAAGAAGGCGCTCATGGGCAGTTGAACCAAGTCCTCTCGGCTGTTTCCGAATCGCCACCACGCCTCAATCGAAGTAAAGACCTGCCAACCTCCACCCCAGATGGTCCGATCGAAAAAGAGTTGATTCCACCACTGAAATTGCTGGTACTCCAAGAATGGACCACCTTCGGCACCGTCCATATTCTCTGCAGTAGGAATCCAGAAGTGGCTGTAGATGGAAACGCGCTTCCAGTCTTCAATAGGTTGCCATTTCACCGTTGGCCCCACACCGCTAACCGCGGTACGACTATTGACTCCGTTGTTGCCAAACTTGAGTACATCGAGGGCCGATGAACTCGGGTCGGCGTTCAAAACGGACTTGATGTTCACGTCGAATCCGACATTCAAACGTCTGGATTCCGATACCCCAAAGACGATACTGTTGAGGGAGGTATAATAGGTAGAGCGCTGGCTCAGGACCTGATTGTCCCCGTCCGAATTGTAAAAGGAAGTCTGGGTGTACATATTCTGAAAGAGCTTCACTTCAATCTGTCCTTTTTGCAGGAGCGAAGAAGGTGTATACGTACGGATATTGGAGCTCTCTTGAGCGTGTGACACGCCGATCACCAGGCAAAAGAGACCCGCCAAGAGATTTTGAACGATATTCTTTTTCATAGCACAAAGGAAATTCAATGTGACGAGCTTCATTGTCAGAGCAACGACAAAAGCCTACATTCCAATTCCTTTACTTTGAAGGCGTAAATTACAAGACATGGCCCACATCGCCATTATAGGAAATGGAATAAGCGGCATAACCGCCGCTCGACACATTCGAAAGCGAAGTAAAGACCGCATCACGGTCATTTCGTCCGAGACGGAGCACTTCTTCTCCCGGACGGCTCTGATGTATGTCTACATGGGCCACATGAAGTACGAGAATATCAAGCCCTACGAAGATCACTTCTGGTCCAAGAATAATATTGATCTGGTTTTCGGCTACGTCAATAAGATCGATTATTCAGCTCAATCCCTCTCCTTTGAAGACGGTTCTACTTTGGATTACGATTCATTAGTATTGGCCGTAGGTTCCAAACCCAACGTATTCGACTGGCCCGGCAAAGACCTCCCTCAAGTACAAGGTCTTTATTCCTGGCAAGATTTGGAGTCGATGGAAAAATGGAGCCCTACAACGCGCAGAGCGGTGATTGTCGGCGGGGGCCTCATTGGAGTGGAAATGGCGGAGATGTTCCGCACCCGAGGTATTGAAGTGACCTTTTTGGTCCGCGAAGACCGTTTTTGGGGCGGAGTGCTTCCCCGTGAAGAAGGCGAACTCATCACCAACCACATCCGCGAACACCACGTGGACCTTCGACTCAGCACCACCTTAGAAGAGATTTTGGCCGACGATGAAGGAAATGTGCGGGCTATTCGCACCAGCACGGGAGAAGAAATTGACTGCGAATTTGTGGGATTAACGGTAGGCGTACGACCCAATGTGGACTTCTTGAAGGACACGGAATTGGAGTTGGGCAGAGGAATCTTGGTCGATGAGTTCTGCAGAACAAACCTTCCAAACGTCTACGCGATTGGCGATTGTGCCGAGCGCCGAGTTCCTGTATCGGGCCGTAGGCCCATCGAACAAGTCTGGTACACCGGAAAGATGATGGGCGAGGCCGTTGCCCGCACCCTAACTGGCGATCCTACAGAATACAAGCCCGGGCATTGGTTCAACTCAGCGAAGTTCTTCGACATCGAGTATCAAACTTACGGGTGGGTACGCAATCAGCTCGCCGAGGGCGAATCCGACTTTTATTGGCAGCATCCGGACGGTCGCAAAGGTGTCAAAATTGCCTTTGAGACCGAGGCCCGAAAGCTCATTGGTATTAATGTATTCGGAATTCGACTGCGCCATATGGTGCTCGATCGCATGCTCGAAGAAGAGCGGACGGTGGATTATTTGCTGGAACACTGGCGCGATGCCCTCTTCGATCCGGAGTTCTACCGAGACCATATTCTCGACATCCTCCACTGCTTTAACGACCAATTCGGCTCCTCGATCCGTCCGAAAAAGAAAAATTGGGTCCGAATTTTTAACGCACAACAAACCTGGTTGCCGATATGAACGTCTTACAAAAGACAGGCTTAGGTTTATTCCTGGCCGCGCTGATCTTATTCACCTCTGCCATTACGTGGAGTCAGTATACCCTGACGCCGGAATTGACGGGCGAACAGATCAGCAGTGAGATAAAATTAGCGGCATTCAAAGAGGAGGCTACGGAATTATTCGGCACACCATTCTCTAGCAACTTCACGTTTGTCGCTTCTTTAAAAGATGCCCTCAAGGCCGCCAACGCCTCCATCGAGGGCCGCTACGCTTTCCCCGCCGAAACAGTAGCTCAGCTGCAATCTGGATTGTCCGACCCCGCGCGTTATAACCTCGATGAGGTGCGCAGCGCGTTGGCCTCCACCCTCAGTCCCGATCAAATTCAAACGCTCATAGATAACACCTCTTGGATGGCCTCCAAGGAATATTCCGATGAGGTGGCCCTACGGGCCGATGCACAAGCCAAACTCGATGAGTTGAATGCCAACGTCGGCAGTCAACTCGGTTTCTCCGACTCGGAAATCAAGAACCTCTCCTTCTCCTTAACCAAAGCGGCCAGCCATGGAGTGCTCGTGGAAAAGACGGGTTGGATGCTCCTACTCACTTTTGGCCTCGGCATTGTCGGTGCTTTGATGTATTTGCTGCCTCAGTACCGAAACGAGCCTCCGGGCATCAAAAATCACCACATCTTTTTCAGTGCTGTCATGACGCGCGGATGGCTCGGAATCATCCTGGGTACATACTTGATTGCCTTTTACGTGTTCCTCTACTGGTTCCCGGAATACCTGACCAACTGGGTGATTCTCGTGGATCCGGTTAGCCGAGTACTCAGTGGAAATCCGCCCAGCCAGTGGTTCCTCTACGGATTCATGTATACCGTAGTCATGGGTGTCATGGGCATTCGCATGCTCCTGAAGTACAGGGGTAATCGCTACCAGATTATCCGGACCATCTCCGTGATGTTTTTCCAAACGGCCTTTGCCTTCTTGATCCCCGAAATTCTGGTTCGTTTAAATCAACCTTACTACGATTTTAAGAACATCTGGCCTCTGGACTACGACTTCTTCTTCAACTGGCACCTTAGCTCCCTCATAGACAGCGGAGCCATAGGAATCTTCATGTTGGTTTGGGGCTTGGCGCTGATTGTCTTGGGCGTCCCCATCATCACCTATTTTTACGGAAAGCGCTGGTACTGCAGCTGGGTCTGCGGTTGCGGAGGACTGGCCGAAACCCTCGGTGATCCTTTCCGCCAATTGAGCGACAAATCGGTCAAGGCCTGGAAAATTGAGCGTTGGATGATCCACAGCGTACTGGTCTTTGCGGTGTTCATGACCGGACTGACTTTGTACACGTATTTCAGTGGAAACTACAGCCCCTTTGGAATTCAAACGGGGGGTGTTCAGAAGACCTATGGTTTCCTCATCGGAAGTGCTTTTGCCGGGGTGGTCGGTACAGGTTTTTATCCCTTGATGGGGAATCGCGTTTGGTGTCGATTTGGCTGCCCGCTCGCGGCCTACTTGGGCATTGTTCAACGCTTTAAATCTCGTTTCCGCATTACGACCAATGGCGGACAATGCATCAGTTGTGGGAATTGCTCCACCTATTGCGAAATGGGGATTGACGTGAAGTGGTATGCCCAGCGCGGTCAAAATATTGTGCGCTCAAGCTGTGTTGGCTGTGGAGTATGTTCCGCAGTGTGTCCACGCGGAGTGTTGAAATTGGAAAATGCCCCTGAAGCAGGTCGTTTTGATGTTTCGCCGATTACCATCGGAAACAAGAGTATTGAGTTGAATACCGAATTGTTGAAGTGATGAAAGTACTGACTATTCTTATGGCGCTTCTTTTCTTCCCAGGTGGACCGGAAACCTATGTGAAGAACAAGGGTACTAATGGGAGTATTGAGTCCGAAGGCTGGGTATGCAATAAGGCCCTTCGACAGGGAACCTGGGTCTTTCACAATCCGGATGGCACCTTTGAAACCTGTGACTACCGAGACAACAAAAGAAGAGGCTGGTACAAATTTCACCGGGCGGATTCCGCAGTCTTGAAAGTGGGGCCTTATTACGCGGACAAGAAACAGCGCTATTGGAAGGCCTATTATCCGGATGCTAAAACCTTGCAATGGGAAGGGACCTACAACGATGACAAACGAACCGATTGGTGGCGATTCTACTACGAAAACGGAGTGCTGGAGAGCGTCGGAAAGTACAAGAATGACGTTAAGTCGGGCTACTGGGAATTCTTCAATGAATCTGGGATCAAAACGGAGGTGGGGCATTTCAAAAAAGGAGTCCGTCACGGCTGGTGGATGACCCTCTACGCCAAGGGAAATCCCGAGAGTTTCGGAGACTACCGTATAGGGGAAAAAAGTGGATGGTGGATATACAGCTACGATGATAAAACCAAGAAGGAAGAAGGGCGATACGAGAACGGGCGTCGAGTAGGCGTCTGGGAACAATACGATCGATCGGGTGAACCGATTCAAGCGAAGGACTACGGAGAATGAAAAAGAAGATCGTGGTCGTTATACCCGCTTTTAACGAAGAGAATTCCGTTGGAAAGGTCGTTCGCGATATCCCGAAGGATTGTGTAGATGAGGTCATCGTGGTGGACAACAATTCCAGCGATGCTACCGAGCAGTCTGCTTTGGCCGAGGGCGCTACCGTGCTCAGCGAACCGAAGCAGGGGTATGGAGCGGCCTGCCTAAAGGGTTTGGCCTATGTCGATACTTTGAATCCATTACCGGATGTCGTGGTCTTTTTGGATGCCGACTACAGCGACTACCCTGAAGAGCTGCCGAGCTTGGTTCGTCCCATCTTTGAGGATGGTATGGATCTGGTGATCGGCTCACGAGCCTTAGGAGATCGAGAAAAAGGGAGTATGACTCTCCCTCAAGTCTTTGGTAACAGGCTGGCCACCACTTTGCTGCGCTGGTTTTACAAAGTGGAGTTTACGGACCTCGGCCCGTTTAGGGCCATTCGCTATGATGCCCTGAAACACATCAACATGGTGGACACTAACTACGGATGGACCGTGGAAATGCAGCTTAAAGCCGCGAAGCTTGGCCTGCGCACCACAGAAGTCCCCGTCACATATCGTGAACGTATAGGACAAAGCAAAGTCAGTGGTACCGTCAAGGGCGCAGTGAGTGCTGGATACAAAATCCTCTACACCATCTTTAAGTACCTTTGAGGCCCCGTAAATGAAGACACTTAGCTACCTTATAATTGCCCTCTACACTGGAATGATGACCTTCATCTTCCTCTATGCCTTGGTTCAGCTGAGTCTGGTGATTCACTATGTTCGGGCCAAGCGCAAAGGTCTCGCTTATCCGAAGCCCAAGGATTTCGAGGAATGGCCTATGGTTACGGTGCAACTGCCGGTATATAATGAGCGCTATGTGGTGGAGCGATTGATCGAGGCTACGGCCGCCTTGGACTACCCCAAAGACCGAATGGAAATTCAGGTGCTGGATGACAGTACGGATGATACAGTGGATCGCATCGCTGAATCTGTGCAGAGATTCCAATCCGATGGCTATACCATCCACCATGTGCGCCGGCCGCATCGTCAGGGGTATAAGGCGGGGGCTTTGGCCTTTGGACTCGAAACGGCCCTTGGAGAATACGTCGCCATTTTTGATGCGGATTTTGTTCCTAAGCCGGATTTCCTGATGCAGTGCATTCCGCTTTTTGCCGATGAAAACATAGGGTTGGTGCAATCGCGCTGGGAACATCTCAACGAAAACCACAGTCTGTTGACGCGCATGCAGGCCTTTGGATTGAATGCTCACTTCTCGGTGGAGCAAGGAGGTCGATACGCCGGTGAGCACTTTATCAACTTCAATGGGACGGCGGGTGTATGGCGTCGCTCCTGCATCGATGATGCGGGAGGTTGGGCCAGTGATACCTTGACGGAAGATTTGGATTTGAGCTACCGGGCTCAGCTGTGCGGTTGGAAGTTCCACTTCATTGAAGAGCTGGGATCTCCTGCGGAGTTACCCGCCTCGATGAACGCACTCAAGACGCAGCAGTTCCGATGGACCAAAGGAGCCGCAGAATGCGCGCGTAAAAACTTGGGCAGGGTCTTATGTGCACCCATTGGATGGAGCACCAAGGTCCACGCGACCTTTCACTTGATGAACAGCTTTCTCTTCTTGTGCATCCTCTTTACGGCCATCCTAAGTGTGCCCATGCTCTTCATTAAGGATAGCTTCCCAGAGTTTCGAAACGTCTTCTATTTCGGCTCCTTCTTCGTCATTAGCTTACTGATCTTGACCGTGTTCTACTGGGTGAGTTATGTCCATCGCGAGACAAGACCTCGCTTACATGTCTTCCTCATTAAATTCCCCATGTTCTTATCCGTTTCAATGGGCATGAGCCTGCACAATGCCGTTGCGGTCCTTGAGGGTTTGATCGGTAGAAAAACACCTTTTGTCCGAACGCCGAAATTCAATGTCGAAGAAGGAAGCAAAGGATGGCGAAGCAATGTATACCTGAAGTCTGCTTTGAATGTGGTGACACTGGTTGAAGGGCTTTTGGCCATTTATTTTATGGGAGCCCTTTACGTGGCCTACGAATTGGGCGATTTCGGACTAGTGCCCTATCACTTGATGCTGGCTTTCGGATTCGGTACGGTGTACGTCCTTAGCGTGCTTCACTCGATCCGAGGATCTTGGCCAAAGTAGGTTTTCGGCTCACCTCCCAAATTAAATAAGCGGTCACCACGCCGTACTCGACCAGGACCAAAACGAGGTCTTCGGTGTAAGCCGTGGTTCTGTAGGTCGCATAGCTCAAGTAGGCCATAGCCGCCCAAAGGACGGGATAGCGAAAGCGAGACAGTGGAACAAAGGCCAGGGAGATGCTGATGTACCAAGGGTGAACGGTGGTCGCCAGCAGCAGAAAGATGGTGTGCGCGCCCATCCAGGCCGTGGGGAGCTCATGCTCTCGGGTGCCGTATCGGCCCGTGAGGGCCCAGATCATCAAAATCAAAAAAGTCAGAAGCGAGAGACTCGGACCGATGAGGTCAATGCGGTTGTATCCATTCATCCAAACCGCCACTTCACGGGCGAGGTAGTAGAGGCTGGCATTGAATTCAAAGTTTCGGAAATAGAGATCAAGACTGTCCGAGAAGTTCAAGATCAAGTCCATATTGACAAATGGGGCGAAGAGGATGACCACCACGGTGGCGACGATGGCGTAGTAGGTGCCCGCGATGCGCCATCCCGCAAAGCGAAGTAGGAAAGGCAAAAAGATCAGGGGGACCAACTTGGTCGATATCGCCAGTCCGAAGATAATGGCGGAAACGAGCCAACGCCTTTTGAGGATGTGGTAGTAAGCGTTGAGGACGAGGCCCATCATGAGGCCCTCGTAGTGCAGATTTCCCGTGAATTCCATCACGGTCATGGGGCAGAGCAGATAGACGTAGGCGAGGTCTTCCGGACGTCGGAAATAGCGAAGTATCCGGCGGAGGGAATACAGGGCCAAGACATCGCCCATTAGAAGGATGATCCTAAGGGTCACGACGGCGGCCAGGTCGTGTTGGGGAAACCATAAGCCCGCCAATCCGAAGGTCAGCTGCGCAATAGGCGGATACACCGAAAAGTACTCCGGGGAGTTCAGGTTGTGGAAAAGCTCGGTGGAAATTCCGGCGGGCAAGACTTCACGGGCGACGATTTCGGAGGGGAGATAGGCAAAGGGATTAATGCCCTCAACCCAAAGCCGTCCGTCCCACAAGAATCGGAAGTAATCGTCGGAGAGTTCCGGTAGTGCGCCCATCCAAATCAGACGATAGGCGAAAAAGGCCACCAACAGGGCAGTGGAATTTCGAAACTGGGAGGCTGTCAGTACCGCATAGGCCCCAAAGAGACCGGCGACAATGCTTATGAGCTGGGGGAAGTTACTCCGCTCGGTTTGGTAGGCCAGGGCAAAGTAGGCGACGGCTGAGGCGACCCGCAATGCGTACCAAGCGGTTCTGCCCCATTGAAGTTTCAAGGTTTATAGACTTTTTTGCCCTTGGATAGCCAGACGCCCCAGACGCGGTCATAGGCATGGACTTTATTGGTCGGATCTCCTTCCGGGTCCACCACTTCCAAATCTTCATTCGACCATTCGAAAATGCCTCCGTAAAGATTGCGGACATTGGTGTAACCGGCCTCCTGAAGCTGCTCGGTCACGCGTTCACTTCGGTAGCCCACGCTACAGTAAACGACGATGGCCGAGTCTTTGGGAATATCAGCAACTCGCTCTAGATCGAAATCGTCATAACCCACCCATCGAGCTTCGTCCAAATGACTGACCTCGAATTCTCCGCGCTCACGCGCATCCAGTAAGAGCACCCTTTGAGCGGTGGTGTTCAGTTCTTTCACCGAGACTTCGGGTACATCGCGGGTCAGCAAACCATTGAGCATAGTTTCGTAGGTGCCCGACGACACTTTTGGCCGGTCCTGACCATGGCTGCAGGCAAAGCCCAGCAGCAAGCCTAAAAAGATCACATAGCGCTTCATCCTTCCAAATATAGCGAATTGCACCCGCGTGATTCAGGTCACTTTAACGACTCCTGCACGTGCGTACCTTTGCAATTCATTAAATTCGAATGATGTTTTTATTCAATAGAAAACGCAAACGCATGATCGCAGATAAAATCAACGACCCCAATGCCACCATAGTCGACGTACGTACGGTAGGCGAATTTCAAAGTGGCCACCTCAACGGCTCCATCAATATCCCATTGGACGAAGTCGAGGCTCGTATCGAGGAACTCAAAGCCATGTCTCGTCCCCTTATCTTGTGCTGTCGCTCCGGTGCACGAAGCGGAAATGCCACGGCCTTTCTTTCGGCACAGGGCTTTGAAGAGGTATATAACGGTGGAGGATGGACCGACGTCCGTTTGCACAAAATCGACTAATCATGAAGAATCTATTCTTAGGCGCATTGGCCCTGATCAGTTTTAGTGCCTGCGGCACGATGCCCACAGAGGACACCGCAACACAAGAGGCGGTGGAACAAGTCTCGGGTACTACAGAAGATCTAAATGTTGAGCGATTTGCTGAGCTTGTGGCTTCTGGTGAAGGTATTGTTTTGGACGTTCGCACTCCGGACGAGTACAACGCAGGCCATCTAGAGGGCTCGCTACATCACAACATATACGATGCCGATTTCGCCGATCAGCTGGCCAAGCTCGATCCCGAAACACCGGTATATGTGTACTGTAAAGCAGGTGGGCGGAGTGCAAAAGCCATGAGCATGATGCACGAAATGGGCTTTGCCGAAGTTTATAATTTGGCCGGTGGGTACGACGCTTGGAGTCGCTCTGGCCAACCCGTAGTTAAGTAAATCATTCGCGCTCTTTCAGGGCGCGCATCGCATAGCCCTCGGCCTTGAGCCATCTCAAGGTCGCGGGTAATGCTTCTTGTAGTCTGGGCCAAGCCTTCACGGAGTCGTGAAAGACAATGATGCTTCCTGGCCGTACATACTGCTGAACTCTTCTCAAGCAGTCCTCACCACTCAATTTAACATCGTAGTCTTTCGACAGAACATCCCACATGATGATGTCGAAATGCCGATCAACGGCCTTGGATTGGGCTGGGGTCATTCGGCCATAAGGAGGCCGAAACAAGCGACCGCCGGTCACAACGGCTCCGCGCTGAACTTCCCTTAAATAATCTTGAGTGCTCGTTTTCCAGCCATTGGTATGGTCATGGGTGTGATGGCCAATGGTGTGTCCTTCCAATCGAATTCTGCGCATCAGCTCCGGATGTCCCAAAGCGTTGCCGCCTAAGCAAAAGAAGGTTGCCTTGGCGCCGTGGTGCTCCAGCTCGTCCAATACGAAATCCGTGACATCGGGGATGGGGCCGTCGTCAAAAGTGAGGTACACCTCTTTTGCCTCTGTTTCAACCCGCCATTGAGCAGCGGGCATCAGACGCTTCAGGGTTTGGACCACAAAGGGGTTCACGTGGCTTACTGGATTCCGTAAAGGCTGAGCGCCTGAGTCAACTTCGTGTTGAGCTCCTCAGATACTTCCTGATCTGCGTAGCGTCGTGCCAATTGAACGACCTGCTGCAAGAACTGAGAATCGCGCTGAATCTCCGTAGCGACCAATTCCTGCTTGGTCCTCGGGAATTGAGCGTAGTATTCCAGCTCCTCGATAATAATATCTCCGTAGGTAGTCAGAATTTCCGTTCCCTTGTCTTTCGCCCCCGCCAAGAAGTACTCCTCAGCCATAGGTAAGTTAAAGTAGTTGTACGGTACCACCTCGTTCGGCATTTGCTCCATGGCCTTGTCCAAGACGGCAATAGCCGAATCATTCTTTCCTTCCTGATTCAATTTATTCGCCAAACGAGCGAAGTTGTTCCGGAAGTTTAAGGTCATGCGGCGGTTGGTCTCATCCATGTAGACGCCCGGGTCATTCATGTTCCCCCACTGGAACTTGTTCATGACCACATCGTACATCACATCGGAGTTTACTCCTCCAATTTGCCCAGTGCGATCGCGCTCCTGACGAATCGGAACCAAGTGATAGGCCATGCCGCTGAGTTCAAAGTAATCGGTCAGATACATGAAGTCGCGTGGACGGTTTCCTACCGTGATGGCGAAGTAAATCGGACGCTGCCAATCATTGGTCGCCAATAGATCCAAGATCATCACATCTCGACGCAATAAACTGTTGCGCTGACCAAAGTCAATGTCGATGTAGTCGACCATTTGATCTGCGCGTTCCGCCTCGACAATTCCATTGGCCAAGGCGTTTTCCTTCTGTACCGGTACGCGAATCTTGCGCGTTGGGAAGAAGTCAAACTGCTGACGACCACTGCTCACCTTCGTCTGTGGATCATCGCTCGCAATCCAACGAATGAAATCATCCACGGTCCAGCGGTTGGTTACGCCTTTGTCCACGTAATACACAATTTCTCGACGATTGGCCACGTACTTGTCTCGCGTCATGCTGAAAGGAACCGCATCACTGTCGTAGGCCGCGCGCTTCATTTGATCGATATACCAATCGGTGTTTAACAGGCTCAAGTTGACAATACGGACATCCGTTCTGTAGCCTTCAACTTCCTGTACATACCAAAGAGGGAAGGTGTCGTTATCTCCATTGGTAAACAGGATGGCGTTCGGAGCACAGCTATCCAGATAATTCTTAGCGAAATCACGAGCGGTATAGCGTCCGCTACGGTCGTGGTCATCCCAGTTTTCTTTGGCCATGATTCCCGGAACAGCCAAAAGGCAAACTCCCGTCACGGCTATAGCAGCCACCTTGCCCGGTGCTTTCTTGCGCAGCTGGTCAAAGATGGCCATGACGCCCAGCCCGATCCAGATGGCAAAGGCATAGAAACTACCCACGTAGGCATAGTCCCGTTCTCGAGGCTGATAGGCGTATTGGTTCACATAGACCACAATGGCCAATCCCGTGAGTCCAAAGAGCATGGTGACAATCCACGCATCTTGCTTGTTCTTATTCCAGTGCCAGATCAAACCGATTAATCCAAGAAGGAAGGGCAGCATGAAGTACGCATTCCGGCCTTTGCTGCCCGTCTGCTTAAGCGGCAAATTCGTTTGAGGTCCCAGGCGTGGTTCGTCAATGAACTTAATTCCGGAGATCCACTGACCCTCGGTTATACCGCCTCGTCCTTGTTCATCGTTCTGTCGACCACTGAAGTTCCACATGAAGTATCGGAAATACATGTAGTTGACTTGATAGCGGAAGAAGAAGCGCAGGTTGGCTCCAAACGAAGGTTTCTCGCTGTCTGGAGTCGTGACCCCTCCCCACTCCTTGTAGGTGGTGGCGTGATTCGGGTCATTACGATCCCACATCCGCGGGAAAATACTCATGAAGTCAGAGTCGTAGTTCGGAATGGCATTTTTCATGTCGTTCACCACTACGTATTCGCCTTTCTCCTCATCCTTTTCATAGATCGGCGTTCCATCTTTAAAAGGCGTGCGTCGATCCAATGGAGAGTTGTAATACCAGCCATAAGAAATTGGCCAATCCCCGTACTGCTGACGGTTCAAGTAGGCCAAAAGGCTCGGTGCATCTTCAGGGTTGTTCTCGTCGATGGGCGTATTTGCATTGGAACGAATCACCAGGCCGAAGAAGGTAGAGTAACCGATCAACAGGTAGACGAAGCTCAACACCGCCATATGCCCTAAGTCCCAGCCTCGCTTTTTCGTGTAACGCAAGCCGAAAACAATGGCCCCAATAATGATCACAAAGGCCAGAATAGTTCCGGAATAGAAAGGAAGCCCCATGCCGTTGACAAAGGTGATTTCCATCCAAGAGCTGAAGTTCAATACTACCGGGAAGACCACTTTAAAGATGACTCCTAGAATCAGCAACATCACAACGTTGGCGATGACAAACCCGCGGGGCGTAACGGTGTATTTTTTGAAGTAGTAGACCATGCCCACAGCAGGGAAGGCCAACAATGCCAACATGTGAACACCAACGGCCATTCCAATCATCAAGGAGATCAAAATGATCCATCGATTCGCATGGGGATTTCCGTAGTCGCGATCCCACTTGAAGATCATCCAAACGATGATCGCCGTAAAGAAGCTGCTCATCGCATATACCTCACCTTCGACGGCGCTGAACCAAAAAGAATCACTGAAGGTGTAGGCCAAGGCCCCAACGGCACCGGCACCGATACTGGCAAACATGCCCCCTTCGCCCATGTCCTCCTCGCTGCGCTCAGCAATGCGACGACCAAAAGCTGTGATGGTCCAGAATAAGAATAAGATGGTGAAGGCCGAAGACAAGGCCGACATCGCATTGATCATCAAGGCTACCTGAGTCACATCGCCAAAACTGAAGAGCGCAAAGAAGGCCCCCAAGATTTGGAACATCGGCGCACCGGGAGGGTGCCCTACCTGTAGCTTGAATGCAGTTGAAATGTATTCCCCACAATCCCAAAAACTGGTTGTAGGTTCAATCGTAGAAAGGTACGTTACGGCCGCGATCGCGAAGACCACCCAGCCGCTAACATTGTTGACGAAATCGTAGCGTTTGCCCATCTTGAATAGCTTATCGGTGGCGAATTTAACCAATATTTGAACAGCACTTGGGGTACAGCCGTTAAGGTTTCCCCAAAAGCTAAAGCAAAAGATCTGGGCCTACGGCCCGATGTCTGCCTCCGCAAGCCCTCAAATTTTGTTTTGGAGGATGAAAAATTGCTTTATCTTTGCAGCCCTAATAGGATGATTGCCCGATCGTCTAATGGCAGGACAGCGGTTTTTGGTACCGTCAGTCTAGGTTCGAGTCCTAGTCGGGCAACTGAGTTTTATATTAACCTCTTAGATATTAATTTGATATCTAAGAGGTTTTTTTGTTCCGTCAACTTTCCGTCAACAATTCAGTCATTTTTCGGATGTTGACTCGTCGTTCAGCAGAAAGTCTTAGCGATGAGTAATCTTGGAATCTATTTTGTTTCTGACACCTGTAGTTACTTCTTAGAACGGTTGACAAATTGTCTTGGTGCAGTAAGACTCCACAACTCAAAAGGCAAGTGTTTAAAGTGAAAAGCAGAAAAATCATCGGTACAGAGCAACAAAGGTCGTGGCCTGCAAAAGGACATGACCTTTGTTTTCATGAGAACTCGGGTTAATGTGAATAAGCACTACATATCAAACCGATAAAACGCGCCTACCCGGAACCCGGCGTAGTTAATATTGATGTATTCAACAAACAGGAAATTTACAGGAATCTGTGCGCTCAGTCTAATCTGTAGAACACTGCAATAGTTGTTTCATGAATGCGCCTTCGGCGCGATGGTACGATTCGATCCGCGTACCAGATTTTACTTGATGTTCAAGGCCATCGACCTGAAGTTGGTGGATGTGTCTCCTGCGCCAATCGCCGGATGATTCAAAGTGAGCATGACCCCGACCCTACATGGTCTGATCATCTGCGTTATAGTTCTAACGCTTTGGCTTGGGTTGAGTGCTTGTTGGCTTCAAAGGGACTAAGTGCGCCGCTCGTAGAATCGGTGCATCTCCACCACATGGGGAAAACTCACCACGGAAAGGGCGACAAAAAGCCAACTCCACTGAGCCGTGAGTAAGGATGCATCCATCCACCAGACAATAGCAAAAAAAAGAACGGCTCCCAAGGTGTAGGGAAGCCCGCGTAGGTACATACCGGTGTGGCTCCAGCCTTGGGAGCGTTGTAGATGCTTCCATCCGTTCAGGCTGTGTTGGCCAACAAAGTATAGACCAAAGGCGACCAAGAGCGGAAGTTGCGTTCCCAGGGATAGGGTGGCTAAGCTGGCCAGCCAGGCTTCTTTGCGATGATAGAGGGCCAGGGCTGTACTGCCGGCAAAGAGGAATAGGAGTGTGGGCGATTCCCATCGTGCCGTGGAGGCACTTAAATAAATTCCCCATTCGCTCAGGATTTCGGCCGTTTCGGACCAATGACTTATCAAGAGAATAGAGAGGAGGCTCACACCCCAGGGGAAGGCGAAGCCGGCATTTTTGAGTCCCCATTCTTCGGTGTCGGTTTGTCCGAAATGGAGGGCGCTGTAGGCGACAAAGAGGATAAGGGCCAGGAGTGGGGCCAACCACCACAAAAAGAGCATAGCAGCCATCAGGGATAGGTAACGGCCGATGAACCTGGGAAGAGATTGTTTCCCACGTTCCAAATACGCGTCAAGTGCTCCATGAGGCAAGCCGACCAACAGGAACCCAAATACCAGTAAAGGGATGCCGATTTGAAGCGCCAGGGCCGAATTCCACTGGGCCAGCGCTACCAAAAGCGCCGCCAAAATTGGGGTGAAAAAGACCTCCCAGCGATCGCGCATCCACTGGCCGATGTAAACCATGGCGGAATGAATAAACGGCCTCAAAGGAAGGCGCAAGAACATCGGAATCTCCTGATAGAGCTTGCTTTGCTCATCGAGGAAGCGCAGAACAAAAACCGCGGACTGGGTCTTGAAAAGCGTTTTGAATATCGTTCGACCCCACTGCGGCTGATGCACCAGGATCCAGAGCAGTAAATGGTCGTACCAAGCGAATCGCTCCGCGGACTTAGACTTGATAGCATCGGAGATCAGCTCCTCTGCGTGGTCGTACATGCGCTTAAAGGCATAGCCCGTACTGGGCTTCACTTTCCCGGCGCGCGTTCCAATCGATTCCACGTGATGTAGGTCTTCCACCTTGGCGGAACCTGTCGCCATCGGAATGGCCCCAATTTCCTCTCTCACGATTTCGTAAGCACCAAAGCGGTCTTGAATGTATTGGTCAAGGCCCTCACGGGCCGATTCGTGATCAACGCGGTCCACTCCAAACCTCGTCCACTCCACCAAGGCCTCCGTTTCACTGAAAGGCAGCACGTAAACGAATTGAGTGGCCCCATCCTGAGGGATTTGGAAGTCCATTTTGTGGTAAACCTCAGCATCAAAGACCGGATTGTTCACCCGAACGCGATAACCTAAAAAACTCTGCCAGACAAAAGGCTTGCGATCGCTCCGCTCAAAGCCGGCAGGTCGACTATCGAAGATCTTTTTCGCTTCCACTTCAATGGTGCCGGCTTGAATCCGAACCCCTCTTTTCAGGGGTTGAAGATCATCCACAGACGCCTCGAACCAATCCACGGTAGAGTGTTCCAGCATGGCCCTCGTGGTATCGTAGAGGCGTTGACTTTCGATATGGTGATAGGAGAGTGGGGATAGCGCTTCTACGTCCCATTCATCGACCCGAATTTTTCTCCAGCTCTTGTCGATGAGATCTCGGTTGTGCTCGAGAATAGAGTCGTGTTCTTCAGACCAAAAGCAAAAAGTCTTGTCGTTACCTTTTTGAAAGTCTGGGTCAATAATGGCCACTGATTTCCCGGTCAACTTTCCGTTGCGAAGGAGTGCGCGAAGCGTCAAACAAGTACTTGCGCCGTAACCGATAAAGAGGTAATCGTACAAATGCTGTAAGTTTCAGTACTTTTAATTAAGAGTGAATTTAATAAAATGTTCGCGAGCCTGCATGTCGTGACTATGCTCTGGCTTGATTACCTTTGGTTCATGCGAAAAATCACCCTCTCCTTTTCCTTACTCGTGGCCCTCAGTGCCATATTCTGTCCTGCGGGGCAGGCACAAATCACTATCGAAGGCAACTTCAACGATTGGGATGGCCTGCAGATGGTTAATGATCCCGCCGGCGATCACAACTATTTCGATTTACTGCAGACCCGTGTCTACAGCGATTCCTCCTTTGTGAGTTTCCAGATCCACGCGGCTCAAGACTGGCAATTGAATTCCGAATACGGATTAACCCTGTACCTGGATTTGGATGCCAATGCCCAAACCGGTCAGGCCTATGAAGGAATGGGCGCTGATCTTGTGTGGCGCTTTTACGATCGCGAAGGAACGTGGGGTGGTCAAACCGTAGCGCACCATCAAATTGGCATGTTCAGCGCACCAACGGTGACTTCGGACCGATTTGAAGTATCCTTCGACCGCAACGGACCTCTACAATTTGGTGACAGCATTCGCTTTGCTTGGGTGTCCATGAATGGGGCAGACGATAAACTTCCAGACAGCGGCCATATTGATCATGTCCTCGGTGGCTTACTGTTTCCCTACACGCCTATCGGCCTCCAAAAAGATCCGACGCATTTGCGTGTGATGACCTATAACGTGGAACACGACGGATTGGTAGATCCTGTACTGGGCCCAAAGATTGCCCAGGTGGTTAGTCAAGTAGCTCCGGACATCATCACCTTTAATGAACTGTGGGATACTCCAGCCGCTCAAGTCAAACAGATCCTAGACACATTAATGCCTCTTCCGGTGGGTTGGTACACGGCCAAGTTGTTTGACGGAAATGTCACGGCCAGTCAGTTCCCCATTACCCAATCTTATCAACACGATCTCGAAGACCGCATTCTCGTGAGCACCATCGACCTACCTTCTTCGTTCGCTACGGATTTGGTCGTTGCAAATCTCCATCTCAAGTGCTGCAACGCCGATGATAGACGCCAAGAACAAGTGGACGGCTTGGTCAATTTCTATCGTGACCTTCAGACTTCAGGAGGCCAAATTGATGTTCCTTTTGGAACGGCTTTCGTGGTGATGGGCGACATGAACCTGGTTGGCGATAAGCAGCAACTAGAGACCATCCTCACCGGCGACATTCAGGATGAAGCTACCTTTGGAACGGATTTCTTACCCGATTGGGATGGTTCTCCCATTGCGGATCCGATTCCTCTTCAGAACACGCAACGTCAGAGCTACACATGGCCCGGACAGACCTCGAGCTACTATCCTGGCCGCCTCGATTTTGTGTTTTATAGTGATTATGCCCTACGGGCCGAAAAGACCTTTGTCGTTTCCACACCCCTAGCCTATGACGCGTCCGACCACTTACCTGTAGTCGTGGATTTTGCCTGGAACCAAATCAGCGGTCAGGGTGAGTTCCGTAAACCCGAGGTGGAGATTCTTCCGAACCCCGCTTCGACAAATGTTACGGTCCGATGGCCCGCGAAAAGTGTTCAGCACCTTGAGATCATCGATGGACAAGGGCGTTTGATTCGCGAATTCCCCATTTCCAAGCGTCAAACTGAATTGACTATTGAGTTGTCGAACCTCGCTTCGGGCACCTATTATATAAAGGTGAACAGACAGTACGGATATCGACTCATTCATCAATAACTCAACCCTGAACGCCTCCTCTCCGTATATTTAGGAACATGAAACGAATTCTGCTCTTCTTCTTTGTCCTTTGTGGAATGGCCAGTTCGGCTACGCACATCATTGGAGGAGAAATTCGCTATACCTACCTAGGGGGTGGACAGTACGACATTGAAATGCTCATCTACCGAGACCCCAACGGTGGACCTGCCTTTGACAACCCGGCCATCTTTGGAGTGGTCGACGAGTTTGGTGCAGAGGTTTTGACTTTGAACTTCATGTTGGACAGCATCAACTTTGTGCCTCTGGCCGATGATACCTGCTACGCCAGCGGCACGGGCGATGACGTGGTGGTGGAGCGCGGATACTACCGCGAAATCATCACTCTCCCAGACAGCACTCGAGGTTATACGCTCATTTATCAACGCTGTTGCCGAAACGCCACCATTCTCAATATTCCCACCCCTCTGAATTACGGGGCAACCTATGCCACCGGTATTCCAGCGCGAGACAGCATAGTCAACAATTCCAATCCTCATTTTCCGCTACCTCCACCGATTGTGGTTTGTGCAAACACACCATTCTTCTACAACCACAGCGGAATCGACGCCGACGGAGACTCTATTAGCTATTCCTTCGGGACACCCTTTACGGGAGGCTCACAAACTAACCCGCAGCCTCTACCTTCTCCACCACCCTTTTTTCCCATCCCTTGGGCTCCAGGATACAGTACCAACGATTGGATCGATGCCAACCCCGCCTTTGCTATTGATCCAGTGACCGGAATCATCACGGGAACCCCAACCACTATTGGTCAATACGTGACTCAGATTAGGGCTATTGAATGGCGCAATGGGGTGCAAATCAATGTGACTTGGCGCGACTTTCAGGTCAATGTAGTTCAGTGCTTGCCAGAGCCTCAACCCGTCATTTTAGAGCAGAATGATTCGTGCTCTGGTACGGGCGGAACCTACACGGCTGCTGGCTTCTTTTTTGATGACTTTAATTGGGTGTTAACCCTACCTGATGGATCTCAAGAGGCTTTGGGGTCGGACTCGATTTTGAATCTGTCTCGAACGGATACTGGTGCCTACGTCCTTTCGCTTGTTGCCTCGAATGGTATTTGCTCAGATACGGCTTCAACGGATTTGTGGTTGTATAACCCCGATATCGGTCTTGAAATACTTGGGCCCGATTCAGCTTGTTTTCCTCAAGACGAACCCTTCTGGACGCTGTCTCCGGACCTTCCTGCGGAGGGTGTAGGAACTTGGTTTGTCAATGAAGTGGAGCAAACGGGTATTCAACCAGATCCCGATGCTTTCCAGGTTGGGCTGAACCAACTGGTCTATCGTAAAAACTATCGCGGTTGTTCCTGGACCGATACCACTGATGTATGGTGGGCCATTTGCGTGGATATTGAAACGCCCAACGTGTTCACTCCCAATGGAGACGGGGAAAACGAGAATTGGTATCCCTTCTGGGAGTTCGCTCCGGAACGCATCGAGATCCTAATTTTCGATCGATGGGGCGTGATTGTTTTTGAGGGAGGTTCCGACAATCCAGACTTATGGGAAGGTTGGAACGGCGTCAATTACTCTTCTAAACAAGACTGCCCGGAAGGCACCTACTATTTTGTCATTCGAGGCTTTGCCTTTGGAGAAGTCTTTTCCGAAAAGTCCGGATTCCTCACCCTTTTGAGGTAAAGCGGTGAACCACTTTTCCGACCGATAAACCCTGTACCAGAATACTGAAAATGACCACCACGTAGGTGATGGTCAAGAATAAATCCCGCTCCATTTGAGCCGTCAAGCTCAACGCAAGGGCAATGGATATACCGCCCCGAAGGCCGCCCCAGGTCATTATGACGTCGGTACCGCGCATGAGCTCGAGTCTCTTTCGGAAGATTCTTATCGGCCCGTAGAGGGCCACAAAGCGGGCAAAAAGGGTAATGGGAATTACCAGGATTCCAAGCCACAGACTGCGACCGTCGATTTCGATGATCAGAAGTTCCAAGCCGATCAACACAAAGAGAATGGCGTTGAGGAAAACATCCAGCAACTCCCAGAATTTATCGAGGTAGAGCTCGGTTTCGTCGGACCAGGCTCCGTCTCGGGCCTTGTTCCCGATAAATAACCCGGCGACTACCATGGCCAGTGGGCCGCTGAAGTGAAGGGAGCTGGCGAGGAGGTAACCGCCCATAACCAGGGCGAGGGAGAGCATGACCTCTGTTTCGTAATGGTCGACCGAATGCATGAGTCGATAGCCGAAGTATCCCAGTAGTAAACCGAGCGCAATTCCGCCGCCTACCTCTTCCAAGAAAAGCAGGCCAATCTCTCCAGCGCTGACATGGCCGCTCCCGGCCGCAATACCGAAAATGGAAAGGAAGACAACCACGCCAATTCCGTCATTGAATAAGGACTCTCCAACAATCATGGCCTCGAGTTTTTTTGGTGCACCGACCTGCCGAAGGATTCCGAGTACGGCAATAGGGTCGGTAGGGGAAATCAAGGCCCCAAAGAGGAGGCAGTATATAAAGGGTACATCTAGTCCGAAGATTTGGAGTAGTCCGAAGACCAGGGCTCCGATAATAACCGTAGAAATTAGGACGCCCAGTGTCGCAAAGGCAATGATAGGGCCGCGGAGTTTTTCGAGCTGGTCGAGTTTCGTGTGTAGTGCGCCCGCGAACAGCAAGAAGCTCAACATGACATCGAGCAGTAGATGCTGAAAGTCGATCATGGAGACGGCTGCTTCGGCCCGAGCGAGAATGCTCGGTTGAAATTGGCCGATGATCAGTATGCCGACGGTGCTGACAAGTGCCATGGCCAGAAGGCCAATGGTGCTCGGTAGTTTTAGAAAGCGAACATTCACGTACCCAAAAAGGGCGGCGATGACGGTGAGTTCGGTTAAAATTTCAAAAAGCTCCATATCGACTTCTTTATTCCAATTTCATAGCGTCCTTCTTGTTTCCTTAGCGGGTAAATAGGAACCGAAGGACAGGTTTGACTCTTTTCTTTACCGTCTTGTAGGCTGAATCGGTATTTGTGAATGGGACACTCGATTTCTCCTCTCTCGGTTACTCGCCCTCCTGTAAAGGCATAACCTTGGTGAGGGCATCGATTCTTCATCGCGTGCCAGGCATCATTATGATACGTCAGAACTACGTCTCCGACTCTGTTTTGCTGAACGATGATCATGAAGCCTTCTTCCGAATGACGAGCCAGCTCGCCTTGGGTTTCCGGTGAGAATGCAATCCAATCCAAATCTTCGTGCTTCATCGATCGGAAATTAAGAAATTAGGGTGGATGTCTGGTCGTGAACATATAGTGGTGTTTTCCGGTGCGGGAATGAGTGCGGAAAGTGGCTTGAAGACTTTTCGGGATTCTGGTGGATTATGGGAAGAGTATAACGTGTATGAGGTAGCTACTCCCGAGGCTTGGGCAGCCGACCCGCATAAGGTCCTGCATTTCTACAACCTTCGGCGTCGCCAATTACTCGGTGTTTCGCCTAACCCGGCACATCGCGCTCTTGCTGAATTGGAATCCGCAGCGGATGTAAGTATCGTCACCCAGAACATCGACGATTTGCACGAACGCGCAGGGAGTTCCCAGGTACTTCATTTGCACGGTGAACTGCGCAAGGCGCGAAGCACTAGTGATGAAGCTTTGATCTTGGATATTGAAGGAGGTGACCTGAATTGGGGGGATCTCGGACCCGACGGAGCTCAGCTTAGACCGCATGTGGTATGGTTTGGAGAAATGGTGCCTATGATGGACCCAGCGGCCGAAATCGTCCGACGCGCAGATCGTCTATTGGTTATAGGAACCAGTCTGAATGTGTATCCAGCTGCCGGTTTGGTTCATGAGGCTCCGGCGGGGATCCCGGTGCACGTTTTCGATCCCGGCACAATGGATCATGCACCCATTGACGGAGGCGAGCATATTCAAAAACCCGCGGGCGAAGCACTGCCCATCTGGGTTAAGGAATTTATAGCAAAGCGTTAGCTCTTTGCTTGAAAAACAGATTTGTTGTATCTTTGCGACAGCTTAAGGGACGGATTGACGAGGGGACCACAAAGTCCCCTCTTTTTGTACCGCAAATGATCGACATCGAAAAAGTTAAGGGTTGGGCTGAGGAACGTTGTTCCGAGCAGGATTTATTCCTGGTGGATTTGACCATTACCTCTTCGAACCAGATCAAGGTATTAGTCGATTCGATGGGTCCTGTAGCCATTGAGAAATGTGTATCCGTTTCTCGCGCTATCGAGAGTCAATTGGATCGTGATGCCGAAGACTTTGAGCTTACCGTTTCCAGCGCTGGAGTTGGGAATCCTTTGAAAGTGTGGCCGCAGTTTGTCAAGAATGTGGGCCGCGAGGTAAAAGTCCGTTTACAGGACGGTACAGAAGTAAAGGGAATTCTAGAAAAGGCGGAAAATGAGACCTTGTTTTTACGCTGGTCCAAAAGGGAAAAGGTGGAAGGGAAAAAGAAAAAGCAGACCGTGGAATACACGGGAGAATACAAATTGGATGAAGTGGCGGAGACCAAAGTTGTGCTCCCCTTTTAATTAGACGGACAATGGAAAATTTGGCGCTGATTGAATCATTTACTGAGTTTAAAGACGACAAGAACATCGATCGGGTAACCCTGATGAGTATCTTGGAAGAAGTCTTTAGAGCGACATTGACCAAGCAGTTTGGATCAGATGAGAACTTTGACATCATTGTGAATCCAGATAAAGGTGACTTGGAGATTTGGAGAAACCGTGAGGTTGTTCCCGACGGAGAAGTCGAGGACGACAATGCGCAAATCTCACTTTCCGATGCACAGAAGATTGAGGAAGACTTTGAAGTAGGTGAGGAGGTGTCAGAGGAAGTGAAGCTCTTCCACTTTGGACGTCGTGCTATTCTCGCCCTGCGCCAGAACTTAATTGCCCGTATTCACGAGCACGACAATGGCAATCTCTTCAAGCGCTATGAGGATATGATCGGTGAGATCATCAGCGGTGAAGTACATCATATTCGTCATCGTGAGATCATTGTATATGATGATGAGCAGAACGAATTGATCCTATCGAAAGACCAGCAAATCCCAAGCGATTTCTGGCGAAAAGGGGATACCGTACGCGCTGTAGTTCACGATGTAGAACTTCGCGGAACCAAGCCCATCATTAAATTGAGTCGTACATCTCCGAAATTTTTAGAGAAATTATTCGAGCAAGAGATTCCTGAGGTATTTGATGGTTTGATCACTGTTAAGCGCTGTGTGCGCGTTCCAGGTGAAAAGGCTAAGGTAGCCGTAGAGTCTTACGACGACCGCATTGATCCAGTAGGAGCATGTGTGGGAATGAAAGGGTCTCGTATCCACGGAATCGTTCGCGAACTTGGGAATGAGAATATTGATGTGATTAACTTCACCAACAATACCCAGTTGTTTATCACCCGTGCCTTGAGTCCAGCGAAAATCACGAGTATATCGATTGACGAGGACAACAGCCGTGCGGAGGTATTCCTTAAGCCGGACCAGGTATCCTTGGCGATTGGAAAAGGTGGTTTCAATATTCGTCTCGCAGGTCAATTGACCGGGTATGAAATTGACGTATATCGTGACATCGATGAGGACGAGGATGTGGAATTGATGGAATTCCGAGACGAGATCGACGAGTGGGTACTCAGCGAATTGAAAAGTATTGGTTGCGATACCGCTCGTAGCGTATTGGAGTTGACCGTTGACGAAATTGTCAAGAGAACGGAACTTGAAGAAGAAACAGCAAGAGATGTACAGCGCATCCTTCGCGAAGAATTTGAATAAGAGAAACTGTAAGCAAGCTATATGGCTGAAGTGAAGAGTGTCCGACTGAATAAAGTGATCAAGGAGTTGAATATCTCCCTTGATCGTGCGGTCACGTTTTTGGCAGAACAGGGTATCGAAATCGATGCTCGGCCAAACACGAAGATCGAAGGCGACATCTATGAGATGCTCGTCGATGAATTTGATCAGGACAAGAGTAAGAAACTAAAGGCTGAAGCGATTTCGATTCAGAAGCAGAAGGAGAAAGAAGCCCTTCGTGCCGAACAAGAGAAAGAGGAAGAGGAAGCACAGCCCGCTCAAGAAGAGGTTATTCGTGCCAAGGCAGATATGTCCGGTCCAAAGACCGTAGGCAAGATTGACCTCGATGGCGGTAAAGCCAAAGAAGAGGAAGAAGAGGTTGTGGAAGAGCAGCCCGTAGCTGAGGAAGTCGCAGAGGAGCCCGTTGAAGAAGCTCCCGCGGAAGAGGTCGCCGAAGAGACGGCTGAAGTCGAGGAACCTGCAGCCGAAGAAGTTGCCGAAGTGGAAGAAGCCCCAGTAGCGGAGGCCGAAGAGGCTCCAGCGGAGGAGGCGGAACCAACAAAAGATGAAGCTGAGGCGGCACCGGAGGCCCCTGCAGCAGAAAAGGCAGAAGAGCCTGCGCAAGAGTCAGAAAAGACCGAAGAGTCTGCCGCTGATTTAGGTGCAATTAAGACTAAGTATCAAAAATTAGACGGACCAAAGTTCGTCGGAAAAACCATCGATCTTGACCAGTTCAAGCCTAAGAAGAAAAAGGTGGCGAGTTCGAGTGGTCCAAAGGATGACGACAGCAAAAAACGTCGTCGTAAACGTATTAGTAGTGATGCCGGGCCTGCAAAAGGTCGAGGTGCACAGCGCAGAGGAGGCAAGAACATTCAAAAGGAGGAGCCTACTGAGGAGGAAATCCAAAAGCAAATCAAAGAGACCCTCGATAAGCTGACGAATCGAGGGAAATCCAAGTCTTCCAAAAATCGCCGCGACAAGCGTGAAGAACGTCGTGAACGAGAGCAGATGGAGGAAATGAAGCGCGCTGAAGAAGGTGCTAAGCTCAAGGTTACTGAGTTTGTAACAGTAGCGGAGTTGGCCACCATGATGAGCGTACCCACAACTAAGGTAATTGCTTCATGTATGGAACTGGGAATCATGGTGACCATGAACCAGCGCTTGGATGCAGAGACTTTGAGTATTGTTGCTGAAGAATTTGGTTACGAAGTAGAATTCGTTTCTGCAGATGTTCAGGAGGCCGTTCAAGAGGAGGAGGATGATCCAGCAGATTTGATGGGTCGTGCTCCTATTGTAACCGTTATGGGTCACGTTGACCACGGTAAGACGTCCTTGCTTGATTACGTTCGCGATGCGAATGTAATTGCGGGTGAGTCTGGAGGAATTACCCAACACATTGGAGCCTATTCTGTATCGCTTGACAGTGGTCAGCGCATAGCTTTTATCGATACACCGGGTCACGAAGCGTTTACCGCGATGCGTGCACGTGGTGCTCAGGTGACGGATATCGCGATCATCGTAGTTGCGGCTGACGACGCTGTCATGCCTCAAACGAAAGAAGCGATTAGTCACGCCCAAGCTGCGGGAGTGCCGATTGTTTTTGCCTTGAATAAGGTAGATCGTGACGCAGCGAATCCGGAGAAGATTAAAGAAGAATTGGCGGGTATGAACCTCTTGGTTGAAGACTGGGGTGGTAAGTACCAAAGTCAAGAAGTTTCTGCGAAAACGGGATTGAACGTCAAGGAACTTCTAGAGAAAGTCCTGCTTGAAGCAGAATTGCTTGACCTCAAAGCGAACCCAAAGAGATTGGCGAGTGGTTCCGTGGTGGAGGCTACTTTGGATAAAGGTCGTGGATACACCACCACCATCTTGGTTCAGAACGGTACGCTCCGCATCGGAGATTATATCCTCGCAGGTCAATACTCTGGTAAGGTAAAAGCAATGTTTGATGAGCGCTCTCAACCTGTTACTGAGGCCGGCCCTTCAACGCCCGTTTCAATTCTTGGATTGGATGGAGCTCCACAGGCTGGAGACAAGTTCAAGGTGATGGAAGACGAGCGAGAAGCGAAGGACATCGCCACCAAGCGCCAGCAATTGCAGCGTGAGCAGAGTATGCGGACGCAGAAGCACATTACTCTGGACGAAATCGGTCGTCGTTTGGCCATCGGAGACTTCCAGGAGTTGAATATCATCGTTAAAGGTGATGTGGATGGTTCCATTGAGGCCTTGAGTGATAGCTTGCAAAAGCTCTCAACTGAAGAAATTCAAGTCAACATCATCCACAAAGCCGTTGGTGCTGTGACGGAGTCAGATGTACTCCTGGCATCAGCTTCTGATGCCATCATCGTGGCCTTCCAGGTACGTCCAAGTATGGGCGCCCGGAAATTGGCGGAAACCGAGCAAATAGACATTCGTACCTACTCGATTATCTACGACGCGATCAATGAGATCAAGGATGCGATGGAAGGTATGTTGTCCGCAGAACTCAAAGAAGAGATCGTGGCCAACATCGAGATCAGAGAGACTTTTAAAATCTCAAAAGTGGGAACTATTGCGGGTTGTATGGTACTCGACGGAAAGATCCACCGAAACAACGACGTTCGGATTATCCGCGACGGTGTTGTAACCTACACAGGTAAACTCGGTTCTTTGAAGCGCTTTAAAGATGACGTCAAAGAAGTAGCCAAGGGGTTTGAATGTGGATTGAACATCGAGAACTTCAACGACATCAAAGTTGGAGATATCATTGAGGCGTATCAGGAAGTTGAGGTGAAGCGGACATTGGAATAAGTTCCGGAAACTCAATTTCATCTTGAACTACAAAACATCCCGAGCAGTGCTCGCCCATAGAGCGCATGTATTTTTCCGCTTCTAGAGATGTTCTAAAGTCTCCGATTTTAGTTTTAAAATAGGGTTGCTCATATTCGACGTAAACACGCTCGGATTTGAGCAGGTCTTGGTATTCGGCTTTCAAGCGCATTGCCTGTTCCCGTTTTCCATAATACAATTGAATTCTGAATCCATCGGAAGACCGGTTGGCGGCCTTTATTTTGACGTCTCGATCAATAAGGTCCACCAGGCTTGCGTCCATTTGAACAGGATAGGCGTCAAAGGCCGTCTGGGAAACTAAAGTATCTACGGGATCGGTGTAGGATGAATCTCGCTCTTGTCCTAGGGCGCTGAGTACGGAGCAGAAGATAACTCCAAATAGGAAGAGTTTGTTAGCATGCATAGGTAGCGGATTAACAAGAAGCAAAACTAGTTTTTAAGTTCATTTTTTTCGTGTTTTAAGCGCAATCACAAGATTATTTAGAACGAATTTAAATTAGTGCAAAAGTACTTCTGCCGTCAAGAAATCGTGCTTTAGTCCTTACTTTTGCGCCCAACGGAAATTCTGTGATGATTGCTATGAAAAACGCCCTTCTCCCGAGATTTAGTGCGGTACTCACGTTCTTGATCTCTGCTGCATTCACACTTGTATCTTCCATGACTATGGCCCAAGACTCTACTGCCGTTGCGGCAGCAGGCGGGGATCCAGCTGTCGGGGAGAAACTTTGGAAAGCGAATTGTGCAGCGTGTCACAAAGTCGACGCCAAACTCATTGGACCTGCCTTAGGTCAAGTTACTGAGAAGTACGATGAGGAATGGCTCATCTCTTGGATCCGAAATAACCAGGAACTTCGCGAAAGTGGAGACGCCCAAGCTATTGCGATCTACGAAGAGTATAATGGATTGGCGATGCCCAATTATCCTCAGTTTTCGGATGATGACATTCGGGGATTATTGGCCTACATCGACCAGTCTTATGCAGAAAAGATGGCGCCTACGGTGGCCGAGGGTGACGGCGGAGCCGTTGCAGGAGGAGGCCAAGCTGCTGGAGGCTTAGGCATCGTTCCTGTGCTAGCAGGTTTGGTGGTTTTCTTGATCATCATCGTCTTTATTCTAGGCCGAATCAAGAACCTTCTTCTGGTGATGAAGGGTGTAGAGCCGAGATCATTTTTGGATCAAGTCTTTGACCTTCGCATCTACCTAGAGGCGTTCGCGGCCAACAAAAAGCTTGTTGGGTTTGCAGCGGTAATCGTTTTGATATTCGCATTTAACGGACTCTGGGGATTTTTGAAAGGAATTGGTGTTGAGCAGAACTACCAGCCGACTCAACCCATTGCCTTCTCTCACGAAATTCACGCTGGTCAGAACCAAGTGGACTGTAACTACTGCCACAGCAGTGCGCGCCACTCGAAATCAGCTGGAGTTCCTTCGGCTAACGTCTGTATGAACTGCCACATGTACATCGCAGAAGGGCAGTCTGAGCAAGGGACTAGGGAAATTGAGAAAATCTACGCTGCTATTGGTTGG
The DNA here is from genome assembly GCA_965661605.1 of Flavobacteriales bacterium. Taxonomy (GTDB): domain Bacteria; phylum Bacteroidota; class Bacteroidia; order Flavobacteriales; family ECT2AJA-044; genus ECT2AJA-044. The sequence continues at coordinate 21,405 of CBFIEH010000007.1, read as the reverse complement.
GATAAAGATTCTCGTGCCTACATCGAAGATTACGAAGAAAAGCCCATCGAATGGGTTCGCATCCACAACCTACCGGACTTGGCTTACTTTAACCATAGCCAGCACGTTGTTGCAGGTCAGGTTGAATGTCAGACTTGTCATGGCCCTATCGAGGAAATGGAAGAAGTATATCAGTACTCTTCTTTGACGATGGGCTGGTGTATCAATTGCCACCGTGAAACTGAAGTCAAATTGGAGGATAATCCATACTACGACAAACTTCACGACCAACTCGCGGAACAGTACAAAGGCGAGAAAATTACGGTAGAAAAAATCGGTGGATTGGAGTGTGGTAAGTGCCACTACTAATCCGATAATCTCAATCTGAGTATGTCAACAACGAAGAAATATTGGAAAGGCATTGAAGAGTTGCACAATGAAGCTGCTGTTCAAGACTTAGCCAAAAACGAATTTCCCGAGGATGTAGCAACCGCCGATTTTTTGGGAGAACAAGGAAACGCTGAAAGCACAACTTCGCGACGAGACTTCTTGAAGTTTATGGGATTCTCTACGGCGGCTGCAACACTCGCCGCTTGTGAGACACCTGTTCAAAAAGTAATACCATACGTTGTAAAGCCTGAGGAGATTACTCCAGGGGTAGCGAATTACTACGCTTCTACTTTTTCTGACGGTCATGATTTCGCCAGCGTATTGGTGAAAACACGTGAAGGCCGTCCGATCAAAATCGAAAACAACAATGATGCTCCGTTAAATGGGGCTATGAGTGCTCGTGTTCAAGCAAGTGTACTTTCATTGTACGACACGGCTCGTGCCAAGTCCCCCATGAAGGATGGAGCAGAGACCTCTTGGTCTGAGGCAGATGCGGCTATTGTAAAAGCAATGGACGATGCCTTTGCCGCTGGCAAACAGGTAGTTTTCTTGACCAATAGTATTACATCTCCTTCTGTGAACGCCCTAGGTACTTCCTTTATGGCGGATAAAGAGAATGCAGTTCACATCAGCTACGATGCTATTTCTTACGCCGGAATACTCGATGCGCACAAGAATGCCTTTGGGAAGCGAGCGATTCCACATTATCGTTTCGACAAGGCCGAGGTTGTTGTAGGGATCAACGCCGACTTCCTTGGAGAGCAGTTGAATTTTGGAAATGCCAGAGATTATGTGAAAATGCGTGATCCACGGAAAGGGAAAATGTCACAGCACTGGCAGTTCGAAAGCAATATGACCACTACAGGGGCCAATGCCGATAAGCGGGTTATGATTAAACCTAGCGAACAAGGTAAAGTGGCCCTTGCTCTTTACAATGCTCTAGCATCAAAGAGTGGACAAGCTTCAGCTGGAGGAGGCCAAACTGCCTACGACGCCGAAGTTAAAGCCCTTGCGAACAAACTTTGGGCTGCTCGTGGTAAAAGTCTAGTATTGGCGGGAGCCAATGATGAGAATATTCAGACTGTTGTAATCGCCATCAACCAGATGTTGATGAATTATGGTACTACAGCTCAAATGGGCACAGCAAACGTTACCAAACAGGGTAGCGATGCTGATGTAGCAACCTTGCTAGGCGATATGCAGGCTGGTAAAGTAGGTGTGCTCATTATGTCCGATGTGAATCCAGTGTACAGCCACGCGGCTGGAGCTGCTTTTGCGGAGGCGATGAAGAAGGTTGAAACGACTGTAGTTATCGATGACCGCATGACAGAAACGGCGGCAGGAGCCAACTACCTGTTACCAGCCAATCACTACTTGGAAAGTTGGGGCGATGGAATGCCGATAGAAGGGTATTATACCATCACACAACCGACCATTCAGAAATTATTCAATACGCGTAGCCTCCTTGAGAACATGCTCGCATGGACAGGACAAGGTTCTGCCTATGAGTATATGAAAGCGCACTGGGATAACAACGTTCTTGTAGCAGGAGCTGGATCTTGGAACCAAAGCGTTCATGATGGGTACTACGTGGCACCTCCATTAAGCGAAACGGAAGAAGCTGTTGCTTCGGACATGGTGGACGTGAGTGCTGCAGCTCGTAACGTTGCACAAATTAAAGGCAGTGAATTAGAGCTTGAGCTCTATGCTACAACTGCTTTGGGATCGGGTTCAGGCGCCAATAATCCATGGCTTCAAGAGCTTCCGGATCCGATTACTCGTACTTCTTGGGACAACTATTTGACTGTATCTCGTTTGGATGCGGAGTCTATGGGATTGGTCAATGAAAATACTTCCAACGGAGCACTGAATGGAAGCCTGGTGAACGTAACCGTTAATGGCGTTACTGTTGAGAACGTACCTGTGATGATCCAACCAGGACAGGCCCAGGGCTCTGTAGGATTGGCTTTAGGATATGGACGAACTGCGGCGGGAGCCGTTGGAGACGGAGTAGGGGTGAACGCCTATCCTCTTTACGCAGGTAGCAGTACGTCACATTCAGGCGTTTCAATAGAAAAGGTGGATGGGTTGCACGAATTTGCTTGCATCCAGCTGGCCCATACGATGATGGGTCGTGACATCGTCAAGGAAACGACTCTGGCTGAGTTCATTAATAATCCAAGCGCGGGGAATGACGAACCGTCATTTGAAACTCACGAAGGAGTTAAACCTGCTTCTGAGGTAAATCTCTGGGAAGAATTTGACAAAACCACGGGCCATTGGTGGAACTTGTCCATCGATTTGAACAACTGTTTGGGATGTGGAGCATGTGTGGTCTCTTGTCAGGCTGAAAACAACGTTCCGGTTGTTGGTAAAGATGAGATCCGCCGTTCTCGCGATATGCATTGGTTGCGTATTGATCGCTACTACAGTAGTGATATGACTAAAAAAGTCGCAGCTGAAGAGGATCTAGGAGCTATCGACATGTACTTGGCCATGGAAGAACCAGCAGACGCACCTGAGGTGGTCTTCCAACCAGTCATGTGCCAGCACTGTAACCACGCTCCATGTGAAACCGTATGTCCAGTAGGAGCTACTGTTCACTCAGGTGAAGGATTGAATCACATGGCGTACAACCGTTGTATTGGAACCCGCTATTGTGCGAACAATTGTCCGTACAAAGTGCGTCGCTTTAACTGGTTCAACTACCCAACATATTCGAAGTTTACTGGCGTGAATCCTGCGCAGGATGAATGGGGTAAAATGGTATTGAATCCAGATGTGACTGTTCGTGCGCGAGGGGTTATGGAGAAGTGTACCATGTGCTTGCAACGCATTCAATTGGGTAAACTCGAAGCCAAGCGCGAAGGTCGTCCAGTTAAAGACGGTGACTTCACTGTTGCTTGTGCCAGTGCGTGTGATACAGGTGCCATTACCTTCGGTGATGTGAATGATCCTGATAGCCGAGTGCACAAATTGCGCGACGAGCCAAGACGCTACTATCTGTTGGAAGAAATCGGAACGAAACCATCCGTATTCTACCAAACCAAAGTGAGAAACAAAGCCTAACCGAGTTTTAGATAAAGGAGAATAATATGCACTACGAATCGCCCATACGCGAGCCACTAATTACCGGTAATAAGTCGTATCACGACATTACCGAGGAAGTGGCAAGGCCGATCGAAACAACCGCCGGACGCTCTTGGTGGATTGTATTCGGAATTTCAGCAGCCATGTTCCTCTGGGGAATGGGTTGTTTGGCTTACACAGTAGGAACGGGAATTGGAGTTTGGGGATTGAACAGAACCATCGGTTGGGCCTGGGACATCACCAACTTTGTATGGTGGGTTGGTATTGGACACGCCGGCACCTTGATTTCTGCCGTATTGTTGCTTTTTCGCCAGAAGTGGCGTATGTCCATTAACCGTTCTGCGGAGGCCATGACCATCTTTGCCGTTGTTCAGGCCGGTTTGTTCCCATTATTCCACATGGGACGTGTCTGGAACGCATACTGGGTTTTCCCAATCCCGAACAACTTTGGAAGCTTGTGGGTGAACTTTAACTCTCCTCTTCTTTGGGACGTATTCGCTATTTCGACCTATCTCTCCATTTCTTTGGTATTCTGGTACATGGGATTGATCCCGGATTTCGCGATGATTCGTGACCGCGCAGTAAAGCCCATGCAAAAGAAGATTTACACGGTATTGAGCTTTGGATGGGGTGGAAAAGCGAAGCACTGGCAGCGATTTGAAGAGCTGTCCTTGGTTCTTGCCGGATTGGCAACACCTCTCGTACTTTCGGTACACACCATTGTATCCTTTGACTTTGCTACTTCTGTTATTCCAGGATGGCACACCACGATTTTCCCTCCTTACTTTGTAGCAGGCGCGATTTTCTCTGGGTTTGCTATGGTACAGACCCTCTTGATTATCATGAGAAAAGTTGTGCACATGGAGAACTACATCACCATTCAGCATATCGAACTCATGAACATAGTGATCATGTTGACCGGTTCGATAGTTGGTATTGCCTACATCACGGAGCTCTTTATGGCTTGGTATTCTGGTGTAGAGTATGAACAATACGCTTTCTTGAATCGCGCTACGGGACCTTATTGGTGGGCATATTGGTCCATGATGACCTGTAACGTGATTTCACCACAATTGATGTGGTTTAAAAAGCTTCGTACTAGCATCGTCTTCACGTTCTTCTTGTCGATTATTGTGAACATCGGAATGTGGTTTGAGCGCTTCGTGATCATCGTGACTTCTCTTCACCGTGATTACTTACCATCGAGCTGGACCATGTTCTCTCCAACATTTGTGGATATCGGAATTTTCATCGGAACCATTGGTTTCTTCTTTGTTCTCTTCTTGCTTTACTCGAGAACCTTCCCGGTTATCGCTCAGGCGGAATTGAAAACAATTTTGAAGTCCTCTGGAGAAGAGCAAAAAAAGCATCACCATGAGTAAGAAGTTGATCCACGGTCTATACAACGACGACGACGTGTTGCTTTCGGGAGTGAAAGCACTTCGTGAAAAAGGAATTCGAATTAAGGAGGTCTATACACCTTTTCCGGTTCACGGATTAGATCACGCTATGGGATTGGCGCCAACGCGCTTATCAATTGCTGGTTTTATCTACGGCTGTATCGGTTTGACTTTTGCGATTTCGATGATGTACTACATGATGATCGCGAACTGGCCACAGAACATTGGAGGTAAGCCGAACTTCACCTATTTCTTGAATATGCCGGCGTTTGTCCCCATTATGTTTGAGTGTACGGTTCTTTTCGCTGGTCACCTGATGGTCATTACTTTCTTGATTCGAAATGGCATGTTCCCAGGAAGCGAGCGCCAGAATCCAGACGTGCGTACCACGGATGATATGTTCATGGTGGAGATCGAGTCTGATGGAAACGGCGACGATATCGCGGAAGCACTCAAGGCTTCTGGAGCGGTTGAAGTAAATGAAAAAGAAGCATAAGATGAAGTATTTGAAAAACGGTCTGGTTGGACTAGGAGCATTGGCCATGTTTGCCATTGTAGGTACTTCATGCCAGAAGGACAATAAGACTCCTGGAATTGAGTACATGCCGGACATGTACCGTTCGGAGTACATTGATACGTATGAAGAAAGCGACCTCTTTGCGGATAAGGTAAGTGCCTTGAAACCGGTTGATGGAAGTATTCCAAGAGGGTTTGTGCCCTACGAGTACCCGAATTCTGAACCGGGATACGATTCAGCAAAGGCGACATTGACCAATCCATACGCGATAGCAATGGCTGATCATCAAGAAGAGTGGTTAGAAGAAGGAGAAGAGTTATACGACATCTTCTGTGACCACTGCCACGGAGCAAAAGGAATGGGCCAGGGAATTTTGGTTCAGAACGAGAAGATTCTAGGGGTTCCGTCTTACGATGATGCAGGACGTGCCATCACAGAGGGAAGCGTTTATCACGTGATCACTTACGGTAGAAATATCATGGGAGCTCATGCTTCTCAGATTACACCGGAAGAGCGCTGGAAAATTACCAGCTACGTCATGAAGTTGAAATCTGATCTCGAATCTGCAAATTAAGACGGCTATGTTTGAAGTAACTGCTAAACTGAAAAGATTTGCTTACATCCTAATCGCGGTCGGTGTTTTGGCCCTCGGTTACGGATTTATTGCAGATGCACATCGTGCGTGGCCAGCGTTGATGGTCAACAATATTTTCTTCTTGGGAATTTCCTTAATTGGAACCTTTTTCTTGGGGATTCAATATATCGCTCAGGCGGGATGGTCGGTCCAGGTGAATCGGGTCATGCAAGCTATGGGAAGCTTTTTGCCTATTACTGGTGGAATCATGATTGTGATTATCGTTGCAGGTGGTATGCACTTGCACCATATGTATCACTGGATGGACACCTTCATCACTACTGAGGAGGTAACCGTTGCTGAGCTCAGAGAGCACGAAGCTGCAGTGATGTACCATGGCGGAGGTCACGGTGAAGAAGCTCATAGCGAAGAAGCGCATGGTGACGATCATGGCGAAGAAGCGCATGGTGACGATCATGGTGAAGAAGCCCAAGGAGACGATCACGGTGATGGTCACGGTGAGGAAGCTCACCACAATAGCCACGGTGAAGAAGCTCATGGTGAAGATCACGGCGGAGGACATCATATGTACGCTGCAGATTATGAAGGAATGGACGGTGAAGAAGTCATCGAAAACCCGCACTACGATTCCATCATTGCCGGTAAAACTCCGTTTTTGAATTTTGGATTCTTTATTATTCGCGCAATTATCTATCTACTCGGTTGGATCTGGGCAACTCGTCTGCTTCGAAAGCTGAGTTTACGTGAAGACGAGGTAGGAGGAATGGACAACTACCGCAAGAGCGTAAAGATCTCGGCCATTTTCACCGTCTTTTTCGCTGTAACAAGCTCAACGATGGCGTGGGATTGGATTATGTCCATCGATACCCACTGGTTCAGCACGCTATTTGGATGGTATGTTTTTGCCTCAATGTTCGTGAGCGGATTAACGGTCATGACCATGATTGCCGTTTACCTCAAGCGTCACGGATACTTGGAAACGTTGAATGAAAATCACATTCACGATTTAGGTAAGTTCATGTTTGCCTTCAGTGTGTTCTGGACGTACTTGTGGTTCAGCCAGTTCATGTTGATCTGGTATGCGAACATCCCAGAAGAGGTAACTTATTACATGGCCCGTTTTGACGATTATAAAGTGCCATTTTTCACGGCACTGGTCTTGAACTTTATCATGCCTTTGTTGGTACTGATGAGTAGAGACTCCAAACGAAACTTTGGGTTCTTGATTACCGCGGGTATCATCATCCTTTTCGGTCACTGGCTCGACTTCTTCTGTATGATCATGCCAGGTACTATGAAAGACGGATGGCACCTCGGGATTGTAGAACTCGGTGGTCTTGCCGGATACTCCGGCCTGTTCATTTTGGTTGTGTTCAACACGTTGTCTAAGGCTCCGTTGATTCAGAAGAATCACCCGATGTTGAAGGAGAGCGAATTGCACCATATTTAATTGATATAGAGCTAAGAAATGACTCAAGTATTAATCATAGTCGCTGTCGTTTTAGTTGTTGCCGCCGTCGTTCAAGTGGTGCGCATCATGGAATTGACCAGCGAACTTCGCGGAGGAAATACGAATGCGGTGACCGACAAGGACAACCGCAATCAAGCCATGCTGATGTTCTTATTCATGGTCGGCATGATGGGATCATTCTTGTGGATGTGGGCTAAATGGGATCACTTAATGCTTCCAGGAGCCTCATCTGAGCACGGTGTTCAGATCGATAACCTCATGGCCATTACCATGGGAATTATCATCATCGTATTCTTTATCACCCAACCGTTGTTGTTCTGGTTTGCTTACCGCTACAGAGGTAAGGAAGGGAACACGGCATCATACGTGTCGCACAACAACAAACTGGAGTTGGTGTGGACCGCAATTCCGGCTATCGTTTTGACCGTGCTCATCGTTTACGGTCTCAAGACTTGGTCTGGAATTGTGAATAAAGACACAAGCGACGCCCAGGTTGTAGAGTTTTACGCTCGTCAGTTTGACTGGACAGCGCGCTATACAGGAGAAGATGGAATTCTAGGTGAAGCAAATGTGCGCAACATCGAAGGTGCGAACATCGTCGGAGTGAACATGGAAGATGAGTTCGGACAAGACGACTTCATCGGTCGAGGTGAGATCGTACTTCCGGTCAATCAGCCTATGCTCTTTAAGTTTCGCAGTCAGGACGTATTGCACTCAGCGTACTTCCCACACTTCCGTGTACAGATGAACTGTGTTCCAGGAATGAATACTCAGTTTGCCTTTACGCCGACCAAGACTACGGAACAAATGCGTCAAGAAACCAGCAATCCGGAGTTCGATTACATCCTGCTTTGTAACAAGATTTGTGGTGCGGCGCACTACAATATGCAAATGACCATCAAGGTCGTTTCACAAGATGAATATGACCGTTGGCTGAGCGAACAAACTCCGTTAGCGAATAGTTAAAATACCGATATCAAACACTGATTATGGCTCACGATCACGCACATCACGAAGAAACGTTCATCACGAAGTACGTTTTCACGATGGACCACAAAATGATTGCCAAGCAATTCCTGATCACGGGATTATTGATGGGACTTATCGGATTGGTTATGTCCGTATTTTTCCGTCTACAACTGGCTTGGCCAGGGGAGAGTTTTCCTATCCTCGAAACCTTCTTAGGTAAATGGGCACCGGATGGTGTCATGGATCCCAATATCTATTTGGCCTTGGTGACCATTCACGGTACCATCATGGTCTTCTTCGTATTGACAGCGGGTCTATCAGGAACGTTTTCTAACTTATTGATTCCATTGCAAATTGGGGCTCGAGATATGGCCAGTGGCTTTATAAACATGCTTTCGTACTGGTTCTTCTTCGCGAGTTCAGTGGTCATGGTGACCTCCTTGTTCGTGACAGGTGGACCTGCCTCAGCCGGATGGACTATTTACCCTCCGCTTTCTGCTCTTCCGCAAGCAATTCCTGGATCTGGAATGGGAATGACTTTGTGGTTGGTAAGTATGACCTTGTTCATTGCGAGCTCATTATTGGGAGCTTTGAACTACGTAGTAACCGTATTGAACTTGCGTACGAAGGGAATGTCCATGACCCGTCTTCCTCTGACGATTTGGGCCTTCTTTGTAACCGCAATTATCGGTATCCTTTCATTCCCTGTATTGTTGTCTGCAGCGCTTCTGTTGTTGTTCGACCGTTCGATGGGAACGAGCTTCTACTTGAGCGATATCATGATTCAAGGAGAGGTATTGACCAACAATGGTGGTTCTCCCGTATTGTTCCAGCACTTGTTCTGGTTCTTGGGTCACCCTGAGGTATACATTGTTCTCTTGCCTGCCTTGGGAATTACTTCAGAGATTATTTCGACCAATGCTCGTAAGCCCATCTTTGGATACCGCGCCATGGTAGGATCTATTTTGGCGATTGCCTTCTTGTCGTTCATCGTATGGGGACACCACATGTTCATCACGGGTATGAATCCATTCTTGGGCTCGGTTTTTACCTTTACTACCCTGTTGATTGCGATTCCTTCAGCGGTAAAAGCCTTTAACTACATCACCACCCTCTGGAAAGGAAACATTCGCTTTACACCGGCGATGTTGTTCTCCATTGGATTGGTTTCAACGTTTATTTCTGGTGGATTGACTGGATTGATCCTCGGAGACAACGCTCTGGACATCAACGTACACGATACCTACTTCGTAGTGGCTCACTTTCACATTGTGATGGGATTGTCTGCGATCTTCGGAATGTTTGCGGGGGTATACCACTGGTTCCCGAAACTCTTCGGTAAGATGATGAACAAGCAAATGGGATACTGGCACTTCTGGCTCACCTTCGTAGGAGCCTATGGAGTTTTCTTCCCGATGCACTTCCTCGGACTTGCAGGTGTGCCACGTCGTTACTACAGCAATACGGCCTTCCCGATGTTCGACAACTTGACCGATATCAACGTACTGGTGACCATGTTCGCTATTCTGAGTGCTGCTGCTCAAGCGATCTTCTTGTTCAACTTCTTGTACAGCATTGCTCGCGGTAAGAAGGCGACTCAGAACCCATGGAAAGCGAATACACTCGAGTGGACGACTCCAGTAGAGCACATCCACGGCAACTGGCCAGGGGAAATTCCAGAAGTACATCGCTGGGCATATGACTACAGCAAGCCTGGGATGGAAGATGATTTTGTGCCACAAATTGTTCCCTTGCAAGACGGCGAAGAAGTGCACTAAAATGGGTCACACAGTGATTCAAAAGACTACAGAACTCCCGCTCAATGGCGGGAGTTTTTGTTTTTCTACAAGTCGAATGTGTGATTTTTGCGGAATCTCGGTTTGTGACCTAAGTCACCCTCACCTACATTTGAGGCATAGGTTAGTAAAGAGTGTTATTTTCTTTGTCTCCATCAGTTTCTCTTTCTAACCGCCAGTCAAGGTTTAGTTTGGGTTAATAGATCATTAGATTGGTAGCTTCCCCTCCATCCAGAGGGGAAGCTTTTTTTTGGCCTGCGCCTCACGGCGCGATGCGGGAATTTGCCTTACCTTAGAACCCTATGAACGAGCATTTGGACCCTACCGGCGAGGATTGGAGTTCGGAAGAACAGGAGTTAGATCGGGCCCTAAGACCGAAGGGATTCGGCGAATTTGCGGGACAGCGACAAGTCACCGAAAACCTTGAAGTTTTCGTTGAGGCATCGAACCGTAGAGGAGATGCCTTGGATCACGTATTGCTTCACGGACCTCCTGGCCTGGGGAAAACAACCTTGGCCCACATCATTGCCAATGAGCTCGGAGTCAACATCAAGGTTACCAGTGGGCCCGTGCTGGACAAGCCAGGTGACTTGGCCGGACTTCTGACCAATTTAGAAGATCGCGATGTGCTCTTCATTGACGAAATCCATCGGATGTCTTCCGTTATAGAAGAGTACCTCTATTCGGCCATGGAGGACTTCAAGATCGACATCATGATCGACAGCGGTCCAAATGCACGGACCGTTCAAATCAACTTAAACCCCTTCACCCTTATCGGAGCTACCACGCGAAGTGGATTGCTTACCTCTCCACTGCGTGCTCGTTTCGGAATCAATAGCCGATTGCAGTACTACGATGTGGAGTTACTGACCCACATCGTACATCGATCCGCTGAGATTCTGGATGTGCCAATGACGGATGAAGCAGCCGTTGAAATTGCGGGTCGCAGCCGAGGAACTCCGCGAATTGCCAACGCGCTTTTGAGACGTGTTCGCGACTTCGCCGAGGTCAAAGGAAATGGCTCCATAGACATCGCTATTGCCCAACATGGGCTTGGGGCTTTGAACGTGGATCAGCATGGGCTTGATGAAATGGACAACCGCATCCTTTCTACCATGATCGAGAAGTTTAAAGGAGGACCAGTAGGCTTGAATACCATTGCCACGGCCGTTGGGGAGAATGCGGGAACCTTAGAGGAGGTGTATGAACCCTTCCTCATCCAGCAGGGCTATTTGATGCGAACCCCTAGAGGCCGTCAGGTCACTGAATTGGCCTATACCCACCTTGGATTAAAACCAGGAGGGGACCAAAACGCTCTTTTCTAATGATGCGCCCGAATCAAAAGGAGCGGGCGCGATTCATCAAGAAAGAAGCCGCTAGACTCGGTTTTATGGGTTGCGGGATATCCAGAGCTGATTTTCTGGAAGAAGAGGCCCCAAGGCTCGAAGAATGGCTTCAAAAGGGCATGCACGGTTCCATGTCCTACATGGAGAATCACTTTGATAAGCGATTGGACCCGAGAAAGCTCGTTCCTGGTGCCAAGTCGGTGATTTCGATGACCTTCAATTACTACACTCCTGGCAAGCAGGAAGATCCAGAAGCGCCTAAGATTTCCCAGTATGCCTACGGGACCGATTACCACTTCGTACTCAAGGATAAACTCAAGGAGTTATTGGCTTCGATGCGAGAGGCCTTCGGGGACATTGATGGACGGGTATTTGTAGACTCAGCTCCCGTTTTGGACAAAGCTTGGGCCCTGAGATCAGGACTCGGATGGATGGGAAAGAACACCAACATCATTCACCCCAAGGCGGGCTCTTTCTTCTTCATTGCGGAGATCATCTGCGACCTAGAACTTCCGGCCGATGAACCCATCAACGATTTCTGCGGTACCTGCACTAAGTGCCTCGATGCCTGTCCCACTCAAGCAATAGTTGAGCCCTACGTTGTGGATGGGAGCAAGTGCATTTCGCATTATACCATTGAGCTCAAAGGAGCGCTCCCAGAAGGTTTGGTCGATCAGTTCGACAACTGGATGTTCGGTTGTGATATCTGCCAGGACGTATGTCCATGGAATCGCTTTTCCAAGCAGCATCAGGAACCTGCATTTGAGCCTCATCCTGATTTACTGCACTTGAGCAAAGCGGAATGGAATGAACTTACAGACGATACCTTTAACGAGATCTTCAAAAAGTCTGCGGTTAAGAGAACCAAATACGCCGGCCTCAAGCGCAACATCGAGTACTTATTCCAGTCCCAAGGACTTAAGTGAAATGCGATCCGGATAGTCCGTGATGATTCCATCCACTCCCATATCCCGCATTACTTCGGCGTACACCTGAAAATTGACCGTCCACGGGATGACCTTGATTTCCTGATCGTGCAGGTAGTTGACTGCGTCTTTGTCTAGCAGTTCGAAGAACGGACTGTAGACATCGGGTTTAAAGCTCAAATTTTCCAGGGCCTTTTTAACGTCACGCTCTTTTTCAATTAGCAATACCAGTTTCCAGTCGGATTGCGTTTCGTGTGCCACCTCCAAGCTTCGCGGGTCAAAGGATTGCAAATACATGAGTTTTTTAAACCGAGAGTTATTCACGACTTCCGCAATCCCTTTGACCATAACCTCCGGGCTTGGATGGAATACTTCATCTCCTTCTGGAGTGATTTTCGTTTCGATATTGACCATAGGCAAGGGAAGTTCCTTCTCTTCACAGTAAGCGGCGACGGTATCCAGTACTTCTTGTAGCGTTGGCTTTGGTGTTTCCTGAAGATCCTGCTCCGGAAAACGCCCATTAGGTTTACTGCCGCAGTCAAAGGCCCGCACTTCTTCGTAGGTCATCCCGTAGATGGAAAATCGCTTGGGATCATCTTGTATTTCCTCACCCTCCTGATCCAAGCAAATGCCAGAGCTTATCCACGGTTCGTGACTGAGCAGCACCACCCCGTCCACGCTCATCACCACATCCATTTCGAGGGTGGTCACCCCGAGTTCGACGGCCTTGATCATGGCAGGAACAGTATTCTCAGGAAGAAGACCACGACATCCTCGATGTCCTTGGAGGTCGAATTGAGCAAGTGCTCCCCAAGAACTGAGGAAGCAAAGAATGAGGAACATATTGGTTTTATTCATCACTCTTGGCCCTCACCTTCAAGTTGCTGTTCGGTAAAGCCCATAGGGATTTTGAAGAAGTCACGGTCTGGGGTGTATTCCTCAATACCCACTACATTGTTTTGACCGGCGGGTTGTCCGTAGTCGTAGTCTACAGTATTGACCGGGAGGCCTTGAATCTCCTCTTGGAACAGGAAGTTGCTGTCTCCAAGGTTTGAGCCCATGGCTTCGGCAAAGGAAGCCATCAATGAACTGAAGTCTTCCAGGCATTGAACTTCTTTCTTTCCAATACCCATATCGCTATAGCTGGCTACCCACATTTTGCGTTTGATTTCACCATCCTCCGTCATGAGGTACTCTGAGCATTCATAGGAGTTGATCTCCTTCTCTTCTCCGGTCGACTCGATGGCGTGCTCCGCGTTCATGTTCCCCATCTGTTGGTCCATCATTTTCCGAGCCATTTCCTGCTGTTCTGGGGGAAGGGTAGCAATTCTTTCTTCCGCCATTTTCTTCATCTGCTCAATACGGGCTTTCAAGTTTTCGGCAATTTCTTCATCGAGCTTAAAGTACTTTCTAGAGGTCTGGTCAATCATGTAGACCGTTCGGTTTCCTCGGTCATAAAGAACGCTCTGTTCCACCTGATCTCCGGTTCGGGTATCCATCCGTAAATAGCTGCTGTGGAAATAGAAGTCCGAATACCGCTTAATTTCTGTTTTGGTCATATTCGACTCCTCCATGTGAAGTACGTGGAATTGAGCTTGTGCTATGTTCAAACTTAGAATTGCGATCAGTATCGCGAGGATTCTTTTCATGGTGCTTAAGGTTGTGAAGTTTGGATAGGAAAATGAGCCTTTTCTAGTTCAAAATTTCCTTTTTCTCGAAGTCCGAGTTTAAGCGTGTTTTGTTCATCCGAAAAGGACCGGATGTAGTCATAGAGATCACAATTCCGCCCTTTGAATTCAGCGATGGGTATCTGATTGATTCGCTCAACTACGTCGCCCAATTGAATCCCGGCTTGATCTGCTGGTCCATCTTCCGTAATGCTGCGTACTTCGACACCCTTGTTCGTGAGAATCATTCCAAGTCCAAAACCGGGATCAGGCGGTAATTCTCGTATGGTGTCTATGGCCACCCACTGAACTTGATCGTCGGGGAAGTAGAAATAAAGGTCGTAATGGCGGAAAAGGTCGTTTCCAATTTTAGCTCCAGAACCTCTTTGGATCTCCATTTCATATGTCCAGACGCTTCCGTCCGCCAAGGTCAGTTGATTCTCCGGGCTCAAGTACAAGGTATCTTGCGCTACTCCATAGAGACCGAAGGTGGTCCCGTCGAATTTCCGATAGAAGCTCCAAACGCCGTTGCTGTCCTTTAAGGTCTTGACCAATTTGGGTGAACCGTCCATAAACCCGTTGTACCCCGTATCCATAAGCACGTTAGACACTTCATAACCGTTGATATCTAGGGTAATGTGTGGACGACTCCCAGTGTATTTAAAGGGTTGAATTCCTTCATCGTTCGGAGCGGGCGGAAGCAGTTGACGCTCCGAAGAAAAGTAGATCATCTGTTGCTGGTAGTCGATTTTCCAGTGCAGCTTCTTCATCAAGTTCGCCCCTAGTATTCCATCAGCTGCGACACATCTAAGGATGCTGTTCTCGGAGTATGGAACCCCGACGGCGGCGTGATGCGTAAAAGTGGTCCTTCCCAAACGCACAGAATCCAACAAGAACACCGGTGTAGATTGACGACGGCCATGGATGTCGCCGATACTCACAGATGAAATTTGCCGGATACTGCTGGTTTGAGCGTTGACCTGATTGAGGACCGAATAACTTGCTCCGGTGTCAAAAATCATGTCCCAGGGCCCTCCGGCACCGGGAACATGAATTTGAATGACAATGCTACGGTACTTCCAAGTGAAGGGAATACTGTCGAGAAATGCTTCCTGTGGAGCCTTCGTAGAATCGCGAAGGCGTGTGTTTTTCGAAACCCCGCATCCGCCCGAGAGGGCGAAAATCAAAACGGCGAAAAGGAGGAAGCGGACTTGTTTCATTTCACTTTAAAGGTAATGGATTTGTCCCCGTCCATCTCAAAGAGTTGATCATCAAACGATGGAGGTCCAAAATTTCCGCGGGCGTTGTTGGAGAAACCGTAAGGTTCCGTCGGCATGCCAAACATGTTGGCATTCATTTCTTCATCACCATTGAGATCCTGAAAAGCGGCAACGGCGTACTGCCCAGGGGTCAATCCATCAACCTTACAGGTCATTTGACCATCGACGACTTCGCCTAAACATTCCCCAACTTTTTCATTTTCCGCGTTCATGACGCGCAGATAAACCACACCTCCGTTTTTAGCCGAGGTGACGGTAATGGTCAAGGTTCCTTTCTTGGCGGGTATCGTGCAATCTCCAGTGAGGCATGGTGAGAGGTCGGGATTTCCAGCTAACAGTGTTCCCGGCATGAACAGGAGAAGTCCAGCAGCTCCAACCAAGACAGTATTCTTGACTCGGCGTTGGTGCCAAGCGATCATCGGTGTAAAGAGCACGGTGGGCCACAACCACTGAACCAATCCGGGCAAGAAGTCCAAGCTGGTGGCGGAAAATGCTGTGACGGCAGCGATGTATCCACTGAGCATTCCGGAGATGTGAAAGCGCATCCATGTGGAGCGGTCGTGTTCTTTGCGAATCATGCGGTAATTTTTTCTGATACCAAACATACCTAAAGCTCCAAAGACAACGGACAGGATCCAAACGAAATTTTGTGGGGCGGTCGCGTAACCGTAGATGCCGTACCCAAAGAGGGCTGCAGCGAAGAGCAGGGCAACGAGGTGAATGACATTGTCCAAAGTACCGGGTTCTTCGCCTCGGTAGAAGCGAATGGCGCGGACTCCAATCAAGACGTTGTAAAAGCTAAATACGCTGAGCATGAGCAGGAATGGAATCCAAATAAATAGCGAATTGATAAAGGCGGTGGCCGTGGCGATTCCCATGGCCCAAACAAAGGCTTTCCCAATTTGAATGTGGGAGGCTCCTCCTTTCTTCATAATAAGCGCAATCGGTGCTGCAAAGAAGGACGTGAAGCCGGCAAAAATGTGAATGATTCGTGTAATGTCTAAGATTTCCATGGCGTGAGAATTTTGTTGTTCTGGAGCAAACGTAGGGGCACTTTCTCAGCACCACAAAAAAGCGTGATGAGTGGGGGAGTTTTGTGACGAATGGAGACCCTGAGGGATGAATGGAGTCCTTTAGGGACGAACGGTATGCTCCAGCAAGCCCTTTATTTCCGGCGCCTTACGGCGCGATACAGGAATTGAGACCTCAGAATCCGCAAAGTGGAGCTGAAGGCCTTGGCTGTTCCCGGTGACCTGTTCTACGCGATCTAAATTGGCCGCGAAACTTCGATGAACCTGCTCAACGGAAGGGTGGTCCGAAAGCTGGTCCAGTACTTCTCGGAGGGTTGAGCGAAATATGCGAAAAGGGCTTTCATTAAAGCCAAAGGTAATCCTTACGCGAATACGTTAGCCTTACTGGCGAACGATGCGGTCATAGGCCTGCCATCCCTCACCGCGCAACTCCATCATATACACTCCTGAGCGCAAGTGGTGATCGATGGTGATCGTTTGCTCCACTCCAGTCCACTCCGTGGGGCGCTCGAGCACAACGCGTCCCTCCATGTCGTACAATACCACCGTACCTTTCCCGGCTGCAGGAGCCGTCAAAGCAACGTTGAAGATGTCGATAGAGGGTTGCGGGAAGATGGTCATGTCTACATAAAGGCGCTCCTCTACTGAAACACCACCATTGTAAAGGGCGGTAAAGGACTGAAAGTAAAGATCCGTTAAGATGGGGCTCTCAATGATCAATGTATTCTCGTCGTTTGAGTTTTCCGCGCTTGAAGACCAGTTGTGAGATCCAGTCAAAATCTTAGCGTCGAAGAACCGATCGTAATCAATGATAATATACTTGTGGTGCATGATGTTGGAAACTGTAGAGGCGTCCACTACTGGAATTCCAGCATCGATCAAAGTCTGGTATTCTCCACCTTGATCGTTGACGTTCTCAATGATACCCTGAACCGATTTTCCGAACTGTCCGTTCACGTCGATCAAGGCGTCAGCACATTCATCACGAGTGAAGGTCATCACGGCAAAGTCCGCTCTTGCTTGAGTGGTCTCAATGGTCTCGACAATCTTTCCCGTGACTCCGTCTGAAGGAGAGAAGTAGCACTGAGTTGGGATGCCTCCGATCTTGAATTGATGCGGCGTATTGTCCAATTTGTCCGCTCCCCATTTGGCGTTGCTCGCATTTGGAGTGGCCTGCGATCCTCCCCACATCTCGTCCATTTCAAGCTCATAGGTGCGAGCCAAACTTTGGTCCTGAATGATGAGCAAGTCATTGGGGTCATCGAAGAGCTGCCCTGGAGTCCAGTTTGTGGCACCGGTGAGTACCCAGCTGTTGTTGACATCGTCGGCGTCCACCACAACGAATTTGTTGTGCATGATTCCCGCTTGTCCATCCGGACGTTCCAGTACAGGAACCGATGGGTTTAGGTCGTTTAAGATGTTGTTCAGGTTTCCTCCTTCATAGAGGAAGCGCACGCGAACTCCACGGTTTTGAGCCGCATTGATGGCATTCGCAATGAGTTGATTATCCGCATTGTAAATCGCAATATCCAAGGTGTTCTGTGCTCTGTCGATATAGGCCGCAATAGTGTCGTTGAAGTAACCGTCAAGGGTAATGGCCGGATCGTAGAGCGCAACGCTAGTATCCACGAGAGTATTGAAGTACACCATCATGGTTCCCGTACTGTTGGACTCGGTGGCATAGGCACCTAGATTTCCCCAGGCGGTATCGGTGCCGCTGACTGAATAGGGTTGAACGTAGTAAATCGTCCCTGCCGTCAATCCTGTCAGGCTGATGACGTGACCGGTGTTGGATCCGCCGTTGTTGATGTCTCCCAATTCCAAGGCTGAAGTCAATCCGTATCGCACATTGGTAGATCCATTCGAGCTGGTCAACCAAGACAAATCAAAACCGCTGGTGCTGAGGTTGTCTTGTTCCACGCCGCTGGCGAAAACAATGGAGCTTCCGAAAATCAAGTCACTGGTATCGCGAGGAAGAAGCTGGTACCCTCCGAATCCGGTGAAGGTGAATTGACTCATAATGCCGACCATGTCCAAAGAACCCAGAGGCACTAATTCACCCAATAGAGGATGTCCGTTTCGTACGTAGATGGTTCCCACATTTCCTCCGGCGTCAGAGAAGTTATACGTTCCGACCGAAAACGTTCCTCCACCATTGGTGAAGGTAATTCCGTTCACACGGACCAATTGGCCTTCATAGGGCTCGTCCATTTGAGGAACCGTGATAACTACTGGTGCAGGAATTGGATTTCCTGCGCTGTGTACCGTATAGCTGGTAATAGGATCCACTTCAAGGAGTCCGTTGTAGTCCTTAAGCGGCCCCGTAATGCTCACGCTGTCTCCGGGATTTACGGAGAACGGAACAGACCCAGAACCCGGGTAACAAGCGATACCGGCGGTGGCATCTTGAACGTACCGAATAATTCCTAGCTCATCGCCATGAGTTACAATTCCGGATACGGTCACTACGGTTCCGATGGCTTGCTGGCGAGCCGTAGCAATATCTTGTGCGCTGACTGCAGCACTAAACAAAAGTGCGAGGAGGAAAATTCTAGAACGCATAGGTAATAGAGATATTAAATCGGCGTCCCTGTCCAAAGAAGACGCCGGCTGAGTTTGCATTAAAGTCGTTGGAGTTGATGCTGAGAACGTTTCCGTCGTTGTTCTGCGCATCGGAAATGTATTGTAGGTCGAACAGGTTCAACACGGAGCCGCGCAGACTTAAAGACTGCTCGCCAAAGTTGAATCGATATCCTCCGTGAAGGTCAAAAAGCATGTAGTCTGGAATCTGCCAAGAGTCGCGCCCTGCATTTGAACCGTTCAAGGTCAATGGGTCAAAGTCGGCATAGTAGCGATCGAAGTAGGTTCCGCGAAGGCGAATATACGCGCCACGAACCGGCTCATACTCCAAGCTAAAGCCAAACTGGGTCTGTGCAGCGTCACCTACGTGAACATCGCGTGCGTCGAAATAGACGACGAATTCCTCTCCAGTGATGGGGTCGATTACAGGGTTGTTGTCATCATCGGTCACCCGAACACTGTCTGTACTTTGCCAGGTCCAATCTCCAAGACTGACCAAACCTTGGAAGGTCCATTTCGGCAAGAACTCATAGGCAAAGTCAAACTCAATACCCATGTGTACAGCATCCATTCCATTGATGTTGGTCCGGAAAAGCTCATCGTCAATGATCACTGAAGGAGCTCGTGGTGCCGGACGGTTGTCCCAACGCGTATAGTAGCTGTTCATATTGATCGAAAAACGGTCGGACCGGAAGGCGTACCCGATCTCAGCAGCACGAATAACTTCATTCTCGATGTTCTGGAACTTGCGGTTGTCGAAGTAGAAAACATTGGAAAAGCGAGGGGCGCGCGACAAGTAGCCGATGTTGGCATACACGCTGTTCTGCTCATTGATGTTGTATTTGGCTCCCGTTTTAAACGTAAAGCTCGGAATCCAAACCCAATCTGTTGTGGCGAATCGCGTCTCTTCCGAGTTAGTATGGTAGAACTGGCCATTGTATTCGATCGTGTCTTGATAACCAATGGCCTCATGCATGGTCGTATCGCTAAGTACGAGATCTTTTTTACGGAAGTAGTCGATCCGCTGGAACCCGCTCATTGAAGCCGAAACATTGACAAAGGCAGCCCAGAGTCCCTCTTTGTACTCCAGCTGATAAAAACCACCTCCCCAGTTTACCCTGGCGTCATTGTGGTAGCTGATTTTATCTCCTTCTCGGCGCACCGGCGAAGCGGCGTTTGAGTTGGAATTGTCTACGTAGTAATCCCCACCAAGTAGGTCATAAACTTCACGATAATGTTCCCCTACATACGAACGGAAGTCGAGTCCACCACTGTGGATGAATCGATCACTTTGGTTGTAGGTAAAAGTGCTCACCCACCCCCACCAACGGTGGTTGTTGATGGAGCTGCGCAGAATATCGCTGGACTTGTGCTCTGTATCGGAATAGGTGGGATCAATACTGAAGGGCCCAAAGGCATTGGCGTCATAGATTCGCTGAAAGTCAATTCGACCTTGCTCATCTCGCGGTGGAGAGCTGTCCGACAAGCTCGTTCCACCACCGTTCCCCAAGGAAAGGTAGAGTACATTGGACCAGTATACTTTCTCATTAATGCGCCAGAAATCTTTCAGGCTGAACTGCGGTTTGTGGTAGTAGTTCTTTCGTTCAGTGACGCGCTCTTCGCCGTTGCGAATTGTGTCGTTGTCGATAATGTCATAGCGATCCAATACGCCCCAATGCTGGTTGTATCGGATGCCATAATTCAAGGCGTCGGTGGTGTCGACAAAGTTTTCGAGCGCTTGATTGTAACTGTCTCGGTCTTCACCAATGCCTTCCAGGGCTTGATCTAAGTCCTCATCCTCAATATCCCCTTGATTGTGCGCCACCATGACGTTGTACAGATCCTCGGACCCTTCAAAAAGGTCGCGTCCGTACTCGGCATCGTGATCCGGAATAGACATTTTCCAGCTTCGCTGCGCGTGCTCTTGAGGAGCGCCGAAACCGGTTAGGCTGATGTTGTGGTTACCAAGCTGTTTGTCGATTTTGAAATAATAAAACCAGCCTTCGGTCCAGGTGTTGTCTACCCAGCCATCGCCTCGTTTGTACGATCCGGCGAAGGTGAATCCCCAGCCATTATCCAATCGCCCACTGTTTGCGCCGACGGTAGTTCTCAAGAAGCCATTGTTTCCCGCTTCTTGCTTTACCCGAAAGCTTTTCTTTTGCTCAATTCCCTTGGTAAGGATATTGATGGTTCCTCCGACGGATGGGATGGCCAATTTGGAGGCACCTAGTCCACGCTGCACTTGCATTTTTTGGGTAATGGCATCCAGTCCGAACCAGTTGGACCAGTAGACCCAGCCATTTTCCATATCGTTGACGGGTACACCGTCGATCATCACAGCAACGTTTCGCTGACTAAATCCTCGAAT